>CAYPGQ010000148.1:0-9555 GCA_964410125.1 uncultured Eubacteriales bacterium | reverse complement strand
TTACCTCGAGAAAGAAGGAAATTCTGCCTTTTCGCCAAATAAACTGTAGGGTCCGCAGGAAAGGATTTTGACCCAGATAAATTGGTCGAATACGTCGTTTGGAGAATTAAAATTAACGACCTGATAACCGGCGTTTCGACCTGTATAGACATGCGGATCTTTTTTACTGATTCCGGTGCAAAGGATTTTTTGAGTCTGGCCTATCAAGGATTTGTTTTTTTCCAGTTGTATCTTTCTCTGGAGGGCCTGAGCTTGGATTAAGCGATTTTTTTTCTCTTCAAAAGCAATGTTATCCTCTTTTTTAGCAGATGCCGTTTGAGGACGGGGGGAGTACCGGAAGGAAAAAATGTTAGTGTACCGAATGCTGGCGAGAAGACTCAATGTCTCTTGGAATTCAACCTGGGTTTCACCCGGAAATCCAACGATTATATCCGTGCTTAGATGAATATCCGGCATCAGTTTACGAAGAAGGCCGATTTTTTCAAGATATTCTTCTCTCGAATATCCTCTGTTCATCCTCTGAAGTACTGATGTGGATCCGGATTGTATCGGCAGATGAAGTTGATGGCAGACTTTATTAGCTTTTTTCATAGCATAAGCAATTTCATCGGTAAAATTTTTGGGATGAGATGTGATAAATCTGATCCACTCGATGTTGGCGATCTTGTTGATTTCTTCCAATAAAGATGCAAAATTTTTGCCCGTTTCTGGATCGATGTAGGAATTGACATTTTGTCCCAAAAGCTGAATCTCTTTGTAGCCCTTAGACGCCAGTTCTTCAGCCTCTTCCAGAATGCTAGGGATCGGCCTGTACTTCTCTCTGCCTCTAGTGAAAGGCACAACGCAGTAGGAACAGAAATTGTTGCATCCCTCCATTATGGTGATGTAGGCGCTCACTTTGCTGTTTCGCTTGATTTGCTTGACAGGCTGGTCAAGCCATTCAGGGCTCCAGTCTGTGAAAAGGACTTTTTTGCTGGTTTGAGAAGGAATGATCTGTGGGATTTTCCCGTAGTTATGCGGTCCTATGATGAAGTCCAGAGAAGGTTTTTTATCCCATAATTTGGACCTGTGGAGCTGGGCGACACAACCGACAACTCCGATTATCGTTCCCTTTTTCTTTTTAAGATATTCCAACCTGCCAAGCAAAGAATAGAGTTTTTCTTCGGATTTTTCTCTCACCGCGCAGGTGTTAACGATAATCAAATCGCTCTCTTCTGGGGTAGGGGAGACTGTCAAACCTGATGCCAACAACATACCGGATATGTGCTCTGAATCGCTTGTGTTCATCTGGCAACCGAAGGTGTGGATAAAAAATTTCATGGTTTGAACCTCTCAACAGCAGTTTGGCTCCTATCTTTTTTCATCTTCTCTCTTACCCTTTTTTTGTTTTTAACCTGAACTATTCATAAAAAACATCGACGTTTTTTTACTTCAGCAATGTCAAGAACTTATCCTGACATTGCTGCTAATGACAACAAAATCAGTTTCTAGAGTACCATTTTTTCAAATTTTAATATACTTTATAGTCGGGGTGGGTAAGCATCCTTATTTCCGTGATATCAAAAGGCTTCATATAGGCTTTTAGGAATAGTTTTGCTTCCGTGAAGATTTTTAACGCCATTCCTCACCGCCCTTCTCGGCGGCTATGAACTGCGCACGTTAACACCCAATCTCTTCCACTCTATCCTCTGTTCCCATGCTTGCCCGGATCTCTATTCATTTAACAAAGTCGTGCTCAATACAACATCGCCGACAATATGGAGACGTCCCATATGGGGACACCCTATATAACTGAAACTGGTTTCTTAAAAAAAATAAACTATAGAGTGTCCCCGAATGGAACGTCCCCTATTGTTACCCTCGAAGAACGGATCGTAATGGCTAAATCTTCAATGGTTGCTTCAACCATCCCCAAAAGCCCTATTTGTCACGGAAATAGGGATGCTTCCTTGGGGTGGGGCGGGTTGGTATTGGTTTGACGGCCAATCTTGTTATGAGTGATCGATATTGAGGTTATGAATAAGCATTTCTTTTGCGTTTTTGAGAGCAGTTTCGGTAACGCGACTTCCGGTTAAGAGTCTTGCAATTTCTTGTACTCGTTCCTCAAAAGATAACTCCTTCACTATCGTGAAAGTCCTGTCTTTTTTGACATGTTTATCGATTCTATAATGATGAGTTGCGAAAGATGCGATTTGGGGCAAATGGGTGATGCAGATCACTTGATGATGGTCGGCCAGAATTTGCAGTTTTTGAGCGACGAATTCGGCTGTCTTTCCACCGATACCGGAATCGATTTCATCGAATACAAGCGTCTTCAAGCTTTCTGTTTCCTTCCCGATGGATTTTAGTGCCAGCATGATGCGAGAGAGTTCTCCTCCGGATGCAATTTTTCGCAAAGGCCTCAACTCCTCTCCAGGATTTGGGCTAATCAGGAATTCTACTTCTTCGGTTCCGCTGTCTTTTACTTTTTCTATATGTTCCGTTTCCGGCAAAGATGATTTGATATTGATTTTAAATCGAGCCCTTTTCATCCCCAATAGACTTATTTCTTTTTCAACGGCTTTTTCAAGGATAAGGGCGCTTTTAGTTCTTTTCTCTGTTAGTTTTTTCGTCAGAGACCGATATTCAGAGAATTTGTTTGTGATTTCTTTTTCCAGATCAGCCAGCGTTTCATGACTACAACTTAACTCTTCAAATTCTTTCTTGCATCTTTCCAGATAGCTTAGTATCTCCGGAATGGAATTGCCATATTTCCTCTTTAAGCCTTCTATTTGACTTAAGCGACTTTCCAGTTTTTCCAACTTGTCAGGTGCAGCCGTTTGTTTTTCCTTGAATTTGAGAAGTGAATCTGTAAGATCATCGATAATAATAGCCGATTCACCGATGGCTTTTTCTGTGGTCTTGAAAGATTTATCATACCCGGATAATTCTTGTATAAAAGCCTGGAGTTTGGACAAGAGCGAAGATACAGAATGCTCATGCTGATAAGAGATCTTCAACGCTTCGTCCACCAACAGGCTGATTTTTTCGGCGTTTTTCAGGATGTTCCTGTCCTGGCGAAGTTCCTGTTCTTCATCGGGCTGAAGTTCTGCTTTTTGGATTTCCGTGATTTGATAGTTCAGAAAATCCAGGCGTTGCTCCCTTTCTTTTTGCTTGGATTCCAGTTCTCTTTTTTTTCGGGCTTTTTTCTTGAGCTCTTGAGCCTTTTCCGCAACTTTTTTTTTGAGAGAAAAGGCATGAGCATAAAAATCGAGATAATCAAGCTGGTTTTCGACATAGCGGAGAAAGGCGTGATCGTTTTGGCCATAAATATCAACGAGGCTATTGCGGAGTGATTTGAGTTTTTTTATCGGAACAAGCACTCCGTTTATATAACCTTTGCCTGCTCCTTGTTCAAAGATGTTCCTCTGG
Source organism: uncultured Eubacteriales bacterium (assembly GCA_964410125.1). GTDB lineage: Bacteria > Acidobacteriota > Aminicenantia > Aminicenantales > Aminicenantaceae. The sequence goes on along the minus strand of CAYPGQ010000148.1, from coordinate 6,144 downwards.
ATGAAAATTTCGTTTTCTTGATCGAAGGAGGGGATCAGATCTTTTTTTATTGTGTCAATATTAGTATAGAAAATGGCCTCCACTGTAGTTTCTTTTTTTCCGGTGCGGATTAGATCCGGAGAACCTTTCTCACCCAAGACCAATCTGATGCCATCGATAATGATGGATTTTCCCGCTCCTGTTTCACCTGTCATAATGGAAAATCCCTTTTTCAGATCCAATTCCACCTCTTCGATGGTAGCCAAATTTTTAATACGAAAGGATTTGATCACTTTGATCTGGTTATTTTTATCGGAACCAGGGCTTTCTCCATATTTATCCGACCGTTGCCTATGAAGTCATCTTTTCCTGGATGTTCGTCCGCGTTCACATCGTCAGCTGAGAAGCGGATAATATCCATGATCTCATCGGGTTCAAGCCAGGGTTTGGCACTTTTGATCAGGGCGGCAAATCCAGAGACAATGGCCGTCGATGCCGATGTTCCGTCTCCAAAACCATAGGGAGGAAGAGTAAAATCCTTCCAGATTAGTCCAGGTAACCAGCTGGGAACAGGGCCTACGATTTTTAGTCCTGGAGCTGCCACATCGACTTCTGGGCCAAAATTCGACCACGAGGGTCTCGAATCGTTATAGTCTGTGGCTGCTACTGCCAAACAAAATTCATCGTAAGCAGCAGGATAGATAACACTATCCCCTTCATTTCCCGCCGATGCAACACAGACGACACCATTTGCATGAGCATATTCAAGAGCCTCCTCGAGCAACAGAACGTCAGGATCTTCTTCTTCGCCTGGCCCAAGAGGAAATCCCAGACTCATCGAGATCACATTGGCTCCGTTATCTGCGGCGTAAATGATTGCTTCCACAAGCCAGCTGACATAACCTGAGCCATCCGATTCGACGGCTTTTAAGGGCAAAATTTGACAATTCCAACTCACTCCTGCTATGCCTTCTACATTATCGGTTTTTGCGGCAGCAAGACCAGCCACAAAAGTACCATGGCCATGATCATCGGACGGATCGTTATCGTTGTTCACATAATCATAGCCGTTGGATGCTATTTTCTCAATATCCTCTGTATTTGTTAAATCTGGATGATCGAAATCGATTCCGGTATCGATTACTGCGATAATGATCTGTACGTCCCCCTTGGTTTCTTCCCATGCCTCGAGGGCTTTGATGTCGGCTCTGTTTTTTCCCTGCGGGCCTGGGAATCCAATTTCTTGACCTTCGTTAAAAAGAGTATACTGCAAATCGAAAAAATTATCGTTGGGTTTAGGAACAGCTGTTATGTAGGTCTTATAATCTGGGGTAGCATATTCAACATCTGGATTCAACTTTAATGCATAAATCATTTCTTCTACGGTTGAATATTCTGGAACTTTGAGTATATAAATATCCAACACTGGAATTTGCTTAATTGTTTTTGCTTGATAGGCATTTATGGCAGTAGCAATGGTTTGAAGGGACAGGGTCGGTTTGAATTTAACAAGAACTCGGTCAGGGGCATAACGCGTTTCTCCCATTCCAAACGGCTGCCCATGGTTGATAGAATGGACCTGATGCCGAAACATTCGCATGGGATTTCGTTTTTGTTTCCGAAGTCGGGGAAAATCAAAGCTGGAAGAAAAGAAAAAGATGAAGATGATCGAAACAAGCAATGTTATTTTGGATTTTTTCATCGATTCCTCCGGTTAGAACGAGAAGGCAGCTATTACCACAAATCCCAAATCCATACCGTCCCTGTATGGCAATAAATGCGCTTCTCCTTTGAGGAAGAAATAATCACTAAGGGTCAAGATGCTTCCGAGTGTGATGTCAACCAGGCTTTTGGACTGGAGCTCTTTTTCCTCTGTTCCTTCTAAAGTTTGAACGGTCTGTTGCATTTCAAATCGTCCCCATAAGTTATTGTAGCAAACGGATAAATAGGGAGAAAAGGATTCTAGCCCTGTAAACTTGATATAGGGACCGGCAGAAGCCCTCATCCATGTCGGCTTTCCAGTCACTGTTCCGGTGACGCTGAGTTCCGGGATATCCCAAGTTTTTTCTTTGCCGATGTGATAAAGGAATTGACCATAGAGGCCAAACTCGAAGTCGTTGATATAAAAAAGAGATTTTTTTATTTCTGCACCGAAGATATACCCTCCTATGTTACCTGCATCCAACTCGATTGAAAAGGGTAACTCCCTGAAAATCAAGGCATCATAATCGGATAAGGCGTATCCGGCCAATGCGGAGATAGAAAATCCTTCGTTTATTTCAATCTCCAAATTTAAGGCAAAAATATAGGATTTTAGCTCCGATGTGTGCTGTTTATCATCCCAGGTTACTGTTCGAGAAAAATATTCAAAACGAGCCCCCGGCTTTATCCTCATCCCGCTGGAGAAGAATACGTCCTGGAGCTGAGAGAAGGAAACTTGGGGAAGAGCAAAGAAAAACAGGACAGCAAGGATTAACATGCAATGTTTTTTCATTTGAATTTTTACTCCTTAGTCGGTTGGGTTCTTTTTTTCGATTTCCTCCATTCTTTCCTGTGCTTTTTTTACGAATTTGCTTTGAGGATAATCGGATATCAATTTTGTGTAGTATGGAATACTTTCCTCGGTTTGAGTCATCTTATAATAGGAGTCTCCAAGAACAAAAAAGACCTCATCCAATCCTGAAAATGTCGGATAATTGGAAAGAATATCCTTTAATCGGCTAATGGCGGCGGGATAGGCTTTTCTTTTGTAGTAGAGTTTCCCGATGCTCAAAGTGTGTGCGGCCAAGTACTCTTCGCATACCTTTACTTTTTCTCGTGCCTCCTTTGCCTCATCACTCAAGGGGTAGTCTGTTATGAGACGTTTGAACTCCAGGAGGGCTTGTTCGGTTTTTGTTTGGTCGCGTCCGGGTTTGAGGGTTTTTTTAAAAAAAGATAAGGCAATTTGAAGCTGTGCATGTGGGGCTGAAGGACTCAGCGGGAAATTGGTTATGAAATCTCTGTATTCGGATGCTGCAAGGATCATGCTGCCTTCGTCACCCTGATGAAAGAAGGAATCTGCGATGGCTAGTTTAGCCCGTTGGGCGTAAAAACTCTTTGGGAAAGAATCGATAACCTGTCTGAGGTATAGACGTGCTTTTTCAGGATCTTTTTTTATGAATTGTTCCCCTGTTCTGAACAAAGCTTCATCGGAGGAGGCGATTTCTGGATCAATTTGAAGGCTTTTCTTTTTACATGCAGGTCCGACAAATATCAAAAAAAGACTGAGGATTCCTATGAATATTCGCATTTTCATTTCGGTTTCCTTTAAAATTAGATTTTTTCCGCGCTTAAAGTCTGAATCCAATCCCATTCAGATCTTAATCCCTCTTCGAGAGTAATTTTGGGGGTGTATTTCAAATCAACTTTTGCTTTTTGAATGTCTGCAAAAGTGTGTCGCACATCCCCTTTTTGTCCCGCAACATACCGTATTTTTATCTTTCTTTGACAAATTTCCTCTAGAACAGGGATGATATCAGCCAGTTTTTTCCGGGTGCCTCCTCCGAGATTGTAATTTTCTCCTGCCTTTCCATTTTCTATAGACGACAGATTGGCCCAGATTATGTCATCGATGAAGGTAAAATCCCGTGTTTGCTGACCATCACCAAAAACGGTGATTTCTTCACCTTCAAGGATAGATTTGAAAAATTTATGAAAAGCCATATCTGGACGCTGACCTGGGCCATAGACTGTAAAAAACCTCAAGGAAATACATGGAATGCCATAGTTTTTGTAATACAGAAAACAAAGGTTTTCGGCCGCCAATTTGGTAACACCGTAGGGAGAATAGGGATGCAGGGTGCTTGTTTCTATCATCGGGAGCTGAGGACTCAATCCATAAACAGATGAGGATGATGCATGAATGAATTTTTTCAATTTTGATGTTTTGGCAGCTTCCAGAAGCCTTTGTGTAACATCGATGTTGTTTTTGGTATAGATGGAGAAGTCTGATCCCCAGCTTGTCCTCACTCCTGGCTGGGCAGCAAAGTGGAAAACAACATCGACCTTATCCATGATTTTGTTGAGGTTTATCTCGAGAATATCAGCAGGAATGAGTTCAAAATGCGGATGATTGACAAGGGATTGGATATTGTTTTCTTTGATCGATCGAGAGTAAAAATCTGTAAAAGCATCTAGGGCAATAATGTGTGCGTCATCACGGATCAGTTTCTTACAAAGATGAGACCCGATGAATCCTGCTGCGCCAGTGACGAGGTAGTTCATGTTATTTGCTAACTTCTAGAGTGATTCTATTTCTCTTTTGAATTTTTGATCCCGGAGCAGGAGATTGGTTGATGATGATTCCTGACTCCAGGCCATGATAGTATCGGCGTCGTATGTTGCTCACGTTGAAATCCATCTCTTTTAGCTGAGTGATTGAGCTAGTTGCTCTTTTCCCGATCAAATCTGGCATTAGGTATTTGATCTCGTGCTGGCCCTGACTGACCAAAAGGCTGACAGGTGTATCTCGCCCTACTTCTTCTTCAGAGAGCGGATATTGCCCTATAATTTTGCCAGCCGCATATTTTGGTGTATGAACATGGGAAATTTTCCCTTCTCTCAATCCGGCCTCTCCCAGAATTGGACGGATAGTCTGAAGATTTTTCCCCAAAAGTTCTGGGACGATAACTTTTTCTTTTCCTGCACTCAACACAACTCTTGCTTCGGTGTTGATCTTGACCTTAGAATTGGCCGGTGGATCTTGAAAAATAATTTTCCCTCGTTCATACCGCTGATGAAGTCGAACACCGCTCTGAACGAGATGGATTTTTTTCTTTTCGAGATCGGTCTTTGCCTCTTCTAAAGTTTTTCCGATAAGGCTTGGCAATGTGACCATTTCTCCTTTGAGAGTGAACTGGAATGAAAGGATTGTGCTGATGAAAAATAAATTCAGAAAAAGCAATATCAGCAGAGCATAATTAAAGACATTTTTTATAGACATCGGCTGTTTTTTCACTCAAAGGGCAAAAACTATCTATACCATAGAATAATAACCAAGTAAACCTCAAAAAAGTTACCCCAATGGCAAGACTGTTTTTATGATTTTTAGGAAAAGGATTTGCTTGAGGGCAATGTTTTTTTTATAATAAAGCTCTCAATGCAGGAGGTATGTGCGGATGTCAGATTATATGGTTGAGTTTTCGGATTTCAGGAGCGATACGGTCACACGTCCCACAGAAAATATGCAAAAAGCCATGGCCGATGCAGTTGTGGGAGATGATGTTTTGGGGGATGATCCCACTGTTCAGAGGCTTGAAACTATGGCTGCTGAAATCATGGGGAAAGAAGAAGGTCTTTTTGTTCCATCGGGAACTATGGGAAATGCTGTTGCCATCAAAGTGTGGACAAATGAGCTGGAGGAGGTCATCGTGGAGTCTCGGGCTCATCTGTATAACATGGAGTCGACACACATGACATTTATTGCACGAGTCACTCCTCGTCCGCTTTCCTCTGACCGGGGAGCGATGGATCCAGAAGACGTGGAGCGCAATATCCGCGTGCCATCTGTTCATATCCCGCGGACATCCCTTATTTGTGTGGAAAACAGCCACAATAACTGGAGTGGAGCCGTTGTCCCATTGGAAAATCTCAAAGCCATAAGAGAGATAGCCGACAGACATAACTTGAAGGTTCATTTTGATGGCGCTCGTATTTTCAACGCAAGCAACGCGTCGGGGATACCCGTGAAGGAATACGCGAAAATCGGAGATTCTTTGATGTTTTGTCTATCAAAAGGCCTTTCTGCCCCTGTGGGATCCTTGTTGGTCGGCCCGAAGGATTTTGTCGAATATGCTCGCCGAGTGAGGAAGGCATTGGGTGGAGGGATGAGGCAGGTAGGTGTGCTTGCAGCTCCTGGTATTGTGGCTCTCACGGAGATGATCGACAGACTAAAAGAAGATAATGACCGAGCCAAAAGATTGGCATTTGCCATTGCCAGCATACCGGGCATCCGGTTAAACCCTTCGAAAATCGAAACCAATATTGTTATCTTCGGATTCGATCATCCCAAATTCTCTATCCCGGAATTTCTTGCCAAACTGAAAGAACACGCCGTTTTGGCTTTGGCGACTACCGGCGGGATTCGTTTTGTCACGCATAAAGACGTGGGCGATGAAGATGTCGACA
>CAYPGQ010000147.1:0-9574 GCA_964410125.1 uncultured Eubacteriales bacterium | reverse complement strand
CTGTCCCCACCTCGATGGCACTTGCACCGGCGATCATATACTCCAGTGCGTCATTCCCAGAAACGATCCCGCCTATGCCGACAATCGGAATCTGGACACACTGGGCCACCTGGTAAACCATCCGGAGAGTGAGGGGTTTGATGGCCGGTCCACTGAGTCCACCGAATACATTGGCCAGCCTGGGTGTTCGGGTATCCACATCTATGGCCATGGCCAAAAAAGTGTTGGCTATTGCAAGGCCATCCGATCCCCCCTCCTGTGCGGCCAATGCAATTTCTGTGATATCCGTGACATTCGGAGATATCTTTGTGATTATCGGGCGCTTGCTCGTCTTTTTGACCAATCTGACAACAGCATGCGTGGTGTCCGGGCTGAGGGCTGGACATCGACCATCCCTTTTTGTGTTCGGGCAGGATATGTTTAGCTCGTAGGCAGCGATGCCTTCCTGCTTATCGAGGTATTCTGTGACGGCCGCGTATTCCTCGTCCTCGTCTCCGCATACATTGACGATAAGAGCTGTGTCAAAGTCCTTGAATCGAGGCAATATTTCCTCTGAAAATCTTTTGACGCCGATCCCTTGGAGGCCGATGGCATTGATCAATCCGCTGGCGGTCTCGACAAGGCGGGGAGGAGGGTTACCGGGGCGGGGATGGAAATAAAGCCCCTTGACGACAAATCCACCGAGTTCATTCAAATCCACAAACGGAGTGAATTCCACCCCATAGCCAAATGTCCCGCTGGCCGTGAGCACAGGATTTTTAAGTTGCAGGAAGCCCAGATCGACCGATAGGTCTGTCATTGTTCCTCTCCCTGCCAGATGATCTTTTCCCCGGGGAAAACGGGGCCCTCTTCACAGATCTTGGACCATTCTTCTTGGGTGTCGTTTTTGAGCTTCCGCACACACCCCCAACATGCGCCAAATCCGCATCCCATGATGGCCTCCAGGGAAAATTCTGCGGCGATGTTTTTTTCTCGGGCTATTCGGGAGACTTTTTGCATCATGGCCTCCGGCCCGCAGGCGAAGATTCGGGCAGGGGAAAAATCTTGGAGAGAAACATGAAAAAGGTCTGTGATAAACTCCTTTGACCCGAATGAACCATCATCGGTTGTCAGAAGAATTTCGAATTCCTCTTCTTCGAATTTTTTCCGGAGAGGGATATCGTTTTTGGTCCTTCCTCCATAATAAATGCGAGGAAGAGCTCCTAGATCGCGCAGCTTATGGGCAAGAAAATAAAGCGGAGCAATGCCCCTGCCGCCCCCGATGAGAGCAACGGATTTTCCCTGGAGGGAGTCTTCCAGGTGAAACCCTTTTCCCAGAGGACCAATGATATCCAAATATTCATCCTTTTCCTTTTGACCCAAGAGTCTTGTCCCTATCCCGGCCTGTTGGAAATAGATTTCGACCACACCATCCAGGACAGAGTGGATGCTGATAGGCCGGCGGAGCAAGGGATGGAGGTTGTTGCTCGGTCGCACCATGATGAACTGACCGGGGTGAGCCTCTGCGGCTATCCTTTCTGCTTGAAAACCGAGGAGGCAATAATCTCCCCAAGTCGCTTTATGTATGATAAGTGCCTTAGGTTCTTTGTGCATTCGGATTGCAATTTTGCCACGATCAAAATATCAGAATAGCGGAACAATTTCAACAACCGCGAGACGAGGTCGCATTCTAGTTGTTTCTTTTTGACATAACTTTGTGATTCTGGAATAATAAAATTTCCTCATATTTCTATTAATATTTTTTGAGGAGGAATCGAATATGGATATATCTCAAAGGGGTCTGGATATCCAAGAATCTCCTATCAGGAAACTGAAGCCGTTTGCCGACCGAGCCAAGGAGCGGGGGATCAAAGTTTATTTCATCAATATCGGCCAACCTGACATCGCGACGCCTCAGCCTGTCTGGGATGCCCTCAAGCAGTTTGATGAGAAGGTTCTCAGCTATGGTCCTGCTCAGGGATTTTTGGACTTGAGGCAAGCCATTGCCGATTACTTCGGATCGTATGATATTGAAATAAATTCCGAAAATGTCGTTGTCACTGTGGGAGGGTCTGAAGCCATTCATTTTGCTTTCAGTGTCGTGTCTGATTCAGGTGGAGAAATTATCATCCCTGAACCTTTTTACACCAACTATAACGGATTTGCCGCATATGCCGATGTGAATATCGTTCCGTTAACTTTAAGCGTGGAGGAGGGATTTCGCCTACCCTCCATCGAAACGATCGCAAAAAAAATATCCCTTAAAACTAGAGCCATCCTGTTGAATTCCCCGAGTAATCCAACAGGCACGGTGTACACGCCTGAAGAACTGGAACGGGTTGTCACCTTAGCTCTTGATAATGATTTGTTCATCATCGCAGACGAAGTCTACAAGGAATTCGTGTATGACGGGGCTACCCACAAGAGCATTTTGGAGTACGAGGAGATAAAGGATCGAGCTATCGTCGTGGACAGTATATCCAAACGTTTCAGTTGTTGCGGAGCGAGGATAGGCGCTGTGATCACGAGAAATGAACAGGTCTACCAGTCCGTGCTCAAGTTTGCCCAGGCCAGGCTATGTCCCCCGACGATCGAGCAAATAATGGCCCTGGCTGCCTACCGAATGGGGGGAGAATATTTTGATCCGGTCCAGAAAGAATACCAACGCAGGCGAGATGTTTTGTACGAGGGTTTGAAGGATATTCCGGGAATCGTGATCCGAAAACCGCAGGGTGCATTTTACTATATTGTCAGACTTCCTATCGAAGATTCTGAACATTTTGTACGCTGGATGCTTACAGATTTCCAACTGGACAACGAGACGGTCATGGTTGCACCTGCCCAGGGATTTTATTCAACGCCGGGAAAGGGCACAAATGAGGTCAGGATTGCCTATGTTCTAAAAGAGGAAGATCTCAAGAGAGCCATAATCGTTTTCAAATCGGGTCTCCAGGAATACTTGAAACGAGCCTGAAAAGCACCGATTATTAACGGAAAGATTATCTGACTATAGTGAGCCCTTGAATTTTTTGGGGGTTGTGTGTATATTTTTGGGTTACAAAAAATCTAGAGATAAGGAGTTGAGCCGTGGATAAGAAATACGTGTACTTCTTCGGAGGAGGAAGCGCAGAAGGCAACAGGGATATGAAGGATATCCTTGGCGGAAAAGGAGCAAATCTGGCTGAGATGTCTGGCATCGGGCTGCCTGTTCCTGCTGGATTCACCGTTTCTACAGAGGTCTGCAACCTGTTTACTCAAGAAGGGAACAAAATTCCTCCTGCTATCGAGGAGGAAATTCTTCAGCATTTGAAAAAATTAGAGACCATCACGCAACAAAAGTTAGGTAATAAGGATAATCCCCTCTTGGTTTCTGTGCGTTCTGGGGCAAAATTTTCCATGCCGGGAATGATGGATACGGTATTAAATCTCGGCCTGAACGACCAAACGCTCGAAGGATTGGTCCAAAAAACGGAAAATAGAAGGTTCGCTTGGGATTGTTACAGGCGATTGATTCACATGTTCGGAGATGTTGTCCTAGAGATTCCGAAAAAAAAATTCGAGGATATTCTCAGGAAAAAAAAGAAGGAAATTGGGATTGTCAACGATTTAGAGCTCACGGAAAAATCCTTAGAAGGGCTTGTATCAGAATACAAAGAATTAGTAAAAGAGGAGACTGGAAGAGAATTCCCTCAAGATATAAAAGAACAGCTATTCCTGGCCATTTCTGCCGTTTTTAAGTCTTGGAACAACCCCCGGGCCAAAACTTACCGCCGTTTGAACCACATCCCCGATGATCTGGGGACGGCGGTCAATATTCAGCTGATGGTATTCGGGAACTCCGGAGAGAATTCAGCCACAGGCGTGGGTTTTACCAGAAATCCCGCGACTGGGGAGAAAGAATTATTCGGTGAGTTTATAGTCAATGCCCAGGGAGAGGATGTTGTGGCCGGTGTCAGAACGCCATCTCCACTTAAATCTTTAGAGATGCAGATGCCCAAGAGTTATAAAGAATTGAAGGATTTTACCGACAATTTGGAAAAACACTACAGTGATATGCAAGATTTTGAGTTTACCATTCAAGATGATACTCTCTATATGCTCCAGACCCGGAGCGGCAAAAGAACGGGCTTTGCAGCCGTTAAGATTGCCGTAGACATGGTAGAAGAGGGCCTTATCGATCAAGAAAAAGCCCTGATGATGGTTGAACCGGAGGCCTTGAATCAATTACTCCATCCCGTGTTCGATGCCAAAGAAAAAGAAAACCATGATTTGTTAGCCAAAGGATTGGCTGCTTCCCCAGGAGCGGCCGCAGGGCAGGTCGTGTTTACAGCTGAGGAGGCTGTCGCCGGGAAAAAAGAGGGAAAACGAGTCATTCTTGTCCGGGATGAAACCTCCCCGGATGACATACACGGGATGAGTGCTGCGCAGGGGATACTGACGGCTACCGGAGGCATGACATCCCATGCTGCGGTTGTCGGAAGACAGATGGGAAAGCCGGCTGTGGTGGGATGCGGGGATGTCAACCTGAATGAGGAGCAAAGATTTTTCACGATCGGAGACAAAAAGTTTTCAGAGGGCGATTGGATCTCCATCGAGGGGACTCTGGGAGAAGTCCTGGGCGGAGAGATCCCGACCCAGCCGCCCGAAATCATGCAGGTCGTCCGCGGGGAGAAAAATCCCGAGGATTCCCCGATGTATCAACGATTTGTCAAATTTCTTTCCTGGGCCGATAAGTTGAGAAAGCTGAAAGTAAGAGCCAATGCCGACACTCCTGAAGATGCACGAATAGCGGTGGCTTTTGGGGCTGAAGGAATCGGCTTGGCGAGAACCGAACACATGTTTTTTGACAGGGAACGACTTCCCTTCATCAAAAAGATGATCCTGTCTGAGGCCAAAGAGGAGAGGAAAGCAGCCATCAACAAGCTTTTGCCTTTCCAGAAAGAAGATTTTTATGGGTTGTTCAAGGCCATGGGAGACCGTCCTGTCACGATTCGTACGCTCGATCCGCCTTTACATGAATTCCTGCCCCGGCGGGAAGACCTGATGGTAGAGTTGGCTGTGTTGAAGGCCTCGCAAAGCGATCAGCAGGAAAAAATCCAAGAGTTGGAAAAACTGCTGGAACGCGTCAAGGCGTTATCTGAATTCAACCCAATGTTGGGGCATAGGGGATGCCGATTGGGTGTCACCAATCCCGAGGTCATCGAAATGCAAGCCTCAGCCATATTCGAAGCTGTGATTCAGTTGACAAAGGAAGGCGAAAAGATATTTCCGGAAATCATGATTCCGTTGATCGGAACCCGCGAAGAGCTCATTGATCAAAAAGAGATTGTTGTCCGTGTTGCTGAGGAATTAATGGAAAAACACGGCGTTAAAATCCCCTATTCCGTCGGAACCATGATCGAAATCCCCCGAGCAGCCATCACGGCGGCAGAGGTTGCCAAAGATGCGGAATTTTTCTCCTTCGGGACCAACGACCTCACGCAAACGACTTATGGAGTATCCAGGGATGACGGTGCGGATTTTATGGCGTACTACCTGGCCCAAGGGATTTGGCCGGATAACCCATTCGAGACCGTCGATATTCCCGGCGTCGGAGAGCTGATGAAGTGGGCAGTGGAGAAGGGACGGCAAACCCGTCCTGACCTCAAAGTGGGAATCTGTGGTGTCCATGGGGGCGATCCGCGTTCCATCACTTTTTGCCACAAGATCGGGTTGAATTATGTGAGCTGTTCGGCCTACCAGATTCCGATCGCACGTTTGGCCGCTGCCCAGATTGTGTTGGAAGAAAAAAAGGAAAACGAATAACTTAGCGTTTGCCTGTCATTTTCTGCAGGATGTTTTTCACGATATAGATCGCCATGGCTGGATTGGCTGTTAATCTTCTCTTGCAGTAGGCGATGGCATACTTCCATTTTTCGGCAAACGGGACATACAGGCGGACCAAGATGCCGTTTTGGATGAGCTGGTCTTGGTAGGTGTTCATCGGAACGCCCATCAGCATCTGCACTTCGTACTGATCCTTTTTTATGTTGAGTTTCTCCGCGAGGGTTAGGCATTCGTCGAGCAATGCTTGATCGTGCGTGCCTATTTCTGGATAATGACCTTCCTTAAACAAAACTTCCAGTTGCTCGAGCATTTTTTTCTTCATTGCGGGTTTGTTTTGGAGTGCAAATTCCTTCGGCTCGTTGTAAATCCCTATGCATAGACGAATGCGGGCATTCAATCCTTTAAGGGATTTTATGTCATCGTCATTGCGGAAAAGACGGGATTGAAGCACTGTCCCGAATGTCGGGTGGTCTTTGTGTATAGCCCGGAATATATCCAGACTCATGTCGGTGAAGTTGTGGTCCTCCATATCCAGAGTAACTTTGATGTTATACTTTTCGGCCTTAGCGACGATTCCTTCGATGATTTTTTCGCAGTGTTCTATGCCGCGATGGCTTCCCAGTTGAGTCGGCTTCAACGAGATAGTGGCATACTCCTGCTGTCCGAGGGCTTCGATCAGTCTTTCATACACACTCACCGAGTACTTGACTTCCTCGTCGTCCTCCAACTCCTCCCCAAGAAGGTCGATGGTGGAACACACGTGCCTTTGCTCCCAAAATTTTTGGGCCGTGCTTGTCGCCAATTCGATGCTGTCCCCTGCTACGTACGGGCTTGCAAAAAGTTTGACGAGTGGCGTAGGAACAAGGTTGATGACAAATTTTTTTAGTCCCATGAGAAATTCCTTTCCTGTCGCATGATAAAAGAAGCTGTCATGAAAATACAAACTAGAATATTTTGCACAAAACTTCAAGGATTGTTTGAAATTTTCTTGGTGTTGTTTCTGTCGGATTTTTTTGGTATGTATAACTATCTATGTGGTTGCGTGGATTTTTAACCCGGTTCAGGACAAAAAATGTCCCCTTCCGTTTTGTGTACAGCGATGCCTACTGGATGGTGGATCTCGGGAAACATGTATTTCCGGCAGAAAAATACCGGTTGATTTACGAGAAGCTCTTGCGTAGGGGTGCCAAAAAAGAAAATTTCAAGGCTCCTGAGCCTGTGTCGGATGAAGACCTGTTGCTCGTTCATTCCCCGAAGTATCTGAAAAAGCTGAAAACCGGGCGTCTTTCTCAATCGGAAGTCATAACGATGGAATTACCTTATTCCGCTGAAGTTTTGGATTTTGCCCAGCTCATGGTCGGGGGGACCATCATGGCTGTACGTTTAGCCTTAGAAGATGGTTTGTCCGTGCATATCGGAGGAGGATTCCATCATGCTTTCCATGACCATGGGGAAGGTTTTTGTATCCTGAATGATGTAGCGGTAGCACTGCGAAAGATGCAGCAGAGTGGGGCTTTCCAAAAAGCAATGATTGTGGATTGTGATGTTCACCAGGGGAACGGGACAGCCGAAATTTTTTCCGAAGATGAGACAGTCTTCACTTTTTCGATGCATCAAATGAATATCTATCCGGCCAAAAAGGAAAAAAGCGTGCTGGATATTGGGTTTTGGTCGGATGATGGCGATAAGAAATATCTGGACTCTCTGAATTCGCATATTCCCAGTCTGTATGAAACTTTCAAGCCGGATGTGGTGTTTTACTTGGCAGGCGCTGATCCGTATGAAAAGGATCAACTGGGAGGATTAAAAGTGACCTTTGACGGGCTCAAGGAAAGGGATAACATTGTCATCCAGGGGGCACTGCGATTAAAAATCCCTGTCGTTATCCTGTTTGCCGGGGGGTATGCTTTTGATGTTGCGGACACGGTCGAGATTCATCTCAACACGATAAAGATGGCCCAAAAACTCAAAAGAAAATATCTCTGATTTTCCCTAAGGTTTGAGTTTCACTATCGATCCAGTTTAGATAGTCCTTACTCCCTGCAAATACCGGTAGGGCGATGATTTCAGGGACATCATACGGATGAAGCTGATGGATCTTTTCCTCGAGTTTGCGGTAAGCTTCTTTTTTTGTTTTGACAAAAAGGGTGTGTTCCTGATCTTGCGTGATCTTTCCTTGCCACCAATACAGGCTTTGACCCGGTGCTGATAGGGTGACACAGGCCGCCAATCGCTCTTCTATGATTTTTTCGGCGATGATTTGGCCGACCTCTGAGTCTGGGACTGTCGTCATGACCAAAAGGTATTTCGTCATTTTTGAACCTCCCTCACTGGGATATTCCCCTGAATTTCTGATATATGTCCCTGATTTCAATGCATAGGGCATTAAATCCCTCTAAAATAAATCATGTTAATGAATAATCCAGGGGAATTTATTTTTGCAGAAAGATGTGAGCGAAAACCTTGGCATCTCCCATCATATTGTCGATCACACAGTATTCGTTGGGTTGGTGGGCTGTATCCTCGACCTTGGACCAACAAGCCGCATCAAAATTCTCTCGACGGAAAAGCGCAGCCACAGTTCCACCCCCGATACCGATGGGTTTTCCATCTTCCTCATATACAGCCTTAATGGCTTTCTGCAAAGCACGAACCACGGGGGCCTCCGGAGAAGTCGGAGGAGCAGCCGGGGCTTCTTGCACATCTTCCACCGTAATTTTTACCTTGAATTTCTTTTCTACTTTTTTTGCCATGTATCTGATTTTCTTTTTGACCTCATCCAGTTCGATTTTGGGAAGAATCCGGTTGTCCATGTAGAATATGTCTTCTCCTGGAATGGTGTTGATGTTGGGAACATTAGGTTCTTTTTTTGTGGGCTCGAAGGTAGAAATGGGGGGGTCGAAAAGGGGATTTTGATCGGGATAGAGCTCATAAAGATTGTTGAGTTCGGTTACGAGAAAAGAGGCGGCTCTGAAGCTGTTCACTCCTTTATCAGGCGTAGACCCATGGGCCTGGATGCCGAGGGTTTTGAATTTGAGCCAAAGGATGCCCTTTTCAGCCACTTCTATCATAGTTCCGTCCTTGTTGCCGGCATCGGGTACGATGATCAAATCCTGCTTGCGAAAAGGATTGGATTTTTGCAGGATATAATCGATTCCTTTTTCACTCCCTGTCTCTTCATCGGCCACCAGAGCGATCCCGACATCGTACTCGGGAATGATCCCTTCGGCAAAAAACGCTTTGATTGCATACAGAGAGGCCACCATGTCCTGCTGGTTGTCCTCCACTCCGCGTCCGAAGATTTTTCCTTCCTCCACCCATGCCTTGTACGGATTGCCATTCCAGAGTTCAAGCTCTCCTGGGGGGACTACATCCATGTGTGTCATGATCCAGATGGTTTTAGCTGAGCTTTTTCCTTTGTAGATGGCCAAAATATTCGGCCTGTAACCTGCCGGAGCATCCAAATCCGGGGCTTTGATGACAGAGATGTCGCTGAACCCTTTGGCTTTTAGGAATTCGAGCAGACACTCGGCTTTCCTGGCTTCTCCTTCTCCTCCGCTAGCCGGAGAAATAGCGGGAAAGGAACAAAGTTGAATCTGCATATCGATCATTTCATCTCGGAAGGAATCGATCCTTTCGGCGATTTTATTCATCCAATCCATCGCAATCTCCTGTTTGTAGGGGGGATAATATCACCGCTTTTAGGAAGAAGCAAGAACTAGCCTGAACTATTCATAAAAAATGCCGGCACTTTTTATGAATAATCCAG
>CAYPGQ010000146.1:0-7500 GCA_964410125.1 uncultured Eubacteriales bacterium | reverse complement strand
ACGATCTCCAGAGCTTTTTCGAACTTGTCATTTATCAACATGAAAAAGGCATACTCGCGTACCCCCCGTATATAGGTTTTATTCAAGTTATAGGCCTTCGCAAAGTTCTCTTCCGCCTTGTCGTTTTCCTTCAGCTTTTTATACTGCTCAGCCAGCATATAATAAAACAGGAACTGATTCTGGAGAGAAAATGGCTTCATCCTGGCAATCGGATGCGAAACCGCCTCAGCCAGTGAAACGGCAAACTCGGCCTTTTTTTCATCGACTTGTTTTCCCTCTCCATCGAGAAAACTTATTTTCAGCTCATAATAATCGGGCGTCAATTCTTGGACAGGAACAATAAAATCAACGTTCAAGATTTCCTTATAAGGATAATTTTCTAAGCGCATTGTGTAGGTTTTTTGGATAGTGTTTTTTTCGCCTAGTCCATTTATGTAAATTTTGACCTCGCCCCCTCTCCAAAGATCGTCTGTCATGTTGACAATATTGAACAAAACAGCAATGTTCTCATGCCGGGAAAATGTTTTTTTGGGATCATACAACAGTTTTTTATTCGCAGTTTTAAACGGCATGTGCTGGTTCACGTCGGAATCATGAAACCGGTATCCTAAAAAAGGACCGTTGATAAACGGAACGTCTGGGATTTCGGGCACAATAATCGTCCGCTCATGGACAGTGAACTCTTTTCCCACAGAATTTGTCAGAAGAACGTTGAATTCGTACTGTCCCGCCACCACCGGGAAAGAATCCTCAAGAGCAATCCCGTTTGCCCGGACTCTATCAAGCTCATCCGGAGAAAAATAAAACGGGAACTGCCTGTCATACTGGAATATTGTGTCTTCTCCGTCCTTCAGGCTGACGTTTATCGTATAATTGCAAAAATATTGATCGTTCGGCTCATAATAATCGATCGATACCGTGGATGGCGCTATCGAAAAATGCAAAAAATTAAGGCCGGTAAGAGGGTCCTGGATAAAAGCGATATCCGTGGCGTTTTCAACAAAATTAGTCAAATATTCTGTGCTGACAACACCTCTTAAATTTAAAAAATGTGTGGAGTAAGCGGGATTAACCATTTGTCTCGGGGAGTTATAAATATCGGCAAGGATAATGGCATTTCGAGGGGATGGTTGAAAGCCGTAATTGAATTCGCCGGGAATCAAGGACAGCGAAACAAGGGCAAGACCAGGAGCGAGCTCTCTTATTTTATTATACAGGTTTTCGTAATTAAATGGGTCCATATTCCGGCCTTGGAGCAACAGGGCTGTCGGGCCGTCCGAGACAGGGTCGTACAGTTGGTATTCTCCGATACCTTGTCTTTGAAAAAACACAAGAGAAAAGTGAGTAGGCAGGCCTATTGACACATCGCCGTAATAGGACCAGATTTCGCAGGGATAAAGCCCGATGTTCGAGGGATAACTATCTTTGCTTACCGGGTCCCCGAGAATGATATAAATCCTTCCCCTGTCGGTCATCCACCCAGGCTTGGAACTTCCGCGCGAAAACCACTTATTGGCATACTGAAACCGCCGGGTGTGTTCATCCTTGTACTCGTTTTGTGGAGTGCCGGGAGTCGGGTCTCTCTGTTTCCAGAATGTCTCGATAAAAACATCCCTCTCCCTATCAGTGGGAAGATGCAAAAAAACTTCCTTTTCTTCAGGATGAATGATGTATTGTGTTTTTTTTAGCCAATCCTGGAACCGCTGCATCAGATCTTTTACTCTGACCTTCTGTTGGGCAGGAAATAAAAAGCTGACAACGGCCAGAAAAAGCACAAGTCTTGATATTTTGGTTTTCATTGTATTAGGCCCTTTTTTGATTTATACAAAAAGGATAAAAAAAATCGTTGTTTTTTACTTCCTTTTATTGTTTTTTCAAATAGTCTATAAAATTTTGGACTTGTGAGGCCTTTTGGGAATCCGGATCGAATTTCAGGTAATTTTCGAACTGCGCCAGGGCTTCAGCGTTGCTTCCCTTGGCCAAATAAGTGAGTCCCAATTGGTAGATGGAATCCAGGAAATCCTCCTGGACCTCCACAGCTTTTTTGTAGTACTTCAACGCATCGTCGAATTTGGAGTTGTTGTAAAAAATCGTCCCGACATTGTACAGCACGGTCGCGTCCTCTATTTTTTCAAACTCGATTTTGTTGTACCACTCTATAGCTTTTTCACTATCGCCCCTGTTCATGTGGCAATTGCCAACACCGATAAGAGAATCGACATGCTCTGGATCGCTTTCCAAAACTTTCAAGTAGCTCTTCTCCGCCTCTTCATAATTTTCCAGCTGAAAATAGCTGTGGCCGATGTTCATGTGGACAATATAGGCGTCGGGAAACTTCTCCAGGATCGAGCGGTATACGGGTATTGATTCCTCGTATTTGCCTTCATTGAAAAGATCGACTCCCCTTCTGTATTCTTCTTTCACATCATCTGTAACAAAGAGTCCTTCGACTTTTTTGATTGTCATTTCGATGGGTTTGTTTTTCTTCTTGTGTCCCAGAATGTTGGCGCTGATTTTCTTGGTCTCGTATCCTGCCAATTCAAAGTCGATGTACCACATCCCGCCTTTGATTCCCATGGCTGACCATTTCCCCTTATCGTCTGTCGTGGTTTCGAAGCCCGCCTGCGACTTCACAAAAAGGAGCTTGACTTTAACTCCTTCGAGAGGATTGCCTTCCTCATCATAAACATAACCGATTTGCCTTCCCTGACCCGTCCAGTCCTGAGAAAAAACGAGGGAAGCCACGAGCAAAATCACTAAAAGACCGAATGCACATTTTCTCATCCAAAACCTCCGTGTTTATTCTAGCACTTTGGGGAGCAAAAAAAAAGCCCCTCCCGCCTCAAAAGCGGGAGGGGCTTTTGAACTCTAGCTTGATTATCTGCGTCTTCGTTTAGAACTGGAATCTAATTCCGAACCTGAAGATTCTGGGATTCAAGATTTCGTTGGGCTCGCCTGAACGGGAATTCGATGAGAATGTCAAATCAGAGAGGTAGAGGTCGCCAGGATTGACTACGCGCTGTCTGTTGAGGACATTGTTGTTGAACACGTTGAAGGCATCCACCATCAGGTAGACTCGTCCTCTATCTCCGACTCTCAGGATCTTTTCCAACCTCAAGTTAAGATTCCAGAAGGCCGGCAACCTTGATGTGCCATAGATCTCCGTGCGCATGGTTTGGCTCGTATCGTAGGAGTTGGGGGCGGTTGCGTCATGGAGGTCGATCTCGCGGATCTCGATATGTCCTTCTCGCGCATTGAACGTGAACGAAACGTTGAAATCTAACGGAAGCTGATACAGCCCTTGGGCCTTTATCATCCAGCGAGAATATATCGGCTGGCTGACTTTTCCGCTTCCGCCACCAACGGTGTAAGCATAGGTATGACCGTCTTCGGCCCATTGGTTGGTGGGATTCAGCGGCCAGGTGGCGCCCCAGTTCTCTACCTGGGATTGATACGTGGCGTTGGCGTTAAACATCCACCTGTTGGACAACCTCTTGTTGAACCTTACAGAGAAGCCCATGTAGGTGTCGTAGTAATCAGTAGGCGTATTGGTGACATACCAGCCGTAAACATCTTTGACACCTGCTTTCCAAACGTAGAAGGGTTTTCCTGCGGCATCACCAAGGTCGACTCCCGGGTAGGAGCCTGGAACCTTATTGGGAGCTTCCTGATAGTCTGTCCTTTCCAGCAATCTTCCGCCGAATTCATCGGCATAATCTCTGTTGGTCCACCATTGGTTGTACTTCCTCCAGGTGAAGTCGGCGCCAACCATGACGTCAGGCATGATCTCTCTTTCCAGACTGGCAATAATTTCATAGGTCATGGATCCCTGCCAGTCGGGGTCAACATTGTACCACGGTTCTGTCATCGCTCCGGGATCATCGGGGTCATAACCTCCCCACATCAGGTTTTCATCACGATCCCAGTTTCCGACGAATGTGCCGTCGTCTGTGAAAGCCCGGTAGGCTGTCCTGGCGCTTGTGCTGTAATCGGCCCAGTAGAGCTCGTTAAACGAGGTCGTGTTGCTGCCGTCGGCATCATGCCAATAGAACCGCATCCATCCACCCGTACCGCCTTTGCGCCACGGATAGCCCGAACCGCTGCCCATGCGGTCTTGGTACATCGCACCGGAAAGTTTGGCAATGGTCTTGCCGTCACCGGTGATGTCATAGGTCATTCCGATCCGCGGAGAAAGGAATTTCCAGGCCTGGGTAGCAGATGTGGGGATATCCACAGTCGACATACCCGGAAAAATATCTCCGATCGCAGCGGCAACGTCTGCTCCGAGAAAATCTTGCTGAATTTTGTAGGCATTCTCCCAATCCGCCTGGTCGGAAGCTCCGTTGAAGATGGTTGAGACAATATCCGCCTTCCTGTAAGGATTCTGGTGGTCGTATCTCAATCCGAGCTTCAAGGTTAATCGTCCCCAAGTGAGCGTATCCGAGAAAAAGCCGCTCCAATGATGGAGTCCACCCTCGTATTGCATCCAACCTCTGTAGATGTAGAGATATCTCAAATCGACACCGCCCGGTAAATCCTTCACGACATCCCGCGTGCCGTCACCATCCCAGTCGACTGTCTTGGAGTTGTAGTTGTAGTTGTAACGGAGATTGCCTGCCCCGCTGCCGGAACTCCCACCGGCCCACCTTTTCTGGAACTCGACGCCGATCTTGATCTCATGGGATGCGCCAAGCAGGTCGTCGTTAAAATACGTGGCGTGCAGACTGCCCTGGTTGTTCGGTCTTTCACTGAAGAACCACCAGCTGCTGTCATAAAGCCGATTTTCGACATCATAGCTACGGACTCTTGTCAAACTCTCGTCATCTGCTGGCCACATGCCGAATCCCGCATCGGAAAATCCATACTTTGCAGACACAAAGAAACTGTCGCCGAACATGTGCTCATCCTGGATTTTCACGATCGGACTGCCGAAATGGTATTTGCCCCTCTGGTTATATCCCGAAGGATAGGAAGAGCTCGAGCTCCTTCCAAATTTGAACTTGGACCCAGAATGGATGAAAAGTTCCAATCTGTTCTCAGGAATGATCTGGATGTTGACCTTGCCCGAGTAGTTGACCAGATCTGTGTCGTCGTCGGAGCCGTTGATGACCTTTGTCTTGATGTACTGGACACCATAAGAACCCCACCACCAGGCTTTGTCTTCGAATAAAGGTCCTCCCACGTTGAAGCCAAAATCCTTGACGTCTCTGATCTGGTTGAACCCATAACCAGGGAATATCGCTTCGACATCTTCGTAATACTTTCCAGACGGCTTAGCCTGGAATGCTTTCTCTGTGTAGTAAAAACGTCCACCGAGGGTAACTCTGTTCTCACCCCTTCGAGATACCAGATTCAGAGCCACTCCACCTGTCATCTGCTCAACGTCGGCTCCCCCGAGTGTGACATTGACTTCTTCGAACATATCATAGTCATAATATGATGGAGAAGCTCCCATGGCTGCCGGGTCTGTGATGTCCACACCGTCCATGGTCCAGATGCTTTGAGTACCACTATCGCCCAGGCCGGTGTAATAGGACTGCTGACCGGACTCGTTTCCTCCGACATTCTCCCTGTCCACCTGGACAGCGGGAGTCATCTGCAGGACAACCCAAGGGTCTCTAGCACTGGGTAAGGATTGAAGGGTTTCGTAGCTGACTGTTGTATCTAGTGTTGTCTTTTTGACATCAACCACAGGAGAAACAGCCACAACTGTTACTTCCTCCTCCAAAGCTCCCATCTCCATTTCCAGCCTAATCTCTGTGTTCGCTCCGACATTGACGATGATACCTGTCTCTGTTTTTGTCTTGAAGCCTTCGAGTTCGGCCTTAAGAGCATACCCTGTGGAGGGGGAAAGAGCCATGAATCGGAATACACCTTCTGCTGTGGTGATGGCCTGCATCGGAGCACCAGCTGTCGCGAGCAACGTCACAGTCACGCCAGGAATGGAATTGCCGTCCTGGTCAACGGTCGTTCCGGTGATCCGGCCGACTCTCTCTTGGGCCACAACAGGAACAATAAGCATGAGTGCAAAAAGAATGACTAAAACTTTACGCATAAAAAATCCTCCTTTTTTCCCTCATTTAAGGGAAATGTTTGCCAAATCCCTGGAGTGAAATCATTCACTCCACCTATAACCTCTTTTTTTTAGAGCTTTCTTATGGACACCTCCTGTTGATATTATTTCTTTTGTTATCATAACATTCTCTTATCTAGCAATATTTGTGCCAATTCTTGGAATTGTTAACTTGCTTTTTATCTACAACTTAAAAATGCCAGGTTTTCACTTCTCTCCAAAAAATTGGATTGGTTCCAATAAATTGAATTTTTTATGTCGAGTTAGCAACACAAGGCATGATAATTGATGTAAAAATTATCGTGTGAGTTACACAGGAGCTGTTTATTTTTGCCGGCACTTCTGGATAAGGGATTCGATTTCCTGGCGTTCCTCAGGAAGAAGCGAATCCTTGCGCAACCGGAGATACTGCTCAAAATAGGAGAGGGCCGAAGTCTTGTGGCCATTCTCTAAATGCGCTTTTCCCAGATCCAAGACAACGGAATCATCCGTCGGATCCAGCTCCAACGCTTTCTCCCAGATGGTTATGGCTGCATCAACCCTTCCCCCAAGTTTATACCCTATGCCCAACCATTTGTAGGCCATTGCCAAATCCGGATCATATTCGATCGCTTTTTTAAAATATTCCATGGCCTGAAGGTAATCTGACCTTTTTTTTGTGCGCGTAAACTTCGAAAAATAGAGGCCGCCTAGGTTAGCGTATGTCATGGCAAAGGAATCATCCAAGGCTAAGGCCTGCCTGTAATGTTCCAGAGCTTTTTGTTCCTGTCCTTTTCTCCAGAAAGCAAGGCCCAAATAATTCCATACCATCGGGTCAAAGTCTATGGATGTCAAGGCTTTTTGAAACATCTCGATCCCTTTATCCAATTCGCCTTTTTCGATCAAGAGGATCCCGTAGGCGGTAACAATATCAAAACTATCCGGGTTATTTTTATGCCCCTCCACCATCAGTTCAAGAGATTTCTCAGGCTGTCTCTGTGTCTTGTAGATGTGAAGCAGGTATAAATAAACTCTCTCCATTTCTTTTTTTTCTTTGATCAATTCCGTCAATAACTCAATGCTATCCTCAACTCTCCCTTTATCATTCAAAGCAATCGCATCATCCAGCTTTTGCTGAAAAGGCAGAAGGCTTTTTAAATCATCTTGCAGACCATAGCTCTGTTTGAGATTCGGATAGGTAGAGGAAACATACCCCAAGCTTCTGAGTTTATCTAGTGCTTCTCGGTCCACCTTGTTCTGGGTGCGATTCTTTGGAGGAGAGGAAAATTCCCTTATAAGTTCCTCCAACTTTTTTTTGTTTTCCTCCAAATTGTTTTGTTGGATAAGATTATTTCCTTCGTTAAAATCTGTCTC
This sequence comes from uncultured Eubacteriales bacterium, assembly GCA_964410125.1. Taxonomy (GTDB): domain Bacteria; phylum Acidobacteriota; class Aminicenantia; order Aminicenantales; family Aminicenantaceae. The sequence goes on along the minus strand of CAYPGQ010000146.1, from coordinate 74 downwards.
CAGATCGTAATATTCCGGCAAAGGAGAATCAAAAAATTTTTTTCCTTCTTCTATGAATCCCCGAAGGGGGGCTG
>CAYPGQ010000145.1:0-9748 GCA_964410125.1 uncultured Eubacteriales bacterium | reverse complement strand
TTATCGAGGAGGTAGAATCCAGTCCAGAAGAAGTGAGGCATCTTGTGATGGAGGAGTGCAGCCACTGTGGCCATTCGGGAGATTAGGTTCCCCGTGTTTTGGAGAAGGTTCTCCAGTTGTGTATAGATTCTCTCGTATCGGGCGTTCAGTTTTTTTTTCTCTGTCATTGCCATACTCAACAGGGTGGGGAGGTGCGGGCTGTTGTCAGCAAAAGGGGGGTTGATGATGGGAACCAAAAAGGTGGGGGCTCCTCCCAGCCCGCAAAAAAGAGCCAATCCCATTATAGGCAATAAAATCGTTTTTGTAAACAAAATCTAGAATTTTTTTTATTTTTAAATTTAGCTTGACATTACCCCTGTAATTTTATAATAAATTGGCAGAGCTGCTAAAGTTAAGCTTGGGAAATCAACCTGAATGGAATATGTTTTTTAAGACCAAAATTTAAATCGGAGGTAAAGTCAATGGCTTATGAATTCACAAACTCAAAGGGGGTTAAATATTATCTCCATTTTAAGGATGTCAACCTTAAGGGAGGACGCATACAGAGAATCTACTTTTTTGCCAAAGATGTCAGACCAGGATCCTTGGATGATGTTCCTGCTGGCTATCAAGTTATGGAAACAGAAAGAACGGGCATGCCCATTCTGAAAAAGGCCTGATTCTCTCTTTTTTCAGCAACTTAAGAATCATTCGTTTTTTGTTTTAATGTAATTGGAGGGAGTAAGTCTTTCATGGCTTCTCCCTCTTTATCACCCCTATTCTTCTCACTCCTTAGATTTCCTTCCATCCGGAAGGGATTTTGTATCCTGGATCTCATTTTGACCTGTTGTTTGCTTCTGGTTATACTCTTCGTATGAAAACAAAAAAAAATATTGCTGTTTTGTTCCTGTTATTTTTATTCACAATGAGCTGTGGGTCAGGAGACAATAAATCCCCTGGTGCAGAAACGGAATTCCATCTTGAGATCGCTGTCATCCCCAAGGGAACTACACATGAATTCTGGAAGTCCATTCATGCAGGAGCGCAACAAGCCGCTTCCGAGACCGGAGTAAAGATTTTGTGGAAAGGACCTCAAAAGGAAGATGACAGGGCTCAGCAAATAACGGTTGTCGAAGATTTTATTAGCCGCGGGGTGGATGGGATCGTGCTTGCTCCTCTGGACGATCGAGCCTTGATGCGTCCTGTGCGGGATGCAGTCAGAGAAAAGATTCCGGTTGTGATCATCGATTCCGCCCTCCAAGGGGAAGATTTTATCAGTTTTGTCGCAACAGATAACTATAAAGGAGGCGTCCTTGCAGGAAGAAGAATGGGAGAACTGCTTCAGGGCAAAGGGGACATTTTTATGATCCGGTATCAAGCGGGATCAGCCAGCACGACAAAACGAGAAGCTGGTTTTCTAGACACAGTGAATGAAGAATTTCCCCAGATAAATTTTTTGGTTCAAGATCAATATGCCGGCAGCACAACGGAAACAGCCTATCAATTGGCAGAAAACCTGCTCAACAGGTTCCCGGCTGTCGAAGGGATCTTCTGTCCGAACGAATCCAGTACTTTTGGCTCACTTCGGGCTCTTCAGGAAGCTGGGGAAGCAGGTAAGATCATTTTTATCGGTTTTGACAGCAGCCCCAAACTGGTGCAAGGATTACGAGATGGACACATCCATGGATTGGTCCTTCAGGATCCGGTGAAAATGGGATACTTGGGTGTTCATCAAATGGTTTTGCATCTTAGAGGTCAGCCTATCACAAAAAGGATCGACACAGGCATCTATATGGTTTCAAAAGATAATATGGAGGATTCCCAGATGCGATCCCTCCTGATGCCAGATTTGTCCAAGTAGTGACCTTCATGATGAATTTGTCCTCCCCATCTCGATCCCTTCTTCGGATGGAACATATTAGCAAGAGGTTTGCTGCCACGTGTGCGTTGGATGATGTGGGCTTCGATCTTCGCAAGGGAGAAGTCCATGCCCTCATCGGAGAAAACGGGGCGGGGAAAAGTACTCTTGTCAAAATTCTCAGTGGTGCTGTTTCTGCCGATGATGGGTCGATATTTTTTGATGGTCATTCCTTTATCCCTTCCAATCCTTTAGCCAGCCGGAAACAGGGAATTGCAATGATTTATCAGGAGCTCAATCTTGCTCCTCACCTGAGCGTCGAAGAGAATATCATGCTGGGACGAGAGATCCATAAATTAGGTTTTATGCAGGGAAAAACGATGCAACTGGCTGTGGAGAAAGCCTTGGAATTTGTGCATCATCCGGAGATCAAGTCCCACATTCCTGTAAAAAAATTGAGTGTTGGGGCAAAACAGATTGTTGAAATCGCCCGGGCCCTGGTAGGCAAGGCAAAAGTGTTGATCATGGATGAGCCAACCAGCAGCCTGACTCAAGAGGACACTCTGCGGCTATTTAAGGTCATCCAGAAACTGAAAAATCAAGGTGTTAGCATCATTTACATAAGTCATTTTTTGGAAGAGGTGCAAAAAGTTGCCGATCGCTTCACCGTGCTTCGGGATGGGAAAAAAATCCATACGGGTCGGATGGAAGAGACAAGCGTGGATGACTTGATTCAGATGATGGTGGGACAAAAATTTGTGGAGATGTTTCCCAAGATCGATCATGAAATCGGAGACGTTGTACTCCAGTTGAAAGGATTGAAAGGTAAGAGGATGGCCGCAAAAGTTGATCTTTTGCTTCGGAGAGGCGAAATACTGGGTGTGGCCGGCTTGATCGGAGCAGGCCGCACGGAAACATTGCGCACGGTGTTTGGATTGGATTCTGTCGAGAAAGGAACGATTGTGGTGGGGACGGTTGAGACCGGGTACAGGACTCCCTGGAACAGGATAGGCCAAAGTATCGGATTGTTGAGTGAAGACCGACAAGAGGAAGGGTTAGCCCAATCTCTCTCTGTCGCGGATAATCTCACACTCAGTCGTTTTTCTCCTTACAAAAAATTTGGACTCCTCAGATTGAAAAAACGGCGAGAAGCCGTTCAATTCTGGCTGAAACAGGCTAGAATCAAGGCGCAGGATCCAGACCAGCCGGTTTTCGGGTTATCGGGGGGAAATCAACAAAAGGTTGCCCTGGCCCGATTGCTTCATCAGGAAGCAGACATCCTGCTTCTCGACGAGCCAACGCGCGGCATAGATGTGATGAGTAAATCCCAGATTTATGAATGGATGGGAACACTCGTTCAGCAAGGCAAAGCCATTATTTTTGTTAGCTCTTATTTACCCGAGCTTTTAGGTGTATGCGACCAGATCGCGGTTTTCCACAGAGGAAACCTTATCGATTTTCGCCCGGTCTCCAATTGGGATACACAGAGCATTATGACAGTGGCGACGCTTGGCCGAATGGCACATGAAAATCAAGTCGAACATTCTGATCTTTGAGGAAAAGATGAAAGATAAAAATCGTATTCAGGCGCTGTTGAACTGGCTCGGTCCATTCCTGGGTCTTATCCTGGTTTTGGTCATCTTTTCTTCCATTCCTGAGGTCCAAGATCGATTTTTGCGGATCTCCAACCTGAAGAGTGTTGCCACCCAGTCAGTGATCGTAGCCCTCGGGGCACTGGGGATGACTTTTGTTATCATCAGTGGGGGAATCGATCTCTCCGCGGCCTCCAATATAGCCCTCGCAAGTGTTATCACGGCTTTTGCTATAAATGCGGGATTCTCTCCTGTACTGGCCATCCTTTTAGGTGTTTTGACCGGAGGTGTGGTGGGCTTGGCGAATGGCGTACTCATCACATCATTGCGGCTTGTGCCGTTTATCGTGACTCTTGGTATGTTGGGAATTGCCAGAGGAGTGGCAAAATGGATGGCCGGAAACCAGAAAATAGATGCCCCGCTCACTTGGATTAATGAAATCATGGCCAAGAGCCCAAGGCCTTCTTGGATGCTCATGGCTCCTGGCGTTTGGATAATGATTTTTTTCGCCGTGGCCATGGCTGTTATATTGCGATACACTGTATTTGGTAGACACATTTTTGCCATAGGATCGAATGAAGCGACGGCCCGGTTGTGCGGGATCCGGATAAGCCGGACTAAAATTTTAGTCTATATGATAGCGGGTCTTTTTTGCGGTTTGAGCGGAGTCATGGAATTTTCAAGGCTGACTGTGGGAGATCCCACGGTGGCTGTCGGACTGGAACTGGATGTCATCGCTGCGGTTGTGATCGGAGGCGGGAGCCTCAGCGGTGGAGCCGGGAGTATTCTAGGATCGATGATAGGTGTTTTTATTATGGCTTTTTTGCGAAACGGCTGCACCATGATGGGTTGGCCCAATTACATCCAAGAAATCATTATCGGGGCCATAATCGTGGCTGCGGTGGCTTTGGACCAAATTCGCCACCGACAGTCGGCCTGACACCATGGGCTGCATCTGTCCTAAAATAAGGACAGGAGACATCATGTTTTACAGGGGGAAGAGAATGGCATGGATTTTGCTTTTATGATGGTTGGAAAGGAGGAAAGATGAAAAAACAAGCATTCATCATCTTTTGTTTGGCCTTTTGTGTTTCCTTTGGTTTCTCCTCACCCCAGGAAGAAGAATATTACAGCTATTCTTTTGCGCGTTTGAATTATGTGAAAGGAGATGTCTTTATCCAGAGAGCTGAGGATATGGGTTATGAAGAAGGTACAGTAAATCTGCCTATTGTGGTAGGCGATAAGCTGGGAACCCAGGATGGCCGGGCGGAAATCCATTTTGGCAGGAAAAACTATCTCCGTATCGATAAATACACACAGGTCGATTTTGTCAAGTTGCCTCAAAGAGGAGACGATTTTATCAGCCTGCACCTGGTCTCCGGGAACATCTATCTGCGTGTGAACTCTCTGAATACAGAAAAGGAATTCGAACTCCACAGTCCAGATGGATCTTTTTATATTCTGGAAGAAGGACTCTACCGCTTTGAAGTCAGAGATAATCAGGAAACAGCACTTTTTGTGGTGGAGGGATCCATCGAGGCCGCCGGCGAAGGAGGCTTTGAAATAGTGCATGCCGGAGAAAGATTGGTCGCGGCCAACGGATTTTTCAATGGTGGTCCCGAGTACATTTATGCCGGAAACGAAGATACCTTTACAGAATGGAACAGGGGCCGGGATATCTTTCACAATAGGTACGTAAGGACACAATATCTCCCTGTTGATATGTATGAATATGAAGCCGAATTGGATTACTATGGCCGATGGGTGTATGAGAGGCCTTACGGTTACGTTTGGATCCCTGATGTTTACCACCAATCATGGCGACCCTATTACAATGGAAGATGGGCTTGGTACTCTGTTTGCGGGTGGACATGGTGCTCTTATGAGCCTTGGGGATGGTGTGTTTCCCATTACGGCCGATGGCACTGGAGAGGCGGACTTGGATGGCATTGGATCCCGACCAGGAGTTGGGGACCGGGCTGGGTGCACTGGTATCGCGGCATGGACTATATCGGTTGGAGTCCGTTGAGCTATCACAACCGTCCGGTGGTCATTGTCAACAACCGTTTCTATGGTCGACATTATGACAGATACTATCCCACTCATTCCCGCGCTTTCACCGTTATCCGCAAAGATCAACTGAGTGCCCGAAACGTTTCCAAAGTGGCCTTGAGTCAATCGGGAATGTCAAGGCTCGGCAAAGTCTCCCTGTCATCCAGACAACCGATGGGCCGTCCTGCTGCCAGCAGAATCGGCATAAAAAGCTCTGTTGCATCGAAAGCTCTCTCTCGATCGAATTCCCGTTCTGTCTCGAAAAGCTATTCGTCGGGAAAATCGATACGATCGTCTGTAGGAAAAAATCTTGTCAAACCTACAGGAAATCCTCGTATATCCAGCCGTTCAGGAACGGTCAGCAAAGGCGGTGTCAGTTCAATAAAAACATATGCCTCAAGCACAAAGAGATCGTTGTCAGGCAATAATGCGCAGATGTCTCGTTCTCTGAGCCGGAAATCTTCATCAAGAACAGGGATAAAAGCCTATCCCAGCCAGCGCACATCTGTCAGGAAAAGCCAAACTTCCTCGACATCGAAAGCCAGGTCGTATACTCCCAGCTCATCCAAGAGTTACAAATCGACCATAAAACAGTACTCTCCTCGATCTTCATCCTCTAGTCGATCCTCCTATTCAACGCCCAGCCGATCTACCACCAGGATCAAGTCTTCCTCTTCCAGCAATAGATCTTATTCCCCGAGTCGGATATCGTCATCTAGAGGCTCCTCTTCCTCCGCAATCAAACGAAACTTTTCCCAGTCCCGGTCCAGCATAAGCTCGGCTCTTTCCCGCAAATCTACACCGACCAGATCTAGCTATAGATCATCCCCGAGCCGATCATCCTCCAGTCGATCCTCCACATCTCGGTCCTTCAAGAGCACCTCACGCACACAAGTCTCTCGATCTGCTTCTTCACGATCCTCTGCATCACGTTCTATTTCCCGGTCCAGTTCATCCAAGAGAGTGAAAAAAAAGTAAAATAGCACAAAGCCACATAGATATTTTCCTCTTTACTTTTATTTTCGGCAGTGGTATAAAATATTTTCGCTCCAGGAAAGCCCAAACTTCCTGGTAGAAAGAAAAGTAGATTCCTGGTTAGGAGTCGTTGCCGGAGCCAAGGGCGAAAGCATTGGAGGTATAAGCTATGGCTATTCAAATGAACAAAACGAATAAGGTGTCCTGGTTTATAGGGATGATATTACTTGTTTTCCTTTTGGTAGCTTTTGGATCTGTAGCCTGTAAAAAAGCTGATGAAGGGGAAATAGGAGAAGAAGCAGCAGGGATTCAAGAAGGGATCATGCCCTTTGAAGGAACCGTTAAAATTGTGGTAAGCAAGTATGTGTTTCTTCCTGAAGCCAGTGGTTTTGATATCGTGATTCAAGGAAATTTGGAGTCAGGCACCTTGGAGAGTTTGATCGATAAAAAAGTTCGGGGAAAAGGAGCTATATCTCCGGATATGCCGTCCATTCTCGTGGCCAATACTCTTGAGGTAATAGGAGATAGTGGTGATTGGACCAACATCTTCACACGTACCGAGGAGCCGGTTCTTGAAGATTATCTGGATCTCGGTGCCAGAGAAGAATTTGTCGCACTCGCCGATCTTTCTTATGACAAAAAAGATGTTTGGGAACAGAATGAAAAAGCCAAAGTCTATGGGAGTTTAGAAAAAAACGATACGGGTGATAAAATTGCTGTTTTTGACGACGAGGGCAAGGAGATCGGCAAAATATTGGTAGACAGCTACACAGACTTTAGCCAATTCTACTTGGGAAAATTGGGGCATTTTGATAAGTTCTGGTTTTATTTGAAGGTAAAAGAAACTGTGGATTGGAGCCAAAGACGTAGAACAAGAGAGATGTTCCATGTCGATGTGGTATTTGCTGGTCTGTTCTAGTAAAACAGCTGCCTTATTCAAGGCATAATCATATATCATCTTTGAGGCAAATTTGTCTTTTGAGACAAGTATACCCACCCCCCCCTGATGGATATGAAAATTTAGTGAAATCGGAACTTGAGTTGGTCGAGGGAAAGTTGGAAGGAACCCTGTCCGTAGAATCCTTAGGGATGTCTGCGGCAGCTACTGCCACTAACAAAGACGGATCCTGAATTATTCATAGAAACGGCTGATAACAACATTCAATTTTTTTGTTCTCTTCCATTTTGTATAGACATAATTTTCAGTGTGTTCCATATCCATCAGGCATGTCCTCCGCTCTAGTTCGGATCTTTAACGCCATTCCCACCCTACCCGACGAGATTGGCTTGTCAATAATTCAGGCTGGGGTGTTTGAGATGGAAGTCCGTAGCGTCTTGATAAGCCTTAGCCACGCGCAGAGCCTTTGCCTCTTCGAAAAGATTGCCAATAAAAGATATGCTCGTCGGGTTTCCCTTATCATCAAAACCGTTGGGAACCACGACCGTTGGATGACCGGTCAGGTTTGTGATAAGAAGACTGTTGCCGCCATAGGAAGGGGTTACGAACACATCGATCCCTTTCATCTTTTCCGCCATTTTTTGCATCAAAAGGGTACGAAGACGATTGGCTTGAATATACTCAACCGCAGGAATGAACCTTGCATGTCGAAAGGTATTCGGCCATGCCCCTTGCCCCTGTCTGACCAGAAGATCGTCTTCCCCGCTTCTCGTCAATTCATCGAAAGCAGCTGCCGCTTCTGCTCTCAGGATGAAGGATATCGCTCTGGCTGGAAACTCAGGGAGTTCTAGCGGGATGAGCTCGATTCCCAGGGTACGTACGGTTTCAAGCGAAACCTGGTCATTCTCTTTGGTTCTGGATTTCTTTTCAAAAGCTTCCTTTAAATAGCCCACACGGATTCGGCGGAGATCGGAGGAAGGATCCCATCCAAACGGAGCATTAACTATTGTAAGGTCCTTGCCGTCGGGTCCATAGATGGCATGGAAGACCAAGGCACAATCCTCGACAGTGCGGCAGATGGGTCCAATCTTGTCCATGCTCCAACTCAAGGCCATCGCTCCATAGCGGCTCACCCGTCCATAGGACGGCCGCAGTCCCGTCACAGCGCAGCGAGTGGAGGGGGACACGATCGAACCCATAGTCTCAGTCCCGATGGCGAAAGCAACCAGGCCGGCAGATGTGGCTGCTGCTGGCCCTGCGGATGATCCGCTCGATCCTTGCTCGAGATTCCAGGGATTTTTTGTCTTGCCCCCGTACCAGACATCTCCCTGTGCCAGTGCACCCATCGTGAGTTTGGCGACCAGCACAGCGCCTGCTTCTTCCAAACGTTTGACCACGGTGGCATCTTTATCGATGATCTGGTCTTTGTAAGGCATGGCTCCCCAGGTGGTCCGGATTCCTTTTGTCGCGAGGAGATCTTTTGCTCCCCATGGGATCCCATGAAGGGGGCCTCTGTATTGGCCCTCATCGATTTCTTCATCGGCTTTATTGGCTTGTTTGAGAGCCAGTCCTTCAGTTAATGTGATAACACATTCCAATTGTGGACCATATTTTTTAAGTCGACCGAGATACAAATTTGTGAGTTCGACCGATGTAAGCTTGCGCGACCGGATGAGCTGTGCCAAGGCGGTTATGGGATAAAAGGCGAGATCATCGAGGTTCTCAGGGAGCTGGAGCTCTGGGTCGGTCGAAAAAGAAAATGGAATCGGCTCTTTGTCGATGATCATATCAGGCAAAATAGGGTTGAATTGGATGGATGGCGGAACATGATTTTCCAGTACAACCTCACGCATTTTTTCGTAGCTGCGAATATTTCTTCTCAAGTTCTCGAGCATTAGGTTTCTCTCTTTTCCGCTGAATCGAAGGCCAGCGATCTTTTCTGCCGACTCGATATCTTTGGTTGTCACTTTTTTGGCCCCCTTGAGATTGTACAGGGCAAAAGCTCCGCCAAAAATCAGAATTGCCACCGAAATGAAAAGAATAAATGCCCAAATCCTGGCAGTCCCTTTGTTTTTAACAAGATGGATTCCCATGGTATTGTCCTCCTGAGGTTTCAACACAGTTGATTTTATCACCGCTTATATCATAGGAAAATTCCGAAGTCAAAAAACGAATCATGCCCCCTCGCCTCCGGATGGCTTCCTCTTCAGCTTGCCTGATGGATAAAAACACATTGAAACTTATGCCTACAAGAAATGAAAGAGAACTGTTAAATTATAGCGGAATGGAAAATGTTTTGGTGGTTGAGGAACCGAGCTTTTCTGGTATACAATATCTTAATTAGCCTGGATTATTCAGTGCGCCACGATGGTGCAATAGACCAGCGGATGAAAG
>CAYPGQ010000144.1:0-9813 GCA_964410125.1 uncultured Eubacteriales bacterium | reverse complement strand
ATTTTGAAAATTAACGAGTTATCCTGTGGCTTACACTTACTGTCTGAATCACTGATCCATTGTTTCATGCATTGTTTCATTGACAAAGCCTGTCCCAGTGCGTATATATGTAATCTTAAGACTTTAGCTAAGGTTTGGAAGGGAAGTTTCCCCATCCCGCAGGAGCAATGGCACAGAACCATGTTCATTTAACGAGAAAAGGACCGCGCAGAATTCTGTTCCTGTCCTTGCTTATTATCGGAATTTTTCTGGTTTTCCCCTTTCTTCTCTGGAGACTTTCTCCGGCATCACCATGGAGTGTCGTTGTCTTGGACAAGACCGTTCCTCACCCAGACTACCGGGAGCATCATTCCCTTTTTTGGTGTTTGAATTATGCTAAAGTCCATGGCCAAACAGGAAAAACCAGATGGAAAACCGACAGAGATTATATCGGCTTTTATCCTGAAAAATTTGTTTCATCAAATTCTGCATATGCCTCGGCTCTTCAACCCCTTCCCGCCGATAAAGTCGATTTGCTCTTTATAGCTGATTCATACGGTGTCTACAGAGATGACTATATCTATCCGGAGAGGTATTGGACACATCTTGATTACAATAAGAAAATTTTTGGGGGCGTTGATATTCAAGAAGTGGAAATCATCGAGGAATTTGTCAAAAAAGGCGGGGCCCTGGTCTTGGAATTCAACACGTTCTACTCTCCCTCTACCCCAGAGGCCAAAGAAAGACTGGAAGCTCTCATGGGCTTGAGATGGTCGGGTTGGATGGGCCGGTTTTTTTTCGACCTTTCTGATGAGGAGGATGTTCCTGTTTGGGCCTGGCGACACTGGGAGGCCCATCACGACCAGGAGTGGGATTTTTCTGGACCCGGTTTCCTGATTGCCCACGAAGATACCAGACTCTTTGTTCTTGAGGGAGACAAAGATTTGAAAACCCATAGCCTACAGATAATTTTAACCCAACCTGATGATCCATTATTAAAAGGCGTTTCTCAAAATGTTCCCTATCATTATTGGTATGATATCGTCTATCCTGATCCATCTACCGAGATCCTGGCACAGTATAAATTTCAGCTCACAGCTCTGGGAAAAGAAAAATTAAAAAAATTCGGTGTGCCTGAAAACTTCCCAGCAGTTCTCAGGTCAAACCGCTCCCCATTGAGGATCTATTTTGCCGGAGACTTTTCGGATAATCGCATCTACCGTGGACCCTATTTCCTGTCTGGATGGCCACAGTTCCGCAGCTTTCTCTGTCTTTTTAGTTCATCCCAGGGCCAGAACACATTCTATTGGAGATTTTATGTGCCGTTTTTGAAGAATTTATTCAAAGGTTCTTCTCCATGAGTTTTTTCGAGAGTTTTATTCCGTCATACATTGTAAGGGGAGCCGCATTTTATGTTCTGATTTTGCTATTTTTAACCGTTTTCCTCACACTGTTCATCCTGATTTTTCATAAAACCCATATAGAGTATAGAGAAAGGAAGAAAAATCGTTTGATGTCCAAATACAGCCAGCACTTAAAGAAGTATATGTTGCGAATAACAAAAGACATCAAAAAGCCGAAGACCAAATTGGGTGCCGAGGTCTTATCCTTGATGTGTATAGATTTGCTCGAATCTGTTGACGAGTTTGACGAAACCAGACTCAAAGACTTCATAAAGAACTCCTCCCTGGTTTCCCATTATAAAAAGATGGCAAAGTCGTCTTCGCTATCCAAGAGATTTCATGCCATCAAAAAACTGGGCTTTTTCCGGCTGGATGAATTAAAGGATTACTTTGGGGAATTTCTTTTGGATGAGGATACCATCGAAGGCAAGGGGAGTGCTGTTTGGGCCTTGAGTATGATAGCCGACAAGGATGCCTTGGATTGGATCACGCGAACACTTTCCTCAGAAATCACCCTATCCTCTAAATTCAACGAGTATGTCTATTCCAATGTCGTTCAGTCCTTCAAAAGAAACTCCAAATCAGCAAAATTTTTAGCATTCCTGGAGGATTTAAAAACCAATGAGGAAGTGCCAGTGCTTCTCAAGAGAGATATTATTCAGGCTTGTGGCTCTTCCCATTTCCACGAGGCCTCCCGAGTTATCCTTGACTTGTCCCTTCTGTATGATGAGAACCCTGAGATAAAAATCGCCACCATGCGGGCTTTAGGTAGGCTCAAATGCCCGGAATTTTGTGGCATTGTTACAACGGCGTTTTTCCATGAAGATTGGAGAGTCCGTGTCGCTGCTTCCCAGGCTGCCACAATGTGCGAGACGGGAGCCATCTCCCATTTGCGAAACCTCCTGTATGACGATTTTTACTATGTGAGGATCAATGCGGCAAAAGCCCTATCCGAATTGGGGGAACAAGGCATCGCCCTTCTTAGGAAGGAAATAAATTCTGAGGATCCCTTTGTGCGAGATACTGTCCAGTTCATGCTGAAGGAGAAAGCATGATTGGCATCACAGACTTGATTGTCCTGTTTTTCCAGGCTTTGGTGTTGGCGTATTTTCTGATACTGAACGGCACTTATACAATATTTATCCTTCTCTCCTTTTGGGAGATAAAAAGATATTTTTTTGTCGTGACCCAACACGATGTGCAAACTCTTCTTTCATGCAATTACTACAGGCCTCTTTCAATCATTGTCCCTGCCTACAATGAAGAGTCGATTATCTGTGCCAACGTGAAGAATCTTCTTTCCCTAAAGTATCCCAAATACGAGGTCATTGTGGTCAATGACGGCTCTACTGATGGAGCTATAGGGAAATTGATCGACAATTTTAGACTGGTTGAAGTAAAAAAGCCGATAAGACGTGTTCTCAAACATAAGCCCATCAGGAAAATGTATGTCTCCTTGGATTATCCGAATCTTTTAGTGATTGATAAAAATAATGGAGGAAAGACCGATTCCCTGAATGCTGGGATTAATGCATCCAGTTATCCGCTGTTTTGCAGCATTGATGCTGATTCTCTTCTGGATAAGGAAGGATTGTTGAGGACGGGAAGGCTTTTTGTGGAAAACAAAAAAGTCATCGCTACTGGAGGAATAGTTCGTGTTTTGAATGGTTCCAACATCCAAGATGGAGGAGTTTCCCATATCCGCGCGCCAAAAAAGATTGTGGAACTCTTCCAGGCGGTTGAATACACAAGAGGATTTCTATCAGGAAGAACCGCATGGAATTACTTCGGAAGCCTTTTGATCTTGTCCGGCACTTTTGCCGTTTTCCGGAAGGACCTTGTGATGGCGGTTGGCGGCTATAGGGATACGGTTGGCGAAGACATGGACCTTGTGGTCCGCCTTCATAAATACTGCAAAGAAAATGACATCCCCTATAAAATCATCTTTGCCCCAGATCCCGTCTGTCATACCCAAGTTCCCACCGATTTAAAGTCCTTGCTTCGCCAGAGGAATCGCTGGCACAGAGGACTGATCGACAGTCTGTTCTATAGCAGAGAAATGTTCTTCCGGTCCAAATACGGAAGCGTTGGGCTTTTTGGTTTTCCCTATTTCTTGTTTGTCGAGGGGCTGGGGCCAATCGTGGAATTTTTAGGTTATTTGGCCTTTATTCCTTTTCTCTTGTTGGGTATACTCAGTTGGCAATTCGCCTTGCTCTTTTTCATCATTGCTATCCTCTGGGGGATGTGGATAAACATCGGATCTGTCCTCCTTGACGATGTCCTATATAAGAGGTATAAGAGCCTTAAAGATATGTTGAAGTTGTGCCTTTTTGGATTTTTCGAGATGTTGGGATACCGGCAACTGATTGCCCTAGACCGCTTTATCGCGACTTTTGCCTTCCGGAAAAAAGGATGGGGGAAACCCAAACGGCATAAAATTGAGTTCAATTCAGAAAGGCAAATTTGAATTTTTTTGCCTTTAGAAAGACTAAATAGATGAACAGAGGTGAAAGAGATGAGATCATTTACTGAGAGGGAAAAGTCTATAAGACAAATTTGTCTGTTGTTTTTTGTTTTGATTTTTTTTGCAAGTCTGGGTTTTTCCTTGTCCCAATCTGAGAAAGATACGGCATTAACATTGAAAAAAACCGGTGATCAATATGTCGAGGAAGGGGATTATAAGAAAGCGGCAGAGCAGTATCTCAGAGCCCTAAGATTGGCACGAGAGGAATTCTCAAAAAAAGAGAGACTTAGTATGGCGCGATATATGGCTTGGGGCGAAAAACATGAGGAGGCCGCTGCGGAACTGAAGCTCATCCTTGATAAAGATCCGGAGGATTTAGAGGCTCGGGTGACCTACGCGAGGGTATTATCATGGGCAGGGAAATATGATTTAGCCTTGAAGGAGGCTTACACAGTCCTGGATATAAATCCCACTCATAAAGAAGCCTTATTGATAGTTGCCGATGTCCTTAACTGGAGTAGCAAACGGGATAAAGCCATCCCTATTTATTTGATGCTTTTGGAAAAAGAAGAGAATTTTGAGGCAAGGCTTGGGTTGATTTATTGCCTCCTTGCCACAGGTGAAAAAAGGGGAGCAAAGGCAAACAGAGAGATTTTGAAGCCGTCCTATCCTTACCAAGAGATGGAATTGGAAAAGCTTGATGTTATACTCAATAAACAAGATAGACCGCAGCTAGAGGCAAAATACAGTTATTACGATGATTCCGTAGAGAACATTGTTCACACGTACTCTTCAAAGTTCAGTTTTTGGGCAGGAAATTGGGAGATGGATTTGTCCTTCAAGCATATTGATGCTAATGGCAATCTTTATGATAATGAGGCAGAGGATCTCTCGTTCAGCATCTATTCCAGGATTAAGAACGCTTTTGGATTTGGAATGGGGATTGGGGGAACACAATTGGGTGAAAACCGATCTGCTAATTTCTTAACTGGTCATGCAAAAATGGATTTTAATTTTCTTGCTGGACAAATCGGGGCTCTTGCGAGTCATGAAGTTTACGCCTATACGAGTCTGCTGATCGAAAACCAGATCAGAGTGAGTACTGCCGGGATATATTTGACACAAAGTCTGTCAAAGAGACTAATCTTACAGGGCAATTATTACTTCAGATATTACTCTGACAATAACAACTCCAACGACCTCACTCTCTCCGGGAGCTTGGTGTTCCGGGTATCCGGGCCTCGCGCGCTTTTCGGCTACAGTTACAGGATGCTGGATTTCAGGCGGCAAACAGAAAGCGGATACTTCGATCCGGATGATTTTCATGCCCACATGATATTTCTGACTTTTGTCCAGGAGAGTGAAAAATTTTTCCTGTATGTCTATCCCTATTTCGGGCACCAGTCCTTCCATACCTACGGAGAGAAGGTCGAAGATTATTTTGCCGGTGCCTCCGGGACGATTCGCTTCGCCCTGAGCAGAAGATGGTGGCTGGAGTTCCATGGCGAGGGAGGAAATTATGCAGCGGCCATGGCCCCGGGCTGGAAATATTTTTTGGTCAGTGCAGGACTGATATATAGATTTTAATCAAGGCCGGATTGTAATGATCGATTTATCTCCGGCGTCTGATGATGACCGTCGAATCAGGATAGACATCCACCAACAGATACCCATCTTCAATGTCATAAACGCCGTCACCGCATGAGCCCGTTACTTTGACCGATTCCCAGTTCGTTCTGATTTTCAAGGTCAGGGGGACATTGTAGATGTCATTTGATAGGTTGTCTTCAAGACTTACGATTCTTGTGTTTCCCTTCTGCCGGATATAGACTCTCGTGTGTTGTCTTTCTTTTAAATATTTCGCCACGTCTCCCAGAGGAGCCACCCAAGCGCCGCTTTTTATTAGCATTTTCATCTGTTCGTCCAGAGTATTGGGGTAAAGGGAATAGGAGAATTCATTCGGATGTTCTTTTCTCCAATGGATAAAATAATTCGGTACCTGTCCCCGAATTATTCTAGCTTAAGGCCCGGTCTTCGGACTGGGCCTTTTTTTATATATCAGAAAAATGTATCATATGCTCGGTTCATGTTGAAAAATCATCTTAATGTATCCCACAGATTCTTGGGCATTTTATGTGCTGTAGTCCTTATTCCTTTTTTTCTTTTTGGCCTTTTTCAGGAGCCTTCCGGCTATTCCATGCGAGAGGCCCAAAAGGTATTAAACTTAATAGAAACAATCCAACTGGAACAACTGGAAAAGGGGAATCGCAACTTAAAAAGTGTTGTAGTGACCGAAGATGAGCTGAATTCATATATTGCCCACCGCATCAAAGTAGAAAAGGAAGAAACCCTAAGAGAGCTTCGGCTGAAGATGTATGACAACAATAAAGTCGAATGGAAAGTCATGTTGGATCTTGAGGGGGCGAAACTCCCGAATGTGCTAAATCCACAGATGACTTTTTATCTTGGGGGGATACTCGAGGTGGAAGAGGGAAATGTAAGGATTGATCTGAAGGATTTATACCTTGGAAACAAGCGCATTCAAGTATCTGTTTTTGAACTGGTCATATACATCGGTTCCAAGATAATCGGCAGCGAACCTTTCAGCATGAGTGAGTGGTGGCTCCTTCCTTATGGGATTAAAGATATAAAAACTCAAAAAGGGAAAGTAACGTTTTATTATTAACATGATTAGGGTTATTGGCGGAAAATACAAAGGAAAACGGCTTAAAAAAGTGCCGGGAACCATAGTGCGCACTATGCCTGATAAACTCAAAGAGTCGCTGTTCAGCATCATCCAGGAGGATGTGAGAGGAAGTGTTTTTCTGGATGGATTTGCCGGGAGCGGTTCGGTGGGGATTGAGGCTTTGAGCCGGGGTGCTGAAAAGGCTGTGCTTATCGATGAATATTATCCGGCCATAAAGGTAATCAAGACAAACATCGCCAAAGTGGATGCTGAAGAAAGCGTTCGTATTTTCCACAAGGAATTTAACAGAGGTGTGATACAGCTCTCAAATGAGAAAATGAAGTTCGATATGATTTTTTTGGACCCGCCCTACAGGCTTTTGGAAGAGAGAAATCCCCTGAAAGTCATCAAGAAGAGAGATATTCTGGCAGATAACGGAAAAATCATCCTCCGAAAGTTTTATAAAACCAAATTTGAAGGGAAATATTTCGATCTCAAGCGGCAGGTAACACTCGGGGACGATACATTATTATTTTACATTTGATGCCACAGCACAGCTTCTTTAAAATCTATCCTAGTTTATGCATCCTGTATTATCCATCAGGCATGACCTTTGCTCTAGTGACGATCTTTAACGCCATTCCCTCATCGCCCTTCTCGGCGGCTATGAACTGCGCTCGTTAACTCCTGAACTCTACAACTCTATCCTTTGTTCCCGTGCTTGTGCGGAACTCTTATCTTTTGGCAAAGTCGTGCTCAATACAACATCGCCGACAATATGAGGCTATCGCCATATTGTTACCCTCGAAGAACGAATCGAGAAGGCTAGATCCTCAATGGCGCTGCGGACATGCCTAAGGTTTTTTTCCATTATAACTTACCCACACAAAATTGAAGAGAACCAATTTGTTTTATTGAAAGTGGAATCGACAATTTTTATAAATAATTCAGGGAAGTTGCTGAGGGAGTGAATCTTTGGTAATCTATTAGACAATGAAAATAATACTGGTAGCAGGAGCGAGGCCGAACTTCATGAAAATATCTCCGGTCTCTGAAGTGCTTTCAAAAAATCGCATCGATCATAAAATCCTTCACACCGGGCAGCATTATGATGAGGACATGTCTAAGGTTTTTTTCCATGATCTCGGTATGCCCGAACCTGATATTTATCTGGGTGTAGGTTCGGGGACGCATGCGGAACAGACCGGGAAGATAATGATCGAGTTCGAGAAAATATGTTTTTCAGAAAAACCGGATTTAGTCGTTGTTGTTGGAGATGTAAATTCCACGATTGCTTGTGCACTTGTTGCGTCAAAGCTTAACATTCCGGTCGCTCATATTGAAGCAGGCCTTCGAAGTTTTGATAGAACCATGCCTGAAGAGATTAATCGTATCCTTACTGATCAGATATCGGATTTTTTATTTACGACTTGCGAAGATGCAAACACGAACCTAAAAAATGAAGGAATTCCAGATAAAAAAATACATTTTGTCGGAAATGTCATGATCGATACTCTACTCAGATTTATCGAAGTATCATCAAAATCTGATATTTTGGATCGACTGGGATTAAAGCAAAATAACAACATAAAAAAGTATGCTGTTCTGACGCTTCATCGTCCTTCGAATGTGGATGATACCGAGACATTAAAAGGAATCTTTTCAGCTCTCGAAAGATTGTCCGCGGAAATCCCGATTGTTTTCCCGGCTCATCCCAGAACACTCAAGAAAATAAAGGATAACAGGTTTGGGGACTCGATAACAAAGACAAGAATCCTGATAATTAAGCCATTAGGCTACATTGATTTTCTTTGTTTAATGTCTAAGGCCACAATTGTTCTGACTGATTCTGGGGGCATTCAGGAGGAAACCACCATATTGGGCATTCCTTGCCTAACGCTTAGAAAAAATACCGAGAGGCCGATTACTGTAAAAGAAGGCACTAATATTATAGTAGGGAATCACCCGGAAAAAATTATTCAGGCAGGGCTCAAGGTATTAGAGAAGGGTATACAAAGGAAGAAGATACCAAATTTTTGGGATGGAAAAGCAGCGGATAGAATAGTAAAAACCATAATAAAATGAAATTTTTTCCCTCCAAACAAGGAACAAAGATTCAACAATCGTTTTTTATCGATGAAAAAGATATCTTATCGGATTTGGATGGGGATAAGGGATCATCTCTGTTTCTTGGAAAATATTCTCTCCAAGAGGTTTCTGCTGTGTTGAAAAAGAGAAATTTCTTTAAAGATGCCAAAAAAAAAGGCCTGTGGCCCCTGGAATACAGCATGGATACCTCTGAATATCCGGTCCAAAGGTTTCAAATTTTTTACAGAGAAAAAAAAGAAGAAAATCTCATCATGGACCTCAAACTGAGAGAAGCGATGATCCAGCTAAAGGAAAAATACAAGTTTTTGTTTCTGGAATGGCTGACCCTTCAGAATCCCCTCTTGGAGTTTTCAGGGGCTATGTCTCCCCTGCCCGGGCAGAAGCATCCCGGATTGAATCTGGGAAAGAAGGTGCTGGATCTTTTTGTCTATCTTACCCGTCTCAGCAGGCTGGATGGAATGATGGCTTATCCTGCATACTTTCACAATGCAATTCTGTTCTCCCGCCAATTCCATTTTCTGAATCCAAAAAAGCAGGGGGAAGTCTTGGGTATTATAAAGACTTTTCGACATGTTCCGTTCAAGCAGATGGCCTGGATTGTTCATCTCGACTGTTTGAGGGAAAAAAGTCTCGGGGTGTACAAGTGGGAGGCCGAAGAGCAGATATATCCGTTGAACAAGACGTTGAAGGCCTACTTTGATTCCAAACAATATAAAAGTGAAGTGAAAGAAAGTCAAAAAAAGTATGAATTCACTATAGATTGGGGATGTTATGAAGGGAAGCAAAGCTTAACATAACATGTTTCGGAAGAACAAGCACTTTCTCCCAGCCTATGTTTTAGCTGGTTTGATTTTTATCGGGTCTTCGATTTCGACAAGAGGATTGAGCAAGATCCGGAGAATACATGAGTTGTTGGACATTCTCTTTTCCGAATATTCCTTGCATTTTTTCGGTTTTGGCATCTTTGCGATTCTGCTGGCCTGGGGTTATTACAGGAAAAAATCCTCCTCACTCCTGATGAGAGCTGGTCTGTTGTCATTTTGTTTTGGTTTTTTCATCGAAGTGTATCAAAAGTTCTTGCCTCACAGGGATTTTTCGCTTGTTGATATAGGTGTTGATTGTGCCGGGATAGTTTTGGCATTAGGGCTGTTCTGGTTTGCCGTTATAAAAAA
>CAYPGQ010000143.1:0-10257 GCA_964410125.1 uncultured Eubacteriales bacterium | reverse complement strand
AGATTCTTTGGGAGGCTTTCTTTGAGATTGGTAACGCTTATGCAAAACAAAACAAAATTTTTGAGGCATTAAAAAATTATAAAAATTCCATTCGTATTATTGAAAACATTCGTTCACAGATTAAATTGGAAGAACTGAAGGCAAGCTACTTAGGAACTGATAAAAGAATTGAAGCCTATCAAAACCTAATCCACATGTTGATTACTCTTCACAACAGTGATAATGGAGTGGGATATGATACAGAAGCATTCAACTACCTAGAAAGAGCAAAGGCACGATCTTTTCTCGACAGCTTAGAGGTGGCTCAGGTTGACATCTCATTAGGAATAAACTTCAAGCTGAAAAATAGGGAAAAAGAGATCATGAAGGATATTTCAAATATCTATAATAATTTGTTAGTAACCGAACTTTCCTCTAAAGAAAAAGAAAAACTTCATCAAGAACTTGCGGAAAAAGAAAATGAATTAGAAACTCTCAAAAGAGAAATCCGGTCTAAAAGTCCTGATTATGCAGATCTAAAATATCCAGAAATAATTTCCTTAAAGGAAACACAAAAACAATTGCTTAATTCAAAAACTGTATTTTTCGCATATATAGTGGGAAATCAAACTTCCTATGGCTTCGCAATCAGAAAAAACGAAATTAAGATTTTTCCCATCCCGGTGAAATCAGAACTTCAGGATCTTGTTACAGCCCACTTGCAAATCATTACTGACAAAGATTCCAATAATTTCGAGCTAGGAAAAGAATTATTCGAAATTCTAGTCCTTCCTGGGCTGGACAAAAAAATTAAAAAAATTATATTCATCCCTGATGACATCCTCCACATTCTTCCGTTTGAGACTCTATTAACTCAGCAAAACACACCACACTGGCTTATCGAAGATTATAAAATTGCCTATGCTCCATCTATTTCGTCATATCGAGAAATTATCCACCGTAAAGACAAAAATACATCAAGACAACGATCCGATATACTCGCCTTTGGGGACCCTGACTTTGGGCAGATGGAATCCGAAACAAACGGAGAGGATATTTTTCAAAACTTTTATTCCTCAAACGCTTTCAATTTTTACAGACTAAAATACAGCGGAACAGAAATTGAAAGAATTAGCTCACTTTTTAAACAAAAGAGAACAGACGTTTTTGTCAGAGAAGAAGCGACAGAAGAACAGCTTAAGAATCTTGAACTTGACAACTACAAAATCATCCATTTTGCCACACACGGTTTCATTGACGATAAAAAACCTGCGCGCTCATCCATTGTTCTGTCTTTAAATGAAAATACGGCAGAAGATGGCTTCGTTCAGATGAGGGAAATCTACAATCTAAAACTCAATGCGGATCTGGTCACGCTTTCGGCCTGTCAGACAGGGTTGGGACAGTATATCCGAGGAGAGGGAATCGAGGGTTTGAACAGAGCTTTCTTTTTTGCCGGCAGCTCTTCGGTTCTTATGAGTCTGTGGTCAGTAAACGATCAAGCCACCTATCAATTGATGGAAAGATTTTATACTCACCTTCGCTCTTCAAAACAGATCGCGTCCTCATTACGAAAAGCTAAGCTTGAAATGATCGATTCAGATGCGGTCTCACATCCCTATTATTGGGCAGGATTTATTGTGACCGGAAAATCTGATCATGTTTTATTTTCCAACAGTTTTTGGAAGTGGATCATCTATGGAGGCTCATGTCTCGTTTTGGGGGGCTTGTTTTTATTCGTGGTAAGAAGGAATGGATACCTAACGCGTCATCCATGATTGGCTTTTCATCGTAAAAGCAGCAAACGGGACTATCCACCAAAGGCAAAATGCCGTAATAAATGCATACGGAATCCCATACAGAAACGCAAGGCTTTTTTTTGTCCTTAGATAATAGAGGGATAGTAAAAAAGAAAATATCAATAGCACTGCAAAATGTCTTAATATGAAAATGGGATTCACATAAAAAGAATAAAGGACAAATCCTAAAGATAGTATATGAAAGGGATGGAGAAAATTTAAAAAGAAAAAGTCCAATATTGGCAAAAGCCGTTGCTCTTTTCGATATTTGGAAAACATAAATCCTGCAAAGAGTATGGATTCCCGAATATAGCTTCTCGTCCAGCGCAGATACATCCTGTTCATCTGCATAAATGTAGAAGGAACCTTTGTCAAAACAATGGCATTAGATTGAAATCGTGTTAGATATCCTGCTTTAAGAATTTCAGTGGTTAGAGATCTATCTTCTCCGTAAGTACAGGGGGTATTTAAAAATCTCTGATTTACCCATTTGTGAATGAATTTTTGCAAAACTTCTTTTCTGTATGCAGTTAGAGCACCTGGGCAACAAAACACCGCTCCATATACACTTTGGTATGCTCGGCCAAAATTGAAGGAAATGGAATAGCGGATGGCAAGCATCCTGGTCAGAAAATTGTCCTTCTCATTTAAAACTTCTACCCTGCCAGCAACAGCACCCGTCCTTTGGTCTTTTATTAATGGCAATGCCAAGTTCTTGATTGCACCTTTCTCGATCCTGCTATCGGTATCGGCTGTTATTATAATCTCGCCCTGTGATTTTTTTATCCCGGCATGGAGAGCCCTTCGCTTTCCCTGATTAGTCCGAAAATTTATTACCTTAAGCTTTTCACCATACCTTTGCCTAGCAATCATCATGTGAAAAAGAGTTGAATCCGTAGAACCATCATTGATACAGATCACCTCGAATCTATCAAATGGATAGTCCGAACAAAAAATGGAATCAATCGATTCTTTAATAAGCTCCTCTTCATTTAAAGCTGGCATAATAACAGAGACAAATGGCCAGTCAATTTTTTCCCCTAATTTTGCTGTTATGGGTTTATAACGAATCCATATTATGGTCCTAAAAATTATGCCCGCGATAATAAACACAAGTGAAAGGATAAGAGGGTAAAAGATTGCTCTCAGAAAAGCATTACTCTGTAAAAAATCCAGCCATAAATGAAAGATTCGGAATTTCAAAGATACAATTATAATCGAAGCGCTGGCTGCAATGATCAGGATGATTAAAAAAGTATCCGCTTTCTCTTTGAAATAGGGAATGTCAAAATCGATGCTTTTTTGCTGACTCTCTAGGTCAGCTTTTACTAAGGTATCTTCCCACATTGGGGGTTTCTTAGTTTAATGCTTACTTAGATAGGAATGGTATTAGATGCTAGGGAAGATGTCAAGCAGAGGAAATTCACTCCATTAACTTGCGAAAACAAAAATTTAATTGATAAAATGAATAGTATTTTCAATAAACTGAGAAAATTTGACCGGTTGAATACTCTATATATTTATGTAAGACCTATTTATTAAAATAAAAAAATCAAGGCGTCATGAGTTCGAAAGCAGATAAAATTAAAGAATTTAATGTTGTCATCAACAAATTTACAAGATTCATAAAAGGAAACATCCAAAAATTCAATCTTCCAAAGGAAGGTATCGATCCTGATGACGTGTTCCAAGAAGTAAGAATCAAAATCTGGAAATTGCTGAATGATGAGAAAAAAATTGTTAATTACTCGTCTTATATAAGGAAGATTGTAGATTCTTCTGTTATTGATCATATAAGAAAAATGAGACGGGAAAGAGGATTAATTTTACAACAAAAACACAAAACGATCTCTGAATGGAAAAGCACATACGAAACTGACATTATCTATGATAGAAATTTAAAAAAAATGGTGAGTGAGACAGTTGACTCTCTTTTGGAGTCCCGTCGTAAAGTGGTTAAGCTATATTTGCTTAACCTTACAATTGAAGAAATTGCCACTCTTTTTAGATGGAGCAGAGATAAGACAAGAAATCTTCTTTATCGAGGTCTGTCTGATCTTAAAAAAGCTCTTAAAGAGAAGGACATAGAATATGAAATTAAATAACACTGACCTTCGTGAAATATTTTTATCAAATATCAAAGAAAGTATCCCAAAAACAAGAAAAGAATGTCCATCTCCCAAACAATTACTTCAATTGTTCAGGGCAAACAAATCAGAAAAAGAAAAAACCAGAATCATTGACCATATTATAAGCTGCTATCATTGTGCACACGAATTTGAATTTATTCTCAAAGCTCTCAGATATGAAAAAGATATGAATCAAATTGTACAAAAATTACTTGAAACAAAAAAAATAAAGGCTTTATCCCTGCAATTTTCCTGGAGATTTGTACCCTTTGTAGCTGGGATTTCTGTCATATGCATAATTATCTCAGTTTTAATAATCCCATACAGTTACAAAAGTGTAAAATACAGGGCTTCTGCTCTCTCCCAAATTAGTCTAATTCTACCTCAAGCAAAAAGTATCCCTAAATCTTCTTTGTCTTTTCAATGGGAACAAGTGCGGGATTCAGAATATTACACTTTTGAACTTTATGACGAAACTCTATATCAGATCTGGAGTAGTAACAAAATATTTAGAAATAATTTCATATTATCAAAAGACATTGCCTCTCGATTGGAAGCAAATAAAACCTATTTTTGGATGATATCAGCATTCTTCCCGAATGGAAGAAAAATGGAATCACAATTAAAAGCAATCCTTCTCACTGAATAACCAAACTCAAAAAGCATTTTCTAGTTTAGTCCTTGCAATGGGGAACTATCTCCGTATAAAACAAAGGAAGCCCAAAAGAATGGATGAGAATATTTGCTGTTTATCATTTTTATCTTTGCTAAACGCAATGCTTGAGATATGCTATTCCCTTCTGACAAGTATTTATAGAAATGAGACATAAATTGAGTTGTTGATTTATCGTTTATTCTCCACAACGAAGAAACGACTGAGCGAGCCCCGCAATAGAAGAAGATGCGTGGCAGACCCAAAACCCCTTCAACATTTTCTAACCTTCCTCTTCCTGTTTGGCAAGCAGATAGAACAATCATATCAGCTGATAATCTCAAATTATAGATTTCACGTACTAACAAAAAGCCATCTTCTTCAGACTCATCATCTATCGTCAATACTAAGGCAGACCGGAAAGGGAATCTTTCATCTAACAAACTATGGCAGGCAAAATGAATAATTTGGTAATCTTCAAGCGAAGTCCTTTTAATAACTTCTTCTCTGGCTTGTTCTCCAAGATAAATGTCTCGCTTATGTTTCGGGAATAATTTGGCGATATTATTTATTTCTTTTCTGCTATACGGAATTGGCGAAAAATCGTACCCCTGATTATTATATATTTCCTTCAAGATAAGAAAGGAAGTTTTGTGGTCAGAATTTGATATTCTTTCCAGATCATAGCGAGGATTTCCAATAGCAAGAAGTGATTTGGTATGCTCCATTCTTACTCCTTTTTCTTTCAAAAATAATAAAGATGAGCAAGAGGGCACATACGAAACTATAAATTTTTCAACTACAAACATATTCTCTGAATCTGTAAGCAGTGCTTCAAAGGGAAGGAAATAAAGAAATCCATCTGGCACAATAATAAGATGTTTGATTGACTTGGGAAGTACTTCTTCAATAGGTTTGAGAAGTTCTTTGAAAAGTCTGTTGCTTGCGAGAGATCCTCTATAAATTCTCCGAGGAGGATCAGAGAGCTCCTTGATAAAACCCTTAATGGATTTCCTAATTTCACTTCTCGATGGCAACAAATATAGATAGGAACTATTTTTCTCAATTATAATAAGGTAAGATTGGTTCTCCCCTAGAAAATATTCAACAACAGCAGTCTTCTCATCCAAAAGCTGACTCTGAACTTGCAAGAGATGACAAGGCTCAGGTAAAATCATATCTGCGACTTCGGGTATCTCAGATCTCATTTTAGAAATCAGGAGCATATATTGATTTTCAGCTTGGTTATATTCTTTTTGTATCTTCTTTCTTTTGATATCTGTCAGATTAGGATCTGTAAGCTGACTAATAATTGATGCAATTTTATCTGCAATTTCAAGCTCTCTTTTCCTTAAATCATAACTCAGTTTCTTCTTAATATTAAACTGGGATTCCCCAATGCTATCAAGAAATGCCCTTGCCTTCGCTCTTTCAATTATATTGAATACTTTCTTTTTAACATCCAAAGATTGTTCATCTGACCTAAACATAAGACCTATTAATGATTCATAAACATGTAATTTGCTCCTTGCAAATCCTGCTTTAAAGGTATCAATAACAATACGGCTTCTGATGTTATCTATTTCGTTTATTGAACTTTCATAGTTACACACAGCCTTCTGGAAATCATTTGTACTTTCATAACATTGACCAAGTCCGAAATATGCTTCCCAGAGAATATTTGGAGCTTTAATCTTTTTTGCAATAATAATTGCCCTAATGTATTGTTTTGCAGCTCTCTGATAGTATCCCTTATTAAAATATGCCACCCCTAAGTTGCATAAAATCATACCCAAAGCCTCTAAGTCATAAATTTCAGAGGCTTTCTTATATCCTTTACTAAAAAATTCAAGAGCAGTATTGTAATTCTTAAGGTTTAAGTGAACCGTTCCAATATTATTGAGAACTCTTACTTCAATTATGTCTATCAAGTTCAAATCTGCATTTAAATTTCGCCCTTCTTTAATTAACAGTAAGCACTCGTCAAAATTATCTAACGCTTTCTTATAATCATCTTCACTCTGTCTAAAATGTCCCCTCGTTCGATATGTTTCTCCAATGTTAACTAAATCAATTGCTACATTAGTTTTCATATTGAGCTGTTTATCAATTCTAAGAGCGCTTATGAGAAAATCTAATGATCTATCATAATTGCCAATATCTTTATGAATATTTCCAATATTGCTCAAAATGGCAGATTTCTCTTCTTTGTTTCCCATTTCTTCAGTAACTCTAAAAGCTTCCTCATAACAACTCAAAGCTTTAGAGTAATTTCCTGATTTTCTTTGATAAATCCCAATATTGTTTAAACATCTAAATTCTTCTCTTCTGTCATTAAGGCGGAAAGCAAGTTTAAGAGCACGTTGGTTTAACGTAAAGAAATCTTCAAAATCACTAGTAGTCCAATAATTAATACTCAATTGGCGCAAGCATTTCATTTCATGGGCTTCACTTCCAATTTCTTTTGCCAACTCTATCGCTTTCTTAAAACTTTCAATGGAATTTTCATAGTTGCCTGACAATCCATATTCCTTCCCCTCAGAATAAAGCTGATATATATCAAGTGACTTTTGACATTCCTGTGCATATCTTGTTTTGCCGTGAGTCTCTGCCAAAGACAGAGCTTTTTTATAAAACTTCGCGGACTTCCCTAGTTCACTGGTATTCCAGAATAGCAATCCCAATCGCATATAACACTGAACGCTCCCCTCTATATATCCAGACTCACCAGCAAAACCCAAGGCTTCTTCAAACTTTCCTTTTGCAATTTGATAGTCTCCCCTTCTTAATAACACCTCTGCAGAATCAAAGGAGGCCCAAAACTTTTTTTGGACATACTTATCAGACTGAAATAAGAAATCAGTGAAGACTTGCGGCACAATAAAAAGAAACAGCATAATCATAAAAAATAATAACTTTCTAAATGAAGAAATACTTAAATTGTCCATAACAGCCCTAGCTTTCGCTAAACTTAATCCGAAGATTTCTATCTGTCAACTCCTCAACATTTCTATAACAAAGTCATGACAGTGTCTGATCTCTGGACTATTGCCACATCAGCTTCCAATATAGAGACGATCTATCTAATTCAAGATTCTCACACTACACAATAAAAACAAAAAAATCCCCAATTTGACTCCTCCCCTATTCCTTGATAATCTTCCCCTGACCATGAAAAGGAGAAAATCATGAGCACAATAGCCATAATCGGTTCCGGCATGGGCGGCCTTGTTGCCGGCAATCTCCTTGCCAAATAGGACCACAAAGTCACAAAAGCCTGGGAAGATACTATGCAATGTGTTTCAAGCCCTATCCATATGCAGATCAGGAACCAATGGCCTAGTTTTGCAGCCCAGCCAGCCTTTCTCTTGCATCCTCAACGTCAGCTATACCAGGATCTGCATCCTTCCAGAGGAAGAGGAATTTCTCGTAACTCTCTAGGGCTTTGCCATGCCAGCCCTTTTGCTCGAAAATCTGGCCCAACATGTAGTAGCTCTTTGCGTAGATATCACCATAATTCAACCGTCCCAAAGTCAATTCCTGGATCCTTTCAAACTGCTCGATAGCTTCATCCAACTCTCCCATTTTGAAATAAACATTAGCCAAAGATTCTAAATAAAATGCATTCTTTGGACTGGACCAATCATCACCCGGAAATTCATATGGGACCAGTTCTAATGTGTAGATGATAAAACAACCTCATAGCTTTACGATTTTTCCCTGAGTCTATAAGATCCTTAAGAGATAAGCTGCATTTCTGAGCCTCGTCTATATCTCCTGTTTCAAGCAAAGCTATGCCCTTCAGGTGCATTAATCTTCGTTTATAATTTTCAGCTGCTACTCCCGCTTTGTTTGCATCCACCCACGCCTCATCAAATGCAGATATCGCTTCATCAGCACGTCCAGCTTTTATCAAGTCATACAAAAAGACAATATCAAGATTTGGGATAAGAATGTCCAAATCATTACTCTTAGCAAAATCAATCCCTCTAATCAGATAAGTCCTTGCTTCATTGAATCGTCCTTGAACAATAAATGAGTTGTATAAATATTGGAAAGCAATAGCCCGAGCAGCAATATCTTGAGATTCTTTTAACATTTCAAATGCTTTCTCCGCCCCGTTGAAGTTCTCACGACAATACATCAATGGTCCGGAAGCATGGATGATCCAAAGGTTGGGATCTGATTTTGGAGACCGTTCAATTTCCAGAAGAGCTTGGTCATAATTTCCCTGGCAGAGATGAACCGAGGCTAGAGCCGAGCGTATATTCACATGCTCTTGTATATTCTCGAGAAAATATTCAAGGCATTCCTCAGCCTTATCATATAATCCTTTGGCACAATAGGCATTGGCTAGATAGAAATATGGCAAAGAGGTAAATGAATATCCAGTTCTCCACAAATGGCCGCAATACTTTATAGTCTCATCCCACTCTTCGATGGAATAATAAAAGTATCCCATGTCAGCATTTGCATCGCCCTCATCAGGATAATCTTCTAATATGGCCTGAAACGCCTTAAAGGTTTCATCCAGAGTTTTTTCAGAAAACATATTAAGGTAAGCTCTGGCATAATTCGATTCCCGGATAGTCATTCTTCCAGTCAATTTCAAAGCGTCTTCAAAATACTTTTGAGCTTTAATAGGCATTGATTTATTGAAATAACACTGCCCCAAAAGAATCAACACGTAACAAAAATCAGGTTCTACTTCCAAAGTCTTTTTATAGAAGTCGATGGCTTTATCGTAATTATTCTCCATAAAATGGGCTCGAAAGACTTGGGCATAAAATTCATATGCCTCTATGGTTTAAGGTTACCCTCCACTTCCTCTGTTCCCAGGATCTCTAGTGTTTCGGTTCTTTGAAGTGTCACATTGACAATGTGCTGTGTATCCGCCTTTAAAAAGCGGCCTTTAAGGATATGGCTGGCATGACTCTGCTCACATCTACAACGTTGATATGCTTGGATTGACCGAGATCAACCATAAGATACTCAGGAAAATATGATTTAAAATTATCAATACTGCTGTCGTTAGAAATATTTTTGAAATTGACTATTGCCAAGGTTGGATTTCTGGAAGGGATAACGGCTGCTGTTTTTGGAACCCAGGGACGCCAGATGAACAATCCGGCAACTATAGCCAGCATAAAAACCAGCCCAGGCACTAAAAACTTTCTCAAGCTGAATGAAACCGTGATTTCCTTAGAAATAAGGCCGCTTTTCTTTCTCTCCCCCATCTTGATATCGGGCAACCTAAAATCCATAGAAGTGAGCTCTTTTAATATTTCATCTGTGTTCTGGTATCGATCTGCCGGATTTTTTTTCAGGCATTTCAGAACTAACTCATTGATTGACTCAGGAATGTTGGTATTCAGTTGCCGGGGCTCCCGTGGTTCCTCGCCTTTATGCTTCATTGCGACCCCAAGGGCACTGTCTCCTTCAAAGGACCTTTCTCCAGTTAGCATCTCGAAAAGAATAACACCGAGTGAATAAATGTCAGATACACGGCTTGCTATATAACAAGGGTGTCGATAAGATATTGCATGCAGTACAGTACCGGATCAAAGTAACTTTGGAGGAATACTTATGAAAGCGGTTGTATGCACAAAATACGGACCACCGGAAGTTCTTCAGCTCAAAGAGGTAGAAAAACCTGCTCCCAAGGATAATGAAATTCTGGTAAAAGTTCATGCGTCAA
>CAYPGQ010000142.1:0-10266 GCA_964410125.1 uncultured Eubacteriales bacterium | reverse complement strand
CCCAGGGGCTAATGAACAGGTTATGTGCCCTCTCTGGACCTATAACCTGAGTAATATGCCCATTATCTTTTGACTTGTTTATGATTGTAAGCATAGGGTAATGCAGGATAAGAGTCAAGGAACTCAGCGGATTCTGTTCCTCCTGTCATGTCAAGCGGAGGTAGGACAGGTCATGATCCGCTACTACGGTCTCTACTCCAATGCTCACAGGGGGAAGATACGCAAGGCTGTCTCTGCACTCTCCTCTCCCCCTATCATTGAAGAAAAGGCTATATTTTTGCCCTCCAGAGACTGGGCCGAGATGATAAGGAAGGTCTACGAAGTGGATCCATTGATCTGTACTTCGTGTGGAGGCACAATGTCAATTATCTCTTTCATAGATGATCATAAAGTCATCGACAGGATCATCCGCCATCTCAAGCTCACCTTTGCAGCTGCACAGCCACCTCCGCCACATAATGTCCAGCAGGAGTTTCTGATGGCAGCCGAGGAGAGGGGGGAGTATTTCTGAGGACCTCTGTGACTGCTTTCTGCCGATTTGAGAGTGGTGTCTATCTTAAATCCTATGGTTTGGAGGCTTTGTTTGATTTGTTTCGCTTTTTGAGTCGTTGACCTTGCCGTTTTGGATTTGATACTGTTATTTTAGGATGTTAGTGTGTAGAAATCGAGGAAAATTGTGAGATATCAAAAAGGAATTTCCTATAAATCACACTGATAGCGATCGATTTCCTGAAGAGCCTGATTATCCTCGACATAATGGCCATGAGGAAAAAGACCTTACCGTAAAGACCCTCTTAATAAAAAAAACCAAGGCGGACTATTCCTTTTTAAAGGTAACCGCTATTCAGGTTCCGGTTTGTTATCATTTAACGAATTCTTTTGATGCAGAAAAAAGTTCACCAGCTGATACCTCTTGTTCACCTTCAGTTTCTGATACAACCGGTAAACATGATTTTTTACGGTGTGATGGGCGATACAGAGCTGATCGGCGATCTCTTTATTGCTCTTTCCCTGTAGCAACAGCTTCGTGATCTCCGATTCTCTTTGTGTGATTCCGTATTTCCTTTTCACCGCATCCATATTTGCCTCATCGACGGCCAGAGATGCAGCACTTTCGGATTTTAATAGAAATGCCTTGATCCAGAAAACGGGAAAAAGATTGAATAGTATTTTTGTAGCCAAAATGATGAAGATCTGGGGGGAGGTCGGGAAGTATCCGGATATAAAAAAAAATGTATATATGACCAGATAAAAAAAGGCGAACGACATGATTGTCTTTGATCTTTTGAGATTGTGCTCTTTGCGGGATTGAATCAGAAACTGGATTAAAAAGGCAAATGTCAAAAAAAAGAATATATAGGTGAATATTCCATTTAGATGAAGATTCCTTAACCAATCATGGGGGATATCCAGGATCAGGAAAGATAAACGAACTGCATAGAAAAGTATTTCCAAAGAAAAAACGGCAATCAGGATCCATTTATATAGAGGAGATATTTTAAATCCATCCAATCTTAATAGGAAGAACAGCAGGGCATATGTGGTCAGACAGAAGAGAAGGATGATATGCAATCCAAACAGGGGGAATAAGAGAGAGCTGTCGCTTGCTTGAAAATACCCCTCCAGATTGATCCGGTAGTACCACTGTATAAGCGTGATCAATAGCTTAAGATCAAAGAAGATGATAAAAAACATCAAAGGTTTGAGGCAGGGGAATCTGTAATTTTTATAGGCGATATAGATGTAAGAGACCGCCATCCCGCCGATGATCAGGGTGGCGATGTGACAAAAGATCCTTAAATGTTCCAAAAAAAAACACCTTCAGAGCGGAAATGACTGAAAACTCATTATAAGCCAAATCATAAAGTGTCTCAATATTGAGAATGCGGTCTCAAATTGTGATTTGAGACCCTTTTCTCATTGACTCACCCTTTCCCTGCCTATAAAAATTTTGATGATGACTGATAATCGAATCCATCCGAAAAAAAATACATACATATCCGTTTTTGTTTTGCTCATTCAATTTCTCATTCTGCCTAGCTTTGTATTTTCTCAATATGCAAGAAGATCATATCCTGCTAGAAGGATCTCTGAGGCCCCACGGATCGATGGCAGAATCGACGAAGACTGCTGGAAGACTCTTCCTCTTTTCGAAAACTTCATCCAGTGGGGTCCGTACAATGGTGAACCCCCCTCACAAAAAACCGAAGTCCGTGTGGGCTATGACGATGAAGCGATCTATATCGCAGGCCTTTGCAGCGATTCATCTCCTCAACTGATGAGATCCGAGATAGGCCCCCGGGACGCCTTTTCATTCAATTCCGAAGAGTTCGCTATCCATATAAGCCCGTTTAACGACGGAATCAACTCCGTGTTCTTCTACGTCTCTTTGGCCGGTGTGCAGCGGGACGTCAAATTCTACGGGGACAAAGCTGAGATAACCTGGGATGCCGTCTGGGAGAGCGGGGTGGCGCGGACGGACAAAGGATGGACAGTAGAGATGAAGATTCCTTATTCAGCCCTCAGGTTTTCGAACACACCGGTCCAGGACTGGGGCTTCAACATCTGGAGGTGGATCGCCCGGAAAATGGAATGGTCCTGCTGGAGCTATGTCAGCAATGAGATCGATTTTTGGTGGAAGGAACTGGGGCTTCTTCAAGGGATAAAAGACATCTCTTCCCCCGTGCATCTTTCTCTCATGCCCTATTTGTCAGGGTATGCCGAACACGGCACGGACAACAGCTGGCGGAGTTTTTTCAACGGAGGCCTGGACCTCAAATACGGTCTTACGGACAGCTTCACCCTCGACATTTCACTTATCCCCGATTTCGGTCAGGTTGAATCTGATGAAGTCGAGCTCAACCTTACCCCGTATGAAATAAAATACAATGAAAAAAGGCAGTTCTTCACTGAAGGCATGGAGCTTTTTCAGAAAGGAAACATCTTTTATTCCAGACGCATCGGGGCCCGCCCGGAAGGCTATGAGCGCGTCTACAGCCAGATTTTAAACAAAGAGACGGTCCTTAAAAATCCAGCCGAGGCGCCTCTTATCAATGCAACTAAAATTTCCGGCCGGACAAACGGTGGACTTGGCATTGGTTTTTTTAACGCCATGACCGGCCGCACGTTTGCAGAGCTCCAGGATAAGCAAACAGGAGAGACACGGGACATTCTTACCCAGTCCTTTACCAACCTCAATGTCTTTGTTCTGGATCAGAACCTTTTTGAAAACTCATATGCGAGCCTCATCAATTCCAATGTTTCAAGGAAAGGTTATACGGCCAATGTTACGGCCTTAGAGTTTAAGCTGGCCGATAAGGACAATACGTATAAAGTCATGGGAACCGGTGCTCTGAGCTTTATCTCTGAAAACAGCGCTCCGTCAACCGGATACAAAGTGGCTCTGGAAGCCGGAAAAACCGGGGGCTCATTCCATTATCTCTACGCTCTTTCGGTCATAAACGACGCTTACGATCAGGATGACCTGGGCTATCTCAGACGGAATAACGAGATCGCCAACCGGTTTTCCCTGAGCTACAATATTCTCAAGCCCTTCGGCATATTTCTCAACATCCGTAACAAACTCGATATCTTTCATTCTCAGATCTATAAGCCTAGAGATTTTTCGGAGTTCACGGTCCAATACGAATTTTCAGCCGGATTCAAGAATCACTTTTCCCTTGGAATTTTGTTGACCTTGGCTCCCTTTGAAGGGCATGACTATTACGAGACAAGAACTCCGAATAGATATTACAACCGCAACAGATACTACCAGGGACAGATGACCTTCACTACAGATCTCAGGAAGGCCGTTTCCATGGAATTTGAGGGCACCTATAAAGATTCGTATGCCTATGATTTCGATACCAGGTCATGGCTTTTTGCGGTTGTTCCCACATTGAGGTTTAATGACCGCCTCAAGATGGTTTTCGATTTTCGCCTTGGAAAAGACTTCAACGAAGTCGGCTTTGTAGAACGGCTTGAAGAAACGAGTGCCATTTTATTTGGGATGAGAGACAGGGATACCCTTGTTAACATGCTGACTGTATCCTATATTTTCAACAATAAAACATCTTTTAATTTCAGGCTGCGCCACTACTGGTCCGAGGCCGATTACGACGGCTACTATGAACTGAGTGAAAACGGCCGTTTATTGCCTTTAGATTATCATGCCAACCATGATGTCAATTACAATGCTTTTAACATCGATCTGACACTCCGCTGGAATTTTGCACCGGGAAGTGAGATGCTGCTTAACTGGAAAAACTCTATTTACACCTCTGACAATCGGCTGAGCACACCTTATTGGGAAAACTTGAGAAACACACTGGAGTCTCCTCAGATCAACAGCCTGTCCTTAAAGATCCTTTATTACTTCGACAGGCTGTTCAAGTAGCCTGATAGATAATCGGCAAACTTGTGAAATGCGCTTCATCCGGAAAGCCCTGTGTTCTTTCGTGTGCTAACAGGGTCTTTATTCCAATGCCCACAAGATAAGGCACACGGAGAAAACGCCTGGATATTCTGCTTAGAGGAGAGGTGTGGGAACAGAGCCCTTGAATTACGGCTTTCCATATAAGATAATAAACAGCGAGCGGCATAAGGCTTCATTCAAAGAGATACAATCAGGAATTATTATAACTCTGAGTACCATCACTATTGGGTGTATAGCGCTGCTCTAGGCTGGGGTGGTCTGCCTGCTGATGGCATAATGGAACCTTGTTCAATCACCTTCAAAAAACCAGATCTGAAGTTTGATGAAAAGGGTTAATACTCAATCACTATTTATAGTGCTGAGGGCTACATCGAGTCAGACAACTTCTACATGCCGTCTGATAAAATGCAGGACAATGGCGATGACACTAAAACTGTGTATGTTAACTGTTCTAACATTGAAGGCAGCTTGACTGCACCAAACGAGGGTTGGCAAGCAACGCTACATTTATACCGCCCAACTAATGCGACTGAGATGGCTGAATACATCAACGAATACTGGTATAAAGAGGTCTCTTTCAAGCCAGTTAAGTAATATCGTCGGAGTCATTAATGCGTAGCAGGTGGCTCCTTCCAACTGCAACACATGAACAGAAGCAGTGAAAGCCAGCTGCCAGTAAAATCGGGCGCTCACACACAAAAGATTCAAGCGAGTGACCTGGGACTACGCAGTGCCGGTGCTGGTAAAGAAGTAAGAACCTTCAGAACTGGTCAAGGGGAGACATCGAACATCGAAAGAAGAAAAAAGATAAGGTTTTTTTTGGGAATATCTGGGAAATAAGATGGTAGCGGGGGTTGGATTTGAACCAACGACCTCCGGGTTATGAGCCAGGATGGACATAAAACTAATTGACTGAAAAACCATAACTTACAAGCTGTCCCCTTCGATTTGTCACCGATTTGTCACCAGACTCTACCCTATTTGGATCGAGTAGAGACACGGCCTGGAGTTTTTGTTCTGCGTTCGAGATGGTGTAAATCTGTGTGGTTGTGACCGACACGTGGCCAAGTAACTGTCGAACTGTTTCGAGGCTCGCACCAGCTTCCAAAATCCTCGATCCGAAGGTTCTTCGAAGGTCCAAGAGGTTGAGGTTTTCGATCTTTGCCTTTTTACATGCCCGGTTGAAAGTTTTCCTGATGCAGACATAACCCTTTTTGGTTTTGGGGTTGCGGAACACAAGACCATCGTCTGTTCGTGACCAGTGAAGCTCTCTAAGCACATTGTAGACTGTCTCATTCATCGGAATGTAGCGACTGCGTGATGTTTTGGTCTCACGGATAAAGAGCAGGCATTTCCTAAAATCTACGTGATCCTTCCAGGTAAGTTGGAACAGTTCTTTTCTCCGTAATCCACAGTTGAGGAATAGTTTGACCATGGCCTTGAGGTATTCCGGGCCTATCGCCTCCTCCAACCGTGACTCCTCTTCCCTACTCAATACCCGTGTTCGGCGGAACTTCTCCTCGCTGTACTTCTTTACCCCACGACAGGGATTACTCTCTAAATAACCCCATGAGACACCACAGGAGCAGAGTTTGGACAATATCTGGATTGACTTATTAACAGTGGTCGGTTTTACGCCCTGTCGTCTTCTCCATGCCTTATAACGCTCTACATCCTGGGCTGTGATTGAATCTGCCGACCTGCCCATGAAATACTTTTTCATTTCTCTGACGATCCTCTGGTCGTCTCTCCAACTCAACTTGTTGGTCTTTGCGTGGTCTTCGATATACATGTCGGCCAGTCGTTCAAAAGTAACCCTCTGCTTATTCTGATGATGACCGAAATAGGAGTCATAGACAGCCTCTTTTAGAACCTCATGGGCGTCCTGCCATGTCATGGCTTTTACCACCTTTTGGATTCTCTCTCCCGTGGCAGTCCTAAAATCAATCGTCCAGTTCCCTCCGTCTCTCCTCTGATAGATTGAACCGTACGGAAAACGTCGGCGAAGTCGTTTTGACCTCGCCACTTTTTGACCTCCTTCACCATTATCAATAATGAGAGAAGGTGAGATTGTCAAAACATTTTTTAAAATTTTATCAATAATAGCAGTTTTTCTATTGCCCAGTTTAAGCCACTTTTCAATATCATCAAGTTTGAATCTTATCCGGCCATTTGCTGCGATATAAGGAATCTTTCCCTGGTTTTTCCATTTATAAACAGTCCTTGGATGCACGCCCAGGTAGGTCGAAATTTCTTTCACATCCAGTAACTTGTTCATTCTCCTTGCCTGATTCGAAGAATCTTCGGATTTCCTCTCTCTTGTAATTTATCCTCTTCGATGTATCCCTTTTCCACTGCTTGTTGAACGGCCCGTATAACGATCCTATGGCTCGCATATTTCAGCAATTCATCCTTTGCTTCTTGGTAGCGCATCTCCCCCCCATTCTCTTGCACCATTCGCTTGACTTGTTCGGGGAGTATTTTCCTCCC
Organism: uncultured Eubacteriales bacterium; assembly: GCA_964410125.1. GTDB lineage: Bacteria > Acidobacteriota > Aminicenantia > Aminicenantales > Aminicenantaceae. Next base: position 3,341 of record CAYPGQ010000142.1, on the reverse strand, counting down.
GAGTTCTGTAAGGAGATGTGACTCCCAGTACCACAATGTTTCGGGATTTCGTTCGATGACAAGGTTGTCTGGAGCAGCATCGTTCCTGAGGGTAAACGCCAGCTCAGCATAGTTCTGGAATGGGAGCGGGAGTCGGGTAAACTTGTACTGTTTTGGTAGCTCGTTGAAGTTGATGATTGCATCCGGCCTGTCTCCTAGGACAGTGTGACCACGAAGGAGGTGTCCTCCTTCACGTGCTGCAAGTGAAGGCTTTCCATAGTGGTGGATTATGAAAACGCCACAGCTATGCCTTAAGGCTATTTCACAGAAAGCATCCATTACCTCAGACATGTGCTTATCGTCGTTCTCCTTTTTGTTGTGGAACGTGGATAGGGGATCGAAGATGACAAGGTCAGGCTTGTGTTCTTCAATCTCGTTGTGAATTTTCTCTCTGTGGGACCTTTCGGTGATCTTCAACAAATAACCCACAGTATTCTTGATCAGAAGGTTCCCACTCAAAAGATCACCGCTGGACTGGATCATTTTGTTGAGCCTCTCTTGCATTGCAGCTTCTGAAATCTCTTGCTGGTAGTAGAGGACCTTCCGAGGTTGCACGACCGTGAATCCGAGAAAGTCCTTGCCCTCTGCGACACAAAGTCCCATCTGCATGGCGTAGAGGCTTTTTCCTTGTTTCTGCTTTCCGGCTAGCATTGAAACCGATTCTTTTTCCGCATGGTAACGCATGATTATCTCTCTATCGGGAATTTCTTTTTGTAGAAACTCGCCTAACGAGTAGATGGAGATATCATCTCCTCTTCGGGCATGTTGAACTTCGTCGACCATAATTGTCATCGGTTCGTCTAACCTCAGAACTGTTTTTTCGTCATATGACCAAGCTGATTCAACTTTTTTCAATGCTTCCCGTTCGTCGAATGGTGGATCGCATTCTTTTGCCAGTGCTATCGCTGCTGATTTAGCTTGCTCAATTGAAAAGCCTTCCCGTCTCATCGTGCAGGCCATACGGAAAATGTCGTTGTCTCTTCGTCCCTCCACGAGCTTGGGGCCTTGGTCCTTGTCTCTTACACTTCCTCGTGCCGTGTCCGGATGAAGTAGATAGACCCAATTTTTTGGGACTTTGGGCAGCGGAACCGTTTCAAGATTTAGGTCCTTGTCCCATTGGTAACGCCCATCATTTGTTTTTCCGGGCGGACACAAGACAAAGCCACCTTCTGAGCGCACATCAATTTTTTCGCTCTTCCCCCTCCCTGATGAGTTCCGGGACAACTCCTCATGATGTTGACAGTAATAGTGCCGACCCCCGCGTGGCGTGTGCACCTGTGGGATTCTCACACCGCCCGAATTTAATGCCTCCAGCTCGGCTATGGCGTCAGGAGAGTCTGCATCGATGACGGTGAGGTTTGAGAGTTTGCCGGTCACTATCGCAATATTGCTTTGAGGGATTCTTTTCCACTCAGCAATCTCGGTTGTGGTGGGATAGCGTGTTTGATAGAATCTCCACTTGATTATGGGCTTTTTATCCGATGATGTGGGAAAGATTGAGAAGTCTTTCTGTCGGTAATAGTCCCAATGATCTAGAGTTGTATGTCCCCCTTGTTCAACCTCGTCGTGCCGAACATCACGTGCTTGCTCTTCTCGTTTGTCTTCCCCCTTCTTATTAATGCCAGTGGATTTATGGGGCCCGATAGGTTTGTCTTTTGGTTCTTGTTTGAGCATTTCATTCTCCTCGCCTTCAATGTCGGCAGGTAATTGCCGGTAAACCACCTAGCACCTAAAGCACCATTAACACCGTTACCAACAACCATCCCTCTAAGGCGGGGAGAACCTCCTCTATTTTTTTGTGGGCTGAGGGCGGAATATAGCCGCCCCCAAACCCCATAGCCGAGGAGCTATGCTCAAACACGCCGCATTGCGGCAGTGAATTGAAGTCGAATCATAAATTCATCCAAACGTTTTTTCGTAGAACCGTCGTACCCGATCTTTGACACCTTCGTTGCCGACGTCTGATAACGGTCTAAGCGATTTAATCCTCACAGCTCCATGCTGCTCGACAATTTCTGTATTTCTGATTTTCGCTTCAAACCGTCGCAGAATTGCTTTTATATCGTTTTCTGTTTTCCCTCGAACCTCGACGGAAATCTCAAATGATTTTCTCATGAACGCCTCCGCAAAAAAATAGGGTGGAAGGGAGGCGACAAGTAACCTCCCCTCCGATTGACCCAGAATCCAACCAGGTTTTCGGTTCAATCCACACAGAGGAGGAAGAACCAGTATTTTTGAAAAAATAAGGGGGTTTATTTCTTGTCATTTTTTGAGCAACGCCTCAAGGTTCCGACGAAACTCGATCTCAGCCTGCCTGTCTTCTCGCCGAAGCATTTTCTCGATCTCCGCCTCATTGCTTGATCCAAATACCCGCCGAAAACGTATGTCACGCTGACGTCGAATTTCCCGAATCCTACTTCCGGGATCGAGGATCACACGAGGCTTTGTCATTTCTGTTTTTGAAAGCGAGTGAGTTGCAAATAGCCGGACAATTTCAGGTGCTGGAAGATCGACACCTCTGAAAGTTTTCATGCCGTAACCGATCTCACAACAAAGTTTTATGTCATGAATTTCCAACTCTGAGTGCGGTCTGACATCGAAAACCAACAACTTTCCTTTTTGGCAAACGTTGGTCAGGGCCAGTAAAATCGGTTCGTCGAAAGCCTCAGTCCTTTGATTCGATTGTAGCCATCCTCGGATAGTAGATAGTTTGATCTTTCGACACAGGAGGCCTGGTTGTTGAAGCTGTTCAGGATGCAAACCAGGAACATCTTCTCGCTCGATGAAATCAAAATTCTCCGGAAGTTTGTTCAAGATGATTTTTTCTATCTGGTCAACTTGCATGTCCATTATAGATTCCGGCTGTGCTTCACCCATGTTTTGCCTCCGCTATCTCGTGAATGACTCTGTTAAATTGTCGGATTTTTTCCAGGCAAAGAGGACTTGGAGAGGTTCGTCGCAAAAACCAGCGCATAGCTGTGGATTCGCTGACTTTTAATTGACGGGCAATTAGAGGGATGGAAAGATTGAACAAGAATTTATATCTGAGGAGTTCCCTAACTTCCTCGGTCATACGCACTTTTTTCTGCATGGAATCCTCCAGCTTGAAGTATTTGGGAACCGATTACCTGCACCGAACGTGCGCTTTTACCATGTCACCTGCAATAGCAGATGCACCTTAAACCTAATATAGATTCTTTGGATGCCAATGTCAAGCCTAAGAGATTGATATCATTATAGTTAGGGGACATAAAGGTAATTACTCAATAACTTGTGGCCGAAGGGGATGCGCGAGGGGAAGA
>CAYPGQ010000141.1:0-10471 GCA_964410125.1 uncultured Eubacteriales bacterium | reverse complement strand
TGGAACCGAATGACCATTTGGTTCCTGTTTCTTTATACAATTTTTTCCGGATAGCCACACCATAAGCATTATCCTCGAGTTTCAAGATCGTGATCAAAACTATTTCCTCAGAACGCGATAGTAGCTTCATCACTCATACCTCAAAGAATCTGCCGGATTGGCGAAAGCTGCCTTTGCTGTCTGTGCAATCACGGTCAAGAAGGCAATGACTGCGGCTGTAATCCCTGCTATCAGGAAGACCACCCAGCCGATATCGATCCTGTAGATAAAACTCTGAAGCCACGCATTCATGAAAAAATAGGCAATAGGCCATGCGATCAGGTTGGCGATAAAAACCCATCTCAAAAATTGCCAGGACAACATCCTGACCAATTCCGCGACAGACGCTCCCAGGACTTTTCTTATGGCGATTTCTTTCGTTCCTTGTTCGACCGTGAAGGAAGCCAGGCCAAAAAGCCCCAGGCAGCAGAGGAATATGGCGAGGGCCGAAAAATAATTGAAAGCCCTTCCTAAACGGATCTCGGATTTGTACATCTGGTCATATCGTTCATCCATGAATTCATAAGAAAAAGGATATCCCCCGGAAAATTCATTCCACACATTTTCGACGGCAGCCAAAGTTTGAGGAATATTTTCGGTATCGATCTTGATCGACATCATGTATCCCCGGCCGGGTGCAAGAACCAGTACCACTTCCCCTATCGGGAGATGCATGTTCTCGTTGTGAAAATCCCTGATAACGCCGACGATGGTTCCTGTCCGTCCTTGATTCTGGAGAGTTTTTCCCACCGGATCCTCCCAGCCGACTTGTCTGGCTATGGTTTCGTTGATGATAAAGACAACTTTGCCGTGATCGATCTCTTTGCGGAAATTTCTGCCTTTCACGATTTCCATTTCGAACAGGTCGACGAAATCGTAGTCTACTCTTGAATAATGGGAATCTATGCGGTTGTTTTCTGGATCATTTTCATTTCGATAGAAAAAACTGTTGTGCCAGTCTATCTTCATCGGAATGGTTGTCGAAACCGAGATGCGGTTTACACCCGGATTTTTCAACAATTCCTGTCTAACTGCATAGAGGTTTTCGTTTATGTTTTTATCCGTGAGGGGAACGATGAGAATATGGTCTTTCGTGAAACCGAGTTTCTTGTTCCTGATGAAATGAAGCTGACTGGAAGTGACAAGAGTGCTTATGATCAAAAATATGGAGATAGCAAATTGAACGATGACCAGCATATTCCGCAACCGCACCTTTTTTGATTTTGTGGATGAAGTGCCTTTAAGAGCTACAGAGGGGGTGAAATTGGCCATAAAAACCGCCGGATAGACGCCTGATAAGATGCCCGTGCAAAGACCGGTCATCAGCAGCGCCACAAGTAATTTCATGTCTTGAAAGAGCGCAACCGGCTTATCGCTCTGGATGAGATTATTGAATACAGGCATAAGTAAGTATGCGATAGAGACAGCCATCACGAGAGCGAATAACGTTAACACAAGAGATTCCCCGAGGAGCTGCCGGACCAGTTGGAAACGCTGCGCTCCCACGACCTTGCGAATGCCTATTTCTTGAAAACGCCTTGCCGCCAGGGCTGTTGTCAGGTTGACATAGTTGACACAGGCAATAAGAAGGATGATAAAGGCGACCGCAGAAAAAATATAGATGTACCGGATGTCGCTGACCGGACTGTAATGGAATATGATGCCCACCGATTTCAAGTGGAGATCGGTCAGGCGTTTGTTGAAAAATGTCCAGTCGCGTTTTTGTCCGGTCCTCGATTCCAAAAACTTGGGATATTTATCCTGCAAATTCCGATAATCTGCTCCTTCCCGGAGGAGAAAAAAGGTATGGCACCAATAATTTCCCCAACCGAAATTTTCGGGATTATATGAGGGAAAATTCGGTTGGGTTTTAAAGGCAGCAAAAAAATCCCCTTTGATATGGGAATTATCCGGGATGTCCTGCATAACTCCGGTTACGATAAAATCACTCTCCCCATCAGATCCTCTCCATTGAAGTACTTTTCCCATGGGATTTTCACCACTAAAATATTTTCTGGCCATCTCCTCGGTCAAGACCACAGAATAAGGATCCTTCAAGGCCGTATGCTGATTTCCTGATACGAGAGGGAAAGTAAAAATATCGAAAAAGTGCTCATCGGCCCATACCCATCGGTCCCCGAAAAAGGACCTATCCTTATAACGGATCAAATACTGGCCCCGGCCTTGAAAATGAGTCGCCGCTTCGACTTCCGGGAATTCTTCCATAAGGGCAGGAGCAAGCGGCACCGGCGTCACAGCTTGATCACCTGAAATGACCTTGAAAATCCTGTCGGAGTTTTCATGGAACCGGTCATAGCTCAATTCGAACAAGACATAAAGGCTGATCATAAGAAAAGCGGCGATGCCGACGGCAAGCCCCAAGATATTCAGAAGAGAATACGTCTTGTTCCTCGTAAGGTTCCTGAAAGCTGCCGTGAGATAGTTTTTAAACATCGTTATACTCCCATAATAGAAATTGGAAACAAATGAAGGAATCGCTTTGATAATCTGGATAAGATACCACGCGGCAGCATAAAGTCGACCTCTATCCTGAAGCAGTTCGCTGTAGGCCTCCTCGAAGTCACCGAGTTTTTCGTAGACTTCGTCTTCCCTCAAGAATCGTTCGAGGATCCATTCCAGTACTCTGGGGGGCCTTAGTTTCTTATCCATTTCGCTCCGATAAGTATCAATAATTGATACTTATCTATATATACTCCGGATCTTCCAAAAAGGTTGCACCTCCAGAACACCTCAGGGTTTGTCGAGAACAGAATTGTGTGATTTGTTTTGACAATTTAATATAAATGATATACATTATATACATAGTATCATTCGAGAGGGTAATATGACGGTTCAAATGTTAATCAGGATCGATCCGGAATTAAAGGAAAAAATCCAAAAGCTTGCCCGGTATGAGGGGAAAACCACGAGCGGGATGGTCCGGGAGATCATCGCAGATTATATAAAAGAGAGGGATATCGGGACCTATATCGACGATCTCTGGGAGAGAATCGGAAAGAAGCTTCGTTCAAAAGGAAAAAAGCAAAGTGATATCAAGCAGGAAATTAATAAAGCACGGCAGTCCAGGAAATGAAAGTCGTCATCGACACGAATATTTTCGTTTCATCTTTTTTTGGGGGGAATCCAAAAAAGGTTATAGATCACTGGAAGGATGGCAAGATAGTCATGTGTTTATCCGGTGAGATCCTGGAGGAATACATAGAAATTTTGCGCAGATTAGGCCTCGAGGGGGAAAAAGAACTGGATGAGTTGCTTGCTCTTTTTGGAAAGGGATTCAATATTCAGTTCACAAGAAAAACTCCCAGGATTTCTGTTGTGATGGACGATCCCGATGATGACAAATTCGTTGAGTGCGCTGTCAAACTCGGAGCAGATTATATTATAACTGGCGATAAAGCACTCATGAACGTCGGTCGATACAAAAAGATCAAAATCTTATCGCCGCAAGGATTTTTAAAGATCGTCAAGTAGTTCCCGATTCTTTTATTCTGATTGGAAAACTGTGCGCCTGCGCGCGATTTTATAAATGTGTGAATTATATATTGAATGAATGCGTATACCTAATGGAGTAATAAAATGGCAAACATATTTCTAGCGCTGGCCATCGTGTTCGTGGGTGTTTTCGTCATATTTTCTATTATGATCGTGAATGAAGTTTCCAAGCGGGGAGTCAAAATCAACTTTTTTTTGCTGAGGCTTTACATCATCAAATACATCCACCAGTACAGAAAAATCACCAAGGAAGAAACGGGTAAGGTCGGCCCTTTATACTATCCCTGCGTCATCTCCGTCAACCTGGCATGGGTGTGCGCCATCGTGGGTCTTGTGTTGAAGTAATTCTTCTCCTGTGGTATAGACAATACCATGGGCGATGAAACATCGATGGTCGATACGACCGTAAAACACTACAAAGTTGACGAACTCTTGGGCAGGGGAGGCATGGGTGTTGTTTACCGCGCCCAGGATTTGAAATTGAAACGGCCGGTCGCCCTCAAAATGCTCAAGGCCGACCTGACAGCCAACCCTGATAGGCTAAAACGGTTCCTCCAGGAGGCCCGTGCTGCAGCCGCCATTACCCATCCTGCGATCGCCCAGGTCTACGACATCGATACGGTGGATGAGACGACCTTCATCGTCATGGAGTTTATCGAGGGACAGACCGTCGGCAAGCTGATTACAAACAAGGAAATGGATTTGATCGGCTCCGTGGAGGTCGCACTTCAGGTTGCAGAAGGCCTTGCCAAGGCCCATAAGTCCAAGATCATCCACCGTGACATCAAATCCGAAAACATCATGGTTACACGCGACGGGCATGCCAAGCTGTTGGATTTCGGCCTGGCCAAACTGCTTGATCCCTCCAAGGATGCAGACAGAACGCTAACCTTTTTGGAACATGCCCAAACCAAAACTATGCCCAAGACTACGGCCGCCGGAACGATCATGGGAACCATGTCCTACATGAGTCCGGAACAGGTACGTGGTCAGGAACTGAGCTATCCTTCCGACGTTTTTTCCTTGGGGATTGTCCTGTACGAAATGGTCACCGGTGAACTACCGTTCGAAGGCGGAAGCCCGATCGACACCATGCATGCCATCGCTTTCGAAGAAGCCCGTCCGGTCACGGTCATCCGGAAAAATCTACCTCCCGAGCTTCACAGGGTTATCGCCCGCTGCCTCCGCAAACGTGCGGAGGACAGATACGCGGATGCCGGGGCATTGGCCACCGATCTCAAGCATCTGAAGGCGGATATCGAGTCCGGTGTCCAGCGGCCGTTTTCGCCGGCCCAGAAGATCGATGAGTTGAAGTACTGGTTGACGACGTCCATTCCCGTCGGCTCCCAGGGAATAACAATCGTGGCCCTGATTCTCCTTATAGCGGCCCTCCTCATTTTTACAGAGGTCCAATGGGCCAATTTGCTGTGGATCGGAGTCCTCGGCCTTTTGGTGTACAGGTACATTAAAAACCGGAAAAAGCGCATGCTGAGGCGTTTTGTTGCCCAGGCCTCTAAAATAAAAACCGTGAAGGCTGTCCGTATCCATGGTGATTCGATCACGGTGGTTTTGGATAAAGCCAAAGCCAGCCAGTATATCCGGATAAACAGTATGGTGGATGGAATCAACAAGAAACTCTATTTTGGCAAACATGTCGAAGTTGCTGTGCAGGATGACCTTTCAGAGGAAGAATTCCAGCGCATGCTGAGAGAGACAGGCATCACCTATGTCCGGGATGACATCATTCTCAGTTAATCTTTCAAAATGAACATGTCACCCCGGTGTTCCGGGCAAAAGATCTCTGTCCGGTTTTTGTACATCTCCAATGCTTTGACGACTTCGGAAAGGACGAACTCTGTCGACTCGCTGGCTGCCATGGCCAGATAGGCTTTGGGCTCGAGGGTTTTAACGGCGTATTCCACACCTTCCAGGTTGCCGGGAAATATCCGGCCATACAGGAAATTGGCCGACAGGATCAAAAGGTCGACCGCTTTGCCAGTGCCCTTCACGTAGTCGATGACCTTGCGGAAGGATTCTCTCTGGGATTCGTCGAACATCAGGTGGTCGCCTCCCCAGAAAATCACCAGTCCGTCCACCTCTACCAGAAAGCCCGAGCCACGAGAGACCGGGATGGCTTCTACTTTCACGCCGTTTACGATCTTTTTCTGGCCGTCGGGCACATGGATGTACTCAGGCCCTTCCACATCCTTGAAGTAGTTAGGGTTCCGCCCGAGTTTGTCTTCGAAGCTGTAGATGAACGATATGTTTTTGTGGATCTTCTGCCATCTGTTGTATCTTTCGGGGTTGTGGTGCCAGTAGGCCGGCCCCCCGGCAAATACGATGGTGCTGCAGTCTGCAATCTCATCGAGATCGATGTGCCCGTTTGCCAGCCTAGGCTCTTCCGGAAGATTGCCGAGGACACAATAACTGAACAGGAGGAAGTGGTTCTTGGTTTTTACGGAGTACCCGACACGTCCCATATTCCAGGCATACGCCTCCCCTTCGTTTATGGTCTTTTTTAGGTAGGGAGAAAACCCGAAATACCGAGGGTCGATGTCTACTTCTGCCCCTGAAGATTTCAACAATTTGGACACCTTTTCATGGCCGTATTTGCTGGCATAATCGAGTGGAGTTTTTCCGGCCATGTCTTTTTTATACACATCCGCGCCTTTTTTTAGGAGCGCATCGACTATCTTCAGGTGGCCGTTCAAGGCCGCAAAGTGCAGAGCGGTCCTTTTGTAGTTGTCGTCTTCGATGCTTATATCTGCGCCGTTGTCGAGGAAAATTTGGGCCAGCTCGGAATAGCCTTCTGTGGCGCTTATGATCAATGGAGTCCGTCCCAGGGTGTTGGTGGCATCGACATTTGCCCCATTATCCACCAGCAGCTTTGCCACGTCGATCCGGTCCCAGCGGATGGAGCTAACCAGGGGAGTCATGTCGTAGGCATGCTTGGCCTCTATGTCCGCGCCATTCTCGAGCAACAATTCCACTCCGTCTGTATGCCCTCCGTAAGCTTGCGAATGGAGGGGAGTCCACTGGCTGTCGGATCTGGCTTCTATGTCCAAACCATTTTCGATCAGGTATTCAATCAATTCCCGGCTGTTGAAGGACAGGTGTAGTAATGTCCATCCGCCGTTTCTTTTGACATTCTTCATGTCGGGATATTTTGTCAGCAGGTTTTTGACGGTTTCAAAGTCTCCCTTTTCAGCTGCGGCGAAAAGCTCATTCGTTATCTTTTGCTTGTCTGGCACAGCCTTGTCTTGGACACTACCATGAACAGAAAAGGAGAAAAACGCCAAAAATATCAGTGGGATAACACCTTTATTCATTTTCCAAGCCTCTCAATTTTGCCTATCGGTAACGGATATTAAGCAATATCTGTGCCATCCCAATAATTCGGCAACATAATTTGGGGACTAATTCGGGGACAGGTACCGAATTCTAGTCACATTCGGTACCTATCCCCGATTTCAACTGTTCATATGCGGACATGAACTGTCTATATCCGGACATAAATGAGTCGCCTACTGATTGGGAGCCCAAGGGATAAGGTTGGCATATTTTTTGCTTATAAGAAGCTGGATTAATTGGGAAAGGAGTGATCATGAACAAAATAATCGCAATAGGAATTTTGATCGCATTTCTAATAGTATTCGGAGCGATGTCATTTGCGGATGATATCCACGAATCCGCGCAGAAGGGCGATTTGGAAGGTTTGAAATTGATGATCGATAAGGACCCCGGGCTGGTCAATGCCAAAGACCAAGACGGACGCACGCCGCTTCACTGGGCCTGCCGGGGCGTTCATATCGATGTCGTGAAGTATCTTGTGGAAAAAGGCGCAAACGTCAACGCCGAGGACAGCAACAAAATCGTGCCTCTTCACAGCCTGGCAACCCGCAATGGTGCGACAGCCATCGCAATCTTGGTCGACAATGGTGCGGATATCGATTTTAAAGATTATGGAGGGAATACGGCGCTTCATCATGCAGCCATGAATAATGCTGCGGATGCAGTAGCTCTCCTCATAAAAAAGAGTGCGGATCTCGAAAACATAGAGGATTACGGCCGCACGCCGTTGATTTTGTGTGCCAGAGAAAGGGGAGGACCAAAAACGATAAAAGTTCTTCTGGATGCCGGTGCTGATGTCAAGGCAAAGGATAAATTTAGAGCGACAGCTTTACATCTGGCTGCTTGGCGGGGCAAAAAAGAGGTTGTGGACATCCTCTTGGATGCAGGAGCCCCCATTTCTTCTAAGGGTCGTGATCCCCGATATTTTTTTGGCGAGGCTGCATCCCACGGGCTGAGCCGGCTGTTCGATGCTGTTGTTAAGGCTGGCGGCGATCCCACTTTTAAGCTTTCAAACGGCGGAACGCTGCTGCATGCAGCCGCGGCCGGCGGTTCAGCCCAAATCATCGATATCCTGATAGGGAAAGGATTAGACATCAACCTGAAGGACAGCTACGGATGGACTCCTTTGCATTATGCCGCAAGAGACGGCCGGGTCGAGGCCGCGGAGAAACTGATGAAGATGGGAGCAGATATCGAAGCGCGCACGATCATGGGACAGTCCCCTTTGAACGTGGCCGATGAGAGGAAGTACGATAAAGTGCGAACCCTCTTGTTAGAAAAAGGCGCAGAAGACAAGCCTATCCAGTTTCCTGTCCTCGAAGGCAACTACATGGGTCAGAAGCCTCCGGGTGAAACGCCGGAGCTTTTTGCTCCCGGGATCGTCTCCTCCATATGGGGTATTCATTCGGCTGCGGCCTTTTCCCCTGATGGGAATGTCGCCATGTGGGCGCCTATGATCACGATTCCTGGGCAGCTTTATTCCACTGGCGGGATCTTGATGTCGGAACGCAAAAATGGGCGTTGGACAGCCCCTCGATTTGCCTCCTTCACCGGAGATGGAGATGCCGATGTGCCGTTTTTTACGCCCGATGGGAAGCGCGTATACTTCATGTCCGACATGGCACTTCCCGATGAGCCCAATTCAAGAAAAGAGCGGATCTGGTATGTTGACCGGACCGCAGAGGGGTGGTCTGCGCCCAAACCCGTCGATGCCTCTGTCAACGATTATCCCCACCACTGGCATTTCTCGGTGGATGCCGATCACACCATCTACTTCAGCTCAAGCGTGCCCGAGGGGCTTGGCGAAGGGGACATTTATAGTGCCAAGCTTGTGGACGGCAAATGGCAGAAGCCTGAGAACCTGGGACATCCCATCAATTCCGATAAGGGCGAGGGTATGCCCAATATCGCACCGGACGGCAGCTATTTGCTTTTTTCACGCACCTATGACCTCTACATTAGCTACCGCAATGAGGATGGTGGGTGGACCGAACCTCAGAACCTTGGGAAACCCATCAACACGCCCAGCATCGAGATCTGTCCGATGATTAGTCCCGACGGAAAATACCTGTTTTTTCTCAGCCAGCGTGGCGGCGAGAGCCATATCTGGTGGGTGAACGCCGGCTTCATCGAGAAGCTAAAGCAATAGCCTTTGCGGATGCTTCCGAGGTCCTTTTTACACTTGACATCCTACCGACTATAGAGGGATAATTTTGGCTCTTTCCACGAAATGAATGAACATAGAGTAGCTGTAACCGGTTTGGGTATCGTAACCCCTATTGGAGTTGGAATTGAAGACTTCTGGAAAAGCCTGCTCGCGGGACAAAACGGCATAAAAAGGATCACTCGATTCGATCCGTCTGATTTTCGCTCTCAGATGGCTGGAGAGGTAAAAAACTTCAATCCTGAAGAATGGATAGATGGGAAATCTGCAGAACGGATGGACAGGTTTGTTCATTTTGCCATAGCTTCATCGGACATGGCGCTCGATGATGCGGGTTTGAAAGCCTTTGCTTTTGATGGAGATAGAGCGGGAGTCATCATAGGCTCCGGCATCGGGGGAGCGCACACCATTGAGGTCGGGAGCCATAAGCTTCATCAGAAAGGGCCCAAGTCTTTGGGGCCTTTTTTCGTGTCCAAAGCGCTGATCAACATGGCGGCAAGCATGGTCTCGATTACCTATGGTTTTAGAGGGCCTATCTCTGCACTCTCTGTTGCATGTTCGACTGGAGCCAATGCTATAGGCGATGCTTTTCGCATTCTCCAAAGAGGGGATGCTGATATTATGCTGGCCGGAGGCTCCGAGGCAAGCGTGACCCCATTGCCTTTCGGAGGCTTTTGTGCGACGCGTTCGCTGTCGAGCAGGAACGATTGTGTGGAAAAAGCGAGCAGGCCCTTTGACAAAAATAGGGACGGTTTTGTGATGGGGGAAGGGGCCGGCATCGTTGTTTTGGAAAGGCTTGAACATGCTCTCAGCAGGAACGCTCACATCTACGCCGAGCTTGTCGGCTTTGGCAACACGGCTGATGCCTTTCATCTCACTGCTCCGGAACCTGGAGGGGATGGAATGGTCAGGGTCATGAAGAAGGCACTTAGAGACGCAAGTATCGACCCACAGGAAGTGGGATACATCAATGCACATGGCACATCAACCGTCTTGAATGATAAGATAGAGAGTGCAGCTGTCATAAAGGTTTTTGGCGACCATGCAAAACGCCTCAAAATCAGTTCGATCAAGTCGATGATCGGCCACCTTTTAGCCGCTGCTGGAGCGGTGGAATGCGTGGCCACAGCGATGAGTATCTATACAGGAAAACTGCCCCCCACGATCAACTATGAGGAGCCAGACCCGGAATGCCCTCTTGATTATGTGACAAAAGAAGCGGAATCGATCGATCTCGAAGTGGCTCTCAGTAATTCCTTTGGATTCGGAGGGGGGAACGCATGCCTTGTATTGAGGAAATATGAAAGCTAAATGAAAATCCCCAAACTTCGAATCGGCGGTATCACCGCAGACATCCCGATTGTTCAAGGCGGAATGGGCGTGAGGGTTTCACTCTCCTCACTT
>CAYPGQ010000140.1:0-10508 GCA_964410125.1 uncultured Eubacteriales bacterium | reverse complement strand
CCCGCTTTGGTTATTGTCATCCTAGCAATCATAGCAGTAGGTATATGGCAGACTCTTCCAAGATATTCTGAAGTTAGTCCTCTGGCCAACAGGCCCTCTGTTGCGGTGATCAGCTTTGAGAATCAAACCAGGGATAACTCATACGATTATTTCAGCAAGATTATCCCAAACCTATTAATCACCAGTCTCGAACAATCCGGAAATTTTCATGTCACCTCATGGGAAAGGCTGCATGATCTCCTCAGACAAATGGGAAAGGAGGATTTGGAGTTCATTGATAAGGATTTGGGTTTTGATCTATGCCAGATGGAGGACGTAGATGCCATCGTTATCGGTAGTTTCACTAAGGCTGGTGATATGTTTGTTACAGATGTCAAAGTCTTAGATGTTGAGACTAAAAGAATCCTGAAGAGTGCCAACTCGAGGGGCAACGGAGAGGAGAGCATTATACAATCACAGATCGATGAACTGAGCAAAGAAATATCTCGAGGGATCGGCATCTCTGAGGGCAAGATAGAAGAAACTCCAATACGAATTGCCGATGTCACCACCAATTCATTGGAGTCATACACATATTTTTTAAGAGGAAGAGAGTGTTTTGAAAAATACTATGATGAAGAGGCAAGAAAATATCTCGAGAAGGCTGTTGAGTTGGACCCGACATTTGCTATGGCTTATCACTACCTTGCACTTGCACATAGGCAAGGATCTGATTTAGGACGCCAGGCCCATGAGAAGGCCAAGGCTTTCTCAAATAAGGCAACAGAGAAAGAGAGACTCTATATAGATGCACAATATGCCGGGTATATAGAAGATAATAATGAAAAACGTATTGACCTTTTAGAACAAATAGTAAAGAAATACCCCCGAGAAAAACGGGCTCACCATTTGCTGGGTTATCACTACTACCGAAAAAAAATGGTCGATGAAGCAATTGATAAATTTCATAAAGTACTGGAACTCGATCCTGAACATGGACAAACTCTTAATATCCTCGGTTACATATACTCAGAAAGGGAGAATTATAAGAAGGCCGTTGAATATTTAGAAAAGTATGCATCCGTTTCCCCTAGAGATGCTAATCCCATCGATTCCTTGGGTGAACTCGACTATTTTATGGGAAGGCTCGATGAAGCCATCGCGAAATTCAAAGAGGCCTTGAGGATTAAACCTAATTTCGACTCATACAACAGGCTCGGATACATCTACGCATTAAAGGAGAATTACACAGAGGCAACAAAATGGGTGGATCGGGGTTTAAACGTCGTACAATATCCAAGGCGAAGATTAGTCTCGCACATGTGGAAAGGATTCTTTTATTTCTGGCTAGGAAGATGGAAAGATTCCCTTGCTGAGATTCAAAAAGCAGAGGATACTGTCAAATCAGAAGGAAATATAGATTGGATCATCTATTTTTTAGAATGGATGAGAGGATGGGTGTGTTACGAGAAGGGAGAGCTTGAGCTGAGTCAGAAATATTTTAAAAGCTGGCTCGATTTAATAAAAGAGAATTATCCTGACAGGACCTCGGGCTCTGAAGTCTTATACAATACCTTCCTGGGATTGATAGATAAGAGGGAGGGTCGAATAGATTCGGCCAAGTCCAGAATAGGAAAGATGAAGTCACTCTTTCCCAGCCTGGAGCTTGTTTTTGATTATGAAAATAGTACTTGTTATTATTACAGTTTGCTTTATTTCGAGGTAGCGTTGGCCGAAGATCAACCTGAGAAAATTATTGCGGTTTTTAAGAAAGCATCACCGATAAGGAGTCCTTCAACGCAGTCCTTTAGACCTCTCTTTAGGTATAATGTACCCCACTACATGAGGGATGTATTGGCTCGGGCTTATCTGCAAAACGGAGAGATTGACAAGGCTATCGCTGAATACGAACGACTGATTACTTTCGATCCAGAAAGCAAAAGTCGTCATCTTATTCATCCAAAATATCACTACAGGTTAGCTAGATTGTATGAAGAGAGAGGATGGCCAGGCAAAGCCATAGAGCACTACGAGAAATTCCTCGACCTCTGGAAGGATGCAGATCCTGGTATAGCTGACGTTGAGGATGCAAGGAAGAGGCTGGCTGGATTGAAGAGCCAGTAATCCAAATCAATTCAATTTGACACCTTCCCCTATTCCTTGATATCCTTTTGCCGACTAGGTACAGGGGAAAGCAATGTCAGAAAAATGTCCTAAATGTCAGTTCGAGAATCCTGACGATACTGTTTATTGTGGGAAATGCGGCACTCAGTTTCAGGCCCAAGAAAAGATTGAAGTCACAGAAACTATTGAAACACCCAAAGAGGAACTAACCCGAGGAACTACTTTTGCGGACAGATACGAAATCATTGAAGAGCTGGGCAGAGGTGGAATGGGGAAGGTCTACAGAGTTGAAGATACGAAGCTAAAACTAGAGGTGGCTCTCAAACTTATCAAACCAGAGATCGCTTCGGATAAAAAAACCATTGAAAGATTCAGAAATGAGCTGAAAACAGCCCGGATGATTGCTCATAAAAATGTATGCCGCATGTTCGATATGGGGGAGTCGAAAGAGTCACATTTCATCACCATGGAATTTATTCGAGGGGAAGACCTAAAAAGCCTGGTACGAAAAATGGGGCAGTTGAGTGCAGGACAGGCTATATCCATTGCTAAACAGGTTTGTGATGGATTGATCGAAGCGCACAAGCTGGGTGTCGTGCATAGAGATCTCAAACCTCAAAACATCATGATCGACAAACAAGGGGATGCCCGGATCATGGACTTCGGGATCGCCCGCTCCATCGAGGGCAGAAGCATAACAGGAGCCGGTGTCATGATCGGTACACCCGATTACATGTCGCCAGAGCAGGTTGATGGCAAAGAGACAGACCAGCGCTCGGACATTTATTCATTGGGTGTGATCCTTTATGAGATGGTGACAGGCAGGGCTCCTTTTGAAGGGGATACAGCGCTGAGCATAGCCGTTATGCAAAAAACTGAAACACCCAAAGCTCCGAAGGCACTGAATTCCCAGATTCCCGATGCTCTGAACTCTGTTATATTACGGTGTCTGGAAAAAGATAAACAGAACAGATACCAGAGCGCCGGAGAATTGTGTTCTGAACTGGAGAACATAGAAAAAGGCATCCCGACAACAGAAAGGATCGTCCCGGAGCGGAAGCCTCTCACTTCCAGAGAAATAACCGTTACTTTCGGCCTGAAAAAGCTGCTCGTCCCGGTTTTGTTGGTTATCGCTTTGGTCATCATAGCCTTAATCATTTGGCAGGTCCTTCCAAAAAAAGGAATCCTCCCCGCTCCGCCGGCCGGCAAGCCTTCCCTTGCCATCATGTACTTCGAGAACAACTCCCGGGACAAAAGCCTGGACAACTGGCGGGATGCCCTGGCCGAGATGCTGATCACAGACCTCTCCCAATCGAAATTTTTGCATGTGATGAGCACAGACCAGACCTTCACTGTTCTTAGAAAATTGAACCTGCTCAATAAGGAGAAGTATTCCACGGACGACCTGCAAAAGACCGCCAGAGAAGGACGGATCAAAAACATCCTGAACGGAAGTTTCATCACAGCAGGCGATAAATTTATTATAAATGTTTCGCTAATGAACGTGGAATCTGGAGACGTCATTGACTCGTGGCGGGAGGAAGGATCAGGGGAAGAAAGCATCACCCAATCCATCGATCAGATCACAAAGAGAGTCAAAACAGCCCTTAACCTTTCGTCAGAACAAATCGCCAGCGATATAGACAGGGCGGTGGGCGACATCACAACATCCTCTCCTGAAGCACTCAAATATTTTAACGAAGGAAGCCGGCATTACAGAGTGGGCGAAAACCGCAAAGCGATCGATAGTTTCGAAAAGGCCATCGCCATCGACCCGGAATTTGCCATGGCTTACAGGAACATGGCGGGGGCCTACAGCAACCTTGGCTATAATACTCAATGGAGAAACTACAGGAAAAAGGCGTTCGAGTTGAGCGACAGAGTGACCGATAGAGAGCGTTTCCGGATTCAAGGCGATTATTACCGTCGTGCGCCGGAAACAATGGATAAAGCCATCGAGGCCTTCCAGAAATTGCTGGAGCTTTATCCCGATGATTGGATCGGAAACAACAACTTGGGAATAATATATTTAAACGCTGAAGAGTGGGATACAGCCCAGAAGTATTACGAAGTAAATGTCAACAACAGAGTGGAAGCGACACATTCTTATGTAAATCTGGCATCGGTGTACAGAAGAAAAGGTCTGTACGATAAAGCAAAGGAAGTTTATGAACTCTATATTTCCGAAATGGGAGACAACGCCAGGATTCGCAGGGGCTTAGCCTGGAATTATGTCTATCAAGGGGAGTATGACCTAGCGTTGGCAGAATTGGACAAGGCTGCAGCCCTCAGTCCTGGAAATTACCAGATCATTGTGGACAAAGGAGAGGTGTGGCTCATCAAAGGAGATTTGGCTAAAGCAGAAGAAAAGTACCAGAAGCTGATGATCGATAGCGAACCCATGGCAAGAGTTCAACATTTAACACATATTTGCGGCCTGTATGTTTATCAAGGAAGGTTCCAAGAGGCAAAAAGGCAGTTGGAACTGGGAATGGAAATGGCGGAGAGGATCGGCGAAAAAGTGAGAGCACGGACGATCCGAGATTATCTCAGCTATGTGTACTGGAGAACAGGAGATTTGGAAAAAGCCGTGGAGCTGGAGGACGAGATTATCGAAGAAGCGACAGGGGAGGAGAACTTAAGCAGGAGAAGAACTGCAATGTTCCATAAAGGATTCATGCTCGCCGAAATAAACAGATTAGATGAGACAAAAACAGTGGCTGAAGAGATCAAATCTTTGGTCGAAAAGGAAATGAACAAGAAATTGATCAGAGATTATCACCATTTATTGGGATTGATAGAACTTCAACGCGGCAATCATGCTCTTGCGATCGAGCAACTACAAAAAACTTTAGATTTATACCCTAATGTGCAGGGATTTTTTAGATTGCTGTTTACGGATCCGTTGGCCAACGCATACTACCAAAGCGGAGATTTGGACAAGGCCCAGAGCGCATACGAAGAGATTAGTTCTATGGTGTGGGTTAATTATTACTTTGGCGATATCTATGCCAAAAGCTTCTACATGCTAGGGAAGATCTGGGAGCAGAAGGGCGACACAGCCAAAGCCATCGAAAACTACGGGAAATTCCTCACCCTCTGGAAGGCCGCTGATCCTGACCTCCCCGAGGTCGAAGATGCCCGCAAGCGGCTGGCTGTGCTGAAGAGCCTGTAATCCTCACATCAATTCAATTTGACACCACCATCGTTACTTGATATCCTTTTGCCGACTAGGTACAGGGGAAAGCAATGGGAATTCAATGCCCCCAATGTCAGGCAATTAATCCTGATACCAAGCAATTCTGTGGCGATTGCGGTACCCAACTTATATCAGCAGAGGCAATCTCTAATTCCTACACCAAGACTCTCCAAACACCTGTCAAGGATTTAATTAAAGGGACAATTTTTGCTGGAAGATACCAGCTTATCGAAGAGCTGGGTAGAGGAGGAATGGGAGTTGTCTACAAAGCTGAGGACACAAAGCTGAAAAGAACAGTCGCGCTCAAGTTTCTCCCTTCAGAGTTAACCCACATTCCTGATGTCAAAGAGCGATTCATGCGCGAGGCACAGTCTGCTACCGCCCTGGATCATCCCAACATATGTACCGTTCATAAATTTGATGAGGCTGAGCAGAAATCCTATATATCGATGGCCTATATTGAAGGTCAGAGCTTAAAGAAGAAGATCGAATCGGGCCCACTCGAGCTGGACCCCCTAAACCCGCTGTACCATGCCCTCTATGGGGTA
This sequence comes from uncultured Eubacteriales bacterium, assembly GCA_964410125.1. Lineage (GTDB taxonomy): Bacteria > Acidobacteriota > Aminicenantia > Aminicenantales > Aminicenantaceae. The sequence goes on along the minus strand of CAYPGQ010000140.1, from coordinate 4,658 downwards.
GTCCTGGTGTACAATCGTCGCTTCGACGACGCTCTAGCAGCGGCCCCTCACCGCGTTGGATATGGCCCAACCAGGGGATTGCCCGCACCGCACTGGTGTGGAGTTTCATCGCGAAAGGGATGCACAACGAGCTGCTTGCCCATTATCGGGAGAGATTCGCCAACAATCCCGAGCTTGTTGCAGCATTAGAGGATGGCCTTGAAGAAACCGGCTACGAGGGCGCTTTTCGGGCTCTAGCGGACCTCCAGGCAGAATGGTACGGGGAGGAGGGTAAGGGCATGGGGCGTCGCCCTTCGGTATCTCGAAGCTGGCGACTACGACTTGGCCATCGATTGGCTCGAAAAGGCCTACGAAGATCACGAACCCAACCTGCCTTATATCGGCGTACCTCAATTTGATCCCTTGCATTCTGATCCGCGCTTCCAGGACCTGCTGCGCCGGATGGGCCTTCCCGTAACAGAATAATCAGTAAGACTAAGAAAAATTCCTCGTTTATTCTAGTCGTACATCGAGTCAATAATGTGATCATACTTCTGCTTGACAACCTTGCGCTTCATTTTTAGAGTTGGGGTTAATTCTCCAGTTTCGACAGAGAAATCATTGGGAAGGATGTGGAAATACTTGATTGTCTCATACCTTGCTAAACTCGCATTCACTTTATCAACATACTTTTGGACTGTGGCAATAATGGCTTCATTTTGAGCGGCTTCTTCCATGCTCAAGGCACCTATTCCCAATTGTTCGCACAGTTTTGGCAGGCCATCCGCATCGAGAGTAAACAAGCACGTAAGGTGTTTTCTTGTATCTCCGATGACACAGGCCTGTGAAATACATGAATAGCCCTTTAAAAGGATCTCAATATTCTGCGGGGCGATGTTTTTCCCGCCTGCTGTAATGATGATATCCTTTTTTCTATCCGTAATAATGAGATATCCGTCTTCGTTGAAATGACCAATATCCCCGGTGTAAAGCCACTCGTCTTTCAAGGCCTCATTGGTTGCGGTTTCATCCTTAAAATAACCGGAGAAAACATTGTCGCCTCTTATGACAATCTCGCCATCTTCGGCGATGGCCACTTCACAGCCCGGTAAAGGGGCCCCAACGGCGCCCGGAACAGTCTTGCCGGGGATGGTTGCGTTGCATACACCCGTGCATTCAGTCTGTCCGAACATTTCAAATATCTCCATTCCCATAGCCCCAAAGAACCTGCAAACTGCGGCAGGGAGTGGAGCCGCAGCACTTCCCATAAAATGTGCCCGGTCCAGCCCCATTCTTGTTTTTATCTTACTAAAGACTACCTTACTGGCTAGATTCCACTTTTTTTTGGTCATAAACGGAAGATCCTGATTACTGTTCCTGTATATTCTGGCTTTTTCTCCCACTTTGAGAGCCCAATTAAACAGATATCGCTTGACAGCCGATCCATCGGCAACTTTTTCCAGAATTGCGGTTCGGGCCTTCTCGTAGAGACGGGGGACAGAAAAGAAAAGAGTGGGACGAACATCGGCTAGATCTTCCATCAGCGTGTCAAGACTCTGGGCAAAGTTTACCGTAAAGCCGCCGGCAATCCCGCCAGTAATATTTTGAACTTGTTCGGCGATATGAGAGAGAGGTAGAAATGAGATCGTTTCAGATTCATAGAGAAAATCGTACACGGTCAATAATCCTGCGCTCTCAAAAACGAGGTTTTTTTGTGTCAGCACAACTCCTTTCGGAGGACCGGTCGTGCCTGAAGTATAAATAATTCCCCCTGGAGAATCGGGTGTGAGTTTCTCAATTTGATCCTTTAGAAAGCTGGGATTTTCATCACAATATTTAGACCCTTGATCGAGAAGCTCCTCGAACTTCTCAACGCCATCAGGCGGTTCACCAAACATCAGGATAGTCTGATTAAGATTATGGAGATCATTTTGCCAGCTGTCTGTCTTGGAGAGTTGTTCCAGGTTTTGAACGAAGACTATCTTGGCCTCACTGTGCTCGGCAACATATTTTGCCTGATCTGGAGTTGCGTTGGGGTAAATGGGGACCTGGTATGCTCCCAAACTCTGGGCGGCCAGGGCTATAAAGAACCACTCGGGACAATTTGCCGAGATAATACACACTTTATCCTCGGGATTTACGTCCAGCGCTTTAAGCCCTCCCGCAACTTTTTCAACATTACTTAAATAGTCTCTCCAGGAGTACTCATTCCAACTGCCATCTTTTTTATACCGAAGTGCCGCTCGGGTTGAGCCGAATTTTGCTACGCGTTTTAAAAAGATATCCGGAATGGTTTTCCCTTGTACCTGAAGCTCTTTTAAAGCTGCTCCTTTGTGAATTGTAACAAATTCTGTCATTGTGACCCCCTAGGGCATTTCCCATACTTGATGGGATAAACATATCACAGAAAAAAGAGCGGAGTCAACCAGGCGGAGGCTCTATGACAAAAAAGTCATTTCAATTCAATTTGACACCTTAGATATTCCTTGGTATCCTTTGGCCAGGTGGAAGGGAATAATGGCCATAAAATGCCCCAAATGCCAGTTCGAAAATACCTCTGACTCTAAGTTTTGTAAGGAATGTGGCACTCAGATTCTTTCCCCAGAAAAGGTCGAAGTCACAGAAACCCTTGAAACACCCAAGGAGGAACTAACCACGGGCTCTACATTCGCAGGCAGATATAAGATCATCGAGGAAATCGGCAAAGGGGGAATGGGAAGAGTCTATAAGGTTCTAGACACAAAAATCAGAGAAAAAATTGCGCTAAAGCTCATCAAACCTGAAATCGCCAAAGATAAAAAGACGATCGAAAGATTCAATAACGAACTGAGGTTGACTCGTAAAGTCAGGCATAAAAATGTCTGTCAGATGTTCGATCTTGGCGAGGAGAGGGGAACGCAGTTCATAACGATGGAGTACGTCTCCGGGGAAGACTTACGGAGTTCGATCCGCCGTTTTGGTCAACTCCCCGTAGGAAAATCCATATCCATTGCCAAACAGATATGTGAAGGATTGGCCGAGGCCCATAAATTAGGCGTGGTTCATCGTGATCTGAAACCCCGCAACATCATGATCGACGATAACGGGAATGTCCGGATCATGGATTTTGGCATTGCCAGGTCTCTCAAAGCGAAAGGGATAACAGGCGCGGGAGTGATGATCGGAACACCAGAGTACATGTCGCCTGAGCAGGTGGAAGCGAAGGATATTGACCAGCGTTCGGATATTTATTCGCTGGGAGTGATTCTTTATGAGATGGTGACAGGGCGAGTGCCATTTGAGGGGGAGACGGCTTTAAGCATAGCCATGAAACATAAGAGTGAAGAGCCTCCAGATCCCAAAGACCTAAACGACCAGATTTCTGAAGGTCTCAGCCAAGTGATATTGAGATGCATGAATAAGGATAAAGAGAAGAGATATCAGGATACAGAAGAGCTTCTTTCTCAATTGAACAATCTCGAAAAAGGAATTTCTACTGCAGGGAGGATTTTTCCTGAACAAAAACCTACAGCCGAGACAACCAGTGAGATAAAGTGGGCAAACTCTATAGCAGTGCTTCCTTTTGTGGATTTGAGCTCCCAAAGAGATCAGGAGTATTTCTGTGACGGGATGACTGACGAGATCATATTGAAACTCTCTAAGCTCGCGGATTTGAAGGTGATTTCCCGGACTTCAGTAATGCGTTATAGGAACACAGAGAAAGACATCAGAGAGATTGGTCAAGAGTTGGGGGTGGCAACCATTATGGAAGGAAGCATACGGAAAGAAGAGAATGACATCCGTATTAGCGCTCAACTGATTAATGTGGGAGATGGATTTCATCTCTGGTCAAACAAATATGACCGGAAGCTTGAACGCATTTTTGAAGTCCAAGAAGATGTATCCAGGTCTATAGCGGATGCATTGATGAGAGAAAAACTCACAGTTGACTCACTTGATGCGGCTATCAAGACCATGCGTCCAAGCAAAATTGAAGCTTATGACTATTGCTTGAGAGGGTTTTATTTCACAAATAGTAAGTATGCCATATCTTTTAAAGAAGCAGATTTTCAAACCGCATTGAAGATGTTCAGAAGAGCCATTGAAATCGATCCCAATTATGCCTATGCCTATTGTGGTATAGGTTTTGCTTACCAATTTCACTATACCATAACTCGAAACGAGAAAGATCTTGATCTGGTCAAAAAAAATTGCACACAATCGTATGAATTGGAACCAAATCTTGTGTGCTCGAATGTAGCCCTTGCCTGGGTTTACTATATAAAAGGCGATTATGACAAGGCTTATGAAAGTTATAAGAAGGCTATGTCTATAAACAGCAATATTTCTGGAGTCATCTATTTAATAGCCCGTTTATTCCGGCAAGTTGGATTATTTCAAAAGGCGATTAAACATTGCTCAAAAGCAGCAGAACTAGATCCTTTTATTCATTACTATTATTCTTTTCTTGCCAGATGTTTTCTGGATGTCGGGGAGTTGGAAAAAGCTGAAATTTCTATTGGGAAAGCATATGAGGTTGAACCTGATAGTATTTGGGTTATTCTCGATAGGAGTTTACTCCTTATAAAGATGGGAAAATATGACGAAGCTGAAGAATTGCTTACAAAAGCTGAGAGATTTCATGCTCGGTTTTCAAATATTCAGAATTATAAATCTTTAGTGTTTGCAGCAAAAGGGGA
>CAYPGQ010000139.1:0-10651 GCA_964410125.1 uncultured Eubacteriales bacterium | reverse complement strand
CGTACCCTTTGACAAGGACCAAACAGATGCCGATAAACAACAGGGGAGCCCCGTATAATGTTTTCATGAAATAAAGTTGAACGGTAAATCCTGCGATCAGCAATAGCAGCGCAAGGTTGATACGGGTGTTGTAAGGGAGATTTTTGGCAAAATGAAACCGCACACTGTCCCGCCGCTCAGGCGGAGGGAATCCGAATAAATGCAGTATGGATGTCATGGGTAACTCCTCTGATTTTGGTTGTTGCCGGTTTTAAGGTTTGCCAGAGATGCTTCCAGTTCGCCGTACCCGTGGACTTTGAAGTACAGTGGGCAGGCGCCGTGGCACACGGCAAAATGTTCGCAATTCCGGCATTCAGGATGTGCCGCCTTTTTTTCACGCAAAGCTTGCCCCTGCTCTCCAAACCACACAGCCTGGAATCCGTCCTGGAGCAGGTTTCCGACCGGCTCTTTCCAGCTGGAGCAGGGGAGAACTCTGCCGTAAGGGTCCACAGACAGAAGGCCTTCGCAGGCGCTGCAGCCTTTGTTCCCCAACTCGTGGGATATTGGATTGAACAGGCACATAGGTGTTGGGGAATACCACATGAATCGTATGCCGGCTGCTTCAGCGGCAGACTTTACATCCAGCACCATCTCTTCGATTTCGCTGTATTTTATGGCCAGGTCCTCGGCTATGCCACGTCCTGCCGGGATGATCATGTTCAGGGAAAACCGGTCCATTCCCAGCGACTTTGCAAACTGAGCCATTTGCGGAAGGGTGTGCTGGTTAAGCCGGCACAAAGTGGCATGGGGATGAACAGGGATCCCGGCGCCTTTTAGAGCCTGCAATCCAGAAACAGATGCATGGAACGCGTTTTTGACGCCGACGATCCTGTCATGGACGTCAGAGTCGGGCGATTCGATGCTAACCTGGGCGGAAGCCAAACCGGCCTTTTTGAGAACCTTTGCAGTTTTTTTGGAAATAAGCGTCCCGTTGGTTATCAGGTTCACACGCATTTTCAGGGAACCGGACGCATAGGCGACGAGTTCTGCGAGATCGTCCCGGAGCACCGGTTCTCCTCCGGTGAAGGACACGCTGGGTACTTCAGCGTCGTACCGGATGATATCCAGAACTTTTTTAATATCCTTTGTGGAGAGCTCTTCCATGCCGGATTCATCATCCGATTCCGAGATGCATGTGCAGGATGCGTAGCAGAATTGGCATTTGATGTTGCAGCGCCAGGTTATGGCCACTTCGGACAGGATGGGCAAAGCGATATACCCGAGATCGAACGTCACCCGCTCGAGAGAGGGTGATCGGTAAGCATCACAGAGCGCAGAATCGAGCGTGCGGGAAAGGTCTATAAAGAAGGAATGGAGCTGGGCAGGAAGGTCTTCGTCGAAAGATCGGGCTTCTAGAATGTCTTTGATAGAGCCCCCTTGGATGATGTGGTTCAGCACCTGGGCGCCCGTTTTGTTGAGTTTGAATGCCTGGTTGGGTAGGCGGATGAGAACGCGGTCTGTCAACCGCACATGGACATAGGGGCGGATCCGTTTGACGAAATTGTCCACCCAGTCCAATTTAAAGGATGCAGATGGCATTTAGTGGCCTCCTCCGCTGACACAGGCGGAATGGCAGGCTGAGTGACAGGCGGAATGGCAGGCTGAGTGACAGGCCGAGTGGCACGCGCTGTGGCAGGCATCGTGGCATGCGGCATGGCATGCGTTGATGCCTTCGGCTGCTGCTCCCAGGTATTCTTGAAAATTCACAACATCGGGATCGACCGGCATCGAAGCCTCGAATTCATGGTCGTATTGGTTCGGATCATAGTGCCGGTGCATCCCATAACGCCAGTGGTACCAGTACCACCAGCTGTTTATCGGATTATCCTGCTGGGGCCTCATGTCTTCCCTGTCGAGCTTATCTTCCGACACCTGATCGAAAGCTTGGGCGATCTGATCGCCATAATAATTTTTTGTAGCTTCGATGTCGCAATCCCATGCCTTTTGTTGGATGTTGTAGACGACTTTCTTCAAAAGGCCGTTCAGTTCCTGCTCGCTGAATAGGCCGTCATCCTTGCCGGCTTTGTACATCTTCTGCTCGTAAGGGCTCAGATCACTGTAGGGGACAGGCAGGGGGGATACGACTTCCACCTTGAGTGGATCGCGGTTGACGACCTCGATACAATTCCTTTTAACCAGTTGAGACAGAATGGTGGAGAAGATCTGCTTATATGGGACACCGATGTACATGCCCGCTTCGATCGGATCCAGATCCTTGGCAATTTTGCCCGGCTTTCGGAAAGTGGCCAGCTCGATTTTGGGCGGCTCCCAATCCTCCCTAACCCACTGGACCTGGTCGAGCTCGGATTGGGCCCTGACCATGGACCGATGTTTGCGTGATACGCCAAAAATGCCGGAAAGCAGCATGAAGACAAACCCGATCAGCAGGCTCCACCGGGATTTCGAAGCTTTGCTTTTGCTTGCCGTGACTTGTTCTGCGGGTGCTGTTGTTTGCTCTGGTGGTGTCGTTTCGCTGGGTCTCGAACTGGCAGTGCTGACCTGCGGGAACACGTCGGCGTTGATGTACTGTTGGATGCGGAAGTGGTAGTTTGTGCGGGCATTGTCCTTGTGCAGCAGGACTTCGATGTGCTGTTTGTCTCCGATTTTCCGGAGGCGGTAGTCGATCTTGTATTCCTGGTTCATGAACCGTTCGGTGGCAAATCCTCGGGCCAGAAGTTCGCTTTCGATATCACTGCGGTCGGTCTTGGGGGAAGTGTATTCTATCGGGTAAACCACCTTGACCGTGTAGTGTTCCAAGGGCTGGTCCCATTCCGTAGGGGCCCAGTTGAACACGACGAGTTCCCGGCCTTCTGCGGCTGTCGTGGGAGCCAGGTATCCTGCCTGGGACATGTCGGCCGCAAACCAGAAACGGTAGGTCACATGCCCGGATGAAATGCCCATCCCGTTTGCCAGGACGATATCGTACATGCCGGCGTTCACCTTTTTGATGTCCAGTCCATAGGTGTTGCCCCGGCTGTCGATTCCGGCAGCATTCTGGTAGTCAAAACGGGGGGTCAGACGGTCAAATCCCGAAAAGTAAAACCCGTGGAATTCGCCGGATGTTACGATCCACCGAACCACGTATTCGATCGAGGCTTTGCCGTCGGGAAACAGGATGACTTCTGTTTCGACAAAATCGAGGCGGCCTTCGCCGGCGGTGGCCATAGAGACCATGCCGAAAACCAGGATTATTCCTATCCAAACGATTATTTTTTTGGCCATGGCACTTATCTCCCTGCCGATTATTCTCGGTAGACTGAATCCGTTTTATCACAGGGCAATCCCTGCGTCAAAGAAAAAGGGGAAGAAAAAGGGGACGATTCTATTTATTGACCTGGATTATTTCATGTGGTAGTTAATGAACCTGAATAATTCAGTGGAACAGGTCCATGGAGGGAGATTGGAAAATGAAAAAACATCTTTGGATAGCCATTATTGTATGCATTAATCTGATGGGCTTTGGTTTGTTGTTTGCACAGGGAAGCGCCACGCAGGCAGAGGTGCGGATGAAGGCCTGGGAGCATCACCAGAGACTAGAGGAAGAATCGCAGTTTAAAGATTTAAAATGGCGGGCTGTGGGGCCGGAGTTTTGTGGCGGGAGGATCGAGACGATTGCCTGCCATCCTGACGAGCCATACACGATCTATGTCGGGGCCGGGTCTGGAAATTTGTGGAAGACAGTGAACAGCGGTACAACCTGGGAGCCGATATTCGAGAACGAATCGACATTCGCAATAGGATGTGTGGCGATTGCTCCTTCAGATCCGAATATTGTGTGGGTCGGCACCGGGGAAGTTCTGATGGCCAGGAGTTCGTATGCGGGAACAGGCGTTTTTAAATCCATGGATGCGGGAAAGACTTGGCAGAATATGGGGCTCCATGATTCGCACCATGTCCCGAGGATCGTGATCGATCCGAAAAATCCGGATGTGGTGTATGTGGCGGCCTTGGGGCACAACTACGGCTACAACGAAGAGCGGGGGGTATACAAGACTGTGAATGGGGGAAAGACATGGGAGAAGGTCTTGTACATATCCGAAAAGGCGGGAATCATCGAGATTGTAATGGACCCTTCGGATAACAAGACCTTGTATGCGGCGGCTTGGGAGAGGGACAGGAAAGCTTGGAATAATGTGATCAGGGGAAAGGGCAGCGGTTTGTACAAGACCACAGATGCGGGGCTAGCATGGAAGCGTTTGACCGAAGGACTGCCGGTTGGCGAATATGTCGGCCGTTTCGGGTTGGCTGTTGCGCCTTCCGATCCCAACATCATTTATGCACTCCTTGATAATCATGAGCCGGCTCCGGAAGGAACAAGACGTCGCCGGAGAGGAGAGGTGTATAGGTCGGACGATAAGGGAGAAACGTGGAGGAAGATGCAGGAAGATGGAGTTCCGACGGCCATCGGGTATGATTTTTGTCTCGTGAGAGTTTCGCCGGATAATCAGAATGAGATATTCGTTTTGGGAAACAAGCTTATCCATTCGACAGACGGCGGGAAAACCTATGAGGAGGCCGGTGAAACTATCGTGCATGTTCTTTCCCATGACATCCGGGTCAATCATTTGGACATGCATGCGATGTGGATCGACCCGAAGAACCCGGACCGGTTGATTCTCGGAAACGATGGCGGATTGTACATGTCCCATGACAGGGGGGAGACCTGGCTGCATCTGAACAATTTTCCGATCGGAGAGTTTTATGCAGTGTGGGTCGATATGGACGAGCCTTACAACATCTATGGAGGCACGCAGGATAATGCTGCCCTTTACGGGCCGAGCACGCACAATGTCGAGGATAGGCTGACTAAGTACGGCGTGGAGGATTCCTGGAAACATGTTTATCTAGACAGGTGGGGAGGAGGAGACAGCTATTTCACCTATAGGGACCCGGTAGATCATGACATCATTTACTACGAACATCAGTTCGGGGTGTTGCGGCGGAAAAACATGAAGACGGGAGAGACCGAGGATATCATGCCTAGAGCCGGAGAGGGAGAGTCTCGGTTGCGGTACAATTGGATGACTCCATATTTCATTTCCAAGTATGATCCAGCCACGCTGTATTATGCGGCCCACAAGGTTTTTAAATCGCCCGACAGGGGGGACAGCTGGACGTGCATCAGCCCAGACCTGACCACAAATCCCGGCGTGGAAAAGCGGGGAAATGTTCCTTACGGCACTATCACGATGCTGTCGGAATCGCCGCTCCAACAGGGATTGATTTATGCCGGGACAGATGATGGGAATGTCCAGGTTACAAAGGACGATGGCAAAACGTGGGCGCTCGTTAAATCCGGACTGCCGTCTAAATGGGTAAGCCGGGTGATAACCTCGCAGCACGAGCTTGGGACTGCGTATGTGACGTTGACCGGTTACCGTGAGGACGACTTCGAGAAGTATGTTTATATGTCAACGGACTTCGGCAAAACGTGGAGATCCATTGCCGGAAACCTTCCCTCCGAAGGAATAAATGTTATCCGGGAGGATCCCCGCGACAAGAATATCCTGTATGTGGGAACAGAATTAGGCGTATATGTTACGCTCGATAGAGGACAGACATGGTATTCGCTCTGCAACCACCTGCCGACGACTCCAGTGCACGACCTGGTGATCCATCCCCGTGAGTACGAGCTGATCATCGCCACCCACGGCCGAAGCTGTTTTATCCTTGATGTAAATAAATTGGGGACAGGATACCCTTTCACTTAATTAGCTTGAATTATCCAGGTTAGATATTTTCTGTGAAACAATACAGTTTTTACGTTCTAGTGATTCAGAAGCTAAGTTGCGTATCCTAAAAATTTCAGAAATTCCGCATAATATAGAACAGCGAATTAAGTGAAAGGGTATCCTGTCCCCAATTTCTTCGTAAGATTGGTTTCCAAATGATCCAGACTAGTCTTCTTTGGAGGAGAGAAAGATAGTATAGATGAAGCCGCCTGCATATACAACAAAGACAACAATCATCAGGATCAAGGCTTTAATCGACATCGCTCTCTCCGACATCACCTCGTTCGAAAGATAGTTTTTTGGTGATGAGTTTATTGAAAATTATGAACACGGCAATGGCCACTCCCCATTGGAACAGCACGGTTCCGACAGATCCTTTGGCGAATATATTAAGCCAATTATCCGGATCGGTTTTATAACTGTCCCAAAACCACCAGACAAGCATGGCGACCAACTGGATTGGGAGGAAGATCATGACGAGGTAATCGAATGCTTTGCCCATTTTGACCTTTTGACCTGGGCTTGTCATGATTTCTTTGCGGAACTTTTTTGGCCCGACTTTGAGGACGAGGAATATGAAGAATGACCCGCTCACCATCAGTCCCAGCCCCCAGACCCAGTCCTGATTGTTGAAAAATCCCATGCTGATCGCCGAGGGAATTCCGAGGACAAAACAAGCCGTCCCCACGATAGATACAGCCTTTTTTCTTGTCAATCCGGTGTCCATGAAGATGCGGGAGATCAGTTCCAATTGGGAGATGAGTGATGAGAAGGCTGCAAAACAGAGTGCCAGGAAAAACAGAGCGAGGAAAAAATTGCCGGATGGAACTTTCGAAAACAGGGTAGGGATCCATTTGAAGGTCAATCCCTCATTTCCTTGTTTCATGATGTCCAAAACCTTCTCCTGGGCCATGTTTTGGCCGGCAAAAAAGGCGAATACTGTGGGAATCACTGTCACTCCAGCCAGGAGGGCGGCAATGTTATTGCCGAATCCCAGTGTGGAAGAAGTCAGGAAAGGATTTTCCTTTTTTCGGGAGTACACACCATAGGTCAGCATCAATCCCCATCCGGCTCCGGTTGACCAAGCTGTCTGGGTTAAGGCCTGCAACCAGACTTCGATGTTGCCCAGTTGGGAAAAATTCGGGGAGAAAAGAAAGTCTAATCCTTTCAGGGCGCCGGGAAGCGTTAAGGACCTCCCGACAGCTATCAAAAGAAGCACGAACAGAGAAGGGATCAGGATTTTGTTGGCCCTCTCGATTCCTTTGGCCACACCGAAGTAGATAATGGAGCAGCCGATGAGAACCGCCAAGAAATGAAAACCTACCGGTTCCCATGAGGAGGTGAAGCTTGCCCAGTACTGTGTGGGATCTTTTTTCGTCAATTCCTGAAAGACCGTAGAAAACAAGTATTTGATGCACCAACCCGTGACAACCGTATAATAAAAGGTGATCGCACATGTCACAAAGGCCACGAATGTTCCCATCCAGGCGTAATTTTTCCCGATCAACTGACCGAATGAACCGATGACACCTTGACGTGTTTTTTTGCCGATGGAGAGTTCGATTGTCAGAAGAGGAATGGCCCAGACAAACAAAAAAAACATCCAGGCGATCATGAAAGCACCGCCGCCGTATTGAGAGGCGATCCGGGGGAAGCGCCACAGGTTGCCCGTCCCGACAGCCATGCCCAAACCGGCAAAAATGATTCCCCATCGCGAGAAGGATTCGTGCTTTTTCATGGTCAGTCCCATACTTTACTAATTGGCACTTACCAAGTCAATGACTCAATCGACCCTCAAGAATTTGCCTTTGTAAGATGATTGAGTTTTTTCGTGTGATAATTCCTGTAGTCCTGAACTCGAGAGCAGCTTTCTTATCTCCTCGGCAGGCATCCCGTGTGAAATTTTTGTTGGCTCCCAAATGTATAGGGCTCCGCCGGATTTAAGTTTGTTTGCCAGCTCGTTCATGATGTTTTGTCTTTTATCAGGCGCGATATCGTGGATCACATATCTGGCGAGGACCACATCAAAAGCATTCTCCGGAATATCCAGTTTGCTTATATCGCCTAATACAAACGTGACATTCGGGAATTTTTTTAGCCGCTTCCGGGCCTTTTTAATCCAATAAGAAGACCTGTCGACGCAGGTAATATGCCCGTTTTTTCCGAGATATTTCAAAACAAAACGGGCCCCGATACCACCGCCACTTCCAAAATCGAGAACATGCTCATTCCCCTTTAATGCAAAGCTGTTGACGAAGGATTTGAAGTACCATCCCCCGAAGAAATATTTCAGTTTATCATCCAGTATAAACAGAAAAGAAGGATTATCAAGGTCTGGCTGCTTGAATTTATATTCTGTCATGGCTAACTTCTTTAATTGGGGACAGGATACGCTTTCACCTATTTTTCCGTCAAGAAATTATTTGGGGAAGAAAATGAAGTTGGGTATAAAAAAATAGGTGAAAGCGTATCCTGTCCCCAATTTAAATCATTCGTAGCGGAGGGAGTTAACTGGGTTGGAGCGGGCGGCTTTGACGGCTTGAAAGCTCACGGTGAGCTGGGCAATCAAGACAGAAATAGCGGCTGCCAGGAGAAAAATCGGAAGCCCCAGAACGATACGGTAGTGGAAATCTTGGAGCCACCCCCTCATTAGAAAGTAGGCCACCGGCCAGGCGATAATATTGGCCACCAGTACCCATTTGGCATACTCCTTGGATAGCAGTACCACAATTCCCGGCACAGAAGCCCCCATCACCTTGCGGATGCCGATTTCCTTGGTCCGCTGTTCGGCCGTATAGGCTGCTAGGCCGAACAAACCCAGGCAGCTGATAAGAATAGCCAGTATCGTGAAGGTGCGGACCACGGCCATCTCCCGTTCCATTCCCCTGTACATCCGGTCATAGTCGTCATCCAGAAACCGGTACTCGAAGGGAAATCCGGGATTGAAGGCTGTGACTGTTTTTTCGATGTGGGCAATGGATGCTGGGATATTGCCGGGATTTAACCTCACAAATAGATACCGATAAGTCTGAAAGTTTTTGTATGTTGGGTCATAATAAATGATGGCCGGCCCGATCTCCCGGCTGACCGGCGTAAAGTGGAAATCCTTGACCACACCAATAATCTGCAGTTGTAAATTTTCTTGTGACAACCGGGCCCCGATCACACTGGACATTCCCATGATCTCGGCGAAGCGCTCATTTATGATCACAAAAGTCAAGGTGTGTCCTGTTCCTGGCCGAAAAGTCTCTCCCTGCACAAGCTCCATCTTGAAGGTTTTCTGAAAATCGGGATCGACGCCAAAATAGGTCACCAGCGGATTCACATTGGGATCGCGTCCTTCCCAATCCCAGTCCTGGCCGTTATTGTAGACGCCTGTCGGCGAATGGGAAGTGGCAGTCACACTGTGAATGCCTGGATGCTGCAAAATCTCATTCTTTATGGATGGGATGTTGTCGATCAAATCCCCCTCGAGCCGGACATAAAGAAGATGTTCTTTATCAAAACCCAAGCTTTTGTTCTTCATGAAACGGACCTGATTGTAGATGACCACGGTCCCTATGATCAGCATTACTGATAGGGCAAACTGGAGGACGACAAGCATTTTCCGGAACAATCCTCCTTTGGTTCCGGAGACGCGTCCCCCTTTAAGCATGGTAACCGGCTGGAAAGAGGAAAGGAACAAAGCCGGATAACTTCCGCTCAAAAAGCCAGTCGCTACTGTAACAGCCAGAATGCCAAAAATAATAGCCGGGTCCAGAAAATCTTTTATCGGGAGAGGTTTGGCTGTCAGATTGCGAAATGCTGGCAAGCATACTCGCACGATAAAAAGAGCCACTGCAAGAGAGAGAAAGGTGAATAGCAAAGATTCGCCGAAAAATTGACGCATCACCTGCTGTCTCTGGGCGCCCACAACTTTTCTCAGTCCTACCTCTTTGGCCCTATGGGCAGAACGGGCCGTGGATAGATTCATGAAGTTGATGCAGGCGATGATCAGGATTACAAATGCGATGATGGAAAAAATCCTTATATTTCCGATACGGCCCCAGTACTCCAGATAAACTTTACCGTAGGCATAGAGAAAGGGTTCTGAATTGGTGCCGGGATTTGACCGGCGGATGCGGTTGAAGATTTTTTCGTTAAAAGCGGCAATGTCGACGTTATCCGCCATCTCGACATAGGAACGGAAGGCAAGGTTGTACCAGGTGTTTATGTAATTAGGTCTCCACCATTTGGTGGTCAGCTCCAATGGTGCCCAAATGTGGAACCGGATGGTGGAATTGTGGGGAATGTCCTTCATGATCCCCACCACCCGGAATTCTTCTGTTTTGTTCAACGCAAGAACCTTGCCCACTGGGTCTTCGTCTCCGAATATCTTGCCGGCGATCGTCTCTGAGAGAACCATAACATACGGATCGCCGAAGGTATCCTCAGGATTGCCCCGGATAAAGGGAAACGTAAACAGTTCGAAAATTTCAGGATCTGCCAGTTGGATGAGTTCTTTGAACTGCTTGTCCCCGTACTCCAGAAGGTGTTCGCCCTGACCGTTTGAAAACCGGGCCGCATTTAAAACTTCGGGATATTCGGCCTTGAGTGCAGGTGCCAGCGCCGGAACCGACCCACTCCCCCGGGAGACTTCGCTTCCGTAATGCTGGATCGTGCGGACCAGATATAGGGAATCCAGCTTGTCGTGATATTTATCGGTAGCCATTTCATCTTTTACCCACAAAATGATCAGGATGCAGCAGGCCATGCCTAAAGCCAGTCCAACGATGTTGATTAAAGAGTATCCCTTATGCCTCTGGATATTCCGGAATGCGATCCTAAAATAGTTTTTAATCATGGTTGTATGTCCTTATTATTTTAGACGTAAGTCATGA
>CAYPGQ010000138.1:0-10909 GCA_964410125.1 uncultured Eubacteriales bacterium | reverse complement strand
TCGATTCCGGTGACATCCCATCCCTGTTGGGCCAGCCAGACGGCGTTGCGGCCCTCCCCTGCTCCGACGTCGAGGGCCTTTCCCGGTTTGAGTCCTTTTGTGGACTCCATCATGAAGACGCTGGGCGTCGAGGTGAATCCATCCTTTTCAGGATCACCGGTCAAGGGCTTGGAAAAGATGCGGTCATAGGTGATCTCCACCCCTTTCTCCGGATGATCGGTGAAAAGTCGGCGGATGGTATCGAGCTGTCTCTGGATTTCGTCCTGGGACAGTTCGTCCTCGGCCAATTTTTCACCATAAGCTTTCAGCGATGGCACTGGTGGATTCGTCAGAATCCAGGCCTTGAAAGATTCCCATATTTTTTCGTCATCCGTCGGATCCTGGGCTGTGGCAGACGCCAAGAACATCAGCAGAATCCCGATCACAAGCAAACCATTCCCCATACGAGATTGTTTTTTCATGTTTCCTCTTTGATATATACGAAATCATGAGAATTTCGTTTTCCCCCCATAATGCCATCCAGACAGTCTATTTCAGATCAAGACGCATCACGAATCGATCTTTCGCTCTCTCTGGAGAAATCCCCATGAATTTGGCTTGCTCTTCGAGTTTCGCGACGAACTCGTTGTGCTCCTGCAGGTGAGGATGGGGATGTCGATCGACAATTCGAAATCCCAGCTTCTGCCAGAAGGTGAGGCCGGTACTGCCCGTCATCTCATATATTATGGGAATGTCCTCGAAGGCATCGACATCGATACGCTCCCACCCGTTGGTCTTGGCCCACTGAATCAGAAATCTGACCATGCTTGTACCGATACCCTTGCGCTGAAAGGGATTCTCTTCCTGTTGTGAACTTCCCGTCATGAGGCAGTGAACAGCTAGGGTTTTGTCTTCGATATGTTCAAGAGGCGGAAACTCCGTGTCGACAAAATCATCGGCGGGGCCATTAGGGTAATCCTGGAGAAGACACATTTCTCCGGCACTGCTCATTTCCCAGATAACCCTGGGGTAAAAACGCAGCTGCCCCACCATTCTATCGGCGACACGCGCCAGAATGGCACAGGCTCCGTAGGTTCGGGTAAGCCTCACTAGAAGCGGGATGTTCCGTGTGCGGTATCGCTCCCAGTCTATCTGGCTATCGGAGGGCCACCGGTCAATGGTCCGGGATGAAAGCGGCCCAGAATGAAGACAGCGCCACAGAATGAAATTCTCGGTCATCGGTTCGATAACGATTTTTTTATCCATTCTATCTACCATCACTCTCGAGATAAAATTAGAATATCTGCCCAGCCACAAATAGTCAATGCGACAGCGTTATCCTCATGAGTTTAGTACATCATATCATTATTCATATTTCAAACTGTCCACCGGATTCGCCAAGGCTGATTTAATGGTTAAAGCGGAGACGGTAAGGAAAGCGATCAGAAGGGTCAGTCCAGCCGTAATAACAAATATCTCTGCTCCTATGCTTATCGGATATGTGTAAATGAAGCGAATAATCGCGTTCATCATAAAATAAGCAATCGGTATGGCAATGAGGTTGGCTATGGCCACTAGTTTAATAAAGTCTTTGGTGAGCATCCCGACGATTCGTGAAACGGAAGCTCCCAGTACTTTTCTGATCCCGATCTCTTTTACTCTGCGTTCCACGGAATAAGACGAAAGCCCGAATAATCCCAGCCATGACAGAAAAATCGCCAGTGCCCCGAGAATTCCTGTCATTTCGGAGGTTTTATCCCCCTGGAACACATCATAAAAAGCATTTTCCAGCGTGATATATTCAAAGGGAAGGTCCGGAGCGACAATGCTCCATTTTTCTCTAATGTATTCAATCACTCCGGGAAGACTCTCTGGAGTGGAATATTTAACAACCATATAATTCAGCTCATCCGGTCCCAAATACAAAACTGCTGGTGACATTTTTTCTAAAAGAATCGATTTGAAAAAAAAATCTTCGGCAACACCGATGACTTTTCCTTTTTGGCCTTTCACGGTAATACGTTTCCCGATCGGATGTTGCCACTGCAGTTGCCGGACCGCCGTTTCGTTAATGATGAAGCTGTCGGCATCCGAATATTCACGAGAGAAACTTCTTCCCAGGACAATATGGATATCCAACATCTCGATAAGCCCAAAATCAATCCCGTAGACATTCATTAGGAGTGCATCCTCTTCAATGACGCCCTCAGGTAAAATGTGGCTTTCTGAATTCCATTCAATCGGCAATGCAGCCGAGGCTGATACGGAAAGAATATCTTTGCTGCGAACCAACTCGTTTTTAAAAATCTCCCGCTTATCACGGACATCGCCGCCCATTGTTACGGCAATGATATTGTTCCTGTTATAACCGAGATCAACATTCAGGTTATGATGAGATTGTTTAATGCTTATCACAGTCATCAATATCAATATGATCGAGAAAGTGAACTGAACTACAACCAGAAATTTGCGGAACCGGCTTCCTTTTTTACCTGTCACAAGTCTTTTTTGAAAAACCAGAACCGGTTTAGAAGCCGATAAATAAAATGCCGGGTAACTTCCTGCAAAAAAACCGGTCAGGATTGTCACACCAAAAATCAATATCAATATATGGGGACTGTCCATGATTGAGATATCAAAGATTCGACCGAGGTTTGCAGCAAACACCGGACGCAAGAGTTCATAGAGCAAGATCGCAGCCGGCATCGAGATCAAAGCCATAAGTATGGATTCGCCCAAAAACTGCTTGATCAATTGACTCCTGCTCGCCCCCACAACCTTTCGCATTCCGACTTCTTGGGCACGAGTGATATACCGGGCTGTGGAAATATTCATAAAATTGATACAAGCAATGATCAGCAACAACACTGCGACAATCCATATCGTGATATAGCTTATTCTTCCGCCCCCCCAATAACAATCGATCCCTTCTGAACCCAAGAAAAAATTCAGCAATGAATGAAGATAAAAACGTTCGGGAGATTCCCGTGTGTCCGGGTAATATTTGTCGATGAATAAGGAGAACTTCTCTTCCAGCTTGGTGGATTCAGATCCTTCAGAAAGGAGCAGGAAAGCCGCTTGATTGTTCGCGCTCCAATCATCCATCCAATTGTACAAAGACCGGACAGTATCCATGGAGATGAGGAAGTCATAGATGATTGATGAATTATTGGGTGGATTTTCGGTAATCCCGGTCACCACAACATCGATCTTGTTATCCAGAGTCAGGGTTTTTCCCACCGGATCTTCATCCCCAAAATATTTAAGCGCTGAATCCTCAGACATAACCACGGTATTCGCTCTAGAAAGAGCTGATTCCTTTTCTCCTTCTATCATCTTGAATGTAAATATCGATAAAAAATCGGCATCGACGAATCTGCCACCGTTTTCATAAAAAATCTTGTCTCGATATTTGACGACCATTCGGCCGGAAGGAAAAAATCTTGATGCCTTTTCAATCTCAGGAAATTCACTTATCAGGGCAGGGACCATCGGTGACGGAGTGACGGCAGAATGCTGTTCTCCTTCCTGGCTGCTGGAAAACACCTGGACAACGGCATAGATTCTGTCCGAGTTTTTGTGACATGAGTCAAAATTTGAAGTAAAATCGGACAAAAGGGCAAACATGATAAAGACACTCAGACCTAGAATGAGGCCTGACATCGTGATCAAAGAATAGATTTTTTGTCTTTTGATGTTTCTCAGTGCAATTTTGATGTAATTTTTAAACATAATCACTCCCAAATCACAAGAATCACATTTGTATAAACGTATAAGGGGAGTAAAAAGTTAACAGTCAACCCATTTTTTGGCAATCAATTTGCAGCGGAATTTTTTGAGCTGATGATGCCCTGTCTGATAGCTTTCACCCTCAAGTCATGTTATAATATTATTAACGTTTTCATCATGGTAAAAAACACTTCAAGACTGAAGGAATTTGAAGACAACTACATACGCAGCAATAAACCAGATTTGCTGCGAAACTTACAGCTGCTCGATCAACTCTATAAAGAAGCCAAAGCTTTGTCCGTGTTTCCACTCCAGGAACCTCTGTCAGGTTTGGAAATCGATATAAAGATTGCCAAGGTCATCAACAGTGTTCCAAAAACTTCTTGAACATATCGCCGGCGAGCTCTCATCGCAAAACATTCCTTATATAATCATCGGAGGTCAAGCTGTTCTTCTTTATGGAGAACCGAGACTAACTAAAGACATCGACGTAACACTCGGAATCGGGGCTGAAGGATTGGAACGGATTATGCAGTCCGTTGAAAATCTCAGGTTCAAGATACTCGTTCCCGATCCAGAAAACTTTGTCAAAGAAACCATGGTACTGCCAACACTCCATGGAAAAAGCGGAATACGGGTGGATTTCATATTCTCTTATTCAGCCTATGAACAACAGGCGATCCAAAATGCCAAGAAAGTAAAAATAGGTTCACAAGATGTCTGTTTTGCCTCATTGGAAGACGTCATAATCCATAAAATCATAGCAGGCAGGCCCAGGGATCTGGAAGATATTAGATCTGTAATCTTGAAGAATCCAGATTTTAATCTCCCTTACATAGAGAAATGGCTCACAGAATTTGATGCATCACTCGAGGGAAACTATCTGGAGCTGTTCAAGAAAATTCAAGCCAGTTGACTTCTCCCCTATTCCTTTCTATCCTTTCACTGCGATTCTTGACTTCCAGAGATATCTAGCTTATAAGGGGATAGGAGGATAATTGGAATCAATCCATATTGATGTCATCGATGACATCATGGTCGATATATATAAACAAAAGTCACCATTCGAGCGCCTTAAAATTGCCTTCGGATTATGGAATTCTGCAAGAACACAGCTTTTTCATAATTTGCGCTCACTTTGGCCTGATTGGGATGAGGAAAAAATATGGCGAGAAATTGCAAAAAGGATATCTCATGGAGCAACATGAGTTATTGTTGTTTGTCGTCGGCTGTTTTGAAAAACTTAAAATCCCTTATTTAGTCACAGGAGCCATCGCTTCCATCGCGTATGGCGAACCCAGGTTCACCAATGATATTGATGTCGTTGTGGATATGAGTATTACCCATATTGATGCATTCAAAGCATATTTTCCTGAAAATGAATTCTACCTTGAAGTGGATTCCATGAGGGAAGCTATAAACCATCGTGATCAATTTAATATCATTCATCCCACCTCAGGCCTAAAGATTGATGTTATCATCACCAAAAGGGATGATTTCGATTTGAGTCGATTTGCGCGAGTGAAGAAACTCAATGTGTCCGAGACAAAATCAGCCGATTTTGCATCACCTGAAGATGTTATCATTAAAAAGTTGGAGTATTTCAAAAAGGGGCACTC
Organism: uncultured Eubacteriales bacterium; assembly: GCA_964410125.1. Classification (GTDB taxonomy): domain Bacteria; phylum Acidobacteriota; class Aminicenantia; order Aminicenantales; family Aminicenantaceae. The sequence continues at coordinate 5,582 of CAYPGQ010000138.1, read as the reverse complement.
AGAGAAGCATCTTCGTGATATTGCCAGCATGCTCAAAATTTCATCCGAATTGATCGATCGCGCCTATATTTCTTCCTGGGCAAAAAGATTCTCTGTTATCAAAATTTGGGAAGAGTTACAAAAAAAGCTATAACAAATTTATTTCCTATTCTCAGCAATAATGATCGTCTCTTGCAAGGGATTGGCTTTTGATCTAACCTCTTACTTTTGAATCGAGCAACCTTCCTCCGATCAAACCGAGCGGCATCGCGATACCCAAGAGAACAATGCTGTAAATCAGGACAACGATGTTATATGTCGATTGATGTAGATCCAAAAAATATTGGATCACGAAAAGTGAAATTGAGACAAGAATAAAAAAACACGCCAACACAAGTTTTTTCTTCAAGTGGGGCGTATTGATTCGTTTGAATCTGAGCTTGCCGTCAAACATCCCTGCTATCGTGGCGAAAATGGCCACAAACGGAAGAATCAGAACTATGGCTCTAAGCATACCCATGAATACAGATTGATCATTGATAAAACCTATAATCCTTAAAACACTTATCAGGAACATACTAGAAACAAATGCGATCGGCAAATGAACCATAACCGAGTGAATGTTTAGCTCAAGCGTTATTCTTCTCTTTTTTGAAATGGGTGATTCATACTCCTCAAAAATCTTTCCTTTTACTCCGCATGCAGGACAGACATCAGGAGGTTCTTTTCTTCCAACGACATAACCACACACCCTGCATTTATACAGTTTTCTCATCTACTTGCTCCTTAAAGGATTTGACTCTTTTTACCACACTAGAAAGACAAAGACAATATAGCAGCCCAGCAGGGTCTGACATACCTACAGTTGTATTCTAGAAAAAAGCGCCGCTCTGTTTCTGCATACTTATTTTCTAAAACGATCATACTCGGGATTTATGCATTTTTCCCCCCACCAATCAAACATGTACTTAAGATTGGCGGCGTCCTCAGGGTATTGTCCTTTATCATCGGTTTCGAGAATCCAATCATCAAGAATCTCTCGGTGACGAATTAAGTCATCGCTATATTTAGGATGGCCAGCCAGATTATCTATCTCATGAGGATCGTTTTGCAAATCATAAAATTCCTCTTGAGGCCGCTCATCAGACCAGAACCGATCTTGAATCGCATTCAGTTTGCCTTGAGCGTGAAGCTTCCGCATAATCTGAGTGATCTCCCATGCATCACGATAGTTGGGCTGCATATAGGCGCGATCCAAAAAATAGTTGCGGATATACCGAAATCGTTTCGTTCGAACCGTTCGAATTCTATCAATCGTGTAATCGCAGCGATCGCGGGCGGAAATAACATGCTCTCTGCGCTTATATACTCGAGCGAAAAGATTGCGGCTTTCCATGTAATCGGGTATCTCGATACCGGCCAGGGCCAAAGATGTGGCGGCAATGTCAATCCCGTTCACCAGATCCTCCCGGATACTTCCATCCCCGCCGAGCTTTTGGGGATTGCCTGGCCAGCTCATAATGAAGGGCACATGGAGTCCGCTGTCGTAACAAAACTGTTTGTGCCGCCAAAGCCTCATGCCGTGGTCGGAAAAGAAGAAAATTATTGTATTCTCTAAAAGTCCATCCGTGCGGAGGTGCACTACAATTTCACCGACTTCATCATCCGTGATCTGAATGCTGTTAAGATGTTGGGCCCAATCCTCACGAACTGCCGGGTGGTCAGGATAATAAGGGGGCAGATCAAAAGCCTGCCTATTCACCCGATTTCGAACTCTGTCCATGAGGTTTTCTCTATAAATGTGTTTGCCGCCAGAAAGTTGAATCTGTCCGAAAAAAGGTTGATCCGGCTTCCTGTCTTTCCAGCCAATATTCCTTTTGCCCGATTTTCCATACAGCGCATGAGTGGTATATTCACCCGCATACAGAGAATCGCGGTCATACCAGAAATTGTAGTCGTCTTTCCCTTGATTGAAAGTAAAATAACCGGCTTGGCGGAATAACTCCGGCAAGGTTTTAACATCACTGGGCAAATGGATCGCGGTCCCCTCTGAACGGGAGCTGTGATGATTGTGCGTACCCAAGGTAGTCTGCATCATTCCGGTGATTATTGCTGACCGGCATGGAGAACACACCGGTGCAGGCATAAACGTGTTCAAGAATTGGACACCTTTTTTTGCCATACGATCCAGATTGGGCGTGGGATTGATGTCATATCCGTAACAACTCATCAGAGGAGAAACGTCCTCGACTACTATCCAGAGGATATTGGGACGCTGTTTGTTTGTGGATTGGCAGGCCGACCAGAGCTGCGGCAAAGAAACCGCAGCGGCTGTCTGTCCTATGGTTTTGATAAAAGCTCTTCTTTTCATGATTGAGTCTCATTACTCAGGCAATAGCATCTACTCAATTCATACTATGATGGATAAATTTTGTCCAGCAGAGAGATTTGACACTCTCCCCCATTCCTTGATATCCTTTCGCTTACTAGATAAGGGGAAAAAGTGGCAACACAGTGTCCAAAGTGTCATTTCAATTTCCTCCCAGTCCAAGTCTATCTGCTGGAACAAACATATCAACCGAAGTCCGTAGTTCTATAAGCTGCATAATCTTCTAAAATTTCAGCAATCTGCTTATGATTTGGTGATAGGACTGTGCGTCGCCATAACATTTCAGACTATTTCAGTAAAAAGTCAATAGCCTTTTACAGGTATTTTCTACTCACAGGGCTGTACGATTTGCTAATCTTATTTAATGAGATAAAGCTCCTCTTGCAGTGGAGATAAATATTCGACTCCACTTTCGGTGACAAGCGCCTGCTCATGATTCCACCAGAATAAATATTGGTCTTCGTGTTCGCTGGAAGGAGCAGGCATATAGATGAAATATTCTAAAACAAAGTGGTGATTGGGTGGGAGTGGTATATCCCACATCCACTCCGGACCGTTAGAGCCGATCCTGGGGCCAAAATAATTCTCGAACTTCCTCTTCCGCGCTCCTTTCCCCATGCCATGGCAGTCGATATTGAGGTGGGTCTTTTCAGGGTCAAAACCTGCAGTATAAGCGGAGAAATCGTTCTTTTGGGTAAACAAATGCAATTGTCCGTCCCTAATAATAATCCCTTCCTCTTCGAATTTCGCCTTGTAGCTCTTGACTATTTCACGAGGGGTAAGTCCCACCTTGATGGTCTCTGCCAGAATCTTATCGATTCTCCTATATTCTGCCCAAAGTTTTTTGATATCTGGAGGCAGTTCGGTCTCTCCTTCACGGAGCACATAGGCGTACCTTCCCTGGCTTGGGGCTGCAACGATGTCCCCTCCCTGAATCACAACATTTTCATGGCCTGCAGTCCGTCCCCTCTGTGATACTCCTGTGCCTCTCCGGCGAAAGACAGTCACTCCCACGTCGCGATTCTTGGTCACACCAGGCACGATTTCAGCAAAAGCTTTCTTCACACGCTCATCTTCGTCCTTACGCATTTTCTTGAGTAGTTCAATTTCACTCGGCACCTTTCTGATAATGTAATCCATCATCACATTTTCAGACGAGACTATCCTGTTGGCATATTTATCACCGAGCTCTTCAGTCAATAGGAGGTAGTCCGTATGTGAAAGGCCGTCTTGTGCTCTTGTTGTGGTCGGATAGGGTCCCAGATCATGCTTGTAATTCAGAGCAATGCGTTTGGGGTCACATGCTTCAACGAATTCCCTGAGGCCCTTGAATCTGTAATCATATTCTGTCATCGGACCTCCCGGCGGTTGCTTCACAATAACCGGGTCGTGGATTATGTCGTAGGCTCCACATTCTTCGACCAACTTAGTCTCCCAATGTACCCTCCATGTTTCTCCAGCATGTGAAGCCCCCCAGCGACGTCCAAGAACCGCACGTTCGATCCGGTCACCGCCACGGTCCGTGAAGACAAATACTCCGGAGGTGCTCCCCAGGTCTTCTGCACCAAATGGATCCGAAATGATTTCTCTCATCACATGAATCCACATGTCGACATTGTTCTTCCTCATGGCTTCAGGCAGGACGAGGTCAAACTTTTCCCGGCGAATCTGATTATTCCATTCCTTTAGATCGTCTTCTTTCTTAGCCTGTTGGCCGGCCGTTGTCATATGGCACAGTCCCAAAAACATGGACAAAAAAAGAATCGCACAAAAAACTTTTTTTATTTTTTGATGCACTTAACACTTCCTTAAAAAAAATTTTATCCTTTCATTATAAATGCTAGAACACCCCAGTCTTGAAAGCCTGGGATGAATGGCCCCCAGAACGAAGCCAGCAAAGCTGGCTAAGTGATGGCAATATCCTCGGGGGAAGGGATCGGCAAAAGAATATCAAGGAATATGATTAGAGTCAACTGTCAGATACACGGCTTGCTATATAACAAGGGTATCATTAAGATAATGCGTGCAGTACAGTACCTGATCAAAGTAAATTTGGAGGAAACTCATGAAAGCAATTGTATGTCAAAAATATGGCCCCCCCGATGTTCTTCAACTCAAAGAAGTGGAAAAACCTGTCCCCAAGGACAATGAAGTCTTGATAAAAGTACATGCAGCATCTGTAAATGACTGGGACTGGGGTCTTCTGCGTGGTAAGCCGTTCATGAACCGCCTGATTTTTGGGCTTCTAAACCCAAAAGACAAGATACTCGGAGGTGACATAGCGGGGAGGATTGAAGCGGTTGGCAGAAACGTAAAGCAGTTTCAGCCAGGTGATGAGGTGTTCGGGGACTTATCCTCGTGTGGTTTTGGCGCTTTTGCCGAGTATGTATGTGCTCGTGAAAATGCATTGGTGCTGAAATCAGCCAGTATGACCTTCGAGGAAGCAGCGGCCTATCCTCAGGCGGGAGTCCTAGCTCTGCAGGGTCTTCGCGATAAGATTCAGAAAGGACAAAAGGTTTTGATTAATGGTGCGGGTGGTGGTGCAGGTACATTTGCAGTACAGCTTGCCAAATCATTCGGGGCTGAAGTGACTGGCGTGGACAGCACGAGAAAACTGGACATAATGCGCTCGATTGGTGCAGACCATGTCATTGATTACACTAAAGAGAATTTCACCAAGAATGGACAGTGTTACGATCTGATTCTTGATTTTGCGGCATATCATTCGATTTTCGATTACAAGCGTGCATTAAATCCCAAGGGAATTTATGCCATGGTCGGAGGTTCCATGGCTCGAATGTTCCAGGTTGTGTTCCTGGGCCCATTGATTTCAATGACCGGGAAGAAAATGGGTGTCCTGCTGCATAAAGCAAACAAGGATTTGGTTTTTATGAAAGAGCTTTTTGAGGCCGGCAAAGTAGTCCCTGTTATAGATAGACGTTACCCGTTAGGTGAGGTTGCTGAAGCTCTCCGGTATTTTGGAGAAGGACAAGCCCGAGGAAAAGTAGTCATAACTATGGAGGAATACTCATGAAAGCGATCGTATGCACAAAATACGGACCACCAGAAGTTCTTCAGCTCAAAGAGGTAGAAAAACCTACTCCCAAGGACAATGAAGTACTGATAAGAGTACATGCGACAACAGTACACATAGGGGACGTGAGAATTCGAAGTTTCAAAGTCCCTTTCTGGCAAATGATCCCCTTTCGAATAT
>CAYPGQ010000137.1:0-11182 GCA_964410125.1 uncultured Eubacteriales bacterium | reverse complement strand
GCATGACTTTCTGATTCACAGCTTTCTATCCTCCAAAAGGAACTTTCGGTCAGATAAACCTGATCCGGGAGATGTTCCTTTTAAGTGGGAGAGAAATGTTGTGGGACTTTAACATTGGAAAGAAGGAGGAAAAACGATGAGCAAAATAACAAGAAGAGATTTTATCAATGGAACTCTAATGGTTGCTGGAGCTTCCATGCTTCCAATTGGAGCGACAAGCCAAGCTGTTTTGGACACACTCGATCCATTGCATTATCCACCAGCGCTTACCGGACTTAGGGGGGACCACGTAGGATCATACACCCACACACATAGCAGAGCGTTGGCTAAGAAATCGTATTGGGGACCAACCACCGAATTGAAAGAAGAGTACGACCTGATTGTTGTAGGAGGGGGAATCAGCGGACTGTCGGCTGCATTTTTCTATCAACAAGAGTACGGTAAGGATAAGAAGGTGCTCATACTGGATAATCATGATGATTTTGGTGGGCAGTGCGCCAGGAATGAACATACCATTGGTGATAACACAAGATTGATATTCGGCGGATCACAGACTATTGTAAGTCCACATGCACGGAGTAAAACCGTCCTAAAACTGTATAAAGATTTGGGTATAGACCTGGATCGATTTAAAACGGCTTATGACGTTGACTTCTATAAAAGGCACAATTTAAGGGGAGTTACTTATTTCAACAAGCGAAAATTTGGCGAGGACAAAGTGGTGAAGCATCCATTTGGTCATTATCAAAGTTTTGTGGAAGGGCTCCTGCCTCCAACGTTATCACACGAAGAGGCAGTAAAACAGACACCCTTGAGCGAGAAAGGCAAAGAACAATTGCTTAGGGTATTAAAGGGCGGTCTGCACGCAATAAAGGTGCCCAAAGAGGAATTAGAAGAATACATTTCTACTCATTCCTACTTCGATTATCTTAAAACCACTTTGGGTGTTGATGATCCTGGGGTATTGGAAATGGCCAGAAATTCCTGTGTCGACAATTATGGGCCAGGAGCAGATGTGGCGACCATAGAAGAAGCCTTGAACATGGGAGGGCTGGGATTTGGTCCTGAAACACTGAAATATGTAATTGGAGAAAAAAGATATAATAAACAAATAAAAGATTATGGAAATATCATGGTCGAAGGAGATCCCTACATTCATCATTTTCCTGATGGCAATGCCTCCGTTGCGCGTTTGATGGTGAGAAAGATGATTCCTAATGTAGGCCCGGGAGATAGCGCTGAAGAGATTGTATTGTCCAAATTCAATTATGCCGAGTTGGACAAATCCAGCAATAGGGTTCGAATCAGATTAAACAGTACGGCTGTTAACGTAAAGCATGGTGGCGATCCCAAGATTTCGAGCGAGGTTTTCGTAAACTATATCAATGACAACAAGTCGTATCAAGTTAAAGGCAAAGGCGTAGTGATGGCCTGTTACAACGGGATGATTCCTTATATAGTTCCAGATCTTCCAAAAGAACAAGCAGCGGCATTGAGACGTAGTGTGAGGATGCCAATGTTTTACACCACAGTGGGGTTGAAGAACTGGAGGGCAATGAAAGAGATGGAAATTGGGTTGGCCATGTCGCCCGGAAATATGCACCAAGTGGTGATGATGGACTTTCCGGTGAGTATGGGTGGTTATAAATATACCAAGACCCCCGACGATCCTTGTGCCATTGTGATGATGGGTTGTCCCTTTGGAGAAACCGTTGGCGCACCACCCGTTGAACAATTTCGTGAAGCAAGATACAGGATGTTAGGGCTGCAATTTAAGGATTACGAAAAGGAAATTAGAGAGCATTTGAGTGGTATGCTGCCGAAGGGATTATTTGAATTCGACAGGGATGTTGAGAGCATTACCGTAAACCGTTGGTCGCATGGTTACGCTCACTGGGGCTCAGCACTTTTTGACCCTGACATGTACGAAATGGCAGTAAAAGGACGACAGCCATTTGGCCGAATTACCGTTGCCAATGCCGACTCGGGCGCAAATGCTTATATTCATGTCGCAATAGATCAGACTTGGAGAGCAGTGAAGGAATTGGGATAATAGGTATTGACGTATAGAAAAGAAAAAAAAGGGGGAGATGAGTTACCTCCCCCTTTTTATCATCCGGAACTAGAAGAAGAATCTCAGTCCGACTCGGATATATCTCGGGGCAGTAATAGAAGTAGCTTTACCGTAGTTAGCGGCAGTGATATTTGCCACAGTCCATGTTTCAATTCCGCTATTGAAAACGTTGAACGCATCGAGGATTACTCCGATTCTCATTCTATCGGTGAGTGTAAAGACCTTTTCCAGCCTCAGGTCAAAGTCGGCTCTATATGGCTGTCTTCGAGATCCTTTCTCTTCGATTTGGATAGGAACCCTTCCTGCCCAAGCGGGCCCGCTCCGCCATCTATTCCAGTTCCAACCACTCCGGAACCGGACCCTGGGAGTCAGGACTAATCCTAAAGGCAGATTCACTGTTCCGTACATGTGGAGATAATGAGGCGAGTCATAATCCAGAGCTCCATAGTGGTTGATCTGTCTGTTGGGATTTTGATAATTATATCCTCCATATGATCCGCTGTTATAGTCATTAACGTGATTTCCTTTTGTCACACTGTACGTGTAGTCGATGTGGAACATCCAGCCGTCTGAGAACCTCTTGTTCAGAGATATGGAGAATCCCGTGTACTTGTTCTCTGGGGTCAAGATCACAGCAGGAGATATACCCTCTCTCGGGTTGGTGATCATGTAATCTTCTGAGTAACCTGGGAGCTTCCTGTAAATGTCCATCGTCTGTTGCTGCCCGTTTTCATCTGTGAATGTCCAGGGGGACAGTTCCCATTGGGAACCCATGCTGGTAAGGGCGATGAAATTTTTGTATATGCGGTGCACGAAGGTTAGGGAAAGCGTCATGTCCTTCATCAACGTCCTTTCGATTCCAAAAGTGAACTGATCAGAATAGGGCATCGAGATATCGGGATCTATCGTGGCTCCTGTAGTATAACTCTCTCTCCACATTTCGTATTTGGAACCAGCAGGCGTGATCTCATACATGACCCAATCATCATAATTGGGTTCGGCCCTGTTGAAGTAATACGTCTTAAAAGTTTCGTGGAACCTTCCATAATGGGCTTTGATCGCTGTTGTGTGGTCACCAAAAACATCATAGGTCAAGCCTAAGCGGAATTCGAGGGCATTCTTTGGCTTAAAGAAAGCTTCATCCTGTAGGTTGGGAAGGTATCCCCTGAACATCGACCAGCGGACACCTGGATTGATGGTCAGGCGATCGCTAATCTTCCAAGAATCCTGGGCAAAAGCAGACACCCTCCTACCGTTGGCCTTTACGTCATAACCATACGAATAGGCAAAAGTTAAGTAGTCGTAAACGTATTCGTATTTTTCGTAGTAATGGTAGTAACTAAAATAATAGTAATTGTCCACATAGTTGTATCCGCCAGGATAACCTGCTTTTGCGTTATCGAAGCCCCCGATGAATTCAACGCCGGCCTTGAAGTCATGGGAGCCTAGGAGAAACTCATCAGCGTGATGGGTGAGGGTGGCACTGGCAGTATGATGAGTGGACGACGTATCCGCCATCCAGCCATAGTTTCCGCTATACATACCTGTGAGCTTGTCATATCGCTGGTGGACATCCGGCCCACTGTTCGGCCTATAGTCCCAATAGCTCCAATAACGCCCAACCTTGATTTCGGTAAAGGTGTTTTCGGAAAATGTATGAAGATAGTTAATCGCCATCGGAAACCCAGGTCCGACCTCAAAGTCACTCGCTTCCACTGGTCTGGTGGGACTCAAGCCTATATTATGCCATTCCCAGTCTTCATATTCGGCCCAAGCGGTTATCCGGTTATTGCTATTGATTTGAAAAGTCAGTTTTGCGAAACCTTTGAGAATTCGCTCGGACCTTAGATCTGGTGCCCTATCCTCAAAGTCCCCTTGGATGTATCCGACGGAGGCATAAAACCAGAGCTTATCCTTGATGATAGGCCCGCCAAGTCCGAAATGGGCGTCATAGTACCGGTTGCGGGGCGATTCCTCGAAAAGAGAAAATTTAGGTTCATTCGTATCAAAATTTTTCCAGTTCCATTCCAAAGGAGAGAACGATACCTCAACCATTCCCTCGAAATTGTTACCTCCGCTTTTGGTGATCATGTTCATTACCGCTCCAGTGAAACCGCCGTACTCTGCGTTAGCCCCGGATCCTGAAATTTGGATTTCCTCTATGATGTTTATGTCTGGAGCATTCCAGTAAGCGCCAGAGCCAATGTATGTTAGGAGGCCCTGGCCGTCCATATTCCATTGATTGCTGACATTTTCGGATGCACCCATAGCGCTACGATCTTGCACACCTGGGGCGAAATTGATGATCTGTGATACATCTTTAAATCGCATTTCACTAGCCACAGTCTGGAGCATTTGCTCATCAATGTTCGTAGCGTTGATCATAGAATCTTTCACGTCAACAAGAGGAGCAGTACCTATGACAATTACTTCTTCTTCAAGTGTTGCGATCTGGAGGTGAAGGTCGATGGTGATGGTCTGCCCGACAAAGAGCCGGATATTCTCTCTCTTGGTTATGGCAAATCCAGGGAGAGATGCTTCAACTGCATATGTGCCTCTGGGCACGGCTACAAATCTGAATTTTCCTGCAGCGGTCGTTACCTTGGCTTGAGTTCCCCCGATTAAATCTGGTGAAGAGAGCTTGACTTCCACTCCAGGCAGCGGTTTTTCCTCCTCGTCGAACACTTTACCTTCGATGGCTCCTGTCGATCCACTCTGTGTGAAAGCCTGTCCAGATAAAAACAGGAGCATAAAAGCAATAGCCAGAAAATGTAAATATTTTTTCATACTAAGCCTCCTCCTTTTTTATGTACTCAGTTGGATGATCCAATTGGTCCCATAATCCTTAGTTTTTGTGTATATTGTCGGCTTTTTGGCATCAGTCCCTTTCTGAAGCACATTATCCCAAAGATACTCTTCTACAATAATAATTATGATAATCCTTATAGTCAAGACTAGATTTAAAAGATTAATATTTATAGTATGATTTAGCTGTATTTTTGTATTAATATGCTATTATTTTGTCAATTTTCTGGTTTCTTTCCAAAAATTCTTGAAAAAATGCCAATTATTAAATGTTCAAGACCGTTTATTGACAATTTTTTTTCCAAGCTTTAAGATATAAAGTCAGAGAGAAGTAATCCTGTAATTGACCATGTCATCCAAACGCGTTAAGAAAAAAAAGCTCCCGCCGCATAAAATCCAAAATACCAGAAGAGAAGACGAAGGATCGAAGCAGATTTTTAGCCGGAAGGCTACTTTTTACCTGGTCATCTTCGTTTGCATTGCCGCCATTGCCGTTCTGTTCCATCTCGGCCTGACACAAGGTTTTTTTGGGAAAAAAAGCAAACTCCGGTCTGAAATCAGCCGTTTACTCAGTCCTCTTAAGCCTTCAGATCTTAATGTCCTCTTTTTCACTTTGGATACAACGCGGTCAGACCATATCGGATGCTACGGATATCCAAGCATAAAAACACCCAATATCGACTATGTCGCCAATGAAGGGATCCTTTTTCAAAACGCAACTTCGCAATCCCCGCTCACCTTGCCTTCTCATTCATCGATTTTTACAGGAACCTATCCTCCTTTCCATGGAGTCAAAGATAACGGCGGCTTCTATCTTGAAGAAGATAAGGTGACTCTGGCTGAACTCCTGCAGACGAAGGGGTGGGCAACCGGAGCTTTTGTGGGCGCTTTTGTCCTCGATTCCCGCTGGGGTTTGGATCAGGGATTTGATCATTATTACGACAATTTCGATTTTGCCAAATACAAGAGGATCAGCTTGGCCTCAGTTCAAAGGGAGGGTGGGGAAGTCATTAAAGCTTTTTTTGAATGGTTTGATATAAATTCTAATGAAAGATTTTTCAGTTGGATTCACTTCTATGACCCCCACTCACCTTATGACCCTCCAGAGCCCTTTAAAAGTCAATATGAGAATCAACCCTCTGGTCTCTACGATGGGGAGATCGCTTATGTCGATTTTTTGATAGGGAAGGTCCTGGATAGTTTGAGAGAAAAAAAACTTTTGGATAAAACCATAATAGTCATCGTCGGCGATCATGGCGAAAGCCTAGGAGAGCACAATGAAAGTGCTCATGGATTCTTTATTTATGATGCGACTGTCTCCGTTCCCATGATTATCCGGCTTCCTTCTGCAAGTCTCCAGGGAAAAACGATCGCTTCCCAGGTGCAAAACGTCGACATCATGCCTACCCTCTGTGAAATCTTAGATCTTCCCATTTCTGAGAATGTTCAGGGGGAGAGCCTTCTTCCCCTGATCACCGGCCGCAAAATGAAAAAGGAGCGACTGGCTTACAGTGAGACATATTATCCGCGATATCACTACGGATGGAGTGAGCTCAAGAGTCTGCGGACCTCAAAATACAAATACATTCTGGCCCCCCGGCCTGAGCTCTACGACCTGGATCTGGATCCCCACGAACAGGAGAATATTTACGAACAGAACAGGCCCTTAGCAGAGAAATTTGCTCAGGAGTTGAAAGCGCTTGAAGAGAAAGTGGCACAGGAAGGTATTGAGGACAAAGGCCCGCGAAAATTGGATGATGAGGCCAGGGAAAAGTTGATGGCATTGGGTTACATCGGCGGGTTCACCTCTGATTCGAAGTTAAAACAGACCGGAAATCTTGCCGACCCAAAGGATAAGATCATTCTCTTCAACAGGATTAAAATGGCTGAAGGTGCATCGTCCAACCGAGAATATGATGAGGCTCTGAAGCTGCTGGACCAAGTCATAAGTGAGGATCCAGGGATCATGGAAGCTCGCCAGGTCCGGGCTAACATCTTTCTGAAACTCGAGCGTGTCGAAGAAACCATTGAAGAGTGCAGAGAAGCCTTGAAGATCGATCCTGAATACAGCGCAGCCATTTTCACTATGGCCCAAGCATACAAAAAGCAAAAAAAGTATGATGAGGCTATAGCTGGATATGACAGAATCGTGCAAATTGATTCGAGAGACCCGAAACCTCACGTCAATTTGGGCTCAATTTATACCGAGATCAAAGAATATGACAATGCCATTGCTCATCTTGAACAAGCTATCGCCATAGATCCTGAACACAATGCCATGGCTCACAATCTCTTAGGTGCGGTTTACTTAGAGAAAAAGATGCTGGAACGAGCCGAGGAAGAGCTCCGTATTGCATTAAAGATGAGGCCGCGTATTCCCGATGCCCACTATAACCTGGGACTTCTCTATGAGGAGAAAAAAAACCTGAACGAGGCGATGGAGGAATACAAAAAAGAGATCGAGATCCATCCAAATGCTTATCCCGCTCACTTCAACCTGGCTCTTCTCTACAGAAAAATGGGTTTGCTTCAGGACCAAGTCCGTGAGCTCCGAGAGGCAATCGATTCGAATAAGAAATACGCCCGAGCGTATCTCTTTTTAGCTAAGGCCTATTGCGACCTGAACGAAAACTACGATGAAGCAATTAGTCTCGTAAAAAAAGGGCTCGAACTCGATCCAGAGGCCGACTCGGCCCCGTTAGGACATTATGTTTTGGCTGATATCTATAATCGCCTTGGCCGGCACGAAGATTATTCCTCAGAACTCCAGAAGGGCAAATTGCTTGAAAAGAAAATCAAAAGCTCAAAAAAATAACTAATCTGCTGCCGAACGCTTCTTTTTTAGAGTTTTTAGAATTTCCCTTGTCTGGGGTGCCTTGTTGTTTTCAGGATCTTTGGCTATAAACGTTTCGAGCAGCTCTATGGCTCTGTCTATTTCACCAGCACTTAAGTAGATGATTCCAAGTTGGTAGTAAGCATCAGAATAATCTGGGTCCTGATCGATCAATGTTTCGAAAATACTCCTTGCTTCTTCTTTCTTCCCCAGGTTGATCAAACTGGCGCCGTAGTTGTAATGGGTTACAGAGTCCTGATCACCGGAATTCAAAGATTTTTTATAGAATTCGATGGCTTTTTCAAAATTTCCCTGTTTGGCCCATATGATGCCCGACCGCTTATATGGCAGGACAAAGTCGCTCTTGAGTTCCGTGGCTTTCCGGTAATCTTCGAGAGCCTCCTCGTATTTTTCTGACCGTTCATTGGAAAGCCCTCTATAAAAATAGGGGATAGGATTGAGTGAAGCTTGATCGATAACCTCAGTGAATTTTATGATGGCCTCTTCATACTTTCCGGCTGAGAGCAGTGCGAGGCCTCTCGCAGCCGCATTTTTGCCGACTGGTCCCGTAGTCGATGCCGGATTCTCAAAAGGTTCCAGCTCAAATTCCAACCGGGAGGCCTTATTCAATTGAACTCGAATCGAACCGCCTTGGGGAATATAACCCTCTTTTTCCAGGGTCAATTTGTAAATGCCGGGGATAATACCGCTTTTGTAGAATTGGCCTTTTCCGTCTGTCTTGAGTTCAAAAGACAGTGTCTCGGTTCTTGTCGAAACGATAGTGACTTTTACATCCTTAAGTGCTTTGTTTGTCACGGAATCCAGGACATATCCTTCGATAGAGCCTGTGGTTCTGGCTCCAATATAGGAAACAGTAATAACAAGAACCGAGGTGAGTCCGATGGTCATAATCTTTCTTATGCTATTCATACAGGACTCCTTTTTTCTTTCTCTGTTGAGCTCATATTTTCAGATTTCTCTTCCAGTTTTTTGGCTCTTTCCCAATATATTTTGGCTTTGTCCCTTTCTCCCAGGGTATAGTAGATCGCGCCTAAAGTTTTGTTAATCTTGGCCGTATCCCCGAATTTCCTAACCTCTTCAAAATAGAGAGCGGCCCTCTCGAGTTTTTTAAGTTTGAGCGACGCATTTCCAAGGAGAAGAAGGACAGAATAGTTTTTGATCACATCGTCCCTCTCGAGGAGTTCTACAACTCTAGCATAGTCTTTCTTGATGTAAAAGGCACGAGCCACAACCGGAAGTGTTGAGCTGTTCCATAGGTTTTCGGGAAGTTTTTGAAAGGACTCAATGGCTTTGTCCACCTGTCCGCTGTTTAGATATTCTTGACCGAGGATAAAAGGCAGCTCCTTCTGGAAGGACAGAGCTTCGGTTCTCTCAAATTCAAGAGGTTTTTCGACCTTGAAAGACAATACAGAGAGGGTTCTGCGAAAGACCTCTGTTCCAGCTTTTTTCACAATAAGGTCGTAATATCCAGGTGCGAAGCCATCGAACCGCTGCCGAAAAATCACTAAACTTCCGTGTTTTGAAACGTCCTGAATCTTGCTCGCAGGGCCTTCCCCGTCAATAGAGGAAAGAAAAAGATCAGGCATCTCATCAGATAAAATAATCCCTTCCAATGAATCTTCTCGCGTAAAGATAAATCGGGGATCGAAGAGTATTTTGTGTTGATCAAAGCTGAATGGTACAAGAACGTCAGGTTTTCTCTTTTTAAGTTCATAACCCAAGATACATAGCAGCGTCTGATCGTTGACAGTGAGCTTTTGTTTAAACACAAAGAACTCTGCGCTCGTTTTATTGGAAAAGGTGAGGCTTATTAGGTATTCTCCTTCGATAATCGGCGCAAAGTCGTTAAAGGTGAACTTCCTCTCGAGCATAACCTTTTTTTTTGCCTCATCAAGCCTGAGGTGGATCTCATTTTCTTTCTGGTAGATTGTTTTTCCGACATTGTCTTCAACTCTCAAATGAAAGACCAGGTGGGCGGTTTCAATGCCCCCTTCGGAGAGCGAAGTCTGAATCGTTTCCGGCATTAGGGAGTAATTCAAGAATTTAACTCCGTCGTGTTCTGTGAGTGAAACAAAAGCCTTTCCTGCGATCTCTTTCGTTGTGAAGCTGATGTCAATGGTTCCAGGGGGTGATGTGAAATTTTTGAGATAGTTTTTTTCCACTTCTCTTTCCGGTAGAGTGTAGATTTGGCTTAACACTTGTCCCGAAGAATTGAGGCTTCCCGCAAAGGCAATATTTGCTTCCTCGGGGAGGACGGAAAGAGTCGCCTTCGCGAGTTCGGGAAAATTCTTTCGAATGATTTGATAAGCCCTCGCTCTTGAGATGCTTCTCCGCATATAACGAGTCGAGAGGATATCCAGGCTGGAATCACCCCCGGGATAATAGAGCTTATAATGCCCGAGATTGTCGCGCTTATAGAAGAGCAGATACATCATAGGAGGCAATCCGGATCGGCCTTCGGCCTTGTATATCCATAGTTCACAATCGACGACAGCCTCTGAGCCCGAAAAATTTTGGACTTCTGCGGGTTTTCCTAGGATGAGATAGATACGACCTCGATCAGAATGAGCTCCGTCTAAGCGGTTTTCAGCATAGCGCCGCAGGCTATAGTATTCATTCCTGTATTCATTTTTGGGTGTCCCTGGCGTTGGATCCCGGACTTGCCAGAAATTCAATTGAAATCTCTTCCTGCTCTCTTCATCCTGTAGACTCTTGAACACAGAGCGCTCTGTCTTTGTTATGATCGGATCGACTTCGTCCAACCATGCCTTCCAGAAATCGTCCAACTCTTGTGCTGCATTGAGAAAATTTATTGGAAGTGTCAGTAATAGAAGGAGCAAAATAGGATTTTTTTTAATATTCATAATTTTAATATAACACAAAAAGCGCTTATCCGCATAAAAGAGCGGGAGGCAAGCGCGCCCCACCTCATAATTTCCAACACGTACTCCCGATGGTGGCCGAGGAGCAGACGGAGTATTTTCGCAGATTAAACTGGCAATTAATAGTTGACAAGAAATAAAAACAACAGCACAATTTATCCGACAAGCGAATCTGTTGTATTTTTTATTTTACGCTTGATATTTAAATGAGAGGTATTGTTATGAAAACAAATTCAGCAAGCCCTATGCTGGTTATGGGATTTATCTTTCTTCTGCTGTGTACGAGTTCCGTCATCGGCGCGGCACAGATTGAAGAAAGCACGCCGTCCCGCCTTCCTTTTGTGGATCCAGCGACGATCGACCCAAAGATCCCCATGCCGTCTTCTGTCATTGGGCATGAAGTGGGTGAGAAGGCTGTTCGATACGATCCGATGATGCGTTATCTCGAAGAGTTGGCGGCTTCCTCGGACCGCATCACAATGAATCCCTTTGGCAAAACCCACGAGGGTCGCACGCTGGTTCACTTGATCATTACCAGCCCCAAAAACCACCAGCGCCTGGAGCAAA
>CAYPGQ010000136.1:0-11196 GCA_964410125.1 uncultured Eubacteriales bacterium | reverse complement strand
TTGTTTTGTTTTGCATAAGCGTTACCAATCTCAAAGAAAGCCTCCCAAAGAATCTGACCCCCTTCTAGTTCCTGGGCTAAATCTATTGCTTTTTGGTAGTACTTGGTTGATTCCTCATAATTTCCTTGATTGAAATGGACAATCCCTATATTATTCAGGATCATTCCGATTGATTCCAAATCTTGAATCTCTTCTGCTTTTTGATATCCATTCTGAAAGTATTCTAAAGCTTGATAATAATTCTCTAAATCTGTATTAACACTTCCTAAGTTGTTTAACACTCTAACTTCAATTATATTTAATATGTCTAATTCACTTTTTTGTTGCCTTGAGAGTCTAGTTAATTTTAGGCAATCCTCGAAGTAAGCCAAGGCCATGTGCAAATCTTCTTTACTATCAGAAATTAATCCTTTATTTCTGAATGTGTCACCAAGATTAATTAAGTCGATTGCAATATAAATTGTATTTCCTAATTCTCTGTCTATTTTTAATGCCCTTTTCAAGAAATCAAAAGCCTTTTCATAATTTCCAACATTTTGATATATGTTCCCGATATTATTTAAAATATCAGATTCATCATTCAAATTATTTAGTTCGTTGGCTATTCTCAAAGCTTCCCCAAAATTATTTAAGGATTCAGAAAAATTGTTTAAGTTTTTATGAAAAATACCGATATTGTTTAGACATCTTCCTTGTTCCTTTCTATGGTTTAATACCTGGGCAATCTTAAGAGCTTCTTTATTCAAAGTATAAAAAATTTGAAGATTATTTAATTTCCAATATACAGAACTTAATAGACGTAAACACTTTACTTCATGTTCTCTACTTTTTATCGATTGAGATAGTCTAATTGCATTTTCAAAACTTTCAATAGATTTTTGAGTGTCCCCGGATGAGCGATATTTTTTTCCTTGTTTGTATAGTGAGTGAATTTTGAGTGCATTCTGACATTTTTCTTCGAGAGTTTTCAGTCCATTTTCTTGGGCGATAGATTGTGCATCTGAAAAAAATTGTGATGATTTATTGAGATTTCCGGTGTTCCAGTATAAAAGCCCTAGCTTGGTTAGAGTATCACATTCTTTTTCTTTATCAGAAATATTAATTGCGATTTTTCTTGATTTATTGAACTCTTCAATAGATTTTTCGAATTCACCTTTTTTTCTCAATTCCTCTGCTTCTTGTGATATTTGAGAGTATCGATCGGACAAGATTGCTGAAGAATTATCTGGCGAGTTTTTTGCCCGAGCATAAATTTGGGGGGTTAAAAAAAGCAGTAATAGAACGGTACAGACATATAGCTTTTTAGCCTTTCTCAGTTTAAGCACTAAGTTTTTCATCCAATCCTTCCGGCAAAATGCACTTAGGATTGTGACAGGGCACTTGGGTTTTATCAATCGCCCTTAGGGATGATTGGGGGGGTGATATTATAGGTCTTATTATTTATTTACTACTAAAAGAGATAGCTAAATCTTTTTGATTATTCCCCTTATGAAAAAGGGTTTTTGAAGGTTTTATATAGATAAAATCTTTAAACTATGATTCGCTTTTGTACTTTTTACTTTTTAATCTTCTCTTGAAACTCTATCTACATCTAATACGCCGGAAATCTTGATCTGTCTAACGTCGTTATTTTCTACAGCGGGGGGACCGAGGACTTTTCCAACGTCATAGATCGGGGTGAAATACAAGAAAGAATAAAGAAAATGAATCGGTGTTTCCACAAATCTTTTGAAACTGAAAAAGTGCCTGTAGTTTTCTCCGGCAAAAAGACCGGGAGCTGTTAAGGACAGAATGGCAACGATGGATACGATTGCAACTGCTTTTGAGTAAGATCTTTTGCGCATAGCAACCTCCTTAAAATGAGGCGCCTTGCTTGGAGATGCATCAAAAAAGAAGGGATGTCAAGAAATAGACTTTAAAACAGAAAACTATCTCTCATCTCATCCAAGGCGTCATATAGAATGTAAGTAATTGAAAATAAAATGTCAAGGGTTTTATGAAATTTTTTTTTTGTAACTTATTCAAAAGAAATATTTTAAAGAAAAACCACATTATTTAGTGGTGTTTATTTTATATGGCTATATATCTAGCGGGGAATTTTTTTTAGAAAAAATGCAAGTTTTTCCCGATAATCGCAAGAAAAAGAGAGATAAAGAAGGCCGAAAATTTCTACAAGGTCCATGTTTAGTTCATGGCTATTTATAAAAGAAATTGATCTCCCATTCGGCCGTCTCCGGGGCGTCAGAGCCGTGACAGGCATTTCGTTCCACAGAGAAACCGAAACTATGGCGCAGTGTCCCTGGTTCCGCCATGGCAGGATCTGTGACACCCATGATTTTTCGCCAGTGATGGATGGCATCTTCTCTTTCCAGCGCCATGACGATGATATCTCCTGAAGACATAAAGTCGGTCAGGCTTCCGTAAAAAGGCTTTTCTTTATGAACGATGTAGAATCCTTCGGCCTCCTCTTTGGTGAGATGAAGCTGCTTAATCCCTGAGATTTTAAAACCTTCCTCTTCGATCCTCTGGATGATCTTTCCAACAGCTTTTTTTTTGACTGCGTCGGGTTTGATGATGGCTAGAGTCTTTTCTGCCATGATTGCTCCTTTTCCTGAATAATCCAGTTTATATAATCTTACCGTCTTTTTTTGCTTTTGCCTCTAAAGCTGCTCCTATGGCCATACCGATGCCCGCTCCTATTCCGACTCCTGCGCCGATGTTGCCTGTGGCAGCGCCGAACGAGGTACCCAGAGCCACTCCTATACCATTCCCGATAGCTGTATATGTGCCGGCCGGGATAAGCTTGTGTTTTTTTCGGAGATGGCCCACGATTTTGTTGATTTTATTGCGGTAGTCCTTTGTTGCCATAGGGGAGAGCTGGATCAGGCCTTCCAGGTTATTAAGAAGATTGGTTATTTCTCCTTTGTATTGATAGCATTCCCCACACGCGGACGAAAATTCATCTACTCTCTTGGCTAACCGTTTCAAAAAATCCAGCCTGTATTTCCGTGATTCTGCTTTGGTGAAGGATTTTTTGTGTTTGGCGATCTTTTCATTTGTTTCTTCGAGCCAATCCTTGAAGGGTGTCATTGTTATTAACCTATCAGTTAAAATTCTTATAACAGAGGAAAAAAAACAAGTCAACAAATTGGAACGATGATTGACTCGATCGTGTGAGGTCAGTACAATGATTTCTCATGTCAGCAGAGAAAAACAAGGAGAGCATCAAGGCTTTAGCTGCAGAGATGGAATTTACTTTGTGCGGGGTGGCGGATATCACGGGTGTCCGGAAGGAATTCCATCTCGACCTTGATTTTGTCTCGCGTTTCGACAGAGCGATATCCCTGGCAAAACGGCTGCTGGATCCTGTTATCGAGGACATAAAAGACAGACCCACTCTTCTTTATTTCCACCACTACCGTCAGCTGAATTTTTTCCTCGATCGCGGCGCATTCCTCCTTTCATCCCGCATTCAAGATCGAGGATTTCAAGCCCTGCCGATTCCGGCCTCACAGATAATCGATTGGGATAAACAGAGAAGCCACGTTTCCCACAAAATAATCGGGCGCTTGGCCGGTCTTGGCTGGATCGGTCGGAACAATCTCCTTGTCAATCCTCAGTTGGGTTCAAGATACAGGCTGGTAACGATTTTGACGGATATGCCGCTCGAGCCGGATGAAGTGCTGAATAAAGATTGTGGAGAGTGTGTGGAATGCTTGGAAACATGTCCGGCTCAGGCCATAAAAGAGAACAAAGAAGACTTCGACCATTGGGCGTGCTTTGACAAGCTTAAAGAATTCCGCCGGCGGGGAGTTGTGGGGCAGCACATCTGTGGCGTTTGTGTCAAGGCCTGTAAAGGGCCGAAATAACCCCCCCCCCCGAGTTTATCTATTTTTTTGATTTTTCAGATTTTGCCGCTGATCTTGCAAGTTCAATGGATGTTTTAGAGACGACTGTTTTATTTTTTCCGCTGTTTTTGGCTTCGAACAGAGCTGCGTCAGCCAGGTTCGTCAGATCGGTTGCGACTTTTTCATAATCCGGAGGGAAAATTCTCTTTTTTGTTCCTTTTTTGGCTTTCCCGTCTGCGAAGCAACAGGAGGCTATTCCCATGCTCACTGTTTTGTGGATGGTTTTTCCCTTTGGCATGAAAGAGATTTTTTCGAATGCTTTCCGTACTCTCTCGGCCACGATAGTGGCGTTTTCTGCGTTCTGGCCCGGGAGCATGATGATGAATTCATCTCCACCGAACCGCGCGGCCCAGTCATTGAATGCAAATTCTTCTTTCCCGAATTTCGAAACCCATTCGTCATCTTTGTAGTTCCGGATATTCTGGTAGCATACCCGGGCGATTTCTTTGAGGACCTCGTCTCCTTCCAGATGAAGATAATTGTCATTGTAAGGTTTGAAATCATCGACGTCTACCATGACAAGCGCAAGAGAGCTCCGGAAGCTCTCGGTCGCTTTGATAACCATCGGTAACTTTTCATTGAAATAACGTCTGTTGTAGAGGCCTGTCAATTCGTCCGTCACTGACAGGCGGTGGACTTTTTCTTGGAGATTTTTTCGCTCAGTGATATCTTCCACGACTGTGTCATAATGGATGACTTTTCCCAGATCGTTTCTTATAGCGGAGGCAGTAACGGAAGCCCAAAAGGTCCTGCCGTCTTCCTTTTTCATAAGACTCTCTTTGTTCTGTACGAGCCCGTTTGCTTCGATCTCCTTCATGAAGAAACCATTGTCATTCGGGTTTTGGTAAAAGTCAGCCGTCTTTAGGCTGAGGAATTTATCGATTTCTTTGTATCCGAACATATCCAATACTGCCGGATTTGCCTCGAGGATTTCGCCTTTGGGTGTGCCGCGGAAAATACCAATCTTTATATTCGAAACCAGCTCGCGGTACTTTTCTTCGGAATCCTTGATTTTTTTGTTCAGCAGGCTTTTCTGGATGATTTCTGATATGAGGTTGGCAAAAATCTCAAGAGGTCTTACGGTTTCTTCTGTGGGGGCTTTTCCGCTTTTGCTGTCGTCCACAGATATCATCCCGATGATTTTGCCTTTGGTGTCTTTCATTGCCACAAGAAGATTATCATCCTTGCGCCATTCGTTTTCCTTTTCCGGGTATGTTTTTTCGCTGGGAATAAGGGCCTCTTGGTCAAGAATATCCTTTTGATGAGCGGGAATATAACAGGATTGGTTTCCGATCTTTGTTCCCTTTTCAAAATAGCTGAGGTATTTTTCCCTTGGCATCTCGACCTTTTGCACTCTCTCTAAATCTGCTTTTTTGACTCCCTGATAAGCGATGATCTCACGGAAGGGGGATTTGTCGATAAAATAAGATATGAGTACCCGACTATAATCGGATATTTCAGTCACAGCTTTTGTGATGTACTTAAAAAGTTCTTTTTTATCCTCTATGGAAAGAATTGCGGCAGAAATCTTGGAGAATCTTTCGATTTGACCGCTTACCTCCAGGATTTTTTCTTCCGCCTTTTTCTGATCTGTGACATCCATATCCATCGCGACGGCTATAGGTTCTTGCCCGGGCTGTACGATCGGGAAGATAGATGCCAAAATATGTTTTTCTTCGCCTGAATTTCTTTGAACTTTCCATTCATGAAGGGCAGAGGGCTTTTGGGTCCGGAACACTTCCTGAACAAGCTCTTGGAATTTTGCTTCGTCAGTTGCGGATGCCAATACGCCTTTGAAGGGTTTGCCTATGACCTCTTCCTCTTTCAATCCTAAGAGTTTCTCTGAATATTGGTTCCAGAAGATCACTTCCCCTTTTTCATTAAACCCCTGAATGGCAACATTGGGCGCATTGTCGATAATGGCCTTGAGTTGGGTCTTTTTGTTTTCGACTGCTTGACAAGCCTGGTTAAGCTCATCGATCGTATTTTTTTTGTCTGTGATATCAGTGGAAACTCCCAATATTCCGACCGGTTCATTGTTCTCCATCATCACTCTGGAAGAAATCCTTATGTGCCGGACGTTTCCCTCTTTATCCAGTATTCGAAGTTCTTGGGGCTCGTTGTTTCCTTGCAGAATATTCTTGAGATTGGACTCATATGTCTTTAAGTCCTCTGGTTGGACCAGATCGGAGAAAGGCTTTCCGACTAGTTCCTCAGGTGTATGCCCGAAATGCTGAGTAACCGCAGAACTTATAAAAGTAAATTTTCCTCCGGGGTCCATCATAAAAATGATTTCGTTTATGTTATCGACGAGAATTTGGTACTTTTCTTCTGCTTTTTTTAATGCTTCTTCGAGGCTTTTGAGGTCGGAAATATCCTGGATAATTCCCATTTCAGCCGGGCGGCCGTCGAATTGAACGATTATAGAGAAAAATTCAATATCCTTTATGTTCCCTTCTTTGTGAAGGATCTTGGTTTTAAGCGAGGCCGGGACCTCTTCTCCAGCTACGCGTTGTTTGTGCCTTTGGGCCAATGTTTCTTTGCCCTTTGAAGGAAACCATTCAAAGAAGCGTTTGCCCATGAATTCTTCTACGGAATAGCCCAGTATCTGAGAAGTGGCTTTGTTGGCGCTTTTGCAGACGCCGTCTTGGACGATAATCACTCCATCCTTTGCGCGTTCTGTGAGTTCTGAGAATTTTTCTTCTGAAGCCTTCAAGGCGGCTTCGATCTTTTTCCGTTCGGTGATATCCCGAGCTACACCTCTGAGTGCAGCAACCCTTTTTTTCCTATCTCGTACGGTTTTGACATGGACTTCCAGAGGAATCCTGTTTCCATTGGAAGAGACAATTTCCACTTCGAAATAAGGATTCATGATTCCCTGAGGAGCTTCGTTCAGGATTTTATACACCTTGTCCTGATATTCAGGGGCGACAAGACTTTGTAGATCTTTTTCCAAAATGGAAGGTGTAGGATGCCCCGTGATCCTTCGGACGGCCTGATTGAGAAGAATAAATTTTCCCTTTAGGTCGACTATGAAAAATATTTCCGGTGCATTTTCAACAAGCGTCCGGTAATTTTCTTCTAAATCGCTCAGATCAGGCGTTGGCACAAAATCTGTAGATGTTTTTGTTTCTGGGTCGTGTTGCAAATCTTCGTGGCTAGCCATGTTTTTATTATCCCTGTTTAAAAATTTAGCCTTTCTGCCTGAAAGAATAGATGAAAGGCGGAAGTTAGTAAATCGCCTGAGGGGATGAAATTGGGGGGGGTTTTGATAGTGGGTTTTTCACCTTAGGCGATGAGAAAGCTCACCGCATTGGGCTAATCCTGTTATGGGGTGTTACTTTTTACAGGGTATCCAAATTTCTCCCTTTAGTTCTGAGGGCGGGGCATCCGGAGTCCCTGCTTCCAGGAATGTTGCCAGCACTGGGCCGTCTTTGGCGTAGCCTTTACTTTCCATCCACTGGAAAATATCGGTTATGGCTTCCCCCATTTCCTGATAGGGACCTGAGTACATGGTGGAAGCCACAAGGGAGTGTTTCCATACTTTTCTTTCCAGTTTTGTTTTTATTTCCTCGCGGGCTTGGATGTAGGTTTGCTCGCCGATCGGAAATCCGATTTCCCATTCCAATTCCATCTCCTCGGGATCGTCTGGTCCAGGAAAGGTGAGAAAGATGCCAATCATCGGACCCTGGGGGTGGACATTCAGGCTTTTTATGGTTGTGATGAGGTCAGATATGACATCTTCCATAGCCGATAAAGAACCCTTATGATTTAGACTGACATAAACAAAGGGCTCGATTTCTTTAAGTTCTACTTCTGTTTTTCTTGAACTTGCTCCAAAACCGGTCAAATCTTGAGAAACAGAGCATACAAAACACAGGATTATTGTAAAAAGGACAGCTTTTTTCACTTGTTACCTCCTTTTATTGTTTAGTCTTCCCATCCCTATTAGTCGTACAGGAAAATAATAGTACAGCAAAGCTCCCAAAGCAAGCCCCCTGGATTATTTACGAGTTGAGATTGCTGCAGCGTCAAGGCAGTGGCCCATGAAGTTGTATATGTATACTGCGAATGGGCTGCAACGAAGCCGATGTAGTGAGATCGGCTCGCCCGTAGGGTAAAAACTGTTGATGAATAGTTAATAAATATGGAATTCAAATTTTTTTTTTGTGAATGAAGGAATCAACAGTTTTTATAAATAATTCAGGAACCTGGATTATTTACAAAAATCCAATTTACAAATTCAAGTAAATATTGTAAATCTGGGGACACCTAACTTAATTCGGAGCTATCGGTGTGATGAAAAACTTAAAGCGCAAAGAAAAAGAGATATCAGATAAAAATGAAATGTTGGCAATTCTTGAAAATGCCGAATACATCACAATCGCGATGTGTGCAAACAATGAACCCTATCTTGTGACTTTGAGTCATGGATATGATCGAGATCGAAACTGTATCTATTTCCACAGTGCGAGGGAAGGGAAAAAAATTGATATATTGAAGGAGCAGAACAAAGTGTGGGGGCAGGCCCTTTTGGACAAAGGGTATGTTCAAGGATCCTGTGATCACTTATACGAAACGACACAGTTCATGGGTAGGGTCACGTTTGTCGAAAATAGCGGCGAAAAAAAATATGCTCTTGAAGTTATGATAAATGCGCTGGAGGATGATCCCCAAATAGTGCTGGATACACAGCTGACAGAGAAATCCATCGAAGGCGTTCAGATCGGTAGAATAGATATTGAATATATGAGCGGCAAAAAGTCGGACAAAGTCATCATTTCCATTTAAACAGGTTTTAGCCCGCTCCACCCAACAATTGCTACGGCAAGGCAGTGACCCATAAAACTGTAAACATTTTCTTGCTTTTTCTTCATTTTGTTCTTTCCGTTTCTTTAAGATATTTTTCCCTAAGTTTGATTAACGTGTTTTGAAACTGACCAATCCAAAGTTTGTCTCTTCTCAAAGCTTCAGTATAATATGATTCATTTTCGAAGGTTTCCAACAAACCTAGAGTAACTAATTGTACTTATTGGGCCTAACCAACGAATTGCATCATGAAAGTCTTCCAGCTTTAATTGCCCCACGGCATGGAACCCAGCTTAGTACCCTTCAAAATAGCGAGGGATGGTTTAGCCCATGTAAGAATCTGAGGATAAGAACTCTCAATTTTCTTATTTCCTGTATGAGTAGTTATGGCTAGAGCAGACCCGGGGTGTGAATGTTCCAGCTGCACAAGCAAATTACCTTTCAAATAATCGCCAAAGAATCCATGGGCCAATTCAATCTCAGGTTTCGCAAAGTGCCCATCACCGAATATTGCCAACGCTTTCTCGCCCTTGGAAATTACTTCCCGCACCAGCACGTCATATGCATATCCAACCCTAATATTTGATTTTTCCCAAGGTCTTGAAATCATGTGTTCATAGTACCAGTTTTCCAGGTCTTCTCTTGTATGAATTTTTGACCAATCAATCGGTGGATCACTCAACAATACTCTTAATTGATTTTCCTCTGGTAATGATTGATTTAAATTGCGAACCGCTTTAAAAAACTCCGCGTATATGGGGACATCCCATATGACAGGTTGAGTGGTTTCCCGCCAACACAACCGAACGGCTTCAATAGGAACCGTTTTGCCGGCGATATACCGATCCATTACATCTTGATAACGACCGGTTCCGAATTTCACAATGATATTTTGGACTTTCTGCGAAAAGCGCGGATCCCTGATCAACTGAAGTCGAAATGTAGCTGCCTGCCAATTCATATGGTGACCTTCACCTAAAGCTACTACCGTATAATGATCAAATGCATCAATCCTTAGATTTTCTGGACTAAGTTAAGAGGCAATCTTCGAGCCGATTCCCATATTCTTCGCTGTTCAGACTAAATGAGAAAAAGGGTCGATGTCTTTCGTTGATAAGATGTGAGAAATGAAGTGTGACTAACCATCCAATTTAGATGGATTTCCAACCGTATTGACACTAATGACAATTGTCATTATAATTATGACAAATGTCGTATTCCAAAAAAGGGTCGAACAAAATGGAACTTCAAGGCATGATTAAGGTCCTGGGCGGAGAAAGAACTTTCCACAGAAGTTTGCGTAACCGTATCGACCTGATAGAGCTGGGTAAGATTGGTTTAACAAAAGCGGCACTTCTTCATCTGGCAGATTATTTGGATCTTAATCTTAGCCAAATGGCTGATCTCCTCCCCATTACCGAGCGCACAATCCAGAGATATTCTGATGACCGACATTTCAGCCTATCTGTTTCAGAGCATATCCTCCAAATCGCCGAATGCACTGCCGTAGGAATCAAAGTCTTTGAAGATAAGGGAAAATTTCTAGCCTGGTTACGCCACCCAAACAGGGCATTGGGACAACAAACACCGATGAGCATGTTGAGCTCGCGGTTCGGTTCAGAAATAGTCCTCGATGAGCTCGGCCGGATCGAATACGGTGTTTTCTCCTGATGTTTGTATACCGGATAGCTAAGAAAAAGCACATTAGAAATTTGTCTGGAATTGGGGCTCGTTTGTATGGGGGCCGATGGAACCGCAAAGGGATCGGCATTGTTTATACATCGGAGAGCAGGGCTTTGGCTCTAGTCGAGTTCTTGGTGAATGTCCCTTTTTCAATACTTCCGAATAAATTGTGTATTGCAACAGTGGAGATAGACGATCAAATCCGTCCCATAGAGATCCCACTTGGTGATCTACCAAAAAATTGGCGTAAATTTCCTGCACCCCTGGAGTTAGCGGAGATCGGGTCAAAGTGGGCTGTTTCGAATGAATCGTTGGCTCTTCGTGTTCCCTCGGCAGTTGTGCCCCATGAATTCAACCTCCTTCTCAATCCAGCCCATCCGGATATGAAACATGTGGCGATTGCAGATGTGGACGGATTGGAGATGGATAAAAGACTGTTTTGACCCCCAAAATAGTGTGTTTAAGCGGATAAATTACTGGTTTTTATTAGATAATTCTATTATTATCAGTATGTTATGTCAGCCAAAGCACAAGATTCGACCGTCCTCGTCAGTCACTCTCCCATCGAGACGTCCGTATCCCATGGGCTTTGGTGCACGAATCCATTGCGGTGTTGACATTACATCGGTGGACCATCATTCACCAGGAACCTAGGTTATTGTTCCTCCGATAAAAGACGTGGTGTTGTCCAACAATTCCATCAGTGTTTCCTCTCATCGAGACTGTCATATTGCTGAAAAGATAGGTAACATGATGATGTGATGCACCTCCTCCGGGAGTTTGTTACACTTCCGGA
>CAYPGQ010000135.1:0-11218 GCA_964410125.1 uncultured Eubacteriales bacterium | reverse complement strand
TGAACTATTCATAAAAAATGCCGATGCTTTTTTTACTTCGACAATATCATGAAGTTATCTTGACATTGCTGAAAAAACTTTTCAAGAAGTATCTTTTTGTTGGTTTTGCCATCCTCATGTACTTAAAATAATCGAACCGACCCTTAATTTCAAACATGTTCGTTTTTATGGCCTGCTAGAATGCCATGCTTTTTCATCAATTTGAAAAGCCCTTGTCTGCTCAGTCCGATCTCATCAGCTGTCCGAGTCCGGTTATAATCACTCCGGGCCAATGCCTCGTTTAAAAATTTTTTCTCAAATTCAGCTTTGGCATGAAAATAGTCGTACAAATGAACAAAGGTCTCCTTGCTTTTTTTGTGAATTTTTTTGGAAAGATATTCCTCTCTAATAAGGTTGTCCTCTCCACGAAAGATCAAGCACCTCTGAATTTCATTCTGGAGTTCTCTCACATTCCCAGGCCAAGAATAGCTCAACATGAGCTGAAGAGCTCCCTGTGAAAAATAAACTCTCTCCAGTCTCAACTCACAGCAATATTTTTCGATCAGGTAGTTCATAAGGCTTAGGATATCCTCTCTTCTTTTTCTCAAAGGGGATAGGACAACAGATACAATATTCAGACGATAATACAAATCTTCCCGGAAGCGCCCCTCACGGACTTCTTTTTCGATATCCCTATTCGTTGCGGAAATAAAACGAACATCGACCGATCGCATTCGATTTTCTCCGATTCGACGGATCTCTTTTTCTTGGATGACTCGCAGTAGCTTTGCCTGAAGATGCGGCGATAAATCTGCTATTTCATCTAAAAAAAAAGTGCCTTGGTCGGCCTCTTCGATAAGACCAGGTTTCTCCTTCACTGCTCCAGTAAAGGCCCCTCTTGCGTACCCGAATAACTCGCTTTCCAGAAGATGATCAGGAATGGCCCCGCAGTTTATAGCAATAAATTTGCGCGCTTTTCTGGATCCCGAATTATGGATTGTCCTCGCTACGATTTCTTTCCCTGTGCCGCTTTCGCCAGAAATAAAGACAGGGACATTATTGTTCTTTACACAATCGATAAAATGCAAAACACGGAGAAAATCTTGGCTTTTCCCCACAAAACAGGACGGATTTAGCCCGATGGCCTGGGATGAATCTTTTACATTCGAGCTCCGCCTTAAAATAAGGTTGACAGGCCGTGCAAAAGCGGCCAAGACCTCGATATCCCGGTTGGAATAAATTCCCCCAACATCTCCCCTCAGCAAATAGATGCTTCCGATAGATTTCCCATTATCCATTAAAGGTAGACAGAGAATATTATCCGAAACCCCCAGACTTTGATCAGATATAATCAGAGGATGTCCATTTTCGAGGACATCTCTGATAATATCGGCCCGAAGCTTTTTTGCTCCAGTTTCAGGAACAGGCCGTATTTCCTTGTCGATTATCCGGTTCTTTCGATCGACACGAAGAATCGCACCAAGCTGAGAAGGAATTTCCTGCATGATCACATCCAATATTTTTCCGAGGGGAGATACACACCTTTCTTTCATCGGTTGAACTATACTGATAACGATTGCCGCATTTATCTTTTCTCATAAAAGGGGATAAACAGAAAAGTCCCTAATAAACTCAGATCAAAATTTGGAAAGGGATGAAGAGGAAAAATTAAAAAGTCACTTGGAGGCTTGTTTTTCGATGTTTTTTATCCTAGCTGTGACATCTCCATATTCAGGATTCCATTCTAGGACTTCGCCGAACAACAACAAAGCTTTATCCGATTCCTTTTTGGCTTCATAAAGGGAAGCTATCTCATACTTCAGAGCATATGCTTGATTGGATTCCCCTCCCACCAGTTTCAGGGCTTTCTCATACCATTTCATGGATTCGCTGAATTCATTCTTGCGTTTGTGGCACTCTCCTAGGTTCGTAAAACTTTCCATTTCCCATTTTCCATCTTGGGAAGCCAATATAAATTCTTTTATGGCATCATCGATGAGATCTTGTTCAAGATAGGCAACTCCCAGATTATATCTCGTTTCTAGATCAGCTGTCCCGATTTTCTCATCCACTTTTATTTTAAAATCTGAGACAATCGAAGACAATTCTTTTTCGACGACTGTTGTATCCCCTCTTGTTTGCTGGTAAAAGATATGCTTGATCGCTACCAACTCTTCCTCGAGCTGATGGGAAAGGTCAAAGTACCTCTTTTCGCCTGTCTCTTGAGAAACAATGGGAACGATATCGGTATCGGCAAAAATTTCAGCAGATGTGAGCTTTTCGCCCCCTTCAAACAATTCTGTATCTTTCTCAGCTACTTTCTCGACTTGCTCGATAATTTCTTCTTCCTCGACCTGGGATGTGATAGCTCCCAGTTCTTTGATCTTTTCAACGATCTGAGTGTCATCAGGAAATTTCACCTTGAGATCTTCTAGAATTCTTTTGGCGTTTTTGATCAATCCCTGGTGGATTAACTGGTCTGCTTTTTCCAAGTTTGTTGCTATAAAATCCTCGGGAGTCTCTTCGGTTGTCTCGGGAATGGCTGGTTCAGACTTGACTATTTCAGGTTCGGACTCCTCAGGTTCGACTGTTTGATAGGACTCTTCCAAAGGAATGGGCTCAACCTTTTTCTCTTCGGGCTGGACATCGTAGAGCTCTTCTTCGAGAGATGCTATCTTATCCTCCATCTTTTTCTTCTGGTATTCCTTCATAAGCCGGTGGGCAACGATCTCGTAGCTCTTCTTCTGGTTTTTCTCTCGGTAAATGCTGGCTAGCTTTTCCAATGATGGGAGATGATCTTTTTTGGCCATCAGGATCAGACCGAGAAGTCCGATCGCTTTGTCTTCCTTGTGTTTTTTGACCAGGGTATCAACAAGAGGTTGGTAGAGTTCGAGAGCTTTATCATGTTTATTATTTTGTATATGAATTCGCCCCAATCTAACTCTTGCTTCGACTTCATTGGGCTGGATGGAGAGAATTTTTTTGAATATTTCCTCTGCCTTCTTCAGCTCTTTATCTTCAAAACACAAGTTGCCCAAAAGATACAGAGCTTTTAAATTTTCCCTATCTTTCCTTAGGATCTCATTAACTAGCTTCAGGGCTTCTTTCTTCTTTTTCTCCTGTTTAAACAGATCGATCATGTTTTCCAAGGTTCTGGGATGATCTTTGTTCAAGGACCTCGCTTTTTTGAGAATCTCACCGGTCTCTTTGAGGATATTCATCCGCATCTTGAATTCGGCTGCCTCATTAAGCTCTTCCACCGCTTGGTCGATTTGATTCTCTTTGATGAACAGATCGGCTAGGTTCAGACGAGATTCCACATCGTCGCTATCTAATTTCAGCAATATTTTATAGATTTCAACGGCATCCTTCGGTTTGCTTTTTTTCTTAAGCTTTTCAGCAAGGTTTGAATACTCACCCTTTGCTTCGCTCACGAATCCTCGGTCATAATAAAGATCCGCCAATTTTTTTAGTGTCTTCAGATCGTCGGGCGCAAGCCGGCTGATTCTTTTGTAGATGGCGATAGATTTGGTATAAATCCCCTTTTTTTCAAAATGAACAGCAATTTTTTTAAACTCACCAACAGCTTTATCTTTTCTGTTCGCCTTGATAAACAAATCCCCAGTGATATTCCAGACCTGAACGTCCTGTTCTTCCCCTGATAACAGCTTTTGATATTCTATGATGGCTTCTTCATACTTTTCCTTCTTGATATACTTTTCGGCAAGCGCTTCAATTTTAGCTCTGTCTTTTTTTTGAATCATCCTTTTTCCTGATTCAGGGGACGGAAAGAAAACCTATGAAAAACAGTTGGGCCTTTTTCGTCAAGAGCTCGAAAATGATCCTTTGTCCCGTATCCTTTGTGTTTGGCAAAAGCATATCCTTCATAAACATCATCCAGGTTGCTCACCATTTGATCGCGAAGAACTTTGGCGACAATCGAAGCTGAGGCAACGGAAATACTTCTCCGATCCCCTTGTCGCAATCCCAACTGATCATGACGTATTCCGGGAAGCTGGAATCCATCCACAAGAAGAAAATCTGGGCAAAAGGACATTTTTGTGACCGCTCTCCTCATCGCCTCAAACGAGGCCGCGTGTATATTTTTCTTATCAATTTCTTTGTTTGTCGCCATTCCTATTCCGACAGCCTTTGCCGTAGCCAAGATGGCTCTAGCCAATCTTTCCCTTTTCCTGGGAGTGAGAAGCTTGGAATCATTGATCTCAAGTATCCAAGATTCTTTGTTGTTTCGGATGAAATCATCCAAAAACATCACAGAAACAGCAACAACGGGGCCAAAAAGAGCCCCTCTTCCTGCTTCATCAATACCCGCAATGTTTTCATAGCCTTTTTCGAGCAAATCTTCTTCTATACAAAAATCCGCCACTACTGGACCACCATTTCTATTAAACCATATCCCATTCATTTAGTCGAATTTCTCGCCAATAAATGGGGGTGTTTCAAAAGGAGATAATTTTTCCTTTGATTCAAACCAGAAAATCCCTCGGATGGGATAGGATGTCCCCTTAGGGGACGTCCCCGGTTTTTTGCCTATCTTGCTTCTTTGAGTCTGGCTGCTTTTCCCTTTAAATGCCGGAGATAATAGAGTTTGGCACGCCTGACTTTTCCGCGTCTTACAACCTCGATTTTTTTGATCATTTTGGAATGAAGCGGAAAAACTCTCTCCACGCCCACTCCAAACGAAATTTTTCGGACGGTAAAAGTAGCCCCTGCGCCTGTTCTCCTTTTGGCGATCACATCCCCTCGGAATATTTGAATTCTCTCTTTGTTCCCTTCGCGGATGATCACATGCACTTTAACGGTGTTTCCGACTCTGAATGGATCAAGGTTTTTATTTAATTGTTCTTCTTCAACTAAATTCATCAGACTCATTTTGATTTCCTTCCTTTGTGTATTTCTTCCAATATTTTTTTATCTTCTGGAGATAATTCTTTTTGTTTGATCATATCAGGCCTAAGGCGCCATGTTTTTTCAAGAACCTTTCTCCTTCGCCAATCCTGAATTTTTCCATGATCTCCAGAAAGCAAAACGTCCGGAACCGTCATTCCTCTAAAATCCCGGGGTCGAGTGTATTGGGGAAAATCGTACAGCCCTTCGCTAAAAGATTCCTGCCTTACGGATTCGGCCTTTCCGACAACTCGAGGAATAAGCCGAGACACGGCATCTATAATCACCCATGCTGCCGGCTCTCCACCTGTAAGCACATAATCACCTACCGAAATTTCTCCTGTAGCTAGATGTTCAATCACTCTTTCATCTACTCCTTCATACCGGCCACATATCAGGATCATTCTCGCTTCTCGGGCCAATTCTTCCGCCAGGCAATGGTTAAATTGTTTTCCCTGAGGTGACAGCAGGTAAACCGGGATTTCTTGTCCGCTTCGAATTTTTTCGACAGCAGAAAAGATAGGTTCGGGTTTGATAACCATCCCCTGGCCTCCGCCAAACGGACGGTCATCCACCTGCTTGTGCCTCGACTCCGTAAAATCTCTCAAATCGTGGACTTGGATTTTTATCAAACCACTGTCCAGGGCTTTTTTAACTACACCTCCTGAAAATAAACTCCCGAACATGCCGGGAAAGAGTGTAATTATATCAAATCTCATTCAAGTCTAAAAGTCCATCCGGAGGATCGATGACTATCTCTTTTTTTCCTAGATCCACTCCGATACAGATTGACTCTGTGAAAGGGATCAACATTTTCCTCTCCCCTTTTTCAACAACCAAAAGGTCGTTTTTTTTTATGAAAAGGATGTCCTTAACCAGTCCGATCAAATCCCCTCCTTCCGTGACCACGGAACATCCGTTGAGTTGAAACAGGTAGTATTTTCCTCTATCTAGCGGTTGGAGATCTTCCTCCGGAATCCAAATCTCTTGACTCGCGATGTTTTCTGCTTTATCTAAGGAATCAATCCCCTTCAGTTTGACAATACAAAATTCGCGGAACGGTCGAAGAGATTCGACCTCAAATTCTTTCAGATCCCCTTCAATCCTAAAAAATACCCGTGAAAAAAAAAGGCTTTAGGAAACGTTCGGAATGAAGCCTGGCTCTGAGCTCTCCTCTCCTCCCCTGTGTTCTGATAATCCTTCCGATGCTGACCAACTTATCCTTTTTCAATGATCTCGAGATTAAATCTTCTTTTCAACTTCATTCCTGCTGCACCAAGGATGACTCTAATGGCCCTTGCTGTTCGTCCTTGTTTTCCTATAACCTTTCCCAAATCTTCCGGAGCAACCTTGAGTTCCAGAATCGTGGTCTGTTCCCCTTCAAGCTGGGAAACATGTACTTTGTCCGGATCGTCAACTAAGGATTTGGCAATCAATTCTACAAGTTCCTGCACTGTAACCTCCTTTAAGTTTGGTTGTTGGGTTGTTTCGCTGACTTGGAAACTTTATGCAATAGAGATTGGACTGTGTTGGAAGCTTGTGCGCCTCTTTCCAACCAGTATTTTGCTCGTTCTAAATCCAGCTTAATGTCTGGAGGTTCCTTCATCGGATCATAATAGCCAAGAATTTCTTTCGCTTTGCTCTCTCGTGGCATTCTCGAATCGGTCACAATAATCCTGTAGAAGGGTTTCTTTTTTGCACCCAACCGCATAAGTCGTATAGCTACCATTTTTTTAACACTTCCCAATTTTAGTAGAAAACTAGATGTTATCAAAAATCTCAAACACAAGTCAACTGTTTTCATGCATCTGAGTGTAGCACATTTCTGTTGTCGCCAGGGACGGATCCCATCCATTCACCCGAAAAACGATATCATCGCTTGACTGTTACCGCTCAAGTAATTATGATGCCTTCCTTACTGCATTTCATACCGTAGAAACTGGCACCTTAAGGAGGCAAGTTTTTAGGAAACGGGAAGCAACATTACACTCTATCATTCTGCTGACAGCCGTATTATTTTTTTTGACATTTGCCAATGGCCGTGAACTGGCTGAACAAAAAACGAAAAAAAAAGAGGGGCAGACAACATGACTCTGGGCATAGTCAATAGCAATGATAATGAGTCGGGAAATTTTGGCCTGTTAAAAAGCGTTGGTTGGAACCTTCTTTCGGGCTGGGTATCCGGGGGTATAAACTTTGGAATCGTCAAGAATGAGATACTGGCGATGGGAAACATTAGCCTTAACATTCCGCTAAAACGGATAGAACCCTTCGCAACGGCTGGATATGGAATAATTATCGAAAGGTTAAGCCTAGTCAATAATTATGGTGCGGGGATAAGAGTTTTGCTCTCAAAATCTGTCGGGGTCGTTGCAGAATACAGAAAATTCCACTTTAAATACAAAGATAAACAAAAACACACCGAATCTTCGATTATCGTGAACTATTTTGGCGCGGGCATCTTTTATTACTTCTAACAAAATCCCATTAGTGGGAAGGGGGAAGGTTGGAAAGAAGTTTTTGGAATTGGGACTTTTTCATCATTTTTTTCATTTCGAAAAATTGCTTCAGTAATTGATTGACCTCTGAGACTGGTCTACCACTTCCCCTCGCGATACGTGCACGGCGGCTGCCGCTGATTATTTTTGGGTTATCCCTCTCGTTTCTTGTCATGGAATTGATGATGGCCTCGAAATAGACGATTTTTTTATCATCGATGCTCAGATTGGAAACATTCTTGAACATCCCACCAGAGGGCAACATATGGAGAAACTGGGATAAGGATCCCATCTTTTTTAGCTGAACCAGTTGTTTTTTAAAATCTTCGAGGCTGAATTCTTGTTTCCGGAGTTTTTGTGCAAACTCCTCCGCTTCCTTCAAATCCGCTTGCTTTTCTGCTTTCTCGATCAGCGTAAGCATATCTCCCATGCCTAATATACGAGAGGCCATCCGGTCGGGATGAAACACCTCTAGCTTATCGAATTTTTCTCCAATTCCCACAAACTTTATGGGTTTGCCAGTAACAGAAGCCATAGACAGGGCTGCTCCGCCGCGGGCATCCCCATCGAGTTTTGTCAGAATGATGGAGGTTAACCCAATTTTTTCTTCGAACAACTGAGCGCTCTTCACCGCGTCTTGACCTGTCATAGAATCTCCGACAAAAATGACCTCTGTGGGTTTGAGAATTTCCTTGACCATCCGCAGCTCTTCCATCAATTCTTCATCCACATGAAGCCGACCGGCCGTATCCACGATCAACGGGTCATGGTTCCGGTTTTTTGCGTTTTTGAGAACATCTTCCAGGGCTTTTTTCGGTGATGCCATCTGTTTTTTAGACAATTCATAAAAAGGGATGCTGAGTTGAGTGGTGATCATCTTCAGTTGCTCCTGGGCTGCCGGCCGTTTGAGGTCAACCGAGACAAGCAGCGGATTCTTCTGAAGGTCGCGTACCCAATTCGCCAATTTTCCGCATGTAGTGGTCTTTCCCGATCCCTGAAGGCCCACGAGCATGAACACAGAGGGAGATGAGCTGGCAAACTCCAGCTTTTTTGCATCGTTGCCCAAGATGGATGTGAGTTCATCCCGCACAATTTTTGTGACATGCTGGGCAGGATTGAGGCTATCGAGCACCTTCTGATCCAGAGCTTTTTCTTTAATCTTGGCCTCAAAGTCTTTGACGACTTTGTAATTCACATCGGCCTCGAGAAGGGCCATGCGCAGCATTTTCAAAGCTTCGGACATATTCCTCTCGGTGATCTTCCCCTCACCACGCAGAAACTTCATGACTTTCTGCAGTCGGTTGGACAATTGATCAAGCATTTTATTCTCTCTTTAAAAAAAACGCATCTCTATGCTAAGCGAAACTTTCTTCACAAGTCAACACGGAGAACTTAAGATGAATCCAATTTATGAGACATTTATCCCCAGAATAAGTCATAAAAATGGCTTAATATCCTAGCCTCAGTCTGGTATGATTCGGTATGAAGCTTGCTGGCCTGAACTATTCATAAAAAATGCCGATGCTTTTTTTATTTCAGCAATATCAGGAAGTTATCCTGACATTGCCAAAAAAACTTTTCAAGAAGAATCTTTTTATATTCCTCGGCATTTTTTACCCTTCGGGCAAGCCGATCTCACTGCATCTGTTTCGTTGCGATCCATTTGCAGTACACTTGTACAGCAGCATGGACCGACGCCTCTCATCTGCAGCAAGCTAGGCTCGTGAATAATCCAGGCTGGGTGAATAATGGGGGAGAAAAAAATGACAAAATTTACATCCAAAAACCCTAAGATCATACTGATCACCTGTTTCTTGATGTTACCGTTTTATGCATTTATCCCCTATCCAGCGGAAAATATGCATCAGGAAGAGGTCACCGTCATCGCTGTCGAAGTTCCGGTCCGTGTCTTTCACAAGGGACAGTTTGTGAAAAATCTGACCCAAGAAGATTTTGAAATCTATGAGAACGGCGTCCTCCAATCCATCACGGGATTTGAAGTCCGGTCGCGGAGAATATCCGTTCCGGTCGATGAATCCGCAGAAGAGCTGAAAATCCAGCCTGAAAAACGGCTTTTTCTCCTCATTTTCAACATTTTCGATTATCAAGACTATGTGGGAGAAGCCGTCGATTATTTCTTCGCCAACACTTTCCGGAGAGGCGACCGGATCATCATAGTCACAGAAGGAAATCTTTTCCCTATTGAGACCGGAAAAGGCCAAGCCAAAGTCGCTCAGGACGTCAAAGACACACTAAAAAAATTCAAAGTCATCTCGACCATGCAGATTCTCGGTGCCTACCAGGACTTGAGAAGTGAAGCCGACCGGCTTATTCTCGCCTTACAGGGGGGTTCCCGACCGATGCCCTGGGATCAAGCCGTCACAGCGTTCTACAGAAACTACGAGAGAATCTGGCAAGAATACAAAAGACAATTCATCACGCCGGACCTCGAGCTCTACCGGAGCATGATCAAAAGAATCAAATCCGAAGAGGGGGAGAAATGGGCGTTGTGTTTCCAGCAAAGGGAGATGTTCCCTAAACTCAAAAATGAGGGGCCCCTTGAAAGACTTATAAGGGACAAGGTGGACACGCCGAGCAACGATCCTATGACTGTGATTAAACAACGCAATGTCAGAAGCATGCAGATGCAGATGCAAAGACTTTTCGCTGTTTCGGGAGACATGCCCACAGAAGCGCTGAAAAACCTCTTCATGGAAGCCAACATCACCTTCCACCTTCTTCTCTTGAAATCTCAAAGGCCGCTGGTGGAAAAAGATTTTGAATACAGGGAGGTCGGATCGGATTACGAGGATTGTTTCCGCCAGATAAGCCTTTCCACGGGAGGCCATACGGTCTTTTCTAACAAAGTCGGTGAGGCGATGGAAGAAGCCTCACAAACCGAAGATTTTTACTACATCCTGGTTTACTCTCCAAAGGAAGATCCCGTGGATAAGCCGCTGACCATCGATGTCAAAGTGAAAAAGAAAGGCGTCGACGTCATCCACCTCAAGCAGTTTCTCCAGGAAAAAGTACCTCCCATCGCTATCGCCCAATTCGAATCCGGCCGAAAAACCATCAAATTTTCTCTCATCAACTACCAGAGACTTAAAATGGAGAATAAATTATCGGGGATAGCTCAGGTTAAAATCACCCTATTCGATAAAGATTCGAACAAGGTCTTTGAGGATGCAAAAGTCCTTCAACTCATCAAAGACCAGACTCACATTTCTATCCCATTCAACCAGCTCAAATCCGGCTCCTACTTCATCATCATCCAGGTCGTCGATAAGATCACCAACAGCGTGGACGTCTTCTCCGGGCAGATCAAATTTTAGGTTTTACATAAACATGCTATTTTGATCCTCATGGGAAGCATCTCTATTTCCGTGATAAATTGGGCTTTTAGGGATGGCTGAAGCGACCATTGAAGATTTGCCATTACGATCCGTTCTTCGAGGGTAGCAATATGGGGACGTCCCATCTGGGGACACCCTATATCACCGAACTGATTTCTTAATAAAAATAAATTATAGAGTGTCCCCGAATGGAACGTCCCCATATTGTCGGCGAGGATGTATTGAGCACGACTTTTCTAAAGGATTAGAGAGCCGAGCTTTCATGGGAACAGAGGCTAAGTGGCAGAGATTGGGAGTTAGCGAGCGGAGTTCCACAGCCGCCGAGAAGAGTGGTGAGGGAATGGCGTAAAAAATCTTACCGGGAGCAAAACCATTCCTAAAAGCCGACATAAAGCTTCTTGGTATCAAGGAAATAGAAAGGCTTCAGTGATTCAGACAGTAAGTGTAAGCCACAGGATAACTCGTTAAT
This sequence comes from uncultured Eubacteriales bacterium, assembly GCA_964410125.1. Classification (GTDB taxonomy): domain Bacteria; phylum Acidobacteriota; class Aminicenantia; order Aminicenantales; family Aminicenantaceae. The sequence continues at coordinate 8 of CAYPGQ010000135.1, read as the reverse complement.
TTTCAAAA
>CAYPGQ010000134.1:0-11475 GCA_964410125.1 uncultured Eubacteriales bacterium | reverse complement strand
TTTAACCGGCTGGAGTGTGCCAGCTTATCCTGGCGCACAAGTAAGGTGTCCCCAATTAATTATAAGGAGTTATCGGCTCGTGCTTGTGCTACCTTGGTCGGCAGCTCCAGCCCGAGCTTTTGCTTCTTGTCAGCTCTTAGCAGCAAGATCGAGAAAACAATTCCTATAAAACCGAGCGAAGCGAACATCAGTTGCATGTTGGTATATTTATCCCCTGACCAATCGACTAATTTTCCAGCAAGCAGCGGGAACAAAAACAACCCGAACATCTGGACCCAAGCAATGATGCCAAAAGCCGATCCGAGGAATTTTTCTTTAACCAGTATGGGAATGGCCGGCCAGAGAGCAGCAGGCACAAGAGAGAATGAAACTCCCAAGATCAAAAAAGAAATAGCCGGTGGAAGAGTAGTGAGCCCGAGGAGCAGGTGTGCCGGAACGATCAGTATCGACCCAAAGAACATGATTTTCCCTCTTTTTCCGAACTTGTCGATTAGAAAACCCAGAATGGGCGTAAAAATCATCGAGGCAGTCATAATCAAAGAGGTATACTGCCCTCCTTTGGCAGCAGACATCCCGAATTTCATCTGGAGAAAACGCGGAGCATGATTTGCGAAGGGAAATATGGCCGAATAAAAGGTCATACAAAGAATGCTGATGAACCAAAAAGCCGAGCTGAGTTTTAGCACGTCTTTAATGAGGATCTTGTCTTCCACTCCTCCCTCTATGTTTTTATCCACATCCTTATCGATGATCAGATAGATCAAGAATAGGATAAAAGAAACGAGCATCACGATCGCCCCGGCCCACACTGACCAGCGCCACCCGCCAGCCTTTCCGGCTATCTGCGCGGCCGAATTCAGAGCCAGAATCGTTCCGAGTCTCATGACCGTGATATTCAGGCCATAGGCAAAACCCAGCTCCTTTCCTTTGAACCACCGTGCGATGACTTTGTTCGTGACAAGGAGGGTCGACTCGGATCCAAACCCGAAGATCATCCTCCCAATGAGCATAACGGCAAACGATTTTCCGGCTCCGAGAGATGTGACGACCGATCCCAGCAGTATCAGAAAAACATAGATGGTGCCAGCCTTTCTTATGCCGAAACGATCGAGTATAAACCCGGCGATCAACAGCAGGAACAGAAGGTTGGGAAGAGAATAAAAAGAGAACAGCAATCCGAACTTGGCATTGTCGATACCCATGTCCTGTTGGATAAATTCATTGATCGGGCTTAAAGAATCATAAATGTAATAAGATCCAAACATCACCAGGCTGACAACAAGAAGGATTAGCCATCGCCACCATTGCTTTTTCTGTTTTGCGGATACGTTTGTCATTTCATGACTCCCTACTTTTTACGCCTTTAAAATACTTTTCCTCAGGATAACTTGGAACATTGATATCATACAGAGAATGTCCAGTCAAATAAGAATGTGTAAAATTTGACTTATAGTTCAATCCCAAATATATTGGCATCTCGAAAACTTTTTTTCGCAGGGGAGAGAGAAAATGGATAAAAAGAATAAAATGGACCGCAGAAAATTTCTTAAGGCTTCAACTATAGGCGTATTTGGCTATGGCATATTGGCCAGCACGGGTTTGTCCCAACCGAGGGAGGACAAAAAATCTAAAAATAGAATTAAAGACTACCGCATCCTTGGAAGAACCGGATTCAAGGTTTCGGACCTTGCCGTCGGTTATGTGAATGACGAAGGAGTGATGGCAACCATGTTGGATGCAGGTATGAACTACATCGATACAGGGGAAAGTTATCCCGGAGCCCACCAATTGATCGGCAAAGTAATCAAAGGACGGGACCGGAAGTCGCTTTTCGTCACCTCCAAGATGTTGATGGAGGGAGAAACCTCCAAAGAGGCTCTTATCAAACGGACTGAAAAAAGCCTGGAGGACCTCGGCACAGACTACATCGACTGCATGATGCTTCACTGCCCGGAAACGGTGGAGGAGACAAAGCATGAAGGATACCACGCAGCCATGAAGGAGCTCAAAGCCAACGCCCGGATCCGTTTTACCGGTGTATCCAACCACGGCTCATTCTGGTATAGGGACTCCAAGGAAAGCATGGACAAAGTTCTTCTGGCGGCAGCCGAAGATGGCCGGTTCGACGTGTTTTTATTGGCTTATAACTTCCTCCAGATGGATCAAGCCGAACGGGTGCTCGAGGTCTGCCAACAAAAAAAAATCGGGGCCACCCTGATGAAAACCACACCTGTGGCTAAATATTACATCATTAAATCTCGAGTCGATCAACTCGAAAAAGAAGGAAAGGAAATACCGGCATTTTATAAAGATGGGCTTCAGCGATACAAAGAAAAGGCAGACTTGGCCCAAAAATTTATCGCAAAGCATAATCTGAAAAATCCCGAAGAAATCCGGTCCGCCGCCATCAAATTCGCTCTCTCCAATCCGCGAGTCAACACGGTCTGCTGTTCTTTGCAAACATACGACGAAATGGAACGGATCTTAGCCTTGTCAGGGCAAAAGCTGGAATAGGGAAATATACACCTAATCGTTAACCCGCTTAGCCTCATAGACGCCATCGGGCTGGAAAAGCTCCAGGGCAACGACACTGCCTTCAGCATTTAATTTAAACCTCAAGCTAACAATTTTAACCTGTTTCAGGATGAATTCATCCCCCACTTGGGGAACCAAATCCAGTTCTTCTCCCCCAGGAATAAAGAGAGTCAGACTGTTTCCTTTAAGACCTATGGTCAGAGTTTGAGTAGCCAATTGATACTTCCCTACAAACTGCTGGAGGTATGCGGGATCGAAAAGTCGAGCGTTAGGCTTTTTGTCGAAAACCATTGCATCCAGTGTGGGTTCGAAAGGAGCCTCCAGACCGGCGACAGATCCATTGACATCCGTCCGGAAATTCAACTTCATATCTTCAAATGTGGGATCATCGGCCCGTTTTCCGTTGAATGTCTCATAATGCCAGTGCTCGAGGGGAGTTGTGATCCCGTTATAGGTGAAAAGGATTTCACCATTTTCAAGAAAGACTTTTAAATCTCCATATCCAGGATGAAAATAGCCGCCTGTGTATTCTTCAAGTTCATGTGCCGGTTTTGTTCCGGATTTTTTGCGGGTATGCTTTTTCTGTCTTGCTTCCTTCTGGACTTCCTCTCCCGCGGTCTTTTCTTTGGCCGATTCTCCGATCCAATCTTTATGCTCTAGTTCTAGCACAAGGTCACTTGCATGACGTATGAGCAACTCTGTTAAAGCAGAGCCATTTTTGTTCACCAATACTACGAATCCCACACCATCCTGAGGCAGCATGCTGACCATGGCAGAAAAGCCATCGATGTTTCCACCATGGTGGACCCGACGGTGCCCTTTATAGGTGTCCACAAACCATCCCAATCCATAGTCTGCAGGAGTCACTTCAGGAATAGCCGGTGTCCTCCCTGTCGGCATATGAGCCAAATGCATGTCTTGGAGAGTCTGAGGACCGATGATTTGTTTCCCTTCGAATTTTCCTCCATTGAGATGGACCAAAAGCCAATGGCTCATTTCATTCACGCTGGAATTAATGGAACCAGCCGGTCCCATATTTGATATATTGCGAAATGGAATTTTTTCAATTGTTCCTTTCCTTTCCCTGTAGGGAAGGGCAAAATCTTCATCTTTTTGAGAATCTTCGACTGAAAAATTTGTTCTTTCCATCCCCAGAGGCTTGAAAACATTGGTCCGGATCGCATCCTCCCATTTTTTCTCTGTCAAGACTTCTACAAGATAACCTGCTGTAAGAAACATAAAATTATTATACTGGAACTTCTCTCTGAGATCGGCGGTAGGTTTTAGGTGAGCCAATCTCCTGACAAATTCTTCCCGGGTCGCTTCATAATTGTTGTACCAGGAAAGGTCATGCCGGGGAAGTCCGGAGCGGTGGGTGACAAGGTCCCTAGGAGTCAATCGTTCGCTGGAAAATGTATCATACAGGCGAAACCACGGAATGTAATTGCGTACAGGATTTTCCCAATCCAGTTTGCCCTCATCCACCAAAATCCCCATGGCAAAAGTGGTGAACGCCTTGGAAGCTGAGCCGATGGCCAAGAGAGTGTCGGCTGTCATCGGAATCTTGTTCTCGACATCCCGAAAACCATATCCTTTAGCCAATATGATTTCGTCATCTTTTACAATAGCCACGGCAGCTCCTGGAACATTAAGCTCTTTTAGCCCCCTTTCAACAATCTCATCAAACCCAGCTAGGGCTTTTTTGGCTTTAATTTTGGGGCTGACCTTGCGGCTGAGGCTGAAGGTAAAAGTCTGCCCTCCCTGGGTGAAATCCCCCGAGATTTTTGCCCCGTCATCGCTGATTATACCTTTAAAGGTAGGTTCACCCGGTACTCCAGCAATAGCAAAAGACATCTCTTTATCTACAAAACTAATGTTATTTAACGGGAGATTTTTCGCATTTTGTGCAGGGATGGAAATCTTTCCTTCCCAGGAACTGTCCGGTTTTTGGCTAAAATCAATGAGTATCTCCAGCTTAGTCCCTGGCACATCGATGGTTCCCTCCCAATGCCCTGCAATGGATAAAACTTCTTGGGAATGGAGATAAATGGGGAGCAAAAGTAAAACAATACAAAAAAGAATGAAAAAACGTGTAGATTTTTTAACCATGATTTCCCTCCTCAACACTTTAACGAATCTTATCTAACGCAATGAAGGGAATTTATATCACGGCCATGAACCCGTTTCAAGTAAAGTAAGCATCTTGCATCAGCAAAAAAGGCCTAATCTTACCTGATTTGACTTTTATTCATACTTCAGAGAGTCGGCCGGATTGGCCACAGCAACTTTGACAGCCTGGTAGATTACAGTCGTCAATGCGATGACCAAAGCCACAAGGCCGGAGATGAAAAAGACACCGATACCGATTTTTATCCGGTAGGGGTATTCATTCAACCAGGCCCGCATGGCATAAAAGGCAACCGGCCAGGCGACGATATTGGCGATCAGCACCCACTTGGCAAACTCGCTTGTCAGCAGAAAAATGATGCGGGATACCGGAGCTCCCAGCACCTTCCGGATACCGATCTCCTTTGTTTTTTGCTGGGCCATAAAGGAAGCCATCCCGAAAAGCCCCAAACAGGAAATGACGATAGCCAACATCGTGAAGGCATTGATCAATCCGCTCAAACGCTTTTCGGATTGATAGAGCTCATCGATCATATCGTCCACAAAATGATAATCGGCCGGCAGATCCGCTATATGCACTTTCCAGGTTTTTTTTATGTTCTCCAGAGCTTCCGGAATGTGATCGGCTTTGAGTCTGGCAATCAGATAATCATAGCGATCCCAATCCGTTTTCGACGTCAGATAGAGCACAGTGGGCATGACCTCATGCTTCAATCCGAAATGCTGATTCTTGTAAACTCCGATGATCGTCCCTTCGCTACCGGTGAGCTCGAATCGCTTACCGACAGGGTCTTGGAAGTCCCACTTTTTAATGGCCTCCTCATTGATGAGATAGGCGCTGTTTAAATCAGAAGGGAATGCACTGGAAAAATTCCTTCCTGCTACGATTTCCATTTTGTGCGTATCGATATAATCGAAGTCGACCATCCGATAGTCCGTATTCGTGCCTAGATACTGCATATCTCCGGTAGCCCCGTCCCAATTTATGCGTCCGCCATGATTCAGGACGCTGGCGGCCGTAACACCACCAATATGCGAGCTTTGGGCAAGGTCTGTCTTGAGAATTGCCCATTTTCCCTGGTATTTTTCCGGAATCGAAATCCTCACCAGGTTGTCCTTATCGAAGCCCATGTCCGCATTCCGCATGTAGTCCAGTTGTTTAAATACGAGCAGAGCACATATTATCAGGCCGATAGATAAAACGAACTGAGTGATAACCAGAGTCTGCCGGAATCTTGCACCCGTCACAGATGCTTTCCTCTGGTTTCCCTTATGAAGCAAGAGGTTCCCCTTTAAAACATCCACCGGCCGAAAAGAGGAGAGAACCAACGCAGGATAACACCCCGCCACAATCCCGGTAACTATCACGATCCCAACAAGACCAAAAACCAATCCCGTATCCAATAGACCGAGCCTCAACTGTTTTCCTGCCAACTGATTGAATAAAGGCATGCTTAACATGGTTAAAAAGATGGCGACTACGGCCGAAAGGATGGTGAAAAAAGTGGATTCCAAAAAAAACTGTTTGACAAGCTGTCGGCGTTTCGATCCGACTACTTTTCTCATCCCTACTTCTTTGGCCCGCTTTGCAGACCTGGCCGTAGAAAGATTCATGAAATTGATACAGGCAATGAGCATGATCAGCACAGCGACGACGGTGAAGATATAGATGTACTTGATCGGCCCGCCGCCTCCTAGCGCGTGCAAATGCAGGTCTTTCAAAGGGAATAGGGATACTTCCAAGGGATCGGTCGACCAGGGACGATTCTTATTGAGAAGGTCGGCTATTTTGGGATTGACAGCGGCCGGGTCTATCCTTTCTTTAAGCTGAACATAGGTATGGCATGCAAACCAGTTCCAGATAAAATGTCGATATTCTGTGATTTCCCTCATAGATCTAAATGGCCTGAAATAATCGACCTGGATGTCTGAATTTTTCGGTATATCCTGCAAAACACCCGCAACATTTACCAAATCCCCCTCTATTTCCATCATTTGGCCTAAAGGTTCGATCCCGGCAAAAAGCTTTTCGGCTGCCGTCTCAGTCAAGACAATGCTGTTCACATCTTTAAAAACGGACTCTGCATCCCCTTTAAGAAAAGGAAAAGTGAAAACCGCAAAAACGTCTGGATCGGCGAAGGCACCCTTCCAATCATTGAAAATTTTATCCCCTTGCCGGGCAGTGATCCCGCTCCTAAACTGGAACCTGACGACCTTGGCTATTTCCGGGTAATCATTCCGCAAAGGATCTGCCAGCGGAACCGGGCTGTTTTGAAAAAACTCGCCGCGGTGATTGACTCTTTCACCGGCCGTCAAATAGATGTTGTCGATATTCTGGTGGTATCTGTTGAAACTGAGTTCATCCCGGACCCAGAGAAGGATGAGCAGACAGGCCGCCATCCCCACGGCAAGACCGGTGATGTTGATAAAAGAAAAGCCTTTGTTTCTTTTGATATTTCTCCAAGTAATGACAAAATAGCTTTTTAGCATTTGATAACTCCAGTAGATTGAATCTTTTAAAAAAGCCGGAAAATTCACCAGGATTTGTCCCCAATACCAGAATCGGACCGCTTTTTTCCCCTTCTTTTTGCATAGGGAATAATACTCCTCGCTCATATCCCCTAGAAACGAGAATTCTTCACCATTTTTTCTCAATCGACAAAGGATTTTTTCAGCCAGACGCGGGGGATCAGAAAAATTTCTTTTCATGACTATTCTAAACCTTATCAAACGAAACCTCTGACATTCTTTCCCAGATCAATTTTTGAAGCTCATAAGCAGACTCCAAAGCGTGAATCCCCTTTTTTGTGAGCTTATAGAATATTTTCCTTCTGCCCCCTCTCTCGTGAGTCGGATCCCCTATCGACTTGGTGATGTATCCCTTTCGGAACAACTGATCGAGGTAGCTGTACAGTGTTCCATAAGAGATAGTTTTTCTCATGAGTTTTGAAACAGACTCCTTGATGGCAACTCCATAAGCACCTTCCTCCAAGCGCAGGATCGCCAGCAACACCGCGCTTTCGTTCAATGTCAAATCTTTCACATTTTTCTCCTTATCTATATATACGGAATTTCCGTAATAATAGTTACCAAATATTTTAAAAAAATTTTAGGAAACCTTTTTCCCCCTTTTTTCGTAAGGATTAAATGAATATCAGGATGGATTATGCAGGCACGTACATGTGATGCAGGAGAATAAAGAGATGACAAGAAAAATCAGTATTGTCCTAGCCTACGTTCTATTTATTGCTATTTCATTAACTTCACAAGCTTATGCGGAAGAGATTGTCAATGTCCCTCAGACAAAAGTTCCTCCTGTTATCGATGGGATCTTAAATGACGCAGCTTGGGAAGATGCGACAAAGTTTGAAAATTTTAAAACCATAAAGCCGGATTACGGGAAAGAACCCAGCCAAAAAACAGTCGCATACATAACATACGATGCGGCAAACATCTATTTTGCGGTCCGCTGTTTTGACACCGAGCCAGATAAGATCAAAACCTCGGTCTCCAGTCGCGATAACATGTTCGGGGATGATTATGTCATCATCATGCTGGACACCTTCAACACCATGCAGGAAGCCTATGGACTCTTTCTGAATCCAGAAGGCATCCAGGGAGACGCCATGATCAACGCCGACGGACAAGGAGATTCAACCTATGATATGGTTTGGTACAGCAAAGGAGTTATAGATAATGAAGGATATGCCGTTGAGTGCCGCATTCCTCTCCAGAGCATCCGCTTCCCGGGGAAAGAGACCATAACCCTTCGAGTCGCCATTTTCAGGCAGATCATACGCACATCCGAACAATTCAGCTTTCCTCCGATGTATGCCGATAAGGGCAGCCTTCTCAAACAATCACAGCCGATATCTGTTACCGGATGGAAATACAAACGGGTAGTCGAGATACTCCCTGCTTTAACCCACAGCACCAGGCAGTCAGCAAAAGAGGGCAAAATACAGACGGATGAAAAAAACACGGATTTCAGCCTGACAGGGAAAGTCGGCCTGACATCGGACTTGACCCTGGATGGCACCTACAATCCCGACTTCAGTCAGGTCGAGGCGGATGCCGGGCAAATCGATATCAATCTGCGCTACCAGCTTTTTTATCCTGAAAAAAGGCCCTTTTTTCTCGAAGGGAATGACATCTTCCAGTTTGCAGGAAGAGTCGAAGAGGGACCGCTGGCCACGGTTATTCACACGAGGACGATCATCAATCCCATCTTCGGATTAAAGCTAACCGGAAAGCTCGGCCGCAAAAGCAGCCTGGCTGCTATCTATGCCTTGGACGACCTGCCGGACGATCCGATCGACACCCACCCGGATTTTATGATCGGCCGGTACAAGTTCGCACTGAAAGAAGACTCTTACATCGGAGGATTTTACACTGGTAAGGAATACGGCCATGGCTTCAACCGTGTCATCGGCACAGACGGCAGATTCCGGCTCACGCAAGCTTCCATCGCCGATTTCCACCTGTTCGGCGCCTTCACGCAAAGAAATGGCAGCACAGAGACATCCAGCGATCATGCTCTGGGACTTCACTATCAATACGGTACACGCAAGGTGATCATCGACCTGGGCTATCAGGACATCTCCAAAAACTTCCAGGTCGACACCGGGTACGTCACCCGGACCGGCATAAGGCGCCTTTCCGCTCTGGCGATGTACAGATTTTATCCCAATTCCGATTTTTTCCAGAGAATAGAACCTTTCTACTGGAGTTTTCATTTGTATGATACCGAACACAAGATGTTCGAGACGGTCAATTTATTCACTCTGAGATTCTGGCTGCCCAGAACCACACAATTCAGGACAGACATACTGGTGGCCAATGAGGTCTATGCAGGAGAAAGATTCGGGCGGGGCGGAGTTGGCTTCCAGACAACATCCCAGATAACGAAACATCTTTTCTGGAGCATTTTCTACCGGTACACAGGAGCCGTTTACTATGATCCTGAGAATCCCTATCAAGGATATGGGAGCCGGTTCGGGGGATACCTACAATTCCAGCCTATAGAAAAACTGAGTTTTATTCTCAACGTTTCTTACGTGGACTTTTTCCGTGATTCTGACAAAGAAAAGATATACGACTATACCATTATCCGCAGCCGGAACACCTTCCAGGTCAACAAATATCTCTTCCTCCGGGCCATACTGGAATACAACAGTTTTCAGGACAGATTGACATTGGATACTCTTGTTTCTTTTACCTACATTCCCGGAACCGTCATTTATGCCGGGTATGGGTCGGCATTCGAGAAACTCGAATGGGACGGACTCGATTACCGCCAAAGCAATAATTTCCACGAAACCAAAAGGGGATTTTTCTTCAAGGTGAGCTATCTCTGGCGCTTTTAGAAGTTAGCTTCCTGTCTCTTGTAGTCTGTTGATAAAATACAAAAAATCGTATAACATTCCTTTTTATGTCATACCCTCCTCTCCTCAGACAATTTTTATTACATCTTCACCAAAAAAAAAGACAATCGTTTCATGTCTTCCTTTTTTCTTTCCTACTGCTGACCAGCTGCGGAACAAAGCAGGAAACAGGTCCTGCAGAACATAAAGAAGCTGAAAATATTCAACCAAAATTTACGATCGGCATGAGCCAGTGCAACCTGGGCGAGCCCTGGCGGGTGCAGATGAATCTAGATATTAAAAATGAGGCAGAAAAACATCCTGAGATAAGAGTGACCTACAAAGATGCCCAAAACGATTCCTTGAAGCAGAGATCCCAGATCGAAGAATACGTCAATGCTGAAGTGGATCTGATCATCGTCTCCCCTAAGGAAGCAGCTCCCTTGACTCCTCCAGTTGCTGCAGCTTATGAAAAAGGCATCCCTGTGATTGTTCTCGACAGACGGGTTCTTGATGACAGCTATACGTGTTTTATTGGAGCCGACAATAAAAAGATTGGCAGGACCGCAGGTCAGTGGATTGTCGAACAACTTGGAGGAAACGGTCAAATTGTTGAACTCAAAGGACTCATGACATCAACTCCAGGCCAAGACCGCCATTCCGGCTTCCGAGAAGGAATCAAGGGAAGCGATCTCGATATTATCTTCGAAGCCGATATGAAATGGCTCGAACCGGAAGCCCGAAAAGAAATGGAATCCGCCCTTGCCCGTTTTAAAAAAATCGACTTGGTCTACGCCCATAACGATCCCGGTGCCCATGGAGCATATCTAGCTGCCAAAGCCACCGATCGCGAAGAGGATATCATCTTTGTGGGAATCGATGCCCTGCCGCATGAAGGCCAGGTTTATGTGAGACAGGGAGTGCTCCATGCCAGTTTCGAGTATCCGACAGGAGGACGGGAAGCAATCCAAACAGCGTTAAAAATCCTGAACGGCGAAAATGTTCCCAAAAAAATCACCCTCAGATCGCGAGTCTTCACAAAAGATAACGTGGACCAGGGAGGCGAATGGTTGGATAAGAAAGGAGAAGAATGATGAACAAGGTGGTCGATATATACATGCCACTGGACAGCCGGGATGAGCCCAATGCTGAAGTTTGGCCAGTGGCCACACAGCAGCTGGAAGAGCTTATAAAGGTCATAAAAAAATGCGGCTGGGACGCCCATGTTCTTAATCCGAGCAGCCCAGTTACCAGCGTTGCCGAAGGCATGCAGGTTATTCAAAAAGCCAAGGGAGCACGTTTCATCAATTTCCTAGCTGGATGGGCATTTCCTGATTTTTCGGTGAGTCCGATGTGGCAGATCCCAAAAAACACACCCAAATTAATGCTCGGCAGCTCTATCCCCGATTTTCCCGGCGCCGTCGGCCTTTTAGCTGCAGTTTCCGGGACC
>CAYPGQ010000133.1:8051-11619 GCA_964410125.1 uncultured Eubacteriales bacterium | reverse complement strand
TCTGAACTGCGCACGTTAACACCCAGACTCTTCCACTCTAGCCTCTGTTCCCGTGCTTGCCCGCATCTCTCATCCCTTAGCAAAGTCGTGCTCAATACAACATCGGCGTCTGACTGCGGCAGATTCCCTCGAAGAACGGGTTCTAATGGCTAAATCTTCAATGGTCGCTTCAACCATCCCCAAAAGCCCAATTAATCACGGAAATAAGGATGCTTACTTGCGATTTGGGGCGTTGGTGTGAATAATGTTTAATAGGATGTGTTAGGAAGGAGACTGATATGATCAATGAACACCAACTTTTTATAGATGGAAAATGGGTTTCAGGAAAGGAAGTCAAAGACATAAAATCTCCTTATGACCAGAGTATTGTGGGCAGGGTTCATTTTGCCGATGTCGATCAGGTTAAGGGAGCGGTGGATTCGGCTCATCGGGCCTTCCAGAAGACCAAGATGTTATCCAGTTTCGAGAGGGCAAAAGTCCTTGAATTTGTCTCGGACCAGATAGCAAAGAATAAGGAAGAGCTGGCCCGGTCCATCGTAATGGGGGCCGGAAAGGCAATAAAATCAGCACGAGTAGAGGCAGACCGGGCGGTCAGCACTTTTCAGATTGCGTCTGAAGAAGCCAAAAGGATGAACGGCGAAATCATTCCTCTGGACCTGAGTCCCCAGACAAGCGGCCGTTGGGGGCTGGTGCGGCGTTTTCCGATCGGGGTAATGGTGGGGATCACCCCATTTAATTTTCCTCTGAATCTGGTTGCTCACAAGGTGGCGCCAGCCATGGCCAGCGGAAACACGATATTGCTCCGGCCGGCTTCACAGGTAGCTATGACATCGGGTATTCTTGCTGAAATCATCGACCAGTCGGATTTTCCTGCAGGAGGCTTCAACCATATCCCCTGCGGGTATAAAGCTGCCGATGTTTTTTTGGAGGACGACCGCGTCAAAAAAATCACGTTTACAGGTAGCCCGGATATTGGGTGGGAACTGAAAAAAAGGGCTAATAAAAAAAGAGTGACGCTTGAGCTCGGGGGGAATGCGGCCGTCATCATCGAGCCTGATGCCAACCTGGATTTTGCCCTGCCGAGGACCGTGCTGGGGGCTTATGCCTATTCCGGGCAAGTTTGCATTTCCATCCAGCGCATTTTTCTGCACAAAAAGATTTATGACAGATTTATGGCCCGGTTTTTGGATGCGACCGCAAAGCTCAAAATGGGCGACCCTATGGAGGAGAGCACAGATATTGGCCCGATGATCAACCTGGATGCGGCAAAGCAGACCGAAGAATGGGTGGGAGAGGCCCTGGAGGGTGGTGCGCGGCTGGTTTATGGAGGGAAAAGAGAAGGCGCCATATTCGAGCCCACGATCCTGGAGAATGTGAAACCCGAGCTTCGGATTTCCTGTCAAGAGGCATTTGCTCCGGTTGCCGTGGTTTCTCTCTATGAAGATTTTGATGAAGCGCTCCGGAGTGTGAATGACTCCATATTCGGATTGCAGGCCGGAATCTTCACGAATGACCTGAAAAAAGCATTCCAGGCTTACGAAAGTCTGGATGTGGGAGGCGTGATCTGCAACGATATCCCGACATTCCGAATCGACCACATGCCGTACGGAGGGGTGAAAGAGAGCGGTTTCGGTCGTGAAGGATTGAAATATGCCATCGAAGAGATGACCGAACTCAAACTCCTCGCCCTCAATCTACTTTAAATTGGGGACAGGATACCCTTTCACCTATTTATTGAATTGGCTAGGAATTAAGTGAAAGGGTATCCTGTCCCCAATTTAGGAAAAAGTTTGACATAAACTATTATTTTCACATAGAATAAAAACAATTCGTGCATTTTTTCGATTAAATGGTTGATGATGATGGAAGAAAATAATTCGTATAAAGATCGGAGGCGGTTTCCAAGATTGTCCTCCCAAGTGTATTATCGCATAGGAAAATTTCAGTCGCTCAGACAACGTGTATCGAACATCAGTTTGGGTGGCGTCCGCATTTATAGCGACGAACGATTTGACATCGGCGAAGAGGTGGAACTGGAATTGCATTTCCCGAACGGATTTTCATGTAAAGGATCGGCCCGCATTGTCTGGATCAAAGAACTTCCTCCCGATTCAGGTGCCAGTTATGATATGGGACTCGAGTTCCTCGAATTTTCTGAAGAGACTATCAAAGAACTGACGGAAGCGCTCAAAGAAAAATCTTAATCCCTTCGTTTATTCCCAGATAATCTTGGAGATGACCAATTCCTTGTAGCCTTTCTCTAAATGACTAGTGTCGTCAGTTTAAATAGCGCTCGATAAGATCTTCGGCAGGGACGCCATCCAGGATCAGTCGGGAGGATTCAGCGCCGTATATCCATTCTTTATACAACCGATCCAGGTTTTGTTCGGAGCGCTCCTTCATATAATTCAGGAACTCTTCGGAGGTGGCTCCGCTGTGCTTGTATTTCTGGTAAAAAGAACCGGTCGCATCCAGAAAGTCTTCCTCTCCCATGAGATTGTAGAGGATGTAAAAAAACAGCATGCCTTTGGTGTAGGATAGGTCTGTCAACCCTTCGTTGCCGTATTCGATGATGGGCACATCTTTGCACTTGGGATTCCGTTCGCACTGCTGGCGGAAGCGGGTGCTCAGGCGCTCGTACCCTTTTGTCAAGGCGTCCGGTTTGTTATCCAGTCTTTCCTGAACCAGATATTGCAGGAGCATAGCCAGGCCTTCGGATTCGAAGCGGGCGGGAAGGGGATCGTTGGCCCTTACATTCCAGATGTGGGAAATTTCATGATACAGGGCCGTGAGGTTGTCCTGTTTTTGGAAAGCATCGGCAGTCTGGAGGATACTGGTAATGTCAGCCTGGGAGCCATACCCTTCGGGGACTTCGATAATGGCAAAGCCCTGGAAATCGTCTGCGGGGCCGAACCAGTTCGTGTAAAGTCGGAGGGATTTTTTCATGGCTTCGAGGATCATGCCGGCATTGTCCTTATCTTGGGGGAAATGGAAGATTTTCAGATTATTCTGCGCGTCTTCGACGATGCCGTAGGGCGCGATAGGCATATCCAGGCGCCATGCCGGCTTGAGATTTTTATAGGTGTATGTGGTTTGTCCGTCTATAGTGGATTTGCCGGCCAGTTTTCCACCGTTGGCTACAACGAGGTCTTCCGGCACGGTGACGGAAAGAGTGTAATCATAGCTCTGGAGTCCGGCCCGGCGATTCACTTTTTCCGAGGGATATCCCACGATTGGATAACCAAATCCGTCCATGCGCATGAACGTGAATTCTTTGTCGATGTGGTCTTTGACATACATCCATCCGTCGTTGGAGTAGCCGAACAAGAAACCTTCATAATCGACCCCGATGGTCTTAGACTGACCGGAAGCAAGGGGTTTCAGCAAGCGGGCCTCCACATAGTTGACTTGAAGCTCCTCCCAGTCCTCGAAGGACAGAATGTTTTGTTGATAGGGGATAGCAGCACCTTTTTCGTCCGTTATGGCCGTCACTTTCAGGAGACGGTAGAGAAGAAGAGGAATTTCGGAGATGGGTTTATCGGTCAGATTATGGACCGTCAGGCGGCAA
>CAYPGQ010000133.1:0-7951 GCA_964410125.1 uncultured Eubacteriales bacterium | reverse complement strand
AAGAGGAATTTCGGAGATGGGTTTATCGGTCAGATTATGGACCGTCAGGCGGCAAAAACCGAAGATTTTTTTGGCAGCGTAGTCGACTTTGACATCCAGCTCGTACCGATTCGTTTTGAGAACAAGAGTTTTTGAAAAAAATTGTTGCGAAAAAACAGGATAAGTCAGGATAAGGATAAAAATGAAAAGAAGAAAGACGATTTTTTTATACATAATTTTTCCTCATAAAGTATATACGCAAGTGCCGGAAAAAAGTAACTATTAATTCGGTGACGGGATACCCGACCCCTTAATTAAGTTTCCTCTTACTTCAATACAAACTTTATCGAACTAAGGTATATAGCACCTTTTGGATGACTCTCTAATATCACATACAAAATGACGCGTCAAAAGTGTCGGAATTAAGTGAGGTGTCCCCGAATTGAGTGAACCATTTGTATGGGATTTTCGTAGATATAGTAAAATACTGGATGGATAGCGCATCTGCGTCCTTGGAGTTTTAGCATGCTGCAAAACTTTATAAAAACAGCCTTGAGAAACCTTTTCAAACACAAGGGGTACTCCCTGATCAACATCGTAGGTCTGGCCATCGGCATGGCCAGTTGTCTGCTCATCCTGATGTTTGTCAACGATGAGCTGAGCTACGACGCCTACAACGAAAAGGCCGACAGCATCTACCGGGTGGCCGGTTCATTCCGTTATGGCGGCAGAGATTTTGATATTGCCGTAGCCCCGGCTCCGATGGCTCAGGTTTTGATCGACGAGTTTCCAGAGGTGGTCGACGCCGTGAGGTTCCGCCAAAGAGGTTCGTATATCTTCCGCTACGGAGAAAACAGCTACAAAGAATCCCGCGTTTCCTATGCTGACCACTCATTTTTTGATGTCTTTTCCATTCCTCTCCTTAACGGCGATCCCAAAACCGCCCTGGCCGAACCAAATACGCTGGTCTTGAACCAAGAAACAGCCAAGAAGTATTTCCGGGATGAAGATCCCGTTGGCAAAACGTTGAGACTCAACGACGACACAGACTACATGGTTTCCGGCGTTTTCGAGGAAATCCCGCATAATTCCCATTTTCATTTTGACATCCTTGTCTCGATGTCCTCTCTGGCCGAGAGCAAAGGCAAGATCTGGATGAGTCAGAATTTCCAGACGTATATCCTTCTCCATGAGAAGGCGGCGCCCGAATCTGTCGAGGCCAAATTCCCGGCCTTGCTCGTGAAATACATGGGCCCCCAGATCCAGGCGTTCCTGGGAAAGTCGATGGAAAAACTCGAGGAAGAAGGAGATTTAAGAGGAGAATTTTATCTCCAGGCCCTTAGAGACATTCATCTCCACTCTGATCTATTGGGGGAGATGGAATCGACAAGCGATGTGAAATATGTCTACATTTTTACGGCCATCGCTCTGTTCATCCTGATTATCGCCTCGATCAACTACATGAACCTTTCCACGGCCCGGTCTGCAGGGCGGGCCAAGGAGGTCGGCATCCGGAAGGTTTTAGGCTCTTTCCGGTCTCAGCTCATCAAGCAGTTTCTGACAGAGTCGATGATTCTGAGCCTAATCTCTCTTGTGCTGGCCTTTGTTTTGGTGAGGCTGACCCTACCTTTTTTCAACGGACTTGCAGGGAAAACAATGGCCATTTCCGATCTGGGGGGCTCCACTTTGCTTGTCGTTCTGGTCCTGGTCCCGATTTTTACAGGATTCTTGGCCGGGAGTTATCCATCATTGTTCATCTCGGCTTTCCAACCGGTCAATGTTTTGAAAGGGCAGTTGAAAACGGGCATGAGGACCGGTCTGCTGCGGAGCGGTCTGGTGGCCTTCCAGTTTGCGGCCTCGATCATCCTTATTATCGGAACCTTTGTGGTCTATAACCAGCTCCATTTCATCCAGAACAAGAAGCTCGGATACGACAAGGAGCAGGTCCTCATTTTGAGAAGCGCTTATTTGCTCGGGGATCAGGCAGAAACATTTAAAAACGAGATGCTGTCCTATCCTCAAGTGGTCAACGGTACAGTCTCGAATTATCTGCCGGTGCCATCCTCCCGGAATAACACGGCGGTTTTTCCCGATAACGAAAGGAGCGACAAAAGAGCCACATCGATGCAGAATTGGATTGTCGATTATGACTACATTCAAACGCTGGGAATGAAGATCGTTCAGGGGAGAAATTTCTCTAAGGAGTATTCCTCAGACACGGAAGCCGCCATCATGAACCAGGCGGCAGTCGAGCACTTCGGTTGGGATCAACCTGTGGGAAGAAAAATCGGACGCATGATAAATGATCAGGGGGGATCAGCCTCTTACGAAGTGATAGGTGTGGTAGAAAATTTCCATTTCGAAACGCTCAAGGACACGATTGGGCCTCTTGTGATGTTTTTGGGTAATAGCAACGCAAGAATATCATTCCGGGTTGAGACAAAAGACATATCAGGCACGATCGGTCTGCTGCGCAGCAAGTGGAGAGAGTTTTTGCCTAATCAGCCGTTTGACTATTCCTTTTTGGATGAAAGATTTGCCGATATGTACCAGACGGAGCAGAGGATAGGAAAGATTTTTGGTGTGTTTGCGGGCTTGGCGATTTTTATTGGGTGTTTAGGTCTATTCGGGTTGGCGGCTTTTACGGCGGAACGACGGACCAAGGAGATCGGCATCAGGAAAGTGCTGGGCGCTACGGCCCCGAATATCGTTCGCCTGCTCCTTAAGGAATTTGTGATTTTGGTGGCGGTGGCCAATGTGATCGCTTGGCCGGTTGCTTTTTGGGTGATGAAAGGGTGGCTGAAGGATTTTTCTTACCGGATATCGTTGAATGTGTGGGTGTTTGTCGGTGCGGGATTGTTGACGCTTTTTATTGCCATGCTAACGGTTAGCTTCCAAGCTATCAAAGCCGCCCTCGCCAATCCCGCCAACTCCCTCCGCTACGAATAATTAAATTGGGGACAGGATACCCTTTCACCTATTTTCTGTGCAGTAATTTCAATTTTTGATTTATTGTCCTAGTTCCAATTTGTTTAAATAGTTAACCCTCGAATCCTTCCTCGAGATTTTCTGAGAAATTTGAGCTGCTGTTGACGTCTTATAGATTGGAATAAATTTTGATGCATTTTATTTAAATAAGGTATTCAAATTGGCTAGGTTACCTAGAATTGTCATTCCAGATTGTCCTCACCATGTTATCAACAGAGGAAATCGCCGACAAGTTGTTTTCTTTTCTGACAAGGATAAAAAGAGTTATTGTGAATTGCTAAAACGAGAAGCTGACAAAGTTGGAATTGCAATCTGGGCTTATTGCATTATGGATAATCATATTCATTTAATTGCGGTCCCTGAAACGGAAAATGCTTTAGCAAAGGGGATCGGAGAAGCGGAAAGAAAACATGCCTTAACAATCAATATACGGAATGACTGGAAAGGCCATCTTTGGCAGGCTAGATTCAGTTCATATCCAATGGAGGAAAAACATCTTTATGCTGCAGTTCGGTATATTGAACAGAATCCTGTTCGAGCAGGAATCGTAGAAAGAGCAGAAGACTATTATTGGTCGAGCGCAATGGCTCATGTTTCAGGAAGAAAAGATGAACTCCTTACGGATTTTCATTTGATGTTATCAATCCCCGATTGGGCATCGTATTTAAGCAAGGAAACAAGTGATGTTGAAAAAAAACTCCTCAGATCACATGCAAAAACTGGAAGGCCATTGGGTGATGATAAATTTATTGATGAGCTTGAAAAAATAACGGGGAGGTGCTTGCGGAAAAGAAAACCAGGACGTAAGAAAAAATTGTTGGACGGGTGTTAAATGGGGACAGTGTTAAATGGGGACAGGATACTCTTTCACTTATTTCTCGATTAATAGGGGAATAATCGAGAAATAAGTGAAAGAGTATCCTGTCCCCCTATTAATCAGAGGCCGGAGACGACGATGTCCTCGAAGACCATGCTCGGAAAACGCATGCTCGAGTAGGGATACGGGTCGTTGGCGACCTCGATCAGCTTGTTCCAGAGCTTCAGGTGGTTATCCGAGATGTTCATCTCAGAGATGGCCTGCACCGGCTTCCCTCCCTCGAAAAGCTGACCGATAATCCCTATCGATGCATCTCCTGTAGTCGGATTGGAGTTTCCGCCGATAAATCCTGTGATGTAAATGCCTCTACCCAAATCCTTCATGATCTCTTTGACAGATCTCTTCCCAGGAGGAACGATCAGATTAGTAGGCCCGCCCGTGGTCGGCTCCCACTCCAGCTTCCTGCTGTAGTACCAATCCACATAATAATCCTTCAACACGCCCTTGTCGATCATTACTCTTTTTTTTGTGGTGAACCCATCGGCGTCGAACAACCGGCTTCCCAACCCGCTTTTCACGAACGGATCGTCAATGATCGTGAAATGTTTACTTCCGACCTTCTTTCCTTTTTGGTCGGCCAGGAAGGATTGCTTCTGTTGGATGCTCCGCCCGGTCATGGCTTGAAGAAAGCCCCCGAAAATTCTCCCGACTCCCTGATTCTGGATAATGATCGGCAGGGTCTCGGTCTTGATTTTTTTTGCGCCGAGAAGATTCTTGGTTCGTCTGGCACACTCTGCTCCGATCTTCTCAGGGGAAGGCATATCCTTTTTATTCAATGTCACTACGTAGTGGTATCCATTCGGCCTGCGATCGCCCTCATCCTGGATCGTCATTTCCGCTCCTGCCACATAAAATGTGTCTTCCTCATAACCCTCGAAGCCATTGCTGGTCATGGTTACCGACTCAGCATAACCGTCATTCTCTTCTGCCGTCACCGAGATCACATTGTCGCCGCCTTTTTCCAGGGCGGCATTTTCGATAGCTTTGACCAGGTTGTGTCTTTCTTCAGGGGTGAATTTTGCATATTGAGGATCGACCGTTCCCAGGTCCATTTCTTTGCGGCCCTTGTAGTATTTGGGATCGGGAAGACTCCTGTAGGGATCTTCTGCCAGAAGTTTCGTGGCGGCTATCGCATTTCCGATAAACTCTTTCAAAGCGTCTTTCCTCAGGTCTGAGGTCGTCTGACTGGAATACCGCCCGTTCACGAAAACATGGATGTAAAGTTGTTTTGTGGTTGCTTCTTTGATGGTTTCCGGCTTGTGCTGCCGATAGCTGATCTCCACATTCCGCTGGCTTCCGATGCTGACCTTGCAGTCATTAGCCCCGGCGGCTTTTGCTGTTTTTATCGTCCAAGCTGTCAATTCTTGAATTTCTTTGTTCATGGCTGTCCTCCTCCCTTATCGCCTTCCACCGACTGTCAGTGATTTTACCAGGCATGTTGGTTGTCCAAAGCTGCAGGGAACTGCCTGTCCGGCTTTGCCGCATGCTCCGCCGCCTCCTGTAAAGAACTCGAGGTCACTGCCCATCATGGTGATATTTGCGAGCATTTTCGGCCCGTTTCCCATGATGTTGATGTCCTTTATGGGAGCAGCGAGCTTGCCGTTCTCGATCAATCGTCCCTGAGAAACATAAAAGGCAAAATCCCCTTCTCCTATTTTCACTTGTCCGTTAGCCACATTCTCGATATAGATGCCGTTCTTGGCTCCCTTGATGACATCCTCTGGTGCTGCCGTTCCGGCTTCCATGTAGGTGTTCCGCATCCGGGGCACCACATAGTGCTGATAACTTTGCCGGCGGCCGTTTCCTGTGGGTTTAACCTTGTAGTGTTTGGCAGATATTTTATCGTGGAGATAACTCTTCAAGATACCCTTTTCGACCAGGACGGTTTTTTGGCCGGGTGTGCCTTCATCGTCGAAATTGATCGAACCGGTGAGATTCGGGATCGTTCCGTCATCGACGATGGTAACGAACGGTTCGGCCACTTTTTTGCCGATCATCGTGGCAAAGGTAGAAATTTTCTTGCGGTTGAAATCGGCTTCCATCCCGTGCCCGATGGCCTCGTGGAGGAGTACGCCGGTTACACCTGGGCCCAATACGACCGGCATCTCGCCGGCAGGTGGCTGAACCGCATCAAAAAGGGTCAGCGCGCTATCGACGGCCTTTTTTGCAACATCGGCCACGGCTGCGTCTGTGTAAGCGGCAAAACCCTTTCGGCCGCCAAAATTCCAGCTGGCTTGTTCGCGTTTTCCGTCTTTTTCGGCCACGACAAAAGCACTGATGTAGTTTCTGGGGCGAAGGTCTTCGGCCTTCACACCGTCCGATGTCACGACCAAAATCCTTTTCTGCTGGTCATGGAATTGGGCATTGACTTTGGTGATAAGGGAAGAGAGGGAGAAACATTTGTCGTTGACTGACTGGACTATGGGAAGCTTGGACTCCAGCGGGGCCGAGACGAGTTTGAAATCGGTGGGGTAGTGACTTTTTGTCAATAGCCATCTGAATTCGCTCGAAGGTTTTGTGGCTTTGGCATTGGCTATTGTGGCTGCCGTACCGGCGGCGTTCAGCATGGACGCCTCGGTCATCTCCTGCGTGAATCCGTAGCCGACCTGGTCGCCTTTTACGGTGCGAATGCCGGCACCCAGCGCCACATCGCTGTAAGCCCTGTTGACTTTTCCGTCCTCCAGCATGATGTAATTGCTGATGGTGTGCTCGAAGTACAGGTCCGCATAGTCGCCGCCTTTGGCCAGCGCCTTGGCAAGGACCTTCTGGCATAGGCTGTCCGATATGCCGAATTCTTTTTCGAAATATCCTGTTGTTGCCGGACTGGCAAAACTGTACCAGCCTTCAGGCAAAACAACAGGGGCGGCTATCGTGACGGCTGCTGCCTGCGCAGTGGTCTTCAGAAAAGACCGTCTGGTGATTTTTTTCATAAAGCCCTCCTCTGATTTTTATACACTCAAACATATATACGACTATAGCATAAATAAAGTTGCCAACAAATTAATTCCGAAATTAATTCCGTACCGGGGTACCTGTTACCTTAATTCTATAAAGTCTGGTTAAAGCTTTTCCCTCCCCTAAAAATAGGTAATCAAGTATCCCGGTACAAAATTATTAGGGGAGATTATTTTATAAAAGTAAACGTTGTAGAAGTAGGCATGGGACTCATACCAACGATGTCGTCTAAGTATTTGTTTATAGAAATCTGTCTTGTAAATCCGCTTTCGTTTCCAGAGTATATGACTTTTATCTTGATTATAACCAGGCTGCCATTACTCCCTGCGACGACGGGATTTCCCGATCCTGTGAATCCTCCAATAATCAATTTTCCTGAGCTGATTTCATTCCCATCCACGGATGCCCAGCTTCCTGTTAAACCACCTTTTCTAGTGCTTTCATATTGAAAAATAGCCGGATCATAAGTCATTTCCAGGCCAAATGTCTTTAACTCTTTTGAGTTCCCTGCACAAAAAATGGTGACATCCAGTACTGTCCCTGTGCTTCCTGAAGAAGGGCTACAAGAAACTGATAATTTATTTTCATTTTGAGAACTGGGGATGTCTGGGTTAGTAGCCTGTTTTTTGCAATTCATCAACAAACATATAAAGCATGAGATTAACAATACGATGCATGAAAAGGGAACTTTGTTTGCTCTGGATGGATTTTTTTGTCTCACTTTCAAACCCTATAAAATTTTGTCGAGAATGCACAGTATTTTACGCAATAATTCGATTTGGGGCAAGATATAAATTCCGTGCTGAATTTATGGAACTATATTAATTCGGTACCGGGATACTTGTTACCTTAATTAACCTGAACTATTCATAAAAAATGCCGATGCCTTTTTTACTTCAGCAATACCAGGAACTTATCCTGACAATGATGAAAAAACTTTTCAAGAAGAATCTATTTATATCAATCGGCATTTTTTACCCTTCGGGCGAACCGGTCTTACTGCATCTGCTTTGTTGTGACCCATTTGCGGTGGACTACCACAGCTGCATGGGTCACGCCTCGCATCTACAGCAACCTCGGTCCGTGAATAATCCAGGTTAAACAAGTTCGGTAATCAAGTATCCCGTTACGAAATTGAAATTGGAGTGTTTT
>CAYPGQ010000132.1:0-11853 GCA_964410125.1 uncultured Eubacteriales bacterium | reverse complement strand
AATGCTTCCAAAAAATAGACCGCCGACTCATCCAGGTGAAATGCTCCTCAAGGAATTTCTTGAGCCTTCGGGAATAACACAATTGGAATTGGCTCGCCATCTCGGGTGGACATATGCCAGGCTGAATGAGATCATCAACGGACGCAGGGGCATTACTGCAGATTCTGCACTAGCTTTGGGAGATGCACTCAGCACTGGGCCGGAATTCTGGCTGAATCTTCAGAGAGATTGGAATCTCTGGCACAGCATGCGTATACATAAAAAGATTCCGAAGCTAAAAAAGGCTGTCTCCCAACAAGCAGCGACTGGCTAACTTAATGTCGTGACCTGCGCTCCGAACAAGCTGACTACAGCAGTCCCCCCGATCATCGTTCCCACTATAGGATGAGCAAGGCAATCACCTTTGCGGATGAATCAAGGAGCAAATTTTATTTATTAAAATCTCCCGACCTGTCCTCCCCGACCTTGTAATTTTCCAGAATAATCCCGCTCCTCTCATCCGTCTTTTCTCTATCCACGACGATCTGCTTTCCCATCACATCGACAAACACATGAAACCTGCCCTCATTCTCCTCGACAGCTTCGACAAGATCCTTAAGCTCAGACACATTCTTCCCGTTCACCTTGACAATAACAATATCCTCCAAATCCTGATATCCCACATTCAATTCATCTGCCAATACTGTCGCCAGCACAACAACCTCTCTCCTTTCCTCACTCGGTTCTCCATCATCATAATAAGGGAAGAGGTTCAGAAGATTATCCGAGCTGTATTCGTCATCCATCAGCCTCACATCCAGATAGTTGCTTGTCAACGGCATAAACACCAGCCCTCCCACAATATAATAGATGGGCTCCACATCGTACTGGTCATGGGGAACCAGCCTGCAGTGGTTGACCGGAATGGTCAATTTGATATCTAATTTCATAACCTTCCCGTCTCTCAAGATCTCGAACCCGACAGTGTCAGTAATGGATTTGTTTTGGATCACGTACTCAAAGGACGTTCTTTCGTTTTTCCGGAACTCTACGGTACCGTTGTTGGCCACATTGATTCCGTCGACAGAAAAGATGACATCTCCTTCTTTTAGACTGCCTTTTGCAGGGGAGCCAGGATAAATTTTGTTGACAAGCACTCCATCCTGTTCTTCACTCATCCTGTACATGTTCCTCATGTCGGGATTTTCGATCTTTTGGAAAGAAAGTCCCAGTCCTGGAATACCGTCGTATTTTCCATCCTCGATATCCTCTAAAAAATGATCGATAACCGGGACAGAGACCATGTAGCCTATGTTTTCCCCACCCATTGCCTTGAAGGCAACGCCGACGATCTTGTCTTCCTTGATGACAGGCCCGCCGCTGCTTCCCGGATTGATGGCTGCATCGATTTGACAGGACAACAACCTGGCATAGCTGTGGGAATATTCCTGGAGTTCCACTCTGGAGACGACCCCTTCTGTGATGGCCAGCTCCTCTCCACCTGCCGGAAAACCATAGGTGGCGACTTCGTCTCTCACTTCGGCCAGTTCGCCTATCTCGACCGGTGCCGTATCTTTGAAGAATGAACTGTCCTTGACCTTGAGGATGGCCAGATCACACTCATGGCCCACGATATCGACTTCGGCCGTGTATTTTTTTGCTGTTCCGGCCCGTTTGACCTGGACAAATGTGGCATCGGCTATGACATGGGCATTGGTCAGAATCCTGTTTCCATCGATGATACAGCCGGATCCTGTGGCACTCCGTTGTCCCTCCATCTGCCAGGGACGAAAATAGCTGTGTTTGTTGTAGACCGTGTAGATTTTGACGATAGAGCCGGTTACATCTTCTTGTGCAATCAAGGAAGCAGAAGAAGCCATGATAAAAACGATCAATAAGGAAAGATTAATGGATTTTTTCATTTTATCCCCCAGTGTTCATTATTATGAAAATGCATTATTTCATTATAGGTAAATGTGGGTCAATCGTCTTTGGG
The DNA here is from genome assembly GCA_964410125.1 of uncultured Eubacteriales bacterium. GTDB lineage: Bacteria > Acidobacteriota > Aminicenantia > Aminicenantales > Aminicenantaceae. The sequence goes on along the minus strand of CAYPGQ010000132.1, from coordinate 9,878 downwards.
GATGAATCAAGGGGTGATATCCTCTATGCCGAGAAGGAGTATTCATTTTTTCATGCAATCTGCGAACTCAATAAAAAAACAAGATGTCTAAATAAATATGCATGAGTTGTCCGAATTTAGCTGAAACGAAACAATTATAGACTCCATTGATCCAAAAATCTTACTCTTAAATGTGGCTAATCCAGCAATTCTTTAAACGTTCTATTGAAGAAAACGAAGATCTGAAATTGATGCCCTTTTTATTATTAAAGGATTTGAAAAATATCTAGCAATATTTAACAAAATATGTTATTGTAGAGAAAATATCTCGTTAACAAATATTTATTGGAGAATATTATGCTAATTAGATTCTTTTTAGAGAATTTTTTGTCTTATAATGATCAAGTTGAATTTTCTATGGTTCCTGGGAGAGGTAGGCTTTTTCCTGATCATATTGTTCGCAGAAAAAAAAGCACAGGAATCAATGTACTTAAATCTGCTGTTATTTATGGACCTAATGCTGCAGGCAAGTCAAACCTAATGAAAGCAATAAGTTTTGCTAAAAAAATGGTTATTTTAGGAACAAAAGCTAATGAACCAATTCCATTGAAAAAATTCCAATTAAATTTGAAGAACTCAAGAAAACCATCAAAATTCCAATTCGATTTCAAGCATAGAGATAAATATTATTCATATGGATTCATATTAGACACAAACCAGATATATGAAGAGTGGTTATACGAAATTAATAAATTTCGCGAGAAGCTTCTGTTTGAGAGAAAGACCAATAGCGGGGATGTTACTAAGGTCAATTTTGGAAAAATAAATTCGTCAAGATCACTTGATAAGCAATTTCTAAAGTTTGTTGGAAAGGGAACTAGATCCAATCAACTGTTTCTTACACAGTCTATTGAACAGAATGTTCAAGATTTTATTTATCCATACGAATGGTTTGATAATGTTTTAAGAGTCATTTTTCCTGATTCAAAATATGATGGTATTGAGTTCTTTTTTGCTCAAAGAAGAAATGTAAAAGATGTACTTTTAAAATTTCTTCAGTACTTTGATACTGGCATTTCTGATATAGAGTGCGAAACATATTCTCTACAAAAAGACTTGCCAGATATCCCGGAGGACGTAATTGTGAGGCTTCGGAAGGGATTGAAAAAGAAAGATTCGAAAGCAATTCTCACATCACCAAAAAATGAAAAGTTTTTAGTATACAAAGATCACGATGAGGCAATTAAAGCTATACGATTAACCAGCAAGCATCGCATCAAAGATTCAGATAAAAAGGCAGTTTTTGGAATTAATGAGGAATCAGATGGGACTCAGCGAATCATAGACTTTTTGCCTGCTTTAATTAGTCTCCTTTCCACTGATAGTGTTTTTTTTATAGACGAAATAGATCGCAGTCTTCATCCTCTTCTCGTAATAAAATTTTTGGAAGTGTTTTTAAAAGTAAGTTCGAAAACAAATGGACAGCTAATTGTAACAACGCATGATTCAAATCTTTTAGACTTGAAATTTTTGCGTAAGGATGAAATCTGGTTTATTGAGAAGAACAAGGAAGAAGAGTCAAAGATGTATTCCCTTGAGGAATTTAAACCGAGATACGACAAAGATATAAAAAAAGGATATTTATTAGGAAGGTTTGGGGCGATCCCTTCTTTTGAGGACTTAAACAAATTAGGCTTACATAAAAAGTGATCTAGAATGTCTCGTATTCGAAGAGATTTTAAAAGACGCTCAGGCTATCGAGATGCAAGATTATTTATAATAGCTACAGAGGGACAAAAGACTGAACCCCAATACTTCAAGGATCTTAATTCACGTGAGTATTTGAATAATCTAAGAGTTCATGTTGAAGTTCTACCTAGATATTCATCATCTTCTTCGCCCAATCATGTCTTGAGAGTTCTAAACAATTTTAAATCTGAATATAAATTGCGTAAAGATGATGAGTTATGGATGGTAATTGATTTAGATCGTTGGCCTAATGGACTTCTTAGCGATGTCATCGCACAGTGTATCCAAAAGGATTATAAATTTGCTGTGAGCAATCCATGTTTCGAAGCATGGCTATTATTACATTTAAGAGACATTGAACAAGAATATTCCAGGGACGAGATTGAGAATTTTTCCTGTAACGATTTAAAATCAGAAATACGAATATTTTTGGGTTCTTATAATCCAAGTAAATTAGATACATCAAAATTTCTTCATTCCGTTCAGCTTGCAGCAACCAGAGCAAGAAATTTGGATATAAATCTTCACACCAGATGGCCGCATTCTTTTGGAACTCGGATATATCGGCTTATTAATAAGATCTCGAGTTTATAAGAGAAAGAAATGTCTAAGTATCTTTAAAATTCTTATTTTGCAGATACAATTCTCTGTTCATCGAGATCGTACACAAGATCATTCCCGAAAATCACGCCAACATAATCGAATTCAAAGCCCTGAGCCGTTAGAAGCGTGCCGAAAACCTTGTTCAAAATTATGATTGCCGACGATTCGGAAATCTGGCTTACATCCATCTGTGAAATATCAAGTCCTGCGTATTCCTGAGCTAGAGAGGGCAACGTTGCAAACCGAAGGTTTACTCAGGAATGCCCTGCCTTCGTCAGCGATTCCCCAATCTGATGCCCCACCTGATACGACGGCACCACAAATATCTTCTCTTCAAGCAGATGCTTTTGACAGAATTCAGCTATAAAACGGATGAGGACACTCAATTATTAAACACCCATAAACTTAGTTAGCCTATTGAATTCTTCTACGTTATATTATTTGGCCTTAATGTTGGCAAAGGATGTTTTGATTTTTTTTAATACTTCTGACCAGTCTTCTGTGCCGATTTCTATTCTCACGATATCGTATTCAATAGTGCGGTTGTTTTCATCGATGAGATTTACACCGATATCAAATGATTTTCTATGAGGCCACAAGTAAGCAATTTGTCGGCCTCTATACTTAAATCCTATATAGTCTAGAGTGGCATATATTTCAATCTTATCGTTTATATTAGAAATTTCTTTTATTATTTTATCGAACAGAGGGAATAACTCTTTTTTTGTCATATATTTTCTTATTTCTTCTACGGTTTTAGGTTTTGGTGGGGCTTCTTTTATCTTAGGCAAAGAGACAGGATGAAAACAGATGCCCTCTATGTCTTCCTTTGTTTTAAGAAGAGTGTATTCGTATAGTTCTACATCCGGAATAACTAAAGAACTTAATCTACGTATGTCGTCTGATAATTTTTCTGCAATTAAAACTATGCGTGGATGTTCCTCAGGATTTATATCTTGTTCCGAAAACATTTTAGCGATGATATATCGATCGTTGTCAATTTCGTTGTAATATCTCAAGGTTTGGAAAAGAATGTTTTCATCTTCGTGAAGTTTCACCTCGATAATAACAAGCCTTCCGCCGCTATCGACACAAAGAAAATCCGGGGTTCCTTTTTGCAAGGAGAATTCATATTTTATGAGGGCTAGTTCTTCCTCCAATGCATCAAGTTCTTTTTCTATGATGGAATGAAGTTCCTTTTCGTTTTTTGGTTTAATCTTTTTTAGCGTTGGCATATTATTTCCTCCTACTTATCCAAAAGCTCTAACAATTGAGTGTAGCCTGTGTAGTCCAGGATAAGTTTCTTTTTTTCGCCGATCAGCTCTTCTTCGCCTTCAAGCATCTGATCAACTAGCTGCATTATGTCCCCTTCACCTTCCCAGTTTTCCACCAGAAGCACTTCATCCTTGGTCCGCTTTACAATTTCCTTAGCCACAAAAGCGCAGAAAAAGATATCATCGATATATCCATAAGGCCCGTGGATCTCTTCGGAAATGATGTCTGCCGGTATAATGAAATAAGCAATCGCACACGAAACCAATGATTTTAGCCTATAGGGTAGCCGGGCATCATCCAGCAGATTGGTCATGAGCTTGTACCATTCTGGCGTAAAATAAATAAATTCGTCGTGCCGGCCTTCATATGTTTCGATATCCTGTTTTAGTTTTTCATAGAAGTCTTTCATTCTTGGACCTCGTTCATAAGTTTTTTTTATGCTTTTCTTCCTTTGCCCTCAAAGTATGGGCAGATGTCTTTGAATTCCCTGCAGAATGGGCAGTACTCATGCCGGGGCTCAAATTTCTGCTCTTTGATCTTGTTGATCATATCCTTAAGGAAATACTCTGCTTCCTCCGCCTTCTTTTCATCCCATTCACAAGACACCACCTTATTATCACTCAAAAAGTGAATCGAGCATCTCTCGATCTGCATCTTAAGACTGCACTCCGCCCCGATGGCATATAGATTCATCTGGAGATCCGTCTGATCCTGCCAAGCTGTCTTTGACTCAGATGTCTTAAAATCCACGATCTCTCTGGCCTCTCCATCCCCGCCTGCTTTTCTTATCAAATCAATCTTGCCCGCTATCACCACGTCTTCCATATCAAAGGAGAATTTTTCCTCGGCCTTAAACAGCAGGGTGAATGTTGAGGCATGTTCCTCAAAATAAACGTGCAGCCATCTAACCGCAGCGGTTTTAAGAGCTTCTTCTTCGTCCTCTTCCATCCAGGGAGAGGGGAGCCAGGTCTCGTCCACATATTTTTCGATATCCTCTGCCAGCACTTCCTTTCCATCAATCAAGCCTTTATGCATCATTTCCAGGGCCCTGTGCACCGAAGCTCCATAAAACATATAACTTGGTCTTGGTGTCTCGATCCCGTCAATCTCAAAATATTTATACCGAATGGGACACTGCAGAAAATGGACCAGCCGGCTGTAACTGAGTCTCATCCTCGGCCCTTGTTTCTTTTTTTCCTGGGAGAAAATTTTTATATCGTTTGATTCGAGTATTTTTCTGCTTCTCTCCAGGGCTCCTTCCGTATCTTTTCCCAGCAGCTCCTGAACAAAACGCGAAGGTCCTCCACCTCTCTTGTTTACAATATCAGAGGTGCCGATGATCAAAAAGTCTCTTGCCCGGGTTGCGGCGACGTAAAAAAGCTTTCTCTCGTCAACCAGGTGATGATCCGCAACCTCCGGCTCTCCGCTCTGCATCAGCTCATAAGGAATCTCGTATTTTTTTCTTCTCATCCTTGTAGGAAAACGTCCCTCCATGGCTGCCCCGATAACCACCGCCGGAAACTCAAGTCCTTTGGCCTGGTGAACTGTCATTACTTGAATGGCATCTTCAGGGGGTCTGACAAATGAATCAAGCGCACTTTGCTTGAGCATTTTCATATAGGATAGAAAGGGATAAAGGCCTGTCGTTCCCCCATACTCGTCAAACTCCCCAACAATCCTTGTCAATATTCCGAAATTTTTGATTGCTTCGGCATCCTTCTCATCCTCGATTTTTTTAAAATATCCTGATATCCGGAGGATTTCATACAGGACTTCGAGCAGAGATTTGTGCTCCCGGTTCTGGACTTTCTTTTTCAGGGCGATCATATCCATGATTTTTCTTCTGTCGAGCTCATCCAAAACACCGATTTCTTTAAGTTCTTCCTCATTGGTTATCGATCCTAGGTCCTCTTTGAATTGTTTTAATGCATCCGATGTTTCCTCAGCAAACATCATCAAAGAACATCTGAGGAATTTGTCTCCCCATGGCTTTGATATCCCGAGGTAGGTAAAAAGGTGGCAGACTTCTGAGATGTCTTCCCTATCAAAAAATCTGCCGTCCCGCGTAACTACATGAGGAATCTTGTGTTTTTTTAACTCTTCCAGGTAGGGTCCGGCATGAGACCTGACACTTCGCAGTAAAATGGCCACATCCCTGTACTGCTTGATGATTCCTTTTGAGATCATCTTCTGCAAAATATAAACAACGGATTCGGCTTCTTCCTTTGCAGTGATTTCATGCACCAGCAGAATGTCGTTTTTTATATCATCTCTCACACAGCGCAGGTTTTTGTCAGATCTGGCTTCGTTGCATTTTATCAACCGCGAACAGTGGCTGACGATCGGTTCCAGAGATCGGAAATTGTCCTCCAGCATCACAATTCTCACAGGCTCGTATTTTTCACTAAAATTCAGGATGTTCTTTACCGTCGCCCCCCGAAAACGGTAGATGCTCTGGTCATCGTCCCCCACAACGGCCAAATACATATGGGGTGCGGCGATTTTTCCCAATATCAATTCCTGGACCGCATTTGTATCCTGGTACTCGTCAATCAAAACATCCGTATACCGGTCCTGAATCTGCCGGAGAATGTCCTCGTGTTTGCTAATCATCTCCAGGGTGTGCCGCTGGAGATTGCTGAAGTCGGTGGCATTCGACTCAACAAGCATCTCGAGGTACTGCTCATAGGATCTGGCAATACTGGCCCTCTCCTCCCACAGGGCCTCTTCATCTTCTTCCGCCTCTTCCAGTTTTTTCACGCAGTAATCAACAAAGTTATCGGGCCTGACCAGTTCTTCTGTGGCCAGGTTGAAAGTGCTGAGTACCTCAGAGAAAAAGTCACTTTCTCTTCCTTTGATGATGTCTCCCAATCCGAGATCCTTCCGCATCGAATAGATGAAGAGGAGCTGGGCGGCTTCGTCAAGAATGTGGAAGCCTTTGGGGTAAGGACTGGCGTTCCTAAACTCGGTGAGAAGGGTGTTGCAGAAGGAGTGGATAGTAGATACCTGCATGAGTTCGACATTTTGCCCCGGGAGCTTTTGCTGTATTCTGTCCTTGAGCTCCATAGCGGCTTTTTCGGTGAAAGTGGTAACTAGCAGATTCTCAGGCATCGTATATTCTTTCTTTATGAGATACGCGGCCCGTCGGCTTATCACCTCGGTTTTTCCCGACCCCGGTCCGGCGATGATCAGAAGGGGGCCATCATGGTACTGGACGGCGTCCTTTTGGGTTTTTGTAAGACCATCCAAAAGATCAGATTCAACAGACATATAAATCTTCCCTCAATATTTTTTCTTATATCAGTTTATGCGGATACTCAAAAGCAATCACAATAACATCATCACCCTTTTGAAAGTTGTCAAAATCAGAAAATTTGGGATTGAGCAGAACGCGGTTTCCAGACTTTACACCGATGGGAATCATGGGATTTTTAGAATCTCTTGAAGAAAAAATATTTGCTCCTAAATCAGAGAATCTCTTTCCGATGTATTCTTTGGGAACCGGGATCAGGTAGATTTCGTTGGTTTCCTCTGAGATGGTGAGCAGATTCTGGTACACTTTACTGAGTCCGTGAACGAGCGATGTCTGAGCCAGGAGAAGGGAACTGAAGTCGCCTGCTGAGATGATCTCATCTGCACCAGCCCGCCTCAAATGTTCGATATTCTGGGGAGAAATCCCTTCTACTGCGATATAAGTTTTGGGAATGCCGAGCTCTTCACAGACGCTCTTTATCCCCATGGCGATCAATATGGATTTTGCATCGGCCAGCTCTCCCTGAGTTGGATCAGCCAGGATGACCGTAGTGTAGGCATACTGGACATTTGCTCTTTTCAAAATGATCTCATTGGCCGGATCACCGTTGATGACATAGATGTCTTCATATTCAGGAGCATCTTCGTGTTCGGGAAATTGGATGGACTCTCCTTGTTCACTGATGATGACAATAGGCCTTTTGTCTTTCACAATCTTGGCGTGTACTTCTTTTATAAGGGGTTCCCCCTTATTGTTCCAGTTACAAACGACAATATGATCTTTTAATTCATAGCTAGGCATTTTTCTTTTACCTCCTATGCGGTGTTCGATGATTAAAGAAGCAAGGGTTGCTGTAAAAAGCCCGACAATCCCCAGGCTGATGATCAGAATGATTGCGACGACCACCTTACCGAAGGCACTTTCAGGGACGCCGCTGTCAAGACCGCTGAATAGATAGATGGTGATATTCCAGAGGGATTTGGGGAGGGAATTAAAATCCTGGTTCGATGTGCCTTCGCTAACCCATAAGATTGAGGCACCTAATAACCAGATGAAGAAGATAAGGGCAATCAGCCTGATGATCTTATATTCTTTGAGGAGTCTTTGGATGGGCCAGAGAATTTTCTTGACGTGTTTCATTCTGACTTTTAATTGTCCCCCATCTTAAGCCTGTCTTTTTTTGTTTCTATATAATGCTACTAAGTTATAGGTTGTTGGTCAATAACCATGTAACCTCTTTGAAAATTATATCAGCAAAGAAGTTTATACAGTTTTTACCACTCCAATCTTGAATTTAAGAGAAATCTAAATCGATGATTAAGGGACAATGATCACTAAATTCCATCCAATCATCATATTCCCCAATTTCAAAATTATTGATCTTTTCAATAAGAGACTTCGATACAAAGCAATAGTCCAGCATGTGTTTAAAGTCATTTTTTCTATGCTGATAAAAAGTGTGATGATTGTGCTTCCCATATTCTACCTTAAAATGTTCATGGTAAGCGCTTAATATGCCTAGATTTCTAAACGAATCAACAAGGCTGTATTCAATTCTGGGTTTATCAACATGCAATTCAATATGAGGAGAATTGTAATCTCCTATAAGAATGGAGGCATGATTCTCTAAAATGTTTTTGTAGTATTTGTTAACAGCTCTTTCTACCTGACCTGTGTAAGCAGCACCCTCACCTCTGCCTTGCATAGCCCAAATCGCAAAAAGATAAAAATCAAATTTGTTTTTGATTCTAAGAGGAACAATAAACTCAATGTACGAATAATATTCAATACTGAGAATCTCGAAGTCATCATAGAAAAATATGCCTACACCTTTGCTGTGATCACGTTCACTAAACCAAAAGTTCCTTTGAGGTATATTGTCTTTACAGTGCTCTTTTAGTTCATCTAAGCATTCGCATTCTTGAATAACGGCTATATCTGGTTTTAGCTCTATTATTTTATGAATTTTATCTCGATAAGCCCCCGCACAATTCCATGATACTATTCTCATCACGACCTCCTTATCGAAAAGCTGCCAGGCTCCTTTTCGATTTCGAAATAGAATGACTCCAATTCACAATTCTCAGAAAAACAAAAACGGCGGAACACCAAAGATCAGTACCACCAATCCCCAAAATAGTATCCACTTGATCTACCACCAGAGGGCTTTTCGTTCTTCTTTGTCAAAATTCATGGTCACAGTCTTTGCAGTACCATCGAGGACTGTCTTTACCGACTATACATCTGCCGAGTTTTATCAATCCTTTCCCGAATGAACCGTATCAAGTGTAACATCCTCCATAGTTTCCAGCCGTTCTCCTTCCATCGTCACTTGTAACCAAAAGGAATGAATGCATTTGCCTTTTTCCTTTTTGAAATGTTTCCAAAGGGGCCTGTCGCAAGAGTAAACCATCATTCCACAATCGACACACTTCCACCTCTTCCCCGGTCGGCAGTCAATAACATTGGGATTGCTGTAGATATCGGTTGCTTTCAGTAACCCAAACCTCTTCTCCATTCCAACCAAATTTGCAGACGAGCTTTTTCCTGCCTTGTGAGTCTCGGGTGGATAAATCGACAATACTATGGAACTGCTTGAATAATGGTTGCCCCGGTCCCCCGTATTTGTTCTCAACTCCTTCTGTAAAGTCATATCCGTTCCACCATCCACAGGAGGTACATTCCACGATGCCTTTTCGATCATTCGCTATGACTTCACTCGGGATAATCTTGAGACAATTTTTACACCGAAATTCATGTTTTTCTTTGTTATCCTGATTATTTAATATTATCCCCAATAATTTGAAGTCCTCTTTTTGTTTCCGTTAATTGTCATCAGTTATTTATATTATTTAGGTAGAGTCCCCATCTTTAATCGATATTCATAGGTATCTTCTTTTGTGCATCTATTAATAATGGTTGTTTCTTCGATGGGCGCACCCATTGTCCAATAGACATATCCATCTTCTTCAAAGTAGATGAGTTTCATTTTATAGAACCGTCCTTCATACCCAAAGCG
>CAYPGQ010000131.1:0-11868 GCA_964410125.1 uncultured Eubacteriales bacterium | reverse complement strand
GCCTTCTGAAATTCCTAACGGACCGATAGGGTCGCGTTCTTTGATAGGTTAAGGGGCCGAGACCTGATGTTAGAGTGTGTGCGAACTTAACATTCTTGTTAAGGGCACGGATAGAAGGATGGTTCACAAGACCGAGAGCTTAAGAATATAAAGAAAAAAAAGGAGGCGCTAAAGAAAGTACTTGCATCACATCATCATAGAAGGAATTTTCTTTTTGGTCTTGCATCCAATCTCTCATAATTTTTCCCAATTACCACCCGTTAATATCCTGAAATAGGGTTATCACACCCAAAATGCTAAGATCAACAGCCACCCACTCTCCTCGACTGCCATCAGGAATTCCTGGTGTCAGCTGAGGATCTTCTGCACAAGGGGAGGGCAGATCCGCTTTCAAAACACTTTTTTTTTCTACAAAGACTGCTTAACAAAGAAATTTACTTTTTTATCTTCAATGTCAGCCAAAGATCTTATTTTCAGGTGACGACGAAACTTCCCAGTTCCTTCCAAAATTTTATGTGGATCATTCATATATGCACCAGAACCAAATTCAAAAGAAACATGGTTTTTTCTTACAAACAACCCTCCGAAATCATCCTCAAGAGAAAACATAATGCCTCCATACATTATTCTCTCATTCGTCTTTGGGTAATTTGAAAAAACAATTTTACGTAAATTTTGCAATATTTCAAACTTCTCGGAATCAAACTTCATGATTTCTTCGAGAAAATTTTGCACTTGCTTATTTTTGGATTTTTTCATCATTTTTTTTTCTTCAGCAAATCCTAAAATATATCCGTTATTATCATGAATATAGAATTCATTCATTCCATACCAAGTTGTCGAAAGCTCTTTTACGACTTCAACTTTTTCTTTTATCTCCTTGTAAAAATCTTCCAATTTCTCAACTTCAATATAAAAAGAAACAGATGCTCCAATTATAGAATCAGCAAAAAAAGTGATGTCTTCTTTCAGGCTTTCTTCCGCTTGAAACATAAGTTCAACATTGCCATTTTTAACGAGAGCATAAACAATTTTTTTGTCTTCTGGAATTTCTGTCAAAATTCCATCTTGGGTTTCTGGCACTGCCATAACTAATTTAAAACCAAGGTTGTTTTTGTAAAATCCAACAGTTTCTTTGACATCTTTTACCATTAAATTTGGATTTAGTTTTTTCATCGCAGCCTCCTTATTATTTCCTATAACTATTAATAAACAGCTTGTGGAATTTGCTTCCGGGTCGATATACCTCGTTAGAACTTACTACTCCATTTTCGATTACCAGAAGTTACAAGTGGTATAAGGCAAGGGACTATCCAAAAAAAAGATGTCCATTTCAATCCAATGCTGTCCAATCCACCATAAAGATAGATACACAAAAAAATAGAAATAAAAAACAGCAAATAAATTGGTAACATTAATTTCCAATATTTTGTATTTGGATGTTTCCAAGGAGCAGCGACAATAATGGCTAAAATCGCGACTATAAATACCATTATTCCTATTATTCCATTGCTGATTTTGTTTTGAAATATCCAAACGACAGATAGAAGCCCCAACCAAACAAAACCTCCAAACCACCCACCGATCCAACCAATTTTTTCGCCTTTGCGATTCATTGTTTTATCCTTTGCCTAACGGTTAAAATCTGCGGCAAAACCGCTACACCAAACTCCATCAAAAAATGGCGGTTTTATCAATGTTAATTACTTTATTAGCTATCACAATAAAAATGAATTAACAAACCTTCTAGATGGTTTTCTTTTATCCAATTTGCCATTTCAACCCACTCTTCCTGTGCTTTTTCACCTTTATCAGTGATCGCATACAATTTTGGAGAAACATCAAGTATTTCAGGATTGAAAAATATTGGGACGATGACATTTGAAGACAGAAAGAGGATAGTTAGCAAAATGAGTCCAACTAGTATTTTGTTGAAAATATTTTTGATAAACATTTGTTTCAGTAATTAAAAATATTCAATAATCCTGGAACAGAAAAAGATTACTGATTCAAAACGAGATCAATTGTGTTTCAGCAATGTAGCAGTTATCCATTAATAAACAGCTTGCATTATTTGATAGTTGGCTGTCAAATCTTGATAGAAAGAACTTGATATTCGGTCTAAATATGGTATTATAAAAAGACCGGAGGATGTGGCATGAATATTTCAGAAGATATAAAGTCTATCACTTACCTTAAATCTAAAGCCGCTGATCTATTGAAACAAATTAATGATACGCACAGACCTGTGATTATTACCCAAAACGGCGAGCCTAAAGCAGTTTTGCAAGATCCCAAGAGCTATGAGAATATGAGAAATGCATTAAGCCTACTTAAATTGATAGCTCAAAGCGAAGAGGAAATTAAAAAAGATAAGACAAAACCCCAAGCAGAAGTATTCGCAAACCTCAAGGAGAAATTGACGAAAAGTGAATAAACAATATGAAGTTATTTGGGCCAGCGTTGCTAAAGATGATCTTGCCAGAATAATTGAATACATAGCCATTGACAATCCTGCAAATGCGTTGAAGGTACTAAATAAATTAAAGGAAAAAGCCGCATATCTTTATCATTTGCCTAAACGTGGACAGATCATTCCTGAGTTGCAGGAATACGGAATTTATCAGTATCGTGAATTAATTGTAGCCCCATGGAGAATGATGTATAGGGTACAAGAGGACAAAGTATATGTTTTAGCTGTTCTTGATTCTAGGCAAAATATTGAAGATATTCTTCTGAAAAGAGTTCTAGATGCTAAATTATAAGCCAGCTAACGAGTCATTGCACTAGACGCCAAACCAAAAGGCTGTTTGGTGCACGTGAATTCAGTCGTTGGCCTAAAAAAGATTAAGGAATCCATGGAAGAGTTCATCCCTCCGTTCCCGCAGTTATTGTATTTCTGTTTGGTGTCGGCCCTTGCGATTTTTGTGAGCGGAATCTTGGCCGGGGCCTTGAAAAGATACGCGGGCTGGAAGACCGGATACACACGGAAAACGCTTCACTTCCTGATTTTTTTTACCGCTGTCGGACTCCACATTTGGGGAGGAATGCCGGCCGTGAATATCCTGGGATTGGGGATGGGCATCTTTGTGCTCTTTTCGGTTAGGGCAGGGGATGGCAACTTTTTTTTCGAATCCATGGCTCGCGAAAAGGATTTTCCTCGCCGAGGTTATTTTATCGTCGTTCCTTATCTGGCTACAGCTGCAGGAGGCTTGGTCTCCAACCTTCTTTTTGGAGGGTGCGCCATCATGGGATATGCCCTTTGTGGAGCGGCTGACGCCATCGCCGAACCTGTCGGCGTCCGGTTCGGAAAGCACAAATACAAAGTCCCGAGCTTAAAAAAAGTTACCGTGGCAGAAAGATCGCTGGAGGGAAGCTTTTCCATTCTTGTTGTCTCGTTGGCTTTTTCTTTGTTTTTCTTTGTTTATCTTTACCAGTTTCCATTTGCAAAAGCTGTGATTGCTTCGACAGTCTTATCTCTTGTTATAGTTTTTGTCGAAGCCATTTCTTTCCACGGAGCGGACAATCTCACCATCCAAGTGGCGGCCAGCGGGCTAACATATCTTTTTCTGAAGATTTGGTCATAAAATTCCGAGTGTTATTTAATGAAATGCGGGAAGAATGCCGATTTATCGAGTCATTCTGGATAGAAGATGTTGCCCTCACGTCTGAACGATTGCGGCGAGGCTTCAGAAACACCTCTTTGGCTGATCAGACCGAAGAGTTTTTCCGAAGATTCTTTGCTTAAGGTTGTCCTGTTCTCTTTGTCGCCCAGATCTGCAAGCCGCCATTCTTTGTAGTCCTTGCAATACCCGCCGTCGTAAGCGAGGAGAAAGGCATCCATGCCGCATATGAAAAGGGACGGCAAGATAGCTTGGACAGAATAAGGACAGAGGAGGAGAATAGATGTCGGAAATAATCCCTTGTTGATTTGAGGGAGAAGGAAATCTATGGCGATGTCTTTGGCCGATGTCATGATGTAGATACTGCATCCAGATTCCATGCCTTTTTTGGCGATTCTGTAGATAGCACATCCATGGCAGACATTTTGCGTTTCCCCTTTTTCGAGATATAGGCAGTCGTGGTTTGCCCGGCCCGAGGGACATGACCGGGTGTTGTCTTGTGGATCGTATGGTTTGAGGCAGAATCCCAGGCCAAGCATGGGCCTTGTCTTTTGTTGCCCGATTTGATCTTCAAATGTCTCATCATTCGGAATAGCCAAAAATTTCTGGTACTGAGGGAAGAGATTTTCCTTCGACTTGATGAAACAGTGATAATCCTTCAGTCCTGATACCGTTTTTAACGGGTGCTTGAGCATGGCTTTAAGAAAAAAAAGGCGGGCATATTCCTTGAAAAAACTCCGATAGGCGAATTCCCAGATGTGGAAATGGAGGAATGATCTTCTGTCGAGCTTTTCGAATAAACGATCTAACATTGTCAGCGATTTATACTTCGAATTAAAAAAATGAGAAAATATTATTTTACATGAGAAAGATACGGGTTGCGAGTCGTTATTTGAAGTAGATCTAGCCTCGGCTACAACATCATCGATTGACATTAGCTGCTTTATGCATTACACTTCTACCAATGTAATTGGTGATATAACCAATGTAATTGGTAATTGAACGAATTTGATTGGTTGAGAGGTGCCTGATGTTAGAACCACTTCTGGAATCGGAAAAAAAAGAAAAAATCCTTATCTATCTTTATACCCATGGAGAAGCCTATCCCATGGAAATTGCCAGAGCTTTTGGATTTTATGTGAATGCCGTTCAAAATCAATTGAAGAAATTGGAGCAAGGAGGAATTCTCTACAGCCGGCTAAAGGGGAAAGTCCGTTTATTCGGTTTTAATCCGAGATACCCCTTTAAAAAAGAATTGGAATCCTTGTTGGATAAAGTTCTTCAATTTGTTCCTGATGAGGAAAAGGAGAAATTCTATCTGCCGCGATTGAGACCACGAAGGACAGGGAAACCTCTCTAAAATGAAGATAAAAAACCTTTCGCTTAAAGATCTTGCCATATTTATATCCGACTATCTATCCAAACGCGGTATCGAAACTGTCCTTTCCGGAGGAGCATGCGTTTCGATTTACACGAAAAATAAATATTTTTCCTATGATCTCGATTTTGTTCTTTTGTCCTACATCGAGCGCAAAAAAATTATTTCTGTTCTCGAAAGCATTGGGTTTCAAGAAGAGGGGAGACATTTCCAGCATAAAGACACGCCGTTTATCGTAGACTTTCTTGCCCCTCCGCCTTCCGTAGGAGAGGAGCCTATCGGCAAAATCACAGAGATCACCAAGGGGAACATGGTCTTAAAACTTCTTTCTCCGACCGATTGCGTCAAGGATCGTTTGGCTGCATTCTATTTTTGGAACGACAAGCAGTCCTTAGAACAGGCAATTCTTGTCAGTTTGGATAATGATATCGATATGAAAGAAATCAATCGTTGGTCGCTCAAGGAGGGGATGCAAGATAAGCTTGAGACCTTCACCAATGTCCTGAAAAAGAGGAAGGTGTAAAATTTTACTTTTACTTGAGGTATGTCTTTGTTGCCAGAAGGGAGGGATTTATGCAATTCATTAGGAAAATATTTGCGGCATTAATGATAATCATGACGGGATTTCTGTTCGTTTCCTCTGGTGCTTTAGAAATTAAAAAAGTTCACAACAGCTTAAATGAGATCAAGTACAAAGAGGGGAGGCTGCAACTTACGCTCATCCGGGAGTGGAGCGTTGAAGATGAAACAGATGAAAACAAGATATTTTCTGAACCTAAGGATGTAGTCATCAACAATGAGGGAGAGATTTTTATCCTAGATGAAAACAGGATACAAGTTTTTAACAAATCTGGAAAATATTTGCGGACAATTGGAAGGGAAGGAAAAGGGCCAGGAGATTTACTTAATCCAATTTTTTTTGAAATCGATAAACAGAACAATCTCTTAGTCGTTGAAAAAGATAATCAGAGAATTCAAATTTTAAGCTCCAACGGGGATTATCTTGGAAGCTTTCTTCTCGGGGATAATCCTCCAGGTCAGGTAGTAACAACAAAAAAAAGAGAGATTCTTATGCTCAACCGGATTTCGACTACAAAACCTTCACCGTTATGGTTTTATTATGATTATCAGGGTCAAATCCTGCAGGAAAGAGGTCAAAGAGAGGGAGATGCTTCGGACGGAGTAATCGCCAGGCGTTACAAATTCGCTTTTTCATTAGATGAAGAGGACAACATTTATGCGGCTGCTGAATACATACCAATCCTCCAAAAATATTCACCATCAGGCGAGCTTCAAATGGAATCAACCTTTGAAGTCTCCTTCGAGGTGCCTGAAATAAAATCTTTCAGAACGCCTGAGGGAGTTTTTGTTGAAGCCGAAACCGTTACTAAGGCAATGGATATAGATGCTAAAGGCAGAATATTCTTGCTGACTCTTACAAGAAAGAAAAGTTTTGAGGAAAGAAAGGTTGGACTGAAGTTATATGGAATGAGGCGTGATGGGAAAGGGGGAATTTTCACGCAGAAAATGAAATTTGATGTAGGATCAGAAACAGACCTTTATCAGATTCTTGTCTTCAACAATTCTGGGAAAATCGTGGCATCAAAAAAATTGAATGTACATGCCAACAACATCAGGATTTATGAAGATCGGTTTTTTTTGATAGACAGCAATGTAAATATGTTGATTTATGAATATAAAATTTCATTTTCCGTTTGACAAGCCCCTGAGAAGTTCTTATATTCTAAATGGTGAACAAAATGGCGAACAAACTCCATGTGGATAAAATATTCACATGATCTTATAAGGATTTTGGGGTTGACAAAACGAGTGATTTATTAATATACTTGTTGTAACGAATATAACGTATAACGGGAAAATAATGACACAAAGAATAAAATTGGGTCCTCATGAGACGAAGCTTCTATTCGAACTGGAAAAGGCGAACATCAAAACATTCTCTTTTCATTGTGCAGAGGAGATTTTGAGCATTCCTTACCAGTCCGTGGCCAACGTTATACACAGGTTGAAGAGGAAAAAACGAATCATGGAAATCGAGAAGGGAAAATACACTCTCATTCCTGCCAGAGCAGGCATTGAAGGTCACTGGTCCGAAGATGTCTTCCTGGTAGTGGACAGTCTGCTGGATGATTATTATATAGGCTTTCAGAGCGCCATGTATTACTGGAATTTAACCGAACAAATCCCTTATCAGGTGCTGGTAGCAACAACAAAAAGGAAAAGACATGTGATGTATAGCTCTCAACAGATAAGGTTCATCACAATCTCAAAAAAAAGATTCTTTGGTTTTATTCAGGTCCGAAACAACGACCACTCCTTCAAGATCTCTTCTCTCGAGAAGAACGTTATAGATTGTCTGCTTTTTCCTCAGTACTGTGGTGGACTCTCAGAAGTATCCAAGGCGATTTGGCAGGCAAGAAATGATTTGGACTGGTCACAAGTTTTAAAATTTCTCGAAAA
This sequence comes from uncultured Eubacteriales bacterium, assembly GCA_964410125.1. Taxonomy (GTDB): domain Bacteria; phylum Acidobacteriota; class Aminicenantia; order Aminicenantales; family Aminicenantaceae. The sequence continues at coordinate 4,386 of CAYPGQ010000131.1, read as the reverse complement.
GTTGCAGGTGAGTTCTGCCGTAAGACGGTTGGGCTATGTATTAGAAATTTTAGATCTATGTAAGGAAGTCAGAAAAAAAATGATTCAAGATTTTAAAGGTTTCAGGTGGCTGGATCCTTCATCTGAGAAGAAAGTAAGCGGATATTCTAAACCTTGGGGACTAATTCTGAATGTGATGAAAGAGGAGCTTCTCTCCTGGAAGGAATTTTGATAAAAGAAGATGAACTCAGGAGAATAGCTGGCCGGAAGAAGATTCCTCTAGGAATTGTGGAGAAAGACTATGTCATCACTCTTGTCTTGAGCGAAATCTCCAAGTTTGAATGCACCCATAAAATGATCTTCAAAGGAGGAGCTTGTATCAAAAAAATATACTTTCCGGATGCAAGATTCTCTGTTGATGTGGGCTTTACCTGCTTGGAAAATGTGACGGAAGGGCTTTTGGGAGATTTGAACAAAAGGCTTAGAGGAAATGAGATTGAAAATATTTCCTTCATTGATGTGATCAAGGAAGAAGAAAAAAGGGAAGGAATTAGGCTCAGCGTTAGACATCAGGATATGAGAGGACACAGGACGAGCATAAAGATCGACCTGAGTTTGAGAGATGACACAGTCAATATCCCTCAGAGCAAAGAAATATTGGACACTTATGGCTTGATTCCATTTAAGCTTGGAGCCATGGCCTTTGATGAATTGTTGGCTGAAAAAGTAAGAGCTGTTATTGCAAGGAGTGCTCCACGTGATATATATGACATCTGGTTTCTTCACAAAAAGGGAGCCAATTTTCATTTAGACTTGGTGAATAAGAAGCTCAAGCTCTTGAAGAAAGATAGGCGCTTTAACCAACACCTTTTCCTTCAGAGACTTGATAAAAGAGAAAAAGGGTGGGAGAGGGATTTGGGTATGCTTCTTCCTGATGTCCCTCAGTATGATCAGGTGAAGGCAGATATAATGGAATTTGTCTCTCAGTAATAAGTATTAGATAAACCTTTTCCTTGGACTTCAGTGGTCCTCTGAGAAGGCGTCTTTGAGCAGCTTGCTCTGCCGGTTGAAGGCCAAACGGGGGTTCCGTGTCTCATTCATCAGCGAGATCTCTTGTGTGAGAAGGCGGGCAATATACATGACGTATGTGGCGGCCTTTTTGGACTCCCTATGAAACAGAGGATGATCACGGTTGACGTATACCACATTGCCCTCGGAGAAGCATTCGGGGCCTGACTCGCCGAAAAAATCCAGGCAGACAGAAACGCTGCTCTCTCCCATCCTCATTCTTCTCACAATGGCGTTTGGTGTCATCTTCTTGACCAGCGGATGACGACGCTTCTTTTTCTTGGGTGTGTGCTTGGTTTTTTCACCCGGTTTGACTTCGATCTCCCGGCTCTGCTTTTCTCCTTCCTTCTTCCCGGAGAATACGGCCCCGCTGCCCATGTCTTGGTTGTCGCCGTAAGGTATGGGCCCGAACGGGGAAAGATCGGGATTGAGCGAAAGCGATCGGTGAATTCTGTTCAATGCCTCCTTGACGGTCCGTCCGGCCCTCCGGTCTTCTCTGCGGTCTGCCTCCCGGCCCAACGTCTTTTTGACCACAGCGATGATTTTTTCCATGATTTTCAGAAAGGCCCTGTATTCCGGTGTGTCGACCACAAAGTTTGTCCGGTCGCTGGTTATGGGGAGAAAGTCGGCGTTGATCTCGCCCCGGATTCGGGAAATAACCTTCCCCCATGTCTCCATCCCGAAAAGCGCCTTCTTGACCGTCACTCCTTTGACTTTGACATCGATTCCTAATTCCTGCATGAAGGCCATGGAGGCAGGCACGATGATGATCTCTCCGGTGACAGGGCCGAATTCGGTCCCTTCCAGCACCGGGATTCTTCTTCCTGAAAGGCTGCGGGGGTACAGGCGGCGGCGGTTAAGAAAAACCTCAAAATTAGGGGCCTTGAGCGGGACACCCTCGATCAATTTTTTCTCTATGTCTTCAAGGTCGAACGACTTGGACAGATGAGTAAGGATGACTGTGGTTCCATCTCCTCTTTCGGGATCGGGCTCCAGGATTTCAAGCGGCAAATGCCAGGTATCCTTGGAATCTTCCCAGCTTCGCTTGTCAAAAACGACTCTGGCCGCAAATTCTTTATTCTGGGTTACCACGGCAAACCGGGTGGCCGCGGCAAGCGATGCAAACTTTCCGATACCGAATTGGCCGATCCTGGGACGGCCGAACCGGGGCGAGCGGGAGTGGACCACCTTCTCATCCGATCCGATAACAAAGTATTGCTTTAATCCTTCCAGGTCCATACCTGTGCCGTTGTCCCTGATCTCCAGTTTGTCGGGAGAGATGTCGACATAAACCCTGGCGGAGTCTGCATCATAAGCGTTGTTGACCAGCTCTCGGAGGAGTTCGACGCTTTCAGTGTACAAGCGTTCGCCTAAGGTCACGATATGTCTTTTATCGACCGTGACCTCAAGCTCTCTTTTCTCTTTGATTTCCATAGTTCTGACCGATATGTAGCTTATGATAAGACTATTTTGGTCCGTTTTTCAAGATTTTCTTTCGATTTTCAGCCTTGCATTTCTGGCCGTATATCATTATGCTTGAATCAAATAACACTCGAAACAATAAATAAAACAGTACTGTAAACAATGACTTTAAGAAAAACCTCTAAAGATAAAGACAAGATCATCCAGGAACTCCGGAATCGCCTCGCTCAGGAAAAAAACATTGTTTTTGCCTACATTCATGGCTCTTTTTTGGATGAAAATAGCTTCAATGACATTGATATCGCTATTTTCTTGGGCCAAAAAACGGCAGCACCAAATCCTGTCGACTTTGAGATATCCTTGTCTTTGAAGCTCGAGAAATCTCTGAATGTTTCTGTCGATGTTAAAATCCTGAACTTTGCCCCTTTGAGTTTTCGCTACCATGCGACAAAGGGGATGTTGATTCTCGATCGTGATGAGATCATCAGAGAAGATTTCCTTTGTCGCACATGGAGTGATTATTTTGATTTTAAGCCCGTGTCAAAAATTTACCTAAGGGAGGCCATCGGTGCCTGAATTCAATGTGGACAGGATCAGGCAACTCTTCGGCGAGATCAACTCTTCTCTGCACAAACTTAATGGTTATGCCGAATTATCGGAAAAGGAATTTCTTTCGAATATTGATAAAGTCGACAGCGCCAAATACAATCTGATCGTTGCCATTGAAGGGGCTATCGATATCTGCAACCACATTGTTGCCAGAGCCGGAGGCAGGGCCCCGCATGACCATGCCGACTGTTTCGAGATTCTCAGAGAGCTGAAAATGCTCTCTGATGATTTTGTCGAGCGGCTAAAAAACATGGCCAAATTCAGAAATTTGCTTGTGCATTTATACTGGAAAGTCGATGACAGGAAAGTCTTGCGGATACTAAAGAAGGATATTCAAGACATTAGGAAATATATAAAGGAAATAAATAAGCTGATAGCCGAAGACTAAATTTTTTAGGCTTCTTTTTTCAGCCAATCCGTCAATTTTTCGAGCAACATTTCAATCTCTGGACAATTTTCCAATCCACATCTATCCAAAAAGGGTGAGTAAAATAGTGAATAGCGAAAAAGCGGTCGTGTCAAATTTTGTTCGCAATTTCTCCATCGTAAACCTTTCAGATTCTTGAAATTCTTTCTTAAGCCTTTTGTCAAGAAATTAATATAAATTTTTATTTTCCGCTTGACATACCCCTCCGATGTGCTTATATTCTATATGGTGAACAAAATGGTGAACAAACTCAGGAAGAAACTGACAGAAAAACAGGAAAAAATTCTGGAGACTCTGGAAGAGTTTATCCTCGAGCATGGATATTCGCCCACAATCCGCCAACTGGGAAAACTGGTGAAGATCGCCAGCCCGTCGGCCGTGTACAAGCACATCCTGAGCCTGGAGAAAAAGGGTTACCTGAAGAAAGAAGGAGGAGAGGTGCAGCTCGCAGGCTCTCCGTCTCTGATAGAAGCTCTGACCAAAGTGCCGCTTGTGGGATTGGTTCCGGCCGGTGACCCAAGGGAAGTGTTCGATGTCTCCGGAGGGGCGGTGGATGTTCCTGACTGGATGGTCGGCCGCCGCAAGGGCAACATCTTTTGTATCTCGGTCGACGGGAAGAGCATGGTGGATGCCTACATCGATGACGGAGACCGGGTGTTGGTGGAACGGACCAACACGGCCAGCTCCGGGGAGATGGTGGTGGCCCTCCTGAATGACGGTTCGGTGACGCTCAAACGGCTGAGAGTGGATAACGGCGACATCTCCCTCGTTCCCGAGAATCCGGAGTTTCATCCGATTCATGTCAAAGAACTCAAGGTGTTGGGACGGGTGATCGGAGTGCTCCGGAAGTACTGACTGTTTGTCTGTCCAATCTAAAAACT
>CAYPGQ010000130.1:0-12045 GCA_964410125.1 uncultured Eubacteriales bacterium | reverse complement strand
TCTTATATTAGCACTTTCCCTCATAAACTGCTAAAAATCATAATAGGAGGTTCTAATGAAGGTGATTCCTCTCCATGACAGAGTCCTAGTCAAAAGGCTAGAGGCGGAGGATACCACAAAAGGCGGAATAATCATTCCTGATACGGCAAAGGAAAAACCCCAAGAAGCCAAAGTTATCGCTGTGGGGCAAGGCCGTGTGAGTGAGGAAGGAAAGGTTGTTCCTCTCGATGTAAAAAAAGGTGATAAGGTTCTTATCGGAAAATTCAGCGGCACAGAAGTGATGATTGAAGACGAAGAGCACATAATTCTTCGCGAAGAAGAGATACTCGCAAAAATCACCTGATATTGCAAAAAAGGAGAAAAAATGGCAAAACAAATCACAACTGGCAACGATGCCAGACAGGCCCTTTTAAAGGGAATCAATGCTTTAAGCGATATTGTTAAGGAGACACTGGGTCCAAGGGGAAAGAATGTCATCTTAGAGAAGAAGTTCGGTTCTCCGACCAGCACGAAAGATGGTGTCACAGTAGCCAAAGAAGTCGATCTGCAGGATCCTTTGGAAAACATGGGTGCTCAGTTGGTCAAAGAAGTGGCTTCCAAGACTTCTGATGTGGCAGGAGACGGCACAACCACAGCCACAGTGTTGGCGCAAGCCGTTTATTCTGAAGGATTGAAGTATGTCACGGCTGGAGCCAATCCTAACCTTATCAAGAAGGGAATTGACGAAGCGGTCAAAATCGTCGTCGAGGAGCTGAAGAAGATCAGCCGTGATGTTAGCGGTGAGATGATTGCCCAGGTGGGTGCCATCTCTGCCAATAACGATGAATCCATCGGAAAAATCATTGCTGAAGCAATGGATAAGGTCGGCAAGGATGGTGTGATTACGGTGGAAGAGGCCAAAGGTTTGGAAACCACGATGGATATCGTGGAAGGAATGCAGTTTGACAGAGGCTACCTCTCACCTTACTTTATCACCGATCCTGATCGGATGGAAACTGTTTTGGAAGAACCGCTCATTCTTCTTCATGAGAAAAAGATAAGCAATTTGAGAGATTTTTTAACTTTGCTCGAGAACGTCGCCAAGATGGGGAAACCCCTACTGGTTATTGCGGAAGAAGTTGAAGGCGAAGCCTTAGCAACCTTGGTTGTCAATAAGCTGAAAGGTACTTTTTCCTGTGCTTCGGTGAAAGCGCCCGGTTTTGGAGACAGGCGCAAAGCCATGCTCGAGGATATTGCTGTTTTGACCGGAGGGAAAGTCATCACAGAGGATATTGGTGTGAAGCTTGACAGTGTGACCATCGATTGGCTGGGCAATTGCGCCAAAGTGGTCATCGACAAAGACAACACCACCATCGTGGAGGGCAGAGGCGATTCGGAAGAGGTCCAGGCCCGGATCAAACAGATCAGAACTCAAATCGACGACACAACTTCTGATTATGACCGAGAAAAACTCCAGGAAAGGTTGGCCAAACTGGTCGGTGGAGTGGCCCTGGTAAAAGTTGGTGCCGCTACCGAGAGCGAACTCAAAGAGAAAAAGGCACGAGTGGAAGATGCCATGCATGCGACCAAAGCAGCTGTCGAAGAAGGAATTGTTCCAGGTGGAGGAGTAGCCCTTTTGAGAACACAAAAGGCTCTTGAAGGATTAAAAGTTGAAGGTGACAAGCAGATCGGTGTGGATATCATCAAGAGAGCGATAGAAGAACCTCTCCGCCAAATCGCGAACAATGCCGGCTATGAAGGATCCATTGTTGTCGAGAAAGTCAAGGAAATGAATCAAGATAAAGGATTCAATGCTCTAACAGAAAAGTATGAAGATCTGGTGAAAGGTGGCGTTTTGGATCCGATGAAAGTTGTTCGGATTGCTCTGCAGAATGCTAGCAGTATTGCTGGGCTCCTGTTGACCACAGAAGGTTTGATAGCTGATATCCCCGAGGAGGATAAAGGACCCAAGATGCCGATGCCTCCTGGCGGTGACATGTACTGATCGTTCGTACAGAAATTTCGAAAGGCTCCGAGTTTATCAAAACTCGGAGCCTTTTTTTTCCTGGCCTATCCACCCCACCCCACCTTTCAAGGAGTTTTTCAATTTTTCTATTTAGGTATTCTGTGGTATAACTACCGTAGTGTTCAGACTATTTGACCGCTATATCTTCAAAGAAATAATTCCTCCTTTTCTGATAGGGCTTTTGGTCTATTCGTTTGTTCTTTTAATGAATCAGATCCTTCTGTTGTCAGAGCTTCTGATCGCAAGAGGAGTGCCTTTCCGGGTCGTTCTGGACTTGCTTGTTTATCTCATTCCCTCTGTGCTTGCCTTTACCGTCCCGATGTCCGTCCTGATGGGCATCCTTGCGGGATTGAGCCGGTTGTCTTCGGACTCTGAGATTACAGCCTTTAAAACTTTGGGCATTAGCTACAAAAGGCTTTTACGCCCTGTGCTGTTTTTTTCGTTTCTGGGATTCCTTGTCACATCGATTTTAACCCTGTATCTGGCACCCAGGGCGAATTACAAATGGGTTCAGACCTTTTCCGAGTCTGTATTGACAAGGGTTCAGTTCAATATCAATCCGAGAGAATTCAATGATTCCATGCCAAACACTGTGCTTTTTATACAGAATATCACTCCTGAGATGGGGTGGCAAAATATATTCATGTATTTTGCCACTCCTCCCGATGAGCCCAAGGTCATTCTTGCTCGAGAAGGTAGATTGAATTTTTATCCCGAAGAAAGACGAGCCTCTATAGAACTTTTTGATGGCATGATTCACTCTTACCCCCTCAATGACATAGAGGATTACACGATTACATCCTTTGGCCATTATGAAGAGGAATTGGATATGGAGGGTGCATTTCCCAGGATAGGTGCCAAAAAAAGAGTCCGAGAAAAGGACATAAAAGAATTATGGGAGGATAGCTTTGGGATAAGACAGGAACTTCAGGAGTTCCCTGTAGATCAGAAGAACATGGTTCTCTTTGACTTGAAAAAAAGGGAATCAATATCCCATTGGATCGAGATCAACAAAAAGACAGCTCTTCCGTTTGCCTGTTTTATCTTTGCGCTGTTGGGACTCCCACTAGGAGCTTTCACAAAAAAGGGAGGACGAACCAGTGGCTTTACTCTCAGCATAGGAATCATCCTTGTCTACTACATCATGATCACTGCCGGGGAACAAATCGCTATGGAAGGGCGCATCTCCCCTTTTCTGGGCATGTGGGGGCCGAACATCCTTTTCCTCGTGGCCGGCCTGTACTTTTTTATCCAGTCGGTGAGGGAAACAACGCTATTTCCGCTCCCTTCATTTTTAAAAGTTAGAGAAAAAGCCAGCTCGATCCCAAAAGCCGCCCGGTTTTCGACAAGCATCCCGCGCTATTCCCTGCCGTTTCCGAATATCATCGACCGTTACATCATGCGGAAATATTTAGCCATATTCGGGTTTGTGTTTATCAGTATGCTTTCTGTCTCCGCCATAATCAGCTTTTTCGAAAGGGTAGACAGTGTGTACGAGCACAACAAGCCCATAAGCCTTCTCTTTTCTTTTATCTGGTACAAATTCCCGGAGTCAATGCAGTACATATTCCCGGTTACAACACTGATAGCCATACTCCTTTCCCTCGGGCTTTTGACCAAATTCAACGAGATAACTGCCATGAAGGCTTGTGGAATCAGCTTGTACAGGATTTTGATTCCTGTTCTCGTGTTATCTGGATTGGTTAGCTTTTGTTCATTTTATGTTCAGGAATATATCCTTCCATACTCGAACAAAAGAGCCGAACAGGTCTGGAACAAGATTCAAGATTTGCCTGCCCGGAGCTATGGGCATTTGGATCGTCGGTGGATGTTGAGCAGCATGAAAGATAGAATCTATCATTACAGGTATTTTGACCAGAATACTTCTGTTTTCAGCCAGTTCTCGGTCTTTGATATTGACCCCGCCTCCTGGTCGCTGGAAAAAAGAGTATTTTCCGAAAAAGGATATCTTGCGGAACAAGACCTGGTGCTTCCGGATGCATGGACTCGGGAATTTTCCGGATCACGAGTTACCCTGTTTGATACACAAAAAATCATTAGAATGTCTCATGGGGAGGATAGAAACTATTTCCTGAAGGAGTGGGAGGAACCCGATCAGATGAGTTACAGGGAACTCCAGGATTATATTGGGCAGATAGAAAAAAGGGGATTCGAAACCATAAAGTTCAAGGTCGACTTGAATTTTAAATTAACTTTTCCGTTGGCGAGTTTCATTATGGCGTTGCTCGGAATTCCGTTTGCATTCTCGATGGGTAAACGAGGAACCTTGGTCGGCATCGGTCTCAGCGTGATTATCGCTATAGTCTACTGGGGAGCCATCGCAACTTTCAGAAGTCTGGGGTATGTGAATTACTTGAGCCCTTTTTTGGCAGCTTGGGGACCCAGCCTCATTTTTGGTGCTGTGGGGCTATACCTCATCTCCACCCTCAAAACCTAATCCTGAATTATTACATTTTGTATTTGCCGAAGTCTTCGGGTTGTAAGTTTTCCAGCCACTTTTTGAGCTTTTCCGAATCTTCCAAGTTTTCATCGAATTTCAAGCTTTGTGCTTGGCTGACAACGGATTCTTCGACAAAGATGGGGGCTTTAACACGAAGGGCCAAAGCGATTGCGTCGGAGGGACGAGAGTCGATAATAAGAGGATTCCCATCTTGTAGACAGTGAATCATGGCATAGAAGGTGTTGTCTTTAACATCGTTGACAACGATCCTCTGTATGTTGAGACCGGTCTTTTCTAAAAAAGTTTTCAGAAGATCGTGTGTCATTGGCCTTGGGGTGGCGATGTTTTCGATTTTAAGAGCTATGGCGTTTGCTTCGAATACTCCGATCCAAATCGGGAGAATGCGTTCGCTCTTAGGATCTTCAAGAACCACGATGGGCATTTTGGAAAGGGGATCAACGACCAGGCCCTTTATCTTCATTTCGATTTCCATGATGTCCTCCGCTTCAACAACTAAATATATATTCCCGACCTGGGCTTGTCAAGAAACACCACAAGAACCAGTTTGTCCTGGATTGAGTTTGTGACGGGAGGACTATTCCCTTTTGCCCGATATTATTTCAGAGATATTTTCTTCTGGGCCTGCGATTATCAATCGGTCTCCTTTTCGAATGGCCTCATCGCCCGAAGGAATGGTGATGGTTTGAGGCGGGTACTTTCTTTTGATCAACAGAACATCGATGCTATGCAAAGCCTTGAGATCCAGTTCTTTCAAACTCTTGTTCCAGAAAGCAAGGGGTGCGTCTATTTCCATGAGTTTATATCCTGTGCCGAAATCAAAAGATTGCATGTCCGTCGTGAATTTCATCCTCTGCACGAGCCCTGCTGCTGCCTCTCTTTTTATTATCTCGTGATTGTAGGCTTCGATGACGTCCTTTCTCTTAACGACACCGGCGAATTTTTTGTTTTGGAGCACGGCAATTTCGGCCGCATCGGTATGACCGAATATCTTCATGGCTTTTTCAAGGTTATCTTCATAATCGAGCTTGATATCTGTGACAGCTAGATCTTGGGCGATGACGAAAGAATCGACAATGTCTTTTTCTTCCAACAGGCTTTTCAATTGGTTGAGCGCAAAACATCCGATGTGGTTGTTTTCCGCATCCACAATCTGGAAGGAGTGGTGTTTGCTCCCTATTGCCTGATCGATGATTTTTCCAACCCGTTCTGTGTTGATGAAGAGTTGATAGTCATGACTGATAAAGTCTTTGACCGAAAATGATTTGAGTATGTTGACTTCTCTGCCTTCACTGAAAATGATGCCCCGCCTCTTGAGTTTCATTGTATAGATGGATTCTTTATGCACGCCGACTGTTATAAAAGAGGCGATGATACAGGATAACATGAGGGGAAGGATGATCTTGTAGTCGTTTGTCAACTCGAAGATAATGATGATGGCTGTTATCGGAGCATGGGTAGCAGCCGCCACGACTGCGCCCATTCCCACAAGAGAAAAAGCGCCTGGCGAGGAGATAGAAGAGGGAAAAGCTTGATGGAAAAGCGATCCGAGAAAATTTCCCGTCATGGCGCCCATAAAGAGAGACGGGGCAAATATTCCTCCCGATCCCCCGGAACCGAGCGTCAAAGATGTGCTCAGAATCTTGGCAAACACGAGCACAAGTGCCAGCAGGAATCCGAGATTGTTTGTGAGACAGGCGTCGATGGATTCGTACCCCACGCCAAAAATATGCGAGAACTTGATCCCGATAACACCGATGAGAATTCCGCCGAGAATGGGCTTAATCAAAGGATGAAGGCGGAGGTCATCAAATTTGTCCTCGAAGAAATACAGCACTTTGATAAACAGAATTGCGACCAATCCGCTGACTATTCCTAAAAGAACGTAGGGGCCGATTTCCCAGACACTGATCAGTGTGTATTTGGGGACAGTAAAAGCTGCAAAATCACCGGTCACAAGTCTCGATGTAAGCGTAGAGATAACCGATGCAACGATGATCGGAGAAAAGGAATAAATCCCAAATTCTCCCAACAAAACTTCTACGGCAAAAAGAGCGCCTGCGATCGGGGCGTTAAAGGTTGCCCCGATTCCAGCGGCCGCCCCTGCTGCAACCAGTGTTCTCAATCCCTTTTCCTTAATTCGGAATAGTCGACCGATCGAGGATGCGATGGTGGAGCTGATCTGGACGATAGGGCCCTCCCGGCCTACCGATCCTCCAGAGGCAATGCAGATAGAAGAGGCCAATGCCTTGATGGCTACGACTTTTGTCCGGATCCGCCCCCCACGGAATACGAGTGATTCCATAATCTCCGGGACACCATGCCCTTTTGCTTCCCGGGCACCGTAATAGATGAGAGGACTGATAAGAAGGGCACCGGCCGCAGGAATCAGGATGGTCAAATACCAAGGCTGGCTGGCAACAACAGATATGATACTCTCTGCCCTCCAGAAAAGGTTTTGGAAAAAATGTATCATGAGTTTGAACAGGATAGATGCAAAACCTCCCAAAAGACCTACCAGGACAGCAAGCAGAGTCAGGCGAATGTGTTCACTAAATTCGGGATCTTTGATGTTAAGCTTCATCCTGATTTCTCAAACTGTAAAGGTTATTATAGTTGAAAAAGGAACTTAAGAAAAAGGCTTTAAAAGAGTTTCAGCTGACCCTGCGCCTCTTCTTCAACCGTATCCTCATCAAAAAGAGTGATCCTCCCGAACTCTCCATCATGGCCGGGGATGATTTTAACCTGGCCTTTTCTCATCCGGTCCACAGCAACGCTCACCCGTTCGGGAGAAAGGCGTGCTAAGTCATAGATCGGAATTTCTGTGAGGATTTTGTGCTCATTTCCGACTTCGTGGATGAACTTGAAATACATATCCCAAACGCTTTTGCATTCGGATGTTTTGGAGAGCGCCTGAGCCACGATTTCATTCAGAGGAATGAGGCTTTTGAACGGAATTCGTGTTGGTGAAAAATTCCCCTTTTCTCTATCAGCCAAGCTTTCCACACGATGCATCACTCCCACCGTTAGTTTTTTTCCGCAACGGGGGCATATGTATTTGTGTTGGATGGTTTCTTGAGGAGAGAAGACCACATCACATTTACGATGGCCGTCGTAGTGGTATTTGCCTTCTTCTGGGAAAAACTCAACGGTGTACAGAAACTTTTCCGGGTTTTTACTCTTGATGGCATCCACAAGGGCATCGTAGCTGAATTCCGTGTCGAATACATTGGCTTCTCTCCCGATCTTCCATGGAGAATGGGCATCGGAGTTGGATACCAATGTGTAATTGTCGAGAGAAGAGAGCCGCCAGTTCATTGCAGGGTCTGACGACAAACCTGTCTCCAGAGCGAAAATAAACGGTGTAGTCTCCTCGAAGCATTCTTCGATCGTATCAAAACCCGAATTGGCCCCGAACAGGGAAAACCAAGGTGTCCAGATATGAGCCGGTATGACCACACAGCGCGGGCAGTTGCTGGCTACTATTTTCACGAAATCTTTGGCATCTAGCCCCAGGATGGGCCGTCCATCCGAGCGCAGGTTCCCGATACAGGAAAGTTTGCTGTTCAGCTTGTCGACGGACTCAAAATCCGGTGCCAGAACAAGAATGTGAATCTTTCGTACCTTTCCCTTTTTGGAATAGATGAAGCTGATTTCAGCAGTCAGGATGAAAGAGACATCTTCTTTTGAGACGGTTATGTTTTGAAGATGTCCGTTTTCAGGCGGCAGGATGTTTTTCAGGCGGAAAAATCCGTTTCCTTCGGATTCCAACTTTTCTTTTGCAAGGAAAAGCCATTCCGGATGAGTGAAATCTCCGGTGGCTAAAAGAGATATGCCTTTGATCTTGGCCCAGTACGCCAGTGTGTCGAGTGAGGTTGCTCGAGAGGTAGCTCTAGAAAATTTTGAGTGGATGTGGAGATCGGCCACATACTTCATCTTGATTTGTATCAAGTTTATAAAAATAACCAGCGACTTTTCAAGAAAATACTTGAACAAATTGAAAATAAATCGCGATTTTACACAACTAGGCTGCTTTGGTCCAAATCCGTAATCCTGGCAAATGGGGGAAGCATCTCAATTTCCATGATATCAAAAGGTTTTATAAGGCTTTTAGGAATGGTTGCTTCAACCATCCCCAAAAGCCCCATTAATCGGAAATAGAGATGATTATGCAAATGGGAAAGGGCTTTTTATCGATTCATAAAAATGCTAAAATATAAAGCACGAAGATCGATCTATTAACGCTCATTTTGAGGTTCCTTGATCTGGCATTGTTAAACTGGTAGATGAGATGTTCAGTTGTGGGGAGGACTTTGAGATGAAGGGAGAGTATCGTGAGAAATAATCCATGGAATGTGAGATTCATTGCTAAAATCTGTCTGATCCTGTTTGTCTTTAGTCTGGTGAACTGTGGGGGAGGCCCAAAGATTGAACTCGATCCCACTAGCAAAGATTTCTACGAAACGGCCCGGTTGATCATGACTAAGCAGGAGAACAAAATATTTAGACACCTTCCCGATAAAGAATCAAGGGAGGAATTCATCGAAGATTTCTGGGCAAAACGCGATCCTGACAAGGAAACGGAAGAGAATGAGTTCAGGCAAGAATTTTTCAGCCGGATTGAGTATGCCAACTCCCACTTTTTCGAGGGGCCTCCAGGATGGAAAACCGACAGAGGGAGAATGTACATATATTTTGGCGCCCCGGATAGAAGGGACCAAAACCCGATGAGCAACCAGCCAGGCTTACGGGGATGGATCTTGTGGGTTTATTATCGGTATGGATTTGCTGTGTATTTTTTCGATCGGAGAGGGGATGGCCAGTACAATATAGAGCCGACACCGGCAGAGTTGGGAGGAGGATTAATAGGAGATTTCACATATGCTCTCGAGCGTGCCCGGTTAGGATATATGTCCCAAAAGGATAGCATGAGCGAAAAGTTCATGAATTTTGACCTGGATTATGACAACCAGGATAAAGAATTCGTTGTTTCTATCCCGACAGAGGCACTGGTTTTCGAGGAGGAGGAAAGCATCCTCAAGCTGGATCTGGAGTTTGAATTTTTCATATACAAAGACGAGGCAGGCACTAAGGAGAAAATGCAGCATACCCAACATTTCGAAACTACGGAAGAAAAGATTTTGAATAGGAAAGATGTTGTCTTCACGATCCCAAAAGAGTTAGAGCCGGGAAAATATTTTGTCGATGTGATTATCACGGTGAAGCCGGATGTCGGCAAGGTAAGAAAAATCTTCAACATCAAAGTCTTATAACAAAATACTCATCAGGATGACCGAGACGTCAGCAAGAACCACACAAATTCTTGCCCTAATGATGATTATTTCTGTGTTTTTGTGTGGAAGCCAGATCAAGGAAAAGGATCTTCCCCCGCAATACAGAGATTGGCTGAAGCGGGTGAGCTATATCATCCGGCCAGAAGAAAAAGATGTTTTTTTGCAGCTTGCCAACGATCGGGAGAGAGATATTTTTATCCAAACCTTTTGGAAGCAAAGGGATCCAACTCCCGGAACACCGGTGAATGAATACAGAGAGGAACATATCAAAAGATTTGATTATGCTAATGAGTACTACAGACGGGGGTCGCCACGCGAGGGTTGGATGACCGATATGGGGAGGTTCCATATCATGCTGGGCTCCCCTGTGAGCATCGAACGTTTCGACAACCAGAAAGGCCTTTACCCAACACAGGTCTGGTACTATTACGGGGAAAGGGAGAAGGGACTTCCGGCACATTTTGGCGTCGTGTTTTTTAAAAGAGGTGGGGCAGGGGAATACAAGCTGTACGACCCTGTTTCCGATGGGCCGGGAACACTGATGATCGAAGGAAGAAATCTTGACCCGTTCGCTTATGAAGAAACATATAAAAAGCTTTATGAGCTTGCGCCCACTCTGGCCCTTGTGTCCCTCAGTATGGTTCCGGGAGAAATCCCGTTCAACTACCAGCCATCTCTCCGGAACAACATCATAATTGCCGATATTTTGGAATCGGTAAAAGATGATGTCAATCCGGTTTACGCCACACATTTCTTGAACTACAGGGGAATCGTCAGCACAGATTACCTGACGAACTACATAGAAAGCGATGCTGAAGCCGTCTTGATGAAGGACCCGATGATCGGGCTGAATTTCCTGCATTTTTTAATCGTGCCACGGAAAATTTCCGTGGATTATTATGAGCCCAAGGACCAGTTTTTTTGCAACTTCAATTTGAATGTCAACATGAGTAAAGGTGATGATACTGTATTCCAGTATTCCAAAGAGTTCCCGTTTTATTTTTCCAAAGATGAGCTGGATAAGATAAAGGCCAGTGGCCTGGCCATCGAAGACTCTTTTCCCGTTACAGAAGGGAAATATAAGCTGACCGTTCTTCTGATGAATTCCGTCGGGAAAGAATTCACGATATACGAGAGGGAGATGAAAATTCCTGAGAAATCCGGGGAATCACACCTGATGGGCCCATTCCTGGGATACCGATTCCAGAGCTACGGCAAAGATGTTCACATTCCCTTCAAGGCTTTTGAGAGCAAGTTGGCGATGGAACCTAAAAAAACCTTTGGCACGACCGATTCTCTGTCCATTCTTTTTCTTGTGGACAATGTAGACCAGGAACTTTGGGAATCGGGAAAAGTGGAGATACAAATCCAAGGATTGAAGGAATCCAATCCGACCGAGAAAAATTTGACCTTTTTGCTGAAAAGCTCTCCGTATGGAAAAATATTGAAAATGACCCATGTGCTTCCGACTCGAGAGCTTTCTCCAGATTATTATGATATCCATCTTCGGTTGATCGATGGCGATGGGGATATAATCGATAACAAGTCCGACCATTTTGTTCTTTCTGCAGCAGATGTTGTGGCACATCCTACAGCCTATGCCAAAGGGATTCCCCTTGCTCACAGCTATGCCTATTTTTACATGCTGGCTTCCCAGTACTGGAAGACGGGTAAACTTAAAAAAGCTGAAGAATTTTATAGCAAGGCTATGGATATGAACCCTGGCTATGGGAGGGGACTTCTGGAGTATGCCCAATTTCTTTTTGAGTCTCAAAAGTTTTTGGAATGCCTGGATTTAATCGAAAGTATCAAAGACAAAAAAGACCTGCAATTCAGTTATTTCTTGATCAAAGGTAGAGCTCACATGGCGTTGAAAGAGTATATTCAGGCGATCTCGAGCCTGGAGGAGGGGAACAAAATCTACAACAGCGACACGACCCTCCTCAATTCCCTCGGGTACTGCTACCACAAAACCAATCAGAGGCAAAAAGCTCTGGATGCCCTCAAGGCATCCCTCCAGTTGAATCCCCAACAAGAAGATATAAAAAAATTGATCCAGGACATAGAAAAAAACGAGATAAAATAAAAAAATATTGTAAGCATCCTTGTTTCCTTGATATCAAAAGGTTTTATATTGGCTTTTAGGAATGGTTTTGCTTCCGTGAAGATTTTTAATGCCATTCCCTCAACGCTCTTCTCGGCGCCTCCGGAACTCCGCTCGTTAACTCCCAATCTCTACCACTCTAGCTTCTGTTCCTATGATTGTC
>CAYPGQ010000129.1:0-12071 GCA_964410125.1 uncultured Eubacteriales bacterium | reverse complement strand
CTTAAGGGTGTGTCCGAATCATTTGATGACATACAGTTATTATATACTTAATTAATTATGCTTTTTAAAAAAAAATTAATAAACTATATAATATATTTATCTATTCTTTTAATAATATTCACTTTTTTTGCTGAAATAATAATCTTACCTTTATTCCTTAAAATACCTTCTAGAAGTATGTTCTTAGTTGGTTTTATTGCACCACCTAATACTGTAATAGATGATACAAAAATTAATTCAATGGGTTATACAGGCGATGTAATAAATACTGAAAAGCCTCAGAATAGTATAAGAATTTTAACTCTTGGGGGATCTGCTTTTTTTAATAGAAGAATGGCAGATAAATTAAAAAAAAGCTTGCAAAAAAAATCGGATAAAAAAATAGAACTTTTGGGTGGTGCTTTAAGGGTGCATTCAACTAAAAGCAGTATTATAAAATTTAAATATCTATCGAAATACAAATTTGATTATGTATTAATATACCATGGGATAAATGACCTTGATGCAAATCATATAATTAAAAACGACTTTAAAAGCGACTATTCTCATATTAATCCTTGGTACAAAAGAAATTTATTATTAGATAATAGTATAATTTGTCGGATAATATATAATAAATTTATATACAAAAATACAAAACTGAAATATATGGCAAGCCCCTATATTTCTGAACCAATCTTTAAAGAAAATTTAATTACATTAATAAATTCAATTAAGGAAAGCGGAGCAAAACCAATACTTATGACTTTTGCATATTCTATCCCATCAAATTATAGTTTTAATAATTTTAAATTAAATAAAGTTGGATATAATAATTCAGAAAAATATGATCGTTGCCCAGTAGAAATGTGGGGAAACCCTAAATATGTTGATACAGCTATAAGACACAATAATAATATAATTCATAGTATAAAAGAAAAATATAATGTTATGTTTATTGATCAACATGATTTGATGGGAAAAGATTTACATTGGTATGGAGATTTATGTCATTTTAGTAAAGAAGGTACTGATAAATTTATTCAAAATATTGTTGATTATTTTAATGAAAATAAATTAATTAAGAACCTAAATTCCGCAAGTAAAAATTAGCGATTTTAAATTCGCTCAATTTGCATTGAACCTCTCCCCAAATTTTGGACAGAGCAATATGAGGGTATGTCTAACGGCAATAAATCTTTATTAGCTAATTATTCTTTTGTATCGATTCACGAGATTTTTCAACCACTTGAATATCTCGCCCCACTTGTTGTACCCGGTATGGTAGGCATTCTTGACCTCTATGTATTCGTGAGGAATGCCCATTTTTTTTAGCTTTTGGATGGTCTTTCTCGCGGCATCCACAGGAACAGCATTGTCCTTTGCACCATGCACGATGAAAAAATTTAATTTTTTCCCTTTTGTTTTCTCAAGCAAATCGATGATATTTTCCCCTTTTAGAAAAGGAGGCGGAGATATCGCCCCCGACAAAATCACAGCAGCCTTGAAAAGGTCCGGATACAAAAGAGACAATCGCCAGGCTCCATACCCTCCCATGGAAAAACCGTGGATAATGATATTTTTCTCATCGATATCGTATAAAGATTTGACGTGGTTGATGCACTCGACGACATCCTTCCCGGAATTGCCAAGATACCAATCGGAAAATCCCCTGGCTTGCGGAGCGATCATGATCATTTTCGGAATTTGCAGCTGCACGCGTGCTTGATTGATAAGCCGCGCCATATTCACGGCATAGCTTACTTCATCCACTCCGCTTCCATGGAGAGCGACAAACAGAGCTATCGGGACTTCCTCATCATAATCTCTTGGGACGTAAATGGAATAGGACTGGAGGGTCCCGTCGATTTCCGACCTGTGGGCATACCTTCCGACCGAACCTAACGGGAAAAAAGCAGGTTCTCCCTCATCGACACTCTCGGTCAATATCTTGACTTCGTCCATCCATTCTTCGATCGATGCGATCCCTATGTGAGGGGGGGCTTTTTCCATAAACTCTTGGATCCAATCAAACCGGACTTCCAAATTGGGCATACTGTTACGGAATTTTTCATCCTCCGCAAAAAGCTTCCCTTTTTTTGCCTCCTCGAACTTTGCCCGATATTCCTCGAGTTCTATCCTGTTTACAACAAAAAATCTGTTATCCTCTTTGAATCGAAGGGATCCTTCCTCATCGATAACTCCCACACTAAGATCGTACACACCGGTTTCGAATTCCTGCTCCTTGAGGTCAAAACGCAGCATGTTCATCCCTTTTTTGAACGCAAATTCCTCCTTCTGCTGGACATTTCTTACTCCGGGACCAAGCAGGTAGGACCGGAAAAGCCACCCTGATTTGTCTTCGGGAGAATGAATCGCAAGTGTGAGGGTTTTTTCGCTGTCATGATAATAATGAAAGGAATCGGTCAACATCTGAACCTCGGATTTTTCAGGAACGCGGTTTACGAACTGAAAAATCGCTCCCTTCCTCTTGTTGGACATCTCGGTGTCATAACCAGGATCAGGATAAAGTTGTGCCAGTTTTCTCTCGCCCTGATCGCGGTCTGCATAGATGAGATTGATCCCCCACTTATCCTGCATAAAAGGCCTGAACGGAACCAGGATTTGAAACGGGATGGACAGTTCATAGGTAATGATGCCCTTTTTCTCGTTGGGAACGATCGCCAGTTCCACATCCCGGACATCAATCCCGGGAAAATAGATCCCATCCTTATTGATAATTTGTTTTACAGGATTTTTTTCGACAAGCGATATCCCGAAAGAATAAAAACTGTCGCTTTCATTGCCTTGTGAAGGATCTAGAAAAGTCAAGAGAAAACCGTCGCCGTATCTCCAGCTTCTGTTTGGAAATTCAAGAGTATCGTCTACGGCATTTATGGCAGCGTAAAAATTTTTAGCATCGTATGCGAATTTGGCCGTGACGGTCATGTCTTTGGAGGGTTTGATCCTGTCTCCGGTTGAGGTGAAGTCTATCGGGAATTCCGCTATCCCCTCCCAATCGTCCAGTTCACCATCTATCTGGATCCTTTTATCGGTCTGGAAGATTATAAGATCCTCAGACTGCGGATAGGACTGGGCAAAAACGAGCAAAAAACCTGTCAAAAAAGCTAGGGAAACCAAAAGATTTCTTTTTCCTGACTTATCCATAATCATATTCCTTTATAAACGAATTTAATGGTTATACTACACTGTATATAATATCTATTCGTGTAAGTTTATGGAAGAGAGTTACCTGTTTTGCAGGAGAAAATCTCTGATAAGGCTCTGGAATTTTTCCATGTGGATAAGGGGAGCCATATGCTTCCAGCCCGCTGGAAAGGAATAAAGCTCCGTATGGGGATAAAGGGTCATCAGCAATTTCACATCTTCCCGGTAAGGCTCGTCCTCACTGGTCACGATCAACACCTTTCCCCGCCAGTGGCCGCCATTCTCCACAGCCGCGAAATCCTTTTCATTAAATTCAAAAATCATGCGGACCACAGCAAGCAGTGTTTTTTTTGAGGCTGTTCGATCCATATCATGGCGCAGAAGAGCCATCCTGAATGCCAGTTTTTCTTGAACTTCCGGAGAGATCTCAGCATCGATTTTTCCCACCCGGGCAAGCTTCTTTTTGATTAAAGACATGAGCAGGAAACCGGGAAAAACTCGAAAAATGGTCAAAGCCGCTTTTTTGTTCCTCTCTTTTTTTGGCGCCAGTGTGTTGGTGAGCACCATGGCTTCAACGCGGTCCACATTCCTTCGAAAATACGATTGAGCGAACATCCCAGTGAGCGACTGCCCTGTCACACAGATCCTATCGATCCTTTCCAAGTCGAGGACATGATTGACACACCGGCAGAAGTCATCCAGGTTGTCAAGTGAAGAAAAATCGACCACAACGACCTGAAACTCATCTTCAAATCCGAGCACAGAACTATACCCGGCCCAGGGGCCGCCGTGCCCTCCGCTGAACATGAGTATGGTTTTCTCTCCCTTCCCGCAGCAATAATAGGAAATGGACTTTCCTTCAAAATCGGCGTACTTAAGAGGGTGGGTGTCTAAAAAATCTTGGAATCTCCGGAGTTCCGTTTCAGAAATCCCTCCGAAATATTTTTCTATGGTCTTTGCATCCAGCTTCATTTTGGCCTCCTTTTTTGCCCCATGCCGCCACGGAGAATTCGCGCAAAACCCTCCAGTTCTTTTTTTAGGGTATCTTCGTGGATATCAAAAAGGGGCTTCCCTTTCTGGATGTTTTTTTTGAAGTTTACTTTGTACTTGAGAGCCAGGTAATCCACCACTCCCTCCTGAATCTGTAAAAGGGTGTAGATCATTTGATCGACATCCAAATCCTTCCTGATGTTGCCCTTTTTCTGCTGTTCTTCAAAAAGCCTCCTGAGGACTTCGATCCCTAGCATCTTGCTCTTAAGGGCCACATTGCCAAGCACGACATTGTCTCTCTCTTGGGCGACCCTGTAGCCAAATCCTCCAAAAGCGGGATATTCGTTGTCGAGCTTGGCAGCTTGGAAGTAAAAACGGGACCAGGCACCGAGAATGTCATCCCCCGGGTCCTTCAAGGTCTTTTCATAAAGGCCGATATTAAGCTTTTTGGCATACTCGATAAGATACGCGTACAGGTCTTTTTTTGATTCGAAGTAACGGTAGAAACTCCCTTTGGCCAGACCCAATTTGGCGATGATTTTGGATAGTGAAACCTCGTTGTAGTTGCGGAGAGCGAATTCCTTCAGGCATGTGTCGATAATTTCCTTTTGCCTTTTCTTGTCAAGATTCATGAATGTTTTTAAGGGCATTTTTTCACCTATGCGACTATATGGTCGCGACTACTGAGTCGCCATTCTAAAATATCACCCTTCTTTGATGCTGTCAAGGTTTTCAAAAATCAAGAATTTTTAGTATAATGCGGGAGAATTAGAGGAGATCGTCCATGAAAAAAATCATCACTGCATCGCTGGCAACAATATTAATCGTTTTCCTATCTTTCGTGCTGTCTGCCCAACAAACGGATATTTACAAGAGGCCGCGTCAGTTTGAAAGAAGCCGGGATTACGACGCCAAGCACTATCGTTTGGAATTGACATTTGACCTGGATGAAAAAATCTTCTGGGGTACAAACACAATCACTTTGACACCCCTCAAGAATGAATTTTACACGTGTGTGTTGGATGCAGAGGAACTGGTCGTGGATACTGTCAAAAATCCCGTAGGCACCCAACTGGACTTCGAGCAGACCGGAAGGCATCTGATCGTACATTTTCCGGAAGCCTACAACCTTGGAGAAAAAGTTCTTTTCACTGTGGAGTACCACGCCAAAAACCCAAAGCAGGGCCTGTATTTCGATGAAGAAACAGAGGAGCATCCCCAGATGGTCACCACAGTGTCCTGGCCCGAATATGCCCACCACTGGATGCCTTGCTATGATTATCCCAATGACAAGGTCACGCATGAATTCATTATATCTGTCAAAGACACGCTTAAAGTCCTCGGAAACGGTCGGCTGGTCCGGGTGATCGAAAACGAACCTAACGGGACCAAAACCTATCACTGGTCACAGAACCTTCCCCACTCTACCTATCTCTTTCTGTTGGCCATTGGGCCTTATGCAGTCATCGAAGATTCGTTCGGATCCCTTCCTGTAAATTACTGGGTGTACGAGGATGGAGTGGAGGATGCGAAATGGATCTTCAAAAAAACACCGTACATGATCAAGTTTTTCAACAACATCTATGGCTACAAATACCCCTGGGCCAAATACGATCAGGTGATATCCCCCCGTTTTGGAGGAGGAGCCGAGAACACATCCGCCACACTTTTGGGACAAGGGGTCATCCATGACAGGAAGGCCGAGCAAGACTATTCCTGGGAAAAAACCATCGCCCACGAAGTAGCCCATCAGTGGTGGGGCGACCTGATCACACTGCGGAGTTGGGAACACACATGGTTGAATGAAGGCTTTGGCACATATTCCGATTATTTGTACACGCGATATGACAAAGGGAAAGACGATGGGGCTTACGAATTGCTGCGTAAAAAGAACTCTTATCTCAGAGAGGCCCATACGCGTTATATGCGGCCGATCGTATTCGACCGGTATGAGCGGCCCCAACAGAATTTCGACAGCCATACCTATCCCAAGGCGGCTGTGGTTTTGCACATGCTGCGGTTTATCTTGGGAGACGAGCCCTTTTTCCGCACGCTGAAACATTTTTTACACAAACATGAATTCGAAGCAGTAGATACCCATGATTTCATGAAGGCTGTGAAGGAGGCCACGGGGCAAAATATGGACTGGTTTTTCGAACAGTACATTTTTTCACCCGGCCATCCGGTGTTCGATTTAAGCTATGTTTTTGATGAGAAAGCAGGCAAGGTTAAGCTGACCGTGCGACAGGTTCAGGATATATCCAAAGGTGTGCCCATTTATAAAATTCCTGTGATAATCGGAATCCACACGAATGAGGGTATGGTTTCGGAAAAGGTCTGGATAGAAAAACAGGAAGAGGTTTTTGAGTTCACTGTCGATGAAAAACCTTTGATGGTGCGGTTCGATGAGGGGAATTATTTGCTGAAGGAATGGACGTTCTATAAAAGCGTGGATGAACTTCTTTACCAGCTTAAAAATGATGATGCGGTCGGTAGGAGTTGGGCAGCATCAGAGTTGATAAAACACAAGGATAATACAGATGTTGTGGCGGCATTGATCGCAAGTGCCCAAAGCGATGACTTTTGGGCCGTGAGGCTGAGTGCAGTCGAGACTTTGGGACAACTGAAACGAGAAGAAGATATCGCGTTTTTCAAAGAAAAATGCAGCGATGAAAAATCCAGGGTAAGGGCTACTGCCTTGAGTGTTCTTGGAGAATTCGGAAAAGTTGAGTTGGTGCCCTTCCTCAAAGAAAGATTCGAAAAGGACGAAAGCTACCTGGCGCAGGCGGATGCGCTGCGGTCCATCGGAAAATGCGGTGACCAATTGCAGATTCCATTCCTGGAAGAGGCGGCACAAATGAAGTCCTACAGGAACGTTATCAAACGAGCCGCCGAATCCGCCATTAAAACCATCAGGGAACATTCTTCAATGTACTACCCTATTCCAGTTGTTTTTTGATTTCTTTGATCAGAAACTCGACGGTTTTCTCCAAATAAACAGCACCTTTCTCAGCAGAAGCTTTGGTCGGATCTCCCAAAACACCGATTTCCGACAATGCAGGCATTCCATCTTGTATGATTTTTTTAACTTCCTTTTCACCCAAAGGCCCGAGATAACCCGGGCCGAACCGGTCTTCTCTCACCAATTGGTCGGCAAAGGCCAAAATCAGGGAGGTTTCATTTTCGCCGGCATGTGCTCCGGCCTCATCCTGTGTGATCCCGAACTCTGCAGACACCTCGAACAGGCAACCCATCAATCCCATCAGATCTGTGTATCCGACGATTTTAAGCTCAGGAAATTTTGCCTGCTGTTCTTGGATGGCTTCTTTTACGGCTGCAAAATTCCCTCCATGAGAGGGCAGGTAGATAATCGTTTTAAAGCCGTGTTTGGCAAGGCTCTCCGTGTAATCGGCGATGATTGCCTTTAATGAAGAAGCCTTGATGGATATGGTCCCGGGAAAGGCCAGGTGGTGTTCCGAACAACCCACTGGGATGGTCCTGGCCTGCAAAGCCTTTCCCCATTCCAACGCAAACCGAAGAGCAAACATATCCCCGATCATGGTATCGGTTTTGGTCGGAAGGTGGGGACCATGCTGCTCGATCGAGCCGACGCCCACCACAACCGTTGTGAAACCTTCGTCGAAGGCGTTTTGAATGTCAGGCCAGTTCATGTCCTCCATTTTAATTGTTTTCATGATTTTCCTCCAAAACAGCAAACGGCATCGTCCATTGGCGTAATTTCTTCTTACTTCACAATTTTTTCACATTCCTCTGAAAAAATAAATAGACAATTTAGCCAAAAAAACTTGCCCAGACACCTCTGCAAATCTCTTGTCAGACAAAAGTTCACAAATTTTTTCTTGACAGGGGCGGATTACAACCTATATGATTACACTCTTATAGGAGTGTTATATGAGTGTCGACAGAGAGAAACCGGCAGACAGCAAAGTGACCATCAAGATCCCAGGCCCTCTATACAACCGCATCGCCAAGATCGTTGCGGGAAGCGGGTTCAACTCGGTCACGGACTTTATCGTGTATGTGCTCAGGGATTTGGTTTCCACATCATCTGAAGCCGACATCCCCAAAAAGCTGGAAGATGCAAGCCTGAGTAAAGACGAGATCGAAGCCATCCGAAAACGCCTCAAATCTCTCGGATACCTAGAAAAATGAATTCAATTTGGGGACAGGATACTCTTTCACTTAATTCCAAAAGAAAGGAATTAATTGGTAAAAGAGTATCCTGTCCCCAATTATATCCCCAATTATAAAAAAGGAGGAGATATGTCGTTGGAATTAGTGCCACCGCATGGTGGTCGTTTGAAACCGTTAATTCTAGAAGGAGAAGAACTGGCGCAGGAAAAGGAAAAAGCGAAAAAGCTTCCCGTTGTACGCCTAACATCACGTGAAACATCGGACCTGATCATGATGGCCATGGGTGCCTTCAGCCCTCTGGAAGGATTCATGGGAAAAGAGGATTACATCGGTGTCGTTGAAAACATGCACATGGCCGATGGAACGCTCTGGCCCATCCCGATCACTGTTTCTGTCACAAAAGAAGAAGCCGATTCCTTCGAGATCGGATCGGAAGTGGTCCTCGTGGATGATGAGAGTGGCGAACTGATGGGAAGCATGACCGTCACTGAAAAATTCGGCTACGATAAAAAACACGAAGCCCAAAACGTCTTCCGCACCGATGACGATGCCCACCCCGGTGTGGCCAAAGTCTACGCGCAGAAAGAGATGATACTCGCTGGCCCGGTAAAAGCATTCAGCGAAGGCCCCTATCCTGGACAATTCGGTGATTATTTCGGACGGCCTGAAGAAACACGCCGCATCTTTACAGATTTGGGTTGGGACACAGTGGCCGGATTTCAGACCAGAAATCCCATCCACCGCAGCCATGAATACTGCACAAAGATCGCAATGGAAGTATGCGACGGCATCCTGATCCATCCCTTGGTGGGAAAACTGAAAGCTGACGACATCCCGGCCGGCATACGGATGAAATGTTACGAGGTCTTGATGGAAAATTACTACCCCAAAGACCGCGTTGTCCTCAAAGTTTACCCGATGGAGATGCGGTATGGGGGCCCGAGGGAAGCTATCCTGCACGCTATATTCCGCCAGAATTACGGTTGCAGCCATCTGATCGTCGGCCGCGACCATGCGGGCGTGGGTAATTATTACGGCCCGTTCGATGCCCAAGAGATTTTCGAAGAACTAGACGAAGGGGAATTGCACCTGAAGCCTTTGAAAATCGACTGGACCTTTTGGTGCCACAAATGCGACGGCATGGCATCCATGAAAACCTGCCCGCACGGCAAGGATGACAGGGTGCTTATAAGCGGAACCCAGCTCCGACAAATGCTGGCCGAGGGCCAGATGCCCCCCAAAGAGTACAGCCGGCCTGAAGTAGCCCATATCCTGATGGACTATTACAAAAGCCTGAATAGCGGATAATTACCTCAAACGGAGAAGAAAAATGACAATTCAAAAAGCGACAAATATAACCTGGCATGAAGGAGCCTTGAACAAGCAGGACCGGGAAAAACTCCTCGATCAGAGAGGCGTAGTCATCTGGTTTACTGGGCTTTCCGGTTCGGGGAAATCCACAATCGCCCATGCCATCGAGGAAGAAATATTCAGGAGAGGTCATCTCAGTTTTGTCCTGGATGGAGACAACGTCCGCCACGGCCTGAACAAAAATTTGGGTTTTTCCCCGGAAGACCGCGAGGAGAACATCCGCCGTATCGGAGAAGTCGCCAAACTGTTTGCCGATGCAGGCCTGGTAACCATGACCGCCTTCATATCCCCCTACCGCAAAGACCGCGATAACAACCGCCATCTCCTGGAAGAGGGAGAATTCATCGAAGTGTTCATGAAAGTATCTCTTCCCGAAGCAGAAAAGCGCGATCCAAAAGGTCTGTACAAAAAAGCCCGTGCCGGCGAGATCAAGGAATTCACAGGAATCGATGCTCCCTATGAAGAACCGCTAAATCCAGAACTCATCATCGACACCGACGCACTGGATCTAGAAGAGAGCAAAGATATGGTTATTGGCTACCTAGAAGGAAAGAATATCATAAAAAAAGTGTAAAGATATAAACCGAACGCTGCACAGTCGGCTATTTTTTTCTCGAAATCAAAAGAATTCCTTAAATTTTATAATTTATACTTGACAAGGATTTTATATCGTATACAATGAAGATGGTTCTTCTGAGCCGGCTGGGGAGAACCCCCACCTTTTTGGTTCCCATCATCAACCCCCCTTTTGCTGACACAGCCGGCACCCCCTCCCCCGGGAACCAAACTCAACAATCTACTTAGTGCGCTCAAATATACAAGAAGAATAAATATTTCACCCGACTCCTAATGGGGATAAATTGGGTATACTAAATACCCAATAAGGGGGTGGCAAAAAATCAGAATCCCCGGAGATAAGATGTCAGATTGATCCCTTTGTTTGTCAGGTCGAGCTTCTTCCTGATATTTTTGCGGTGCTCCTCGACTGTCTGGTTCGATATGCTCAAAAGATGAGAAATATCTTTATTCGATAGACCGCCTTTGATCATGTTGCAGATTTCGACCTCCCGTGCCGTGAGTTTTGCCCCGATGTCTCTTAACCTTGCCCCGAGCGAAGAGGTCAATTCCTCGATGTGATGTCTCAGCAAGTCGATATATTTCTCAGTCGATTTGTCTGCTTTGAGTTTATCCAAAATGGGAGATAAAATCGTCGACGCATTCGCCGCGATATCATCCTTTATTTTTCGCTTTTCAATTTCGATCTGAGCGATAATCTCTCTGAGAGCGATGTTTTTCTGTTCTAAGGCCAATTTCTGTTCTCTCAGTTTCGCCTCCGATTCCTTCAAAGCCCTCTCTGCCTGCTTTCGTATCGTTATATCCTGGGCCATGGCAACAAAACCTCGCATCTCCCCTGAGGTATCCTTGATAACACTAGCAGAGAGATTAGCGGGAAATGTATGCCCATCTTTTCTTTTGATTTCATATTCAATATTATGAATAGAGCCTTTTTCGATGGCTATGTTCAAATTCTTCACAGCCTTTTGATGGTCTTTTTCAGAAATTGTATCAAGGGCACTTTTCCCTAACAGTTCCTCCTTTTTGGAATATCCCAAGTTGTCCAGCGTTGCCTGGTTGCAATCTGTGATGATGGCCTCTGCATCCGTGACGGTTATGGAATGCGGAGAGGAATCCAAAATACATCTCAGCTTTTCCATTGCTTTGGTTAGCTCTGTGGTGCGTTCATTCACCTTGTGCTCCAGCTTAGCGCGCGCTTTTTTGAGGTCCTCCTCGATCTGTTTCCGCCTCGTGTTGTCCACAAAAGAACCGAACATGTACTTTGGTTGGCCCGACCTATCTCTGATTACACTTGTCATATAGTCCACATAAAACAAGGAGCCATCCTTCTTTTTCCCGATATCCTCCCCTATTCGTGCCCCCTTTTTCTTTAGCGTTTCGATCGTTTCAAGAACCCCTTCTCCCTCCCAGAATTCTGGCAGATAACGTCCAAGGATCTCTTCTTTGCTCTCATACCCCCACATTTCCACGATCTTGTCGTTGACATATATCAGTTTCCCTGTCATGTCCGTGATCCCGATGCCGCTGATGGATGAAGCTATGGCATGCTCCAAAATCCCCAGATCAATCCCGGCAGGAATTTGTTCCTCCTGTGGTTGTTTCTGCACTTCTTCTAATTCTGAAAGGCGATGGCGCAGCTGAGTCAATTCTTCCAAAAGCTGTTTTTTCGTCTTGTCCTTATCTTTCATCGGGAAGCCTTAAAATGGCTTATCTCTTCCCCAATCTAACCAATTGCAGATAATTTAGTCAAGACAACGATGCTTTATTTATATACAATCTTTGTATATAATATTATAATAGAAAATATTCCAAAGGTGAGAAAAATGAACACA
>CAYPGQ010000128.1:0-12138 GCA_964410125.1 uncultured Eubacteriales bacterium | reverse complement strand
TTTGATAATGAGAAATATTTGGCAGAACAGACTTCTGCCATCCTCGATCGACTCAAAATGGGGAACAACCGCCTTTATCTCGAGTTCGGTGGAAAGCTCCTGTTTGATTATCATGCCGCCAGGGTGCTGCCAGGATTCGACCCAAACGTCAAAATGAGGCTTTTACAGAAGCTAAAAGACGAGGCGGATATCATTCTCTGTATTTATGCGGGGGATATCGAAAAGAAAAAATTGAGGGCAGATTTTGGGATCACTTATGATGTCGATGCCCTGAAGCTTCTTGATGACCTTAGAGAATGGGGGCTCGATATCCTAGGCGTTGTGATCACCCGTTTCGATAACCAGGCTTCGGCAAAAATATTCCAGAACAAACTGGAACGCAGGGGTATAAAAGT
The DNA here is from genome assembly GCA_964410125.1 of uncultured Eubacteriales bacterium. Lineage (GTDB taxonomy): Bacteria > Acidobacteriota > Aminicenantia > Aminicenantales > Aminicenantaceae. The sequence continues at coordinate 11,743 of CAYPGQ010000128.1, read as the reverse complement.
CATTTGTCATCCTTACACTCCTGGATATCCGACAGATGTCGATTTGATCGTCAGTAAGGATGGATATGGGGCCAATGCCTATCTCCCTTCTGAAAAACCCTTAGTCGTTGTCACCGGACCTGGCCCGGGGAGCGGCAAGCTCTCCACCTGTCTTTCCCAGATGTATCACGACTGTTTGCAGGGCATGAAGCCAGGGTATGCCAAATTCGAAACTTTTCCTATCTGGGACCTGCCTTTAAAACACCCTGTCAATGTGGCTTATGAAGCGGCGACTGCGGACATCAGAGATTTTAACCTGATCGATCCCTTCCATTTAGAGGCCTACAAAAAGCCGGCTGTCAATTACAACCGCGATGTCGAGATATTTCCTGTGCTCAAACGTATTCTAGAGAAGATTACTCAAGCTGAATCGATTTACAAATCTCCGACAGACATGGGTGTCAATTGCGCAAGTTCTGGGATTCTGGATGACGAGGTTGTTAGGGATGCAGCAAAACAGGAAGTGATACGGCGATATTATCGGTATAGTTGTGAGTACGTGATGGGATATACAGACAAAGAAACAGTTCAACGTGTAGAACTTTTGATGAAGGGCCTCGGCGTGAATCCAGAACACCGAAAAGTCGTTGAGTATGCCAGAAAGGCTGCCAAAGAGGCTCTCCGGAAGGAGAAGGGGAATGAGGGGATTTTTTGTGGGGCAGCTATCGAGTTAAATGATGGTTCCATAGTGAAAGGAAGTAATTCGCCTCTTATGCATGCGGCTTCCAGTCTTGTGCTCAAAACGATCAAACATCTTGCGGGGATTCCCGAAAAAATTCCTTTGTTATCTCCCAATATCATCGAGTCTGTCGGGACTTTGAAGAGAGACATCCTGCAATCGAAATCTGTAAGTATGGATCTCGAAGAGATAATGATCAGCTTGTCGATCGCCTCAGCCACAAACCCGACCGTTCAGCTGGCATTAGCCAAGCTTAAAGAATTGAAAGGGTGTGAGGTCCACATCACACACATCCCGACCCCTGGCGATGAAGCCGGGCTGATGAGGCTCGGAGTCAATCTGACAAGTGAGCCGAATTTCGCGACAAAAAATTTGTTTACAGTGTAAATAAAATTCCCTTATGTTCTTCCCACAAAACTCGAAATGACACTTTATGCTGGTCCAAATGAAGAGCCGCGAGGACTCGTTTGATGATCCCGTCCATGATCTTGCTGCTTCCGGCCCATCTCACCGCGATCACCAGATCGTGTTCCTGGTCCACGACGATGTAATTTCCTCCGAATCCTGCCGCATAAAATACCGCTTCTGGAGCACTGGGAAAGGATTGTTGACCTGTGTTGAGCCACCACATGTAGCCATAGCTGGGATTGGCTGGCGTCGGCACTCTCAGCATTTTTATCCAATCCTTTGAAATCAACTGCCGGCCATTCCAGTTCCCGTTGTGCAGGAAAAGGAGGCCGAACCGGGCCTAGTCCCGTGTGCTAATGAACATCCCACCACCCCAGTGTCCACCGCCGCTGACCGATTGCATCTTCAAGCCATCGACAAGAACCCAGGAGTTTTCGTATCCGTGCCAACGCCATGTGGGTGAGGCCCCGATAGGGTCCATGATTTTTTCCCGCAGGATGACTGGGAGGGGGATTCGCCAAACTTGTAACAGAGAGTAGGCAAGAAGATTGACGCGGACATCGTTATATTTGTAATGGGTTCCTGGCTCATTTAGCTTCCGTTGCTTGAGATTGTCCCATGTTGCGTCCTTTGGGGGGCGATCCCCCCAATCGGGTCTGTCCCAGAGGGTGCCGGACCAGTCCGAGGTTTGGTTCAGGAGGTGGTGCCAGGTTATTTTGGCGTTGTGTTCCGAGTCGAATTTACCGTCCATGACATAATCCTTGACCGGATCCTGAACATCTGCGATCAAATCTGCATCCAGAGCAAGGCCGGCCGTTGTGGAGAGGAAGCTTTTGCTCACGCTGAAGGTCATGTCCACCCGTTTTGTGTCTCCCCATTAAGCAACGATGTATCCATTTTTGACGACGATCCCATTGGATTCACCCCGTGCCTTTGTTGGCCCGAGAACTCCTCCGTAAGGCTCCACTGAAAACGCCTGTGTGACTGCGATTTCCAAATCTTTTGAACCTTTCCATTCATTGGCCACGGCAAAATCGATGGCTTCCTGCAGCCGTTGCGAGTCTAATCCCAATTCTTCGGGTTTACGTTTTTCCCAAACGGCTCTTTCGGGAAAATATGTCGATTTTTGTTCTATACCATATGCACGAAGCGATTGAGTAACTGGGAGAATCGATAACAAAACAAAAAACAAGGGAAAGAAATAAGCAACTATTTTTATATCTTCTTTTCAACTGTACAAACCTGACAATGAGAATTTGTTGAATTAAATCCAACCGAATTTTTTGACAGTTATCTCACTCTCGACATCTCCGGTGTGTTTTGTGCTTTTTGGCTCGAATACCAAAATATGGGCCTCATTTTCTGAGATAGGTTTGTGTTCAACGCCTTTAGGGACAATCAGAAATTCTCCTGGCTCGAGAGGGACATCCTTGTCCCGCAGCTTGATAGTGAGACTACCGCTTATAACCAGGAAAAACTCATCTTCATCATCATGTTTGTGCCAGACAAACTCTCCTTTGGTTTTTGCAAGTTTGACGTATTGTCCGTTGAGTTCGCCGACAATTTTGGGCGTCCATAGTTCGCTAAAAAGATTGAATTTTTGGCTCAAATTAACTTTTTCCATTTTTAATCACATCCTATATCCGAGCAAATTCCAGAAGTTGAGGAACCAGAGTGTGGCGATGGAGGCCAGGACAACGAGGGTGTAATGAATCCGCGCACACCTTGTCCAGTATTTCTTCAGCCAAGCTTTAATCATGAAGACAAATGCCAATACCGTAAGCAGAGCGGATATCAAAGGAAAAGCGAGAAGAATTTTCACTTCGGTCGGCACTCCGAATATCAATTTCATCTCGTCCGAGACGCTCATAGCGAGGCCGACAAAGAATATGAGATAGAGTAAACTCAATCCTCCTGCTGCCCAACGGTAAGAACGAGGCGCTGGATTTTCTTCTTCCCTTTTTTTACAGACTTTTCTAAAGATTGTCCCGAATGGCCATCGCAGCACTGTCAAGAACAAAAGCCCGCATATGCCTAGCAATATAAAGTTAAAAGGTGGGGCTTCAAGCCAAGGTACCCTGACAAAAGCGAAATAGGGGACCGAATCGATAAAAAGATTGGCAATATTTCCTTCCTCATCAGCCTCGAAAACCATCTTGTCTTTCCCTCCGATTTCCTTGAAGACAAACGGCTCGATCTCAACCCATTGTTTTCCCGCTCCATAAAGACGTCCTTCCTCGGTGACTTTAATGCTAACATTCATCATCAGCGACATGAGTTTAGCCCAGTTTGTTTGGACCACACGCGTCGGTTTGTAATTACCCGCACAGCTTTGAATCCGTTTTTCATCGCCAGAAACAGGTTTTACATCAGGCATGTCGGAAGGATAATAGCGGTCGAGAATGGCATGGGCAAGGTCCCTTCGAGGTGCTCCTCCTGCATCCTTACTGTTGTAGGAGACAAAAAAACCGGTGTTTTTTTCGGGTATCAAAACAAGAAGGGAATGGAACCATATAGTATCCCCGCCATGCTCGATGGAACGCAGGTTATTCACCTTCAGTTCCCAAAATCCATGAGCGTTTCCATTAACTTGGGGGTGGTTGGTGAACAGCAGGCTTTGCATGAGGCGAGCCGTTTGTTCTTCCAGAATTCTGTTTTCCCCAAATTGGCCGAATTGGAGATGGGCGATCATGAAATTTGCCATATCAGTGGCACAGGAGCTCAAAGCTCCTGCTGGCGCAGCCCCGTTTATTAGTTCAAACATTTCTTGGTTGAACACACCCTTTTTGAAGGTATATCCTTCCGACATCTTTTCCTCGAGATGGGGAGGAAGCGGCTGACGAAAGGTGCTGGTGTTCATCCCCAGCGGATCGAAGATGTTTTTTTCCACATACTCCTCGAAGAGCACGCCGGACACTTCTTGAACGATATACCCGGCAAGGGCTGTTCCGTAATTGGAATAAGCTGTAAATTTGCCCGGTGGGAAGATTCTTGCGGGTATGTTGGTGGATACATACTTCTCCAATGTCCACAAATCTTCACTGTCTCTCACGGCCATATCGTTGATCATCTCCTCGAATCCGGGAGTGTGGGTCATCAAATGTTTGAAGGTGATCGGTTCGGGATAGGTGTCCGGTATCTTGAATTTCTCGAGATAGGTGTTGATATCGGCGTCGAGGTCGAGCTTTCCTTGTTCGTAAAGCTGCATGACGGCCGTCCATGTGAAGAGCTTGGAAATCGAACCCGGCCGGAACATGGTCTCATCGGTCTTAACTGGTGTTTTGTTTTGAGTGTCTGCATAACCGTACCCTTTGGCAAAAAAGATCTCATCGTCCTTGACAAAAGAAAACGTCGCTCCAGCGATATGGTTGGCCTCCATGTGGGCTCTCATGATCCCATCAATAAAAGCTTCTAGATCAGCCTGTTCTATGATGCTTGCTTGACCAGAGGATGACGCAGGAATGAGAACGAGGACACAAAAAAGAACAATCATGAGTCGACTGGCTATTTTCATATTTCCTCCTTCCTTCTAAATAATTCGGGGACAGGTACCGAATTATTGTATCCTAATTATTTAGAGATAAACAATCAGATAATTTCGTGACGGGATACCCGACCCCTTAATTCTAGAATTGGGGGGTCGGGTATCCCGTCACTGAATTAGGGAATTATGAATTGTTGCTTTTTGGGGCAGGATTGGTGAGAATATAGCCTTTGAATGGAGAGGAGCTCAAATGAAAAAGTATCTTAGCATTTTTTTTGTATTAGCTTTTGTTGGCCTTTTGGTTTGTTGCAAAACCGAGACATCAGGCACGAAAGGTTCGGACCTCGAATTTGCTATTCAGTATTCTGAAGAAAATCACGAAGGTCCCTTGACGGGTCGGGTGTATGTCATGCTGGCTCAGAGTGACCAGCGTGAGCCCCGTTTTCAGGTGCGCCGAGTAAGGGGCATTCCTTTCTGGGGGCAAAATGTCTCGGGATTGAATCCGGGAGAAGCGGGTGTTGTCAATGAGAACTCATTCGGATTCCCCCTTCAAAGCATTCGTGACATTCCACCCGGAGAATACTATGTTCAAGGTTTTATCAATGTCTATACCCAGTTCAAGCGTGCCGATGGCCACACAGTGTGGCTTCACAACGACCAATGGGAAGGGCAGAATTGGCTGCGGTCGCCCGGCAACATGTACAGTGATGTCCAAAAGATCCACATTGATTCCTTCCAGAAACAAAGCATCGAAATCACGTGCAATCATGTCATTCCTCCAATCGAGGTAGAACCAGATACAAAATGGGTCAAGCGGATCAAATTCCAGAGTAAATTGCTGTCGGATTTTTGGGGACAGCCGATGTACATCGGGGCGACCATTCTGTTGCCCAGAGGATATGACGAAAATCCCGACGATTATTATCCTGTCAACTATATCCAGGGGCATTTTTCCCTGAGGGCTCCCTACGGTTTTCGAGAGGGAAAACCTGATGCGGACGATCGAAGGGAAAGCAGAGGGCGTGAGTTTTTCGAGTACTGGAATTCGGATGAATGTCCACGAATGCTGGCCGTTACGTTCCAGCACCCCTGCCCCTATTATGACGATTCCCACGCCATGAATTCTCCCAATCTCGGGCCTTACGGCGATGCCATCATGCAGGAACTGATCCCGTATATCGAAGAAAATTATCGGATTATCCATAAATCCTATGCGCGTGTCCTCTCCGGGGGATCGACAGGAGGCTGGATCTCCTTTGCTCTTCAGGTGTTTTATCCGGACTTTTTCGGCGGAACTTTCTCGTTGTGTCCGGATGCTCTAGATTTTCGAGCCCAACATCTTGTGAATATTTACAACCACAAAAACGCCTATTACACTGATTATGATTGGCTTCGGGTGGAACGCCCGGTTCTCAGAGGAACGGACGGCCAAGTGCGGGAAATGATGAAGGATGAAAACCATTATGAGCTGGCAGTGGGAGACAATTGCCGGTCAGGAGGGCAGTGGGAGATTTACATGGCCTGTTACGGACCGGTCGGAGAGGATGGCTATCCCCAAGAGGTTTGGAATAAACTCACCGGGGAGATCGATCCGGACATCGCCCATTACTGGAAAGAGCACTTTGACCTACGCCATTACCTGGAGCAGAATTGGGCAGAGATCGGTCCGAAACTGGAGGGAAAACTCCACATCTATGTTGGGGATATGGATTCCTACTATCTGAATAATGCTGCCGTGTTTATGGAAAAATTCCTTGAAACCACCAAAGATCCATACTATTCAGGGGTTGTGGAATATGGCGAAGGCAAGCCCCACTGTTGGGGTCCTAGAGGGCCTGAATTACTCAAACTGATGGCCGAACACATCCAAAAAATGAAAACCTCCTCGAAATGAGCGATCGCATAACATAGATAGTATGTCCGATCTGAAATTCACACCACCCCAAGTTCAAAAACCCGGAACGATTGCAGCCATCTTGAAAAGCTGCTATGCCGGTCTTGTCTCTTCCGATCCGGATCTTTGGGGCAATGAGACCGAAGGATGGAAGCGTTTTGATACCGATGTCTACGAGGAACCTGCTGCCATCGGGGACAGCACATTTCTGAGTTGGCTCGATGATAAACTCATCGGCTTTGCATCATATGACCCGAGACAGTGGCCTTCAATCGGCATCATCGGGCACAACTGCATTCTTCCCGAATTTCAAGGGCGAGGAATGGGAAAAAAGCAGATCCTGGAAATTCTTCGGCGTTTCCAGAAAATGGAATTCAAAAATGCGAAAGTATCCACGCTCGACCATCCCTTTTTTGTTCCAGCCCAGACGATGTATCTTGCCTGTGGATTTTATGAATCGAGACGGATTCCTTGGGAGGGAAGCCCAAAATGTAGGCTTATTGAATATGTGAAGGACATAAGATGAAACAACGGAGTGTATTTTCTGCGTTATTATGTTTGTTATATTTAATGTTGTTTCCCCCCCCCTCTGGCCTGATTGCCCAGGAAAAAGAGCAGGAAGAAAAGGAAAAACAAAAACAGATCACAGAGGAGATCGTTGTCGAGGCAAAACGGCCCAAGGATGTTCCCCTGTCTACCACATCGATAATCCTCAAAGATAAAATCGAGGCACTGCAACCCAGGGATATATCGGATGTCCTTTCCTATTCCTCAGGGACGTTTGTCTCGACCGGGACTAAAAATGAATACCGCCTCAAAATTCGCGGATTCGAAGGCCAGAGAATTGTCCTCCTGTACGACGGGATCCCGATCTACGAACCCTTCTTCAACTCCTTTGACCTGAAGACCATCCCGACAGAAGAAATTGAAAACATCAAAGTTGTCAAAGGAGCATCGTCGGTCCTTTACGGGCCGAATGCCATGGGCGGGATCGTGAATGTCATCACACGAAGACCTGTTCCTCCTTCCTTTTCCCTCAAAACTTTCTATGATAGCCAGAATGCACTAAATCTGGCCTCTACCGGATCTCTCCGCTGGAATAAAGTCTTTCTTTCCGGATTCTTTTCCTACGATAAATCCGACGGGTTCAAATGGAAACAGGATGGCAAACACACGTCGAGGGATAACAGCAATTATGAAAGGGCCAATTTTACAGGAAAGGTGTACTTCTATCCAAACGAAAAGAGCGAAATTTTATTTGAAGCAGCCTATTACACATCGGAATATGGCATTCCAGCTGCTACAGAATACTACAAGCCCCGTTATTGGCGGTTCAAAGATTGGGATCGTTTGCAGTTCAATCTCGGAGTCACATTTTCTTTCTTCAAGAAAGGAAACCTCAAGATCAGAAGCTATTATGTGCACCATTTCAATATCCTGGATGCTTACACCGGGCCGGACCTTAGCAAGCTGCAGTGGGAATCCACTTATAAGAATGATTCCTACGGGGCATTCCTTCTGGGTTCACTTCCTTTTGCATCCCATAATGAGTGGAAATTCAGCTTGAATTTCAGGGACGACAGGGTCAGAACTCAGGATGATATAGGAAAAGCGTGGGAAGAGTTCAAGCACCAGACTGTTTCCCTAGGGTTGGAGAGCCATTTGAGCTTGAATTCCCGATGGCGCTTGATCGCTGGGGCGAGCCTCGACCATCTGAGGAAATTCACCGGGGAGAACAAAACATCCATAAATCCCATAGCAGGCATCAAATTTAATCCTTCCGATTATATTGACATTCGGATTTCCGTATCTCAAAAGTCGCGATTTCCTTCGATGAAATCCCTTTACAGCACCAAAGGGGGAAATCCGGACCTCAAACACGAGAGGGGGAAAAGCTATGAATTGGGATTCCTGTATGAGAGGGATTTTCTGTTTTCCGGAGCAGTTTTTTATAACCAGATACAGGATCTTATTCAGAGTGTCCGCATGATCGATGGCAGCCAGACGAATTTGAACATCGGACAGTCCCATATTGCGGGTTTTGAGATGGAATTTTCAAAAGTGTTCCGATGGATGGATCTATCCGTGAATTACACTTACCTCGACGGGGTTAACGAGGATGAGGACCGTCCCATCGACCTGGTCCCGGAGTCTCAACTGAATTTTGTCATGAATGTTTTTGTCGGAAAAAATGCAAACTTCACCCTCTCTGGGCTTTATTCATCCAGCGCTGAGGTAAAAATCTTCGATGACATCGTCCCAATTCCAGGATATGTTGTTCTGAATGCGGTTTTTTCGGTGAAAATTTCAAATTTCAATATTTTCCTAAAAGGTGAAAATCTCCTGGATAAATATTATGTGACAGAGCCAGGCTGTCCGATGAAAGCCAGAGCGATTGCGTTGGGATTCCGATTCAACTTCCCAAAATAGTAGCCTTTTTGTTTTTAAAATTTGAGTTTTGTGGGGGATATTTTATATATTGTAGGGAATAATGGACGTGGGAGATATGCATGAATATCAGCGGAATTGATCTGGTCATCGTCATTGCCTATCTTGTCGCGATCCCCATCTTTGGTGTGTATTTCAAGAAATACGTCAAAACCGAGGAAGATTATTTCCTGGCCGGTAAGATGCTGCCATGGTGGGTGATCAGCATGTCGATCATCGGTACCAACATAGGAGCCTACGATTACATGGGTGCGGCAGGCGGAGCCTACCGGTTCGGGATTGCCCAGGCCAACTACGAGTGGATCGGCGCCATTCCAGCCATGGTGCTTGCAGCCCTCTTGTTTGTCCCGTATTACTGGAAGGCCGGCGTCTACACAGTCCCGGAATTTCTGGGTAAACGATACAATACGGCCGTGCGGGTGATCGAAGCCATCCTCTGGGGAGCCTTTTTAGCCTGTGTCTTGGGAGTCTTTTTCTGGGCCTCTGGCCTGATGCTCAACGAATATCTCGGAATTCCTGTTGAATTCAGCCTCCTAATCACAGCCCTGATCGTCGGGATTTACACGATCACCGGAGGTCTGGCAGCCGTTGCCATGACAGATGTAGTGCAGCTCCTGGTGATGTTCATCGGCGGTATTGCCCTCACCGTGCTCGGCCTATGGACTGTAGGAGGATGGTCTGGCCTGGTGGAAGCCATTAAGCCGGCCAATCCGGATCATTTCAAGCTGTTTTTGCCGTTGAGTAATCCGACATACCCCTGGCTGGGCATGATCTTCGGGCTGGCTCTTGTCCTGTCTCCAGCCTGGTGGTGCTGCCATCAGGCCATCATCCAGAGAACTCTCGGCGCACGCAGCGAATGGGACGCCAAGGCCGGCATGATGTTTGCGGCTCTCCCCAAAATGTTTATCCCGATCCTGGTTGTACTACCCGGCCTCCTTGCCTTGGCCCTTAACCCGGGATTGATCGGTTCGGACATGGATAAAGCCTTCCCTTGGCTTATCAAAAGCCTTTTGCCCGCAGGACTGGCCGGATTGGTATTTGCCGCTTTTATGGCTGCGCTCATCTCCAGCGTGGATTCTACACTCAACTCTGCCGCCACCCTCTGGACAAGGGACATTTACCAGAGATTTTTCAAAAAAGATGCCTCGGACAAACACTACCTTAAGGTCGGAAGAATCCTCACCCTTGTATTTGTCCTTTGGGCTGTGGCCTTTGCTCCGGTCACGAAAGCATTTCCAGGGATCTATGTGGCGATGCAGACACTTCTGTCCATATTCCAGGGACCGACTTTTGCCATAACTCTTCTCGGCATCTACTGGAAACGAGCCAATCAATGGGGAGGATTGTTCGGACTATTGGGTGGTGTGGCTATTTCCAGTTCAATGTTTTTTATAACCGACATAAGCTTTTTGTACATCGCCTGGTGGTCCTTTCTGGGATCGATGTTGATCACGATCGTTGTCAGCCTGTTGACCAAACCGGATCCGATCGAGAAGTTGGAAGGCTTGGTATACGGCCTTGTGATGAAGGACAAAAAGATGCAAGACATCTTGAAAAAAAGAGCTCAGGGGGAGGAATAAAATGATGGAATGGTTGGAAGGATTGCCTCTTGTTTTAGGAAAATATATCGCCGCCTTGTTTTTTATCGGCATGATCATCTGGGCCTGGTTTCGCCCTCCAAAGTTCATCTTAGAAGGGGCCCCGGATAAGAGAAAGTGGCGGGACCTGAGGATCTGGGCAACCGTCTTTTTGGGAATCCAGGTCGTTCTGTACATCATATTCTGAGGGAAATGGAGGATCGAATGACAACAAACGATAATCAATCAGAACCAAAACAGACCTTCGAACCCTTGGAAATCATGGGGGTATTCTGGCTCTTTTTTGGAATTGTGGTTTTGCTGGCCACATTTTTTGTTAAAGGCACGGAAAATGTTCCATTGATGCGGGGGATCGTCACGAATATCATCGCTGCTGCCCTGTTACTCGGGGCAGGCATTTTTTCTATTTTGAAGGGGAGAGCCAACAAACGACGCAGAATAAAATAGTATGTTCATCAAGTCGAGGATCTCTCAACAGCAGGCCGAAAACATCTTTTCCACCAAAAAATCTTCTCTCTCTTTGATAACCAAACTGTTTTCCAGAAAAAATCTAATCTCACCCGAAAGATTGGAGGTTGTGTGCTTGCCTTTTTATCTGTTCGATGTCCAGGTCGAGAAGGAAAACAAGGGAAAACAGGAAAACTTCTTTTCAAAACAGACCGTGATTCTTTCTGTAGATGGTCTTCTGGGGCACGCTGTGCTTTATGCAGAAAATGCTTTGGATATTGAAAAAGAGCCGAAGACGCCCATGCCTTCCTGTGATTTTGAGATTTCTTCATCCGATGCGGCGAAAATGGCTCTGGACCAGTATAAAGGAATCCTTCTAGAGCATGGATTGCGGACACGGAGCCATCACCAAGCCGAGGAGATATCCAAAGGAAGGAAAATCTATTATCCCTTCTGGGTCGGGTATTATAAAAAGAAAAAAGGTTATGATTTCAAAGCTCTGGATGCCGTGTCCGGCGAAGTCCAAGGAGTAAGAATGCGCCGTGTGTTTGTAAGGGCTCTTAAAAATCTTAGGCAACAGAGCTAGAGCATGGCCTCCATATTCGGTGTTACGGATGTCACATGTGTTGTAACCGTATAGCCGGCGTCCTTACCTGCGAGCATATCCATAAAACAGTCACTGTATGTGATCAGATTAAAACCAAACAGGGAAAGAAGGACGGCTACCATCAAGATGGCAATTTTCG
>CAYPGQ010000127.1:0-12235 GCA_964410125.1 uncultured Eubacteriales bacterium | reverse complement strand
AATAATTTCCCGGATATTGTATTTATTGGCCAGCCAAACAGCGGAAAAAGCACACTTTTCAACGCGGTCGCGGGTTTCAAGGCCGAGACGTCGAATTTTCCCGGAACCACAGTCGAGCATACCCATAGCAGCGTCAACTTCAAGGGGAAGTTATTAAATATTATCGACCTTCCCGGAACCTATTCCTTGTATCCTTCCGGTGAGGTTGAAAAAGTTGCCCTCAAACATTTATTTGTCGAGAAGCCTGATTTGGTCATCAATGTGATAGATGCATCCATTTTGGGAAGAAGTTTGGAAATGACCTTGGAGCTCATCGAGCTGGGATACCCTTTGGTCGTGGTCTTGAACATGATGGACCTGGCGGAAAAAAAGGGAATCGATGTGGATATAAAAAAACTGGAAAGCCTCCTCGGTGTTCCTGTGGTTCCCACGATCGCAACACATGGTCGCGGCATAAAGGAGCTTTTAGACGCGGTTTTAACCATCCTTAGTGAAAAAATGACTTTGGCACCGATTAAGTTGTCCAAAGATGTAGAAGATAAAATAGCTGAACTGGAAGAGTTGATCCCGCCCGATTTTCCGATTGTGTCAAACAAAAGATTTACGGCTGTCAAAATGATCGAAGCAGAAAGGCTTGTTTTTAACAGGATGCTCAGAGAGATAAATCCTTCTCTAAAAGAGAGCCTTGATAATATTAGGGGGGAACTCGAGGAACATCACAATGCTCCTGCCTATGAAGTCATCGCGGCAGAAAGGCATCATCTTGCCTTTAAAATTTTTGAAGAGAGTTGCCGAGTCACAAGAAGAAAAAAGATCGGTTGGCAAAAAAGGGTGGATGCTGTCGTCATGCATCCTTTTTTAGGTTATATTATCCTGCTCGGGGTGTTTCTCATCTTTTTTTTCGTCATCTTTAAAGTTGGGAATCCTTTAGAAGAACTTCTTCTGAGTCCGTTGAGCAGCCTTAGGAGTTATCTCTCCGTTCACTTGGGAAGCAGCCTGCTGTTTTACTTGGCCGAAGGCCTTATTCAGGGAATCGGCGGAGGGGTGGCGATTGTGTTGCCCTATTTTGTTCCTCTTCTTTTTTTGATGGCGCTTCTCGAAGATATCGGTTACCTGGCTCGGGCCAGCTTTATGATGGATACATTCATGCACCGGATCGGCCTTCACGGGAATTCTGTCTCTCCGTTTATCCTGGGTTTTGGCTGCAATGTTCCCGCCGTCGTTTCGACGAGAATATTGGGATCCCGCAGAGATAGGATCATTACGATCCTGCTCATTCCTTTTATCCCTTGCTCTGCACGGACCACCATCATTCTGGCTCTTGTCGCCTTTTATCTGGGACCCTTCTGGGCTCTTGGGTTTTATATCTTCAACATTTTTTTGCTGGGTGTGTTGGGACGTATCCTCAGCTTCTTTTTTCGAGAACCCTCCCCAGGATTGATCCTGGAAATTCCCTCTTTAAAAATGCCTTCTTTGAAAAACATGGCCAGAAAGACTTTTGTTCATTTGAAAGCTTTCATAAAATTCGCCTGGCCGATTCTGATTGCGGGAAGTATCGTTTTAGCCATTATGCAATATTTTCAACTGGATAAATATGTCAACCTTATCCTTTCCCCCTTGGTTAAAACAGCCCTGGGATTACCCCAAGAACTGGGGGTAACTCTTGTTTTCGGTTTTCTCAGAAAAGAGCTTTCTCTGGTTATGATGCTCCAAGCGCTTGGCACTAGCTATCAGGATTTGATGAATGTCATAACTTACCAGCAGATGGTCATATTCGTGGTGTTCATAAGCTTTTTTATTCCCTGCCTCTCGACCGTTGCAATTATTTGGAGAGAGATCGGAAGAAAGATCGCTTTGTTGTCGGTTGCCTTGAATACAGGGGTTGCTGTTGTTATTAGCCTGGTGATGAGATTGATCCTGAAACTTTAGCCCTTTGACATCCCCGATTTTTCCAGAACGACATAAGCGATGGCATAATCCTGGAGATGAGAAAGGGAAACATAACTTCTATCAAAAGTAAAAGATCCTTCCCTTTTTAATGCCAGTTCCGGTTTCCCTGAAGGGAGATTGACAACCCCCACATCGTTCCAGTTGATTTTTTTTCCTAGTGCTTTAAAAAAGGCTTCCTTTACTGCAAATCGAGCTGCAAGGTGCTGGTATTTGTTCTTTTTCCCGTTGCTGTACTTGATTTCTTCGTCGGTGAAAACTCTTTTGAGAAAACGCGGGCTTTTTTCGGCCAATTTTCGAATCCTCTCCACCTCGATGATGTCCACTCCGATCCCGATTATCATATTGCAGCTCCTTCTTCTCCCACATAGTATGCCAAAATTCTCAAAAACTCAAAGATTCTATGAATATCTCCATTTCATCCAAGACTTTATTAACCTGAACTATTCATAAAAAATGCTGATGCTTTTTTTGCTCCAGCAATATCAGGAAGTTATTCTTATAGGGTCTCTTCCATTTTGTGTGGGTAAGCTCTTCTAGCCTTCACGAGTCGTTCTTCGAGGAAACCCGATAAAGTTGGGCGGCGAGGATGTATTGAGCACGACTTTGCTAAAAGATAAGGGTTCCGAACAAGCACGGGAACAGAGGATAGAAGAGAACCATCCAGGTTAAATCGTTTGAATTATTTGAGTTTTTCGAGAATTTTAGCAGCGACTTTTATACTGACAATCTTTCCCAATTCTTCTACAGAAGATTCTTTAACCTCAGCGAGGCTTTTGTATTTTGTGAGTATCAGAGATTTTCTTTTGGGCCCCAATCCCGGAATCCCATCGAGTTTGGATTCGAAGCTTCTTTTTTTTCTTTTTATACGGTGATAACTGATGGCAAAGCGATGGGCCTCATCCCGAACATGTTGGAGAAGCTTTAGGACAGGTGAGGTTCGTTCTAGTTTTATTCCCAGTTTATGTGTGGGTGTAAAAATAATCTCATCTTTTTTTGCCAAAGAGACAACGGCCAGATTCTCCAAACCCACGTGATTCAATGTCTTTTTAGCGATATTGAGCTGTCCCTTTCCACCGTCGACAAGGACAAGGTCAGGCAGGGCTTTGTTTTCTTGTTTAATCCTCGTGTATCTCCTTTGGATGATTTCCTGAAGACTGGCCACGTCATCGGGCCCTTTGACTGTTTTGATCTTGTACTTTCGGTATTCCTGTTTTCGAGGATGGCCATCTTCAAAGACCACAACAGATCCCACGGATTCTTCCCCTCCGGTGTTGGAAACGTCAAAACCCTCGATGCGGCGAGGACTCCTCTCAAGACTTAGTACCCTTTGTGCTTCCTTCAAAGGGAGAAGATCAATGCTTGTTTTCTGAAGGATAATTTCCGCATTTCTGTCGGCCAGTTCCACCAGTTTCCTGTTTTTCCCCTTATTCGGGATGAGAAGTTTGATACTCTTTTTAGCCAGATGAGAGATTTCGTCCTGTAATATTTGTTTATTCAGCGGAGGAAATGGGAGCAGGATTTTGTCCGGCCAATTTTTCCGGTCCTTGTAGGTTTTACACAAGTGAAAGGATAATAATTTATCTTCGGAAAAGTCGATATTCTCCTTTTCCATGAAACTCTCGGATTCGATCACTTTGCCTTTTCGCATTAGAAAAATATATAGGGCCGATTTTTTTTTCTGTCTGGCAAATCCGATGATGTCTTTGTCATCCAGTCCGACTGATGTCATTTTGGGTTTTTCCTTGATATTTTCTAATGTATGGATGAGGTCTCGCCATTGCGCGGCCTGCTCAAACTCTTGCTGTTCCGCCGCTTTTTTCATGCGTTCTCTAGAAATTTTCAACAACTTTTCGACATTACCTTCCAAAAAGAGACGGGCATTTTTGACATTGTCTCTGTAATCCGATTCTTGGATAAATCCTGTGCATGGGGCCGAACAAAGCTTTAGATCATACTCCAAGCAAGGCCGCTTCCGTGTCCCTGGGATTTTTTCTGAGCACGTTCGGATCCCGAAAAATTTGGAGATGAGATGGATGGTCTGTCTGGCTTGGTGGGCAGGGGAGAACGGTCCAAAATATTTCGATCCATCGGCCTCGACCCGGCGTGTCAGATATAGCCCAGGATAAAGATCCTGGAGGGATAATTTCAAATAGGGAAAACTCTTGTCGTCTTTGAGTCGCAGATTGAACTTGGGTTGGTATTGCTGAATGAAGTTATTTTCCAGAAAACCCGCTTCTTTTTCCGATCCTGTGAGTATGTATTCAATGTCTCTTGTTTCGTTCAGAATGCGAATCACCTTCGTGTCCGATGTGGGAGCAAAATAGGATTTGATCCGGTTTTGAAGGGAGCGGGCCTTGCCGATGTAGATGATGTTTTGGTTTTTGTCTTTGAAAAAATAAATGCCCGGTTTTTTTGGGCAGGTCTTGATTTTTGTCTTGAGGGGGTCTTTTATTTTATTCGACAAGTTCCAACTCCCGTTTTTTCAATTTATTGAGTTCATCTCTCAGAGAGGCTGCCTTTTCAAACTCCAGGTTTTGGACAGCTTCTTTCATCAGTTTTTCCAGTTGTTCCGTCCTTTTTTTCCTCTTCTCCGGAGAGAGGTAGATATCTTTATCTTCGGATATCTTCAAATAGTCAAAATAATCCCTTTCATAAACGCTGGTTAAAACCTCATCTATCCGCTTTGTAATGGATTGGGGAGTGATGCCGTTTTTTTTGTTGTATTCTTTTTGCAGCATTCTCCTTCTGTTTGTTTCATTCATGGCCTCTTTAATGGATCTGGTGATGGTGTCGGCGTACAGGATGACTTTGCCATCGACATTCCGTGCCGCTCTCCCAAAAGTCTGGATCAGGGAAGTGGATGACCTCAGAAATCCTTCTTTATCAGCATCCAAGATGGCGACAAGGGAGACTTCTGGTAAGTCCAAACCCTCTCTCAAAAGATTTATCCCGATGAGAGCATCGAATTTGCCCTTTCTGAGATCCCGAAGAATCTGCACCCGTTCGAGAGTGTTGATTTCGGAATGGAGATACCGGACGCGGAGTTCGAGGTCGTGGTAGTATCGGGTCAGGTTTTCTGCCATCTTTTTTGTCAGAGTAGTCACCAGAGTTCTTTCCTGTTTTTTTGCTCGTTCTTTGACTTCAGCCATCAGGTCGTCGATTTGTCCCTTGATCGGCCGGACTTCCACCACAGGATCGATGAGACCAGTCGGCCGGATGATCTGTTCCACGACCTGATGATTTGCTTTTTTTAGCTCATAAGGTCTGGGAGTGGCAGAGACATAAAGGACTTGATTCACCCGCTCATCAAACTCTTCGAATTGCAGCGGGCGGTTATCCAGTGCTGAAGGCAGACGAAAACCGTGTTCGATAAGAGTTTGTTTTCGTGCTCGATCCCCATGAAACATTCCCCCAATCTGAGGGACTGTCACATGGGATTCGTCGATAATAATCAGAAAATCTTTCGAGAAGTAATCCAGTAAAGTGTAAGGCGGCTGTCCCGGCTCTCTCAAACTTAAGTAGAGGGAGTAATTTTCTATTCCAGGACACCAGCCGAGTTCCCTCAATAATTCCAAGTCATACAATGTTTTTTCCTCGATTCTGTTGGCCTCGATGATTTGTCCCCTCTTTTTGAAAAAATCGGTTCTCTGTTTCATTTCTTTTTCGATGTTTTCGGTGGCATAATCGAGAATGTTGCGTGGAGTCGAAAAAAAAGTCCGTGGGTAAAGAAGGATTTTTTCGAAATTTTCTTTGACCGTACCAAGGAGAGGATCTATGGAAGCTATGCCGACAATCTTCTTTTCGTCCAATTCAATCCGATAGGCAAAATCCTCGTAAGATGGAAATACTTCGATAATGTTGCCCCTTACCCGAAATCCACCCCTTTGAAAATTTGATTCCTGTCTTTCATATTGAACATCCACCAGGTTCTTGAGGATTTTTTTTCTCGTTATGGATTGATTCTTTTCCAGCGTGAAACTCATGGAATAGTAGGTCTGGGGCGATCCGATCCCATAGATACAGGAGACAGAGGCAACGATAATGACATCCTTCCTCTGGAAGAGAGAATTGGTGGCACAGAGTCGCAGGCGATCGATTTCATCGTTTATCGTGGCTTCTTTGGCGATATACGTGTTGGTCGCCGGGATAAAAGCCTCAGGTTGGTAGTAGTCATAATAACTTACAAAGTACTCTACGGCATTTTTGGGAAAAAAATTCCTGAACTCTTGGTAGAGCTGAGCAGCCAATGTCTTGTTGTGAGAAATGATAAGGACAGGCCGATTTGCCGTTTTTATGATGTTGGCCATGGTGAAAGTTTTTCCCGAGCCCGTCACTCCCATCAAAACCTGGTGCTTTGTTCCCTTACTCAAGCTTTCGGTGAGCTGCGAGATCGCACTAATCTGGTCCCCTTTGGGAGCGAATTCTGAATGCAGATCGAAATGCTTCATCAAAGCCATTATAACAAAAAAGTCAGAAATGAGCGTCAGAACGGAATAATTAGGATATTGACAATCTCTATTCTCGTGATAAGCTTATAGCTGAAGGAGGTCAAATGAAAAAATTTCCATGGATACTAGCTTTAATGTCAGTGGTCATTTGGTTAAGTTCATGTGCTCCCACAACCACAGTCACATCTACAGGTGGCCCCTCCATAGCTCAAGCTCAAGCGGAACGGTATGATGGCCCCAAAGCCCGGCTCGCTGTCGGAGAGTTTCAGGATAAGACGGCAAAGGGAGGATGGACCGGAGGATGGTATGGCATGTACGGTATGCAATGGCGCCAGATCGGAGAAGGCATGAGAGATATGCTTACCACAGCGTTGTTCAACAGCAATCGGTTCATTGTCCTAGAGAGGGAACAACTCGGTGAGGTGTTGAGAGAGCAAGATCTTGGTGATACTGGACGAGTTAAAAAAGGAACAGAAGCTCCTATAGGGGAAATCTATGGAGCAGAGCTAATGATCACCGCATCAGTGACAGAGTTTGCGGGAGGCGCAAAAGGCGTTGGCGGAGGAACGAAAATCCTGGGGGTAAGAGTTGGCGGAGGTGTGAAAAAAGGGCATGTCGCCATCGATATCCGTATAATCGACACCAAGACATCTCAGATCGTTGCGGCCACGAGTGTCCAAGGGGATTCCACCAGTTTTGGAGTTTCTGGATCCACATGGGTTGGCGGAAGTCTACCGATTTCGTTAGGCGGATTCAGCAAAACACCGATCGAGAAAGCGATCCGAATGTGCATCCAAAAAGCCGTTGAATATATCGGAAGTCAAACGCCGGCGGATTACTACCGCCACAGATAAAATCCCTGAAGTATTTATAAAAATTGCCGATCCTTTCTTTACAAAAAAATCTTAAATCTCCATATGAGTAGAAATTTATAATCGGCAATTTTTCCCCTTCGGGCGAGCTGATCTCACCGCATCGGCTGCATTGCAGCCCATTCGCAGTAGTTCACTACAACTTCATGGGCTACTGCCTTGCATCCGATATTACTAGGGTGGGGCGGAGGGCCTCGGCCCGTGAATACTTCAGATAGTTAAATTTAAAGGGTTTTGGGGAGCATCTTGACGGTGCCTTTGAATTTGGCCCCGTCCTGGATGGCAATTTGAGGAGCCGATAGGTCCCCGATCATTTTGGCCTCTTTTCCGACCAAAATTTTTCCGGAGGCTGTGACATTGCCTGTTACCTTCCCAAGTATGGTGATGTTTTTCCCCCGAATATCTGCAAGGACTTTTGCTTCCCTTTCGATATGGAGGTCATGATTTCCTAAATCGATTTTTCCCTGAAGATGGCCCTGAATGATCACATCTTCATTACAAATCCATTCGCCTTTTAGTTTCGCGGTAGATCCTAGTCTTGAGGGTTGAGACAGAAACCTTTTCTCGAGGAGATCCTCTGCTGTTTTGGTTTCTTCCTCAAGTTTTGACATTGTGAGCCGATTATATTGGGCAGAGGGAAACCTGTCAAGCCGGATCAATACAGGTCAAAAGCTTTTCGTTGATTATTTTTTTTAAATCCAATACAATGAAAAACCTTTTTAGACGGAGGGTCCATGCGGGCAGGTCAAATACCGATATTGAGAGTGGACGCTGACACCATTCCTCGGGCTTACGAAAAGGCTATCAAAGAGGTCTGGGAGAAGGGGATAAGCATCCATACTGAGTACGACCGTCCCGAAGACCCCCCAAGCCGGGATGCGACAGTTGTGATCGTTGTCCAAGAACCATTTGCCCAGCCTCGTTTTCACCGTTCTTTTGCCGATGGATTGGGTGGGCTGGCAGAATATGTCATGGAAGTCGTACATGGAGCCCATGATTATTGGGTCAAACCGTTGGAAGAGATCTTGAAGGGAACTGAAAGCAAGGATACCCGGTGGACTTACACTTACCATGGCCGTCTTTGCGAATATAGGATCGAGGACTTGGTGATCGATCAGATCGATGCCATGATCAATAAACTTGCCGGTACCGGCTACACACGCCGAGCCCAGGCCATCACATGGAATCCAAAACTCGATCCTCCAACAGATGATCCTCCTTGTCTGCAGAGAGTCTGGGGGCGTCTTTGCGAGGATGGAGAAGGCGGGTATGTTTTCAATATGAATACACACTGGAGAAGTAGAGATCTGTTCAAAGCTTGGTTCGAAAATGTCATTGCCCTCACGACCTTGATGAGAACCATTGCAAAGGCTATCGAAAAAAAAATAAACAGCCCTGTTAAAGTAGGCCGGTACGCGGACATCAGTGATTCCCTCCATATCTATGGATCTTATTTTCGGGAGATCGAAGGAGATCCTGAAAAAGGGATCAAAAGCTTCTTCGAGAAATTGGAGAGCAGGTCATTCGAGGAAAGGACCTGGCATTCGGATTATGTAAAATCCCATTTTATTGATGACGGATTGGGAAAAGGATTAAAATCCATGTTAGAAAGGGAAAAAGAAATGCCGGAGGATGTCCGGCAGGCCATCGCTCGAGAACTTCGTTCGATGGAACAGGATGATTATATCGTATAATACTTTTGATGAAGGAGGAAACCATGGCAATTTATGAGCAAATAGCGGATGAGGTTGTAAAAGGCCAGGCCGATGCGGTCAAAGAGCTGGTCAATCAAGCTATTTCTGAAGAGATTTCAGCTGAAGATGTTTTGAATAATGGTTTGGTCGCTGGTATGAATGTCGTCAGCGAAAAGTTTAAAAACAACGAATTTTTTATCCCAGAAGTTCTGGTTTCTGCTAGGGCGATGACTGCGGGATTGAATATTCTCAATCCCTTGTTGACGGAAGCCAATGTGAAGCCTAAAGGGAAAATTGTCATCGGAACTGTGAAGGGAGATTTACACGATATCGGAAAAAATATCGTTGGGATGATGCTCCAGGGAGCTGGATATGAAATTGTGGATTTAGGCGCAGATGTATCCAAGGAAAAATTCATTGAATTCACTCAGAAGGAAGACGCCAATGTTGTGGGCATGTCTGCCCTTCTGACCACAACCATGATATACATGCAGGAGATTATGCAAGGCTTGAAGGATGCTGGTTTACGGGATAAGGTCAAGGTTATCATAGGGGGTGCCCCTGTGACCCAGGCCTATGCCGACCAGATCGAAGCGGACGGGTATGCGCCGGATGCCGCTTCTGCTATAGATCTTGCCAAAGATCTCCTGGATTAATCGATAACCAAAATAAAATTTCTCGCTATCTCCATCAGGTCTATCCTCGCTTAAGTGAAGATTTTTTACGCCATTCCTCACCGCCCTTCTCGGCGGCTCTGAACTGCGCCCGTTAACACATAATCTCTTCCACTCTAACCTCTGTTCCCGTGCTTGTCCGTATTTCTAATCCTTTAGCAAAGTTGTGCTCAATACAACATCGCCGACAATTTGGGGATGTCCCCAAATAGTTACCCTCGAAGAACTGGTCGTAATGGCTAAATCTTCAATGTCGCTCCGGATACACCTGATGTTGTTTTATTAGAGAGGTTACTAAACTATGCGCTTTGCTGCTTTTTTCGTGCACTGTTTGTTTTTCTTTCGATAAGCCCGAGAATTCCGGGGAGAATGATAGCGGTTGTCAGGAAGCAGGCTGCGACACCTAGGAAAAGCGCTCCGCCGAATTGCCCAAAGGCCGGGAAGGCAGAAAACATCAAGGAACCGAAAGCAAACATCGTGGTCAGCGAAGTAAGAAAGATGGCTTTCCCCGTGCTGGAGAATACGACACGAATCTTGCCGTGTCCTTCGTGTTTCCACCTGTGCATGATGTGAACCCCGTCGTCGATGCCGATCCCGATGATCAATGGCAAGCCCATCACACTCATCATCGAGAGTTTCATGCCTCCCAGGTGCATCATGCCCACCATCCAGAAAACGCCGAGAGCCAAAGGTATTATTGCCATCAAGGCGTGTTTTGGGTTTTGGAAATCTATCCAGAGCAGCAGGAATACGACGAATATGGTCAAGATAACGGCGTTTCGTCCGTCCTGCCCGAAAATATTGAGAAGGGCTTTGAACAATGGGCCGGTTCCTGTGGCTTTATCGCTGATTCTTTCCACATCATCCGCAAACCGATTTAAAAATTCTCCATCATAGATACTTCCTGCCGGATAGACGGTAATCAGGAATTGGTCCCGGGTCTTGTTGCAGTATTGGTCTAAAATAGATAAGGGAAGATCATCCATTTGGAGGGGTTCCGTCGAACTCATCCGGGCAACGGATTCTTTAAAATACGGGGCAAATGCCAGTTGGAATGCCGACAAACCTTCGGATGCTTTAGGATTATCCGTTTCCAAGATCAGGAAAAACTCCTGGATGATGTTTGGGGAATCGGGATTGTCTGGATCGCCTACGATCTGCATGCACTTGCTGTCCACTTTATCTTTGCCTCCGATAAAGGCCATGTCCTGCATCTCGATGATGTTCATCTCCAGTCTCTCGATCTCATTTCTCAGTGAGGACAGGTCATCTCCAGTAAGGTTAGTCTTCACTTCTGCCGTGTTCATCAATTCCCTCACTTCGGAAATATGCGGGATTCTTTTCTGCTGTTGCTCTGATGAAGGAATAAAAAGGGAAATGTCATCAGTTCTTGCCACCGAACCAAGATCACGGCATCTTTTGGCCACATCATGGGATTCTTCGACGTTATTGGCCAACACTAAGGCATAATCCATGCTCAATTCGAACTTATCCATGATTACATCCATCAGGTGCATCGAGGTCAAACCCTTCGGCTCCATATTCGTGTAATCGTTGTCCCACCCGATGCGAACAGCAGACCAGATGAGAAATCCACTCAGGAGGACGGATGTTACGATAGTGAAAGCATACTTTCGGCTGAGCCATTCACTGGTGCGGCCCAGGAATCGGAAAGAAATATCCCGATGGATAACCGGTTTGATTTTTTTCCTTTTGGCGAGCCTTTTTTCTTTGAGGCGTTCCCTCCACACAAACATGAGGGGTAGAAAGAGCATGGTAACCAGCATGATGGCGATGAGGCCTACACCCATAACAATTCCCATCTCCTTCATTCCGCGGGCCCGGCTGACGATCAAGGCAAAAAAAGCAAAGGCTGTAGTAATTCCTCCTGTTAGGATTCCTTTCCCACTTTTGAGGAAAGTGTTCTCCATGGCTTTGACAATGCTTTCACCGGCAGCTCTCCGTTCGGTGAATCCCGAAAAAAGATGTATGGAAAAATCGATCCCAAGTCCCAGGATAAGAACAGACATGGTTTGCGTAAAAAGGTTTAGCTGTCCCACCAGAATAGAGGCAGCCCCCATGGCCCATATCAAGCCCACCAGAAGATTGAAGATGGCAAAAAGAGGGGCCACCCACATCCGGAAAGACATGATTAAAAGAAAAAAAATAGCGATGAAGGCGATCAATGTGGTGTATCCGAGGCTTTGTCCGGAATAAACCTGCTCATCATGTTCTTTGGCGATTGAGCCGCTTAATCCGGCCTCGACGTTGGGAAAATTTGGCAATTGCTCATCCAGTATGGCTTGAACCGATCTAGTGCTGGACATGATGAGGTCTCTGTCCATAATGGTGAAATTGGGGACCGCATTCAGAATGAGAGCAGATTTGTCATAGGAGAGGAAGTAGGATTCGCCGAACAGAATTTTTTCAGCGGCTTCTATTGCTTCGGTTTCAGAAGATGTTTCTCCTGTGGCGGCCTTTTTAAGAGCAAGAATGAGGTTTTCAACCCCATCTAAGAATGAGAAGGCACCATCTTCCTCCTCACGAGTGGATAGAGATTCCTCCTGTCCGACGTATTCCTTTTCCATGGAATTGTT
>CAYPGQ010000126.1:0-12235 GCA_964410125.1 uncultured Eubacteriales bacterium | reverse complement strand
TCAGGACCATGCTCTGTTGAATCGGTTTGCCGCAATGGGAACGGCGAATGTTTACTTTTTTTATACAGAAGTTCCAATCCTTTATCCGTAGTGACCCAGAGATGTTCCTGGGAATCCTCAAACACAGAGAAAAGATAGTTATCAATCAAAGAATGAGAATCATCTTCTTGATGCTGGAAAATAAGATGCTCATTGCCGTCAAAGCGAGCCAATCCATAAGGGCTGGTAATCCAGATGAATCCCTGGCTGTCCTGAAAAATGCAGTGGATAACCGACAGGGAACGGCCATTTGAGCTGGGGATCAGATGGTCAAAATAATAATCTTGGGACTGGCCCCATAAAGATAAAGGGATCAACACAAACAAGACCAGCAGGTTTCGTAGGGCCAAAGGGTTCATTGGTTTCTGAATATTTTATCAGAATCTAAAAAAAATGGAAGTTCCTTGTTAATGACTCTCAGACTACAGTCCTATTTTTGAAAAATCAGACCTTAGTCCTATATCTTTTTTATAGAGGGAACAGTATCATTTTCAGGATTTTGTGTCATGAGAATGGTTCATTTAAGAGGAAGAAAGAGCTCAAAGGAAACGGCGGTAGCCTGCCTTGTCCTCAAAAAGTAAAAGAGCCCTCTTAACGATATCTTAGCGGAACAAAAAAGAAAAAAGGAGACAGGTTTATTCGAAAAATTCTTTTTTGGAGATTTTATCATGCGGAAAATCATTGGTTTTGGTTTCATCGGCACTGCTTTGACGGTGTTGATCGGCATAAGCGGCTTTATACTCAATAATTCTCCCGATGACTTGATCGCCTTCAATTCAGACCGCAGCGGAAATGACGAGATTTATGTCATGGACATTGCCGGCGGTGAAGTCAGGCAGCTTACAAAAAATTCACTGGTGGATTACTGGCCCTCATGGTCTAGCGATGGCAAATGGCTTGCTTACACCAGAATCAAAGACAGCAATGTCGATATATATAAAGTTGATTTGATGGGGACTTGTATGACAAATTTGACTCAACATGAGGCAAAGGACATGGAACCGGCCTGGTCTCCGGATGGCTCGAAGATCGCTTTTGTCAGCAGCAGGGATATGAATCCGGAAATTTATGTCATGAACGCTGACGGCACAGACCAAATGCGGCTGACTGATAACAAGGCTGTGGATGTGTTCATGCACTGGTCTCCGGATGGTCTGAATATGGCCTTTTGTTCGAATCGAGACGGCAATTTTGAGATTTATGTCATGGATACAAACGGAAAGAACATAAAAAGATTGACCAAGAACCACAGCAATGATTGGACCCCCAAATGGTCACCGGACGGAAGTATGATCGCATTTGTTGCTGAGAGAGACGGAAATGCAGAGATTTATATCGTGAATCCGGACGGAAGTGATCCAAAGAATATTACCTGTCATCCTGGACAAGACTTTGAGCCGGCCTGGTCTCCGGACGGCTCCATGATGGTCTTTGTTTCTGACCGAAACAGCAACCAAAATATTTATACAGCCCGCATCTCAGCGGATTATGAAATGGAAGACATCAAACAGGTGACCAGCGGCAATTTTTCTGACCGCCACCCGGTCTGGCAGCCTAAAAATAAATAAGAAGAACTCATCTCAATACTTCATTGGAAAAAGAAAAAATGCATAGAAAACCAAGTTATAGAACCATTAGTGAACATAATGAATATAATCCATTTATTTCAGCTGACGAAAGTATTCTATTATTTAACTCAAATGACCGCCCTGATTCCTATGGGAGTCATGACATTTATGTAAGTTTTAGAAAATATGATGGTTCCTCAACAGAGGCTAAAAATTTAGGACCTAATGTAAATACTACTGCTAGTGAAAGCAAACCATATATTTCCCCAGATGGGAAATTTTTGTTTTTTTCCAGCTCCAGAAATAATATTTTAGAGATTTATTGGGTCAGTACACAAATCATAGAAGAATTAAAAGGCTGGTTCCCGCGGTAGCTATGGCGCAGGTGAAAACATGTCCTTTACGGTGATATTTTTTCTGAAAGGATTCTTTATATCAGAGATGAGAACAGTCCTCATTGTCTTCACGGTTTTGTTGTTTTTTTTACCGCTCTTTTCATCCCGTAAAGACCAGATGGAAGCAGCGCAAAAAGAGGTGCAGGCTGTAAGAACGAATGAATCAATGGCTATTGATGGAAAGTTAAAGGAAAGCGTCTGGCAAACTGAAGGGTACAGTCAGTTCACCCAATCCGACCCCCATGATGGTGAAAAACCAACAGAAAAGACCACGGTATGGATTGCCTATGACGATAAAGCACTGTATGTGGCAGCTTTTCTCTATGATTCTCAACCAAAACTCATCACAAAGCTCCTCGGGCGAAGGGACGATTATGTGGATTCTGATTGGTTTTTCTTTTCGATCGGCCCAAGCTACTATGACCGCCTTTCAGAGATTCAATATGTCAGGAGAGTGACAGATTCCTTGATGACAGATACTTTTGGAGCACGTTATGTATTTGGTAGGATTCACCAGAGAGTTCTCTCGGCATCAATACGGTTGAACTGGATCTTCACTCCCCGTCTCTCGCTGCAGCTATATCTCCAGCCTTATCTTGCTGTGGGCAGCTATGACCGGTTCAAAGAGCTGGCAGCTCCCAGAACATATGACTACAATGTGTATGGTGAAGGAGGGTCCACCATCAACTATGCTGATGTAATCTATACTGTAGATCCAGACGGAATTGGATCATCAAGTGAATTCACCTTTGATAATCCAGATTTCAACTTCAAATCACTGAGGGGAACGATTGTCTTCCGCTGGGAATATCTGCCAGGTTCCATTCTCTATTTTGTCTGGACCCAAAACAGGGCGGACTTCGCTAATCCAGGAGATCTGCAGCTGCGGCGTGATATCGGAGATCTCTTTACCGCTCCTGGCGATAATATCTTTTTATTTAAAGTCTCCTACCGCTGGAGTATATAGCTGAACATGAGTGTGCTTACAGGGCATTATCTAAAGTTGCTGGTTTATCGGTGGGCATGGTCTGTTTCCTTCTGATATTGACTTCAATACAATTCGAGCTGAGTTACGATCGTTTTTTCGAAAATTCAGATAGGCTTTTCCGTGTGGTAATCCGCAGCAGTAATCCTGATGAGATCGGTTATTCCATTGATCAAGCTTCTTTCAAAAAAAACGGGGCGATATTTTGATATGTTCCTCTTTCTGAAAAAGAGCAAGTTCAAATTTGATAGCTATCTACTAGGCGGAAGAATCTTATCTTTAGGAGACAAATGAATGAATACTAAAAAAAACAATTTTATTTGGTTTTGTGTCGTTGTATTTGCAGTGAGTATTTTATGGGACATTCTCATCCTTCAAACCGGTCGCGTTGAATCCCCTTTCTTCTCATTTCTGATGTGGATACCCGGATTAACGGCAGTGGTTTTCCTGATTGTCCGGAAAGAGGGTTTTCGAAAAATAGGTTGGGGTGTTGGCAAATGGTGGGTCCTTGCACCTGCCGTCCTGGTCCCTCTGTCAGTATCCCTCGCCGTAGCCGTTTTACTGGTCGTCCTGGATTTAGGGGCTTTTGCCGGCAGGGTTTTCACATTCAAAGAAGGCATGGTCGAAATAGCAGCGATCAGGCTCATGCTCGGCAACCAAGTCCAGAGTATTCCTTTTTTCTTTTTAAATTTTATTCTATCCCATGTATTCTTTTTGATTGCTGGGAGTGTCCTTACACTGGGGGAGGAACTGGGTTGGCGTGGTTATCTTCAGGAGAAGATATTGCGTAGATTTGGATTAAATGGTGGATTCTTGCTTTTGGGACTTATTTGGGGTTATTGGCATGCTCCGGTGATACTGATGGGATTCAATTTCCCCGATCATCCGGTTTTGGGTGCTCTGGTCCTGATGCCCATCGGCACGGTATTTCTGGGCATATTTATGGGCTGGGTGTATCTCCGGTCAAGAAGTATTTGGATAACCGCACTGGCTCATGCATCAGGAAATCTTTTTTCGGGTATTGTGTTTCAGTTGGTTGACATGAAAACAAGTGATCTATACCAACAGATTCTGTGGATAGGATTTTGGGGATTGGTCGCGATACCGTGCTTGATAAGCCTGCATAAAAGGAAACCCGTTTTATGGCAGGGGGAGTAAAGTGGGATATAATTAAGGATGGTGCCGGTT
This sequence comes from uncultured Eubacteriales bacterium, assembly GCA_964410125.1. GTDB lineage: Bacteria > Acidobacteriota > Aminicenantia > Aminicenantales > Aminicenantaceae. The sequence continues at coordinate 8,060 of CAYPGQ010000126.1, read as the reverse complement.
ATGCGCCAACCGTTAGATTTAAAAATAGAAAGGAGTGACACGATGAGACGAATATTCATTTTAGTTCTTTGTAGTGTGCTATTCAGATTTGGTCAAAGTCAGGACAACGTATTACCAAGACCCACAGGGAATTATTTTATCGGAGTAACCTACTTGAGCTTTGTCGATGAAGGTCGAAAAGAAATATTTGATAGCACTCAAGAAAGCAACAGAGAAATTACAGTAAAAGCTTGGTATCCTTCGGATCGTCAATCCGATTTCGAACCCTATTAAAAAACACATATGTATCATCAGTGTATTGCTGCTTTCCGCAATGCTAGCTCCTCGTATTGTCGCACAGCAGGTTGGCCCCCCAGCTAATATTGACTTCCACGACGGCTCGGACACTATGAAGGGTGGGCCTGAGATTTGGCCGTCAGCCGCCCCGGGATCTTTTATGGTTGGTTACACGGTAGTTCATAAGTATGATCATACCCGGACCTTCAAACCCAAAAAGGCGGCGCTAAAGATTAAGTGGCTCGGTCATTCCTCTTTTCAGATAACCACAAGTGGTGGTACAATCATTGTCACAGATCCGATCGAATTCAAGGGATACCATATGCCGCCCAATCTCTCAGCAGATATAGTGACTGTATCCCATGAACATCCGGATCATAATTGTGTGGATGCAGTGTCAGGCACTCCAGTCGTTTTTCGTGGTACCGACAAGCGGCTGAGCACGGTCAATGAAATTGACACGACCGTCAAAGATGTCAGGCTCTATACTGCACCCTCGTTTCATGACCCGGGACACCACGGTGTGAATGCGATCTTTGTGTTTGAGTGCGACGGCATTCGGATTGCTCACTTGGGTGATATTGGCACGGTGTTGACCGACGATCAGATCACAGCCATCGGAGGGATCGATATACTCATGATTCCCGTGGGTGGGCAGTTCACGATAGCCGCCGCGGAGGCAGACACTATTGTAAACCAGCTGGACGTGAGGAAGATTGTTCTTCCGATGCACTACAAGACGGCGGCTTTCGACGACCTCCCTTACTCTGTAGAACCCTTCCTGGCGGGGAAAGAAAACATCCGACGGGTGGACGGAAGCGAATTCACGGTTGAAATAGGAGCGGCAAATGGAGTCAGAGAGTATATTGTCCTTAGATATTGATTAATTTAGGAAAAAGGACAAGTCAGCAAGAAACCCATAGAAAAGAGAGAATGGGCAGGTATCTCTAGTCCCTGGGTTTTTAGAGAGAAACAACGAATATCAAGGAAACATGAATGCAGCACAACAATATGACGCCAGAGAAGAGGAGATAGCATTGACATCAATAAAGGAAATACTAAAAGAAGGATATGATGGCGGGATACTGACAGAAGAAATGATAAATCAAATCGGATACGATATGCTCACAAAAAATATGATAGATATTGCCATTGAGGTATTTAAGTTTAATGTTGAGCGGTTCCCGAATTCATACCTGACATATGATAGTCTTGGTGAAGCCTATATGGAAAAAGAAAATTATGGTTTGGCCATTGATAACTTTAATAAATCTTTGGAAATCAATTCACACAATAAAAATGCCTTGGATAAGATAAATGAAATACAGAAGAATAGATAGGAAGTTTACACTTCTTTTCTAGACTCCGTGCAGCAGAGGCCGAAGGTCTGCCTCCAGCCTGCAACGACAGACCACTTCACATCCCCAACTTTTTCCAGAATCGGTTGACTATTTTCCCCCCCCGGCAGGTTCATCTTGCGCAGCAGGTCCTGATAACGAGATTCTTCGCGGAGCATGCTGCCACAATCGCACCCCGCTATATAAGAGAGATTCGGATTTTTGGTTTCATATTGTTTTTCCAGCCAATCGAGGCATTTCTCTCTATCCCCGGCAAGGGCGTTTAACAGAGCCAGCCAGAAAGGATTCCGTCCGTAGCTTTTCCGCTCACAGATTCTTGTCCGAGGGATCGATGAGCTTGGCCGAATGCGGGCCTGATTCCACACCATCACGCTCTTCTCCTGAATGTCGGTTCTATTCCCTATTTTGGAAGCGGAAGGTTCATTTTCTCACATATGGCAATAAACCTCGGATTCCCGAACAATCGATCAAAATATTGCGCAGGTGTGGTGATATATGTCATTTGCGGGTCATGCATCTCAAATCCCTTTTCAATCCAGTCCATGGCTTTATCAGGTTGATTCGCCACAAGGTACCTGAATGCCATATCCCCAAAGCAAATGGGATGGCTTTCAGCGAACTTCTCTAAATGTTTCAGTATTTCTTCATACGCCGAAACAATCCCTGATTCGCTGTAAATCCTCTCAATTTCTTTGAAAGCCTCTTCTTCGATGGGAAATGGAAGCGCGTATTTTACCGCTCTGATGACTTTGTCGTAATCCTTTAACCTGTAAGCTGATATCTCAATCATATAATTGATGTTAAAGTTCTCTGGATCAGCGGCCGCGAGTTCTTCCGCAAGAGATAAGCTGGTTTCGTAATCGCCGGCTTGCACCAGTGTTCCAAGATTCATGATCTTCATCATAGGACCTAGCGGATCGAGGCTCATCGCCAGTTCTCTCTGCGCTAAGGCTTCGTCACTCCTGTGGAGGATCAATAACAGCTGTGCATAGAACATCCTCGTGAGTGCGTCGTTGGGATTGATGGCCAGGGCCTTCAAGAACGCTTTCTCGCTCTTCTCCCAGTTCCATTCCACTAATTGGGCGGTCATTCCACTGAGGCGATGAGCTGCAGAAAGATTCGGATCCAATTCCATCGCTTTGTTGAGGTTCTCGTAAATTTTAGGAGCCGTCACGGAAGTTGGTTCAAACCCATTTTGTTGTATCCACATCCAGGTCTCGGCCAGACCAGCATAGAGAGGCGCCCAGTCAGGGTTTTTCTCAACGGCGCTGCTCAGGATTTCCAGCCCTTTGTACAACGATTCCCTTCCTTCTTCCCAATAAGAGCGGGCCTTAAGATAGGCATCATAGATCTCAGGGTTGACCTGGGGGGCGCCGGTAAAACGTGACGTTTCATCCGCAGTCAATTTGATCTGGATGCTATCCGCAATGGCGCCGGCCATTTCTCCGTACATCATCAACACATCGGATATCGGCCGGTCATACCTCTGTGTCCAGAGACTGCGTTCCTCAGGAAGCGCATCAAACAATTGCAGCTTGATGCTTACGTTTTCACCAACCTGATAGACTGTGCCCTCCACCAAGGCATCCACATTCAGCTCCCGAGCGATCTCCGGCAGGGATTTGTCCGTATTTTTGTACCGCATAACCGAGGTTCGGGAAATGACCCGCTGCAATCCGTTGATCTGTCCCAACTGCCCGATCAGCTCATCGGTCACCCCGTCCACAAAATAATCCTGATCCGGATTCCCTGTAAGGTTCTCCAGCGGCAGGACTGCGATGGAATCGATAGCTTCAGCAGGACCGGTAAAAAGAATCAAGACTATCGCAACCGCTGCCAGAACCAAGCCCGCCGCTCCTCCGTAAAGGAAGGCCCTCTTTCTTTTTCGCAGCTTTTCCTTTTTTATTCTGGCCCTGATCTCCTCTGGGACAATCCCTGCGGATATGGATTTCAGGTCATCCAGCAGCTCCTCTGCCTGCTGGTACCGCTTTTCCGGGTTCTTCTCGAGAGCTTTGTCCACTACCTGCTCGATGGACACGGGTATTTCTGATTTTAATTTTGTGATCGGCTCGGCTTTTTCCTTCAAGATGGAATAAATGACGCTCTGCTCATGCTCTCCTTTGAAAGGCAGATGGCCGGTAAGCATCTCATACAGGACAACGCCGAACGACCAGATGTCTGTCCGGTGGTCCATCTCTTTACCCTGGGCTTGCTCGGGAGACATGTAGGCCACCGTGCCCATGGTTGATCCGTCCTTGGTCAAAAGCGTGCTTCCTGCCACCCGGGCCAGTCCGAAATCCATGATCTTCGCCTGGCCTCTTTCTGTCACCATGATGTTGGCGCTTTTGATATCCCTGTGCACGACTCCTTTCTTATGTGCTTCCTGCAGACCTTCTGCTACTTGCATGGCTATCTTGAGGGCCTCATCCAGCTCAAGTGGTCCTGAGTCGATCTTCTTTTTCAAGCTCTGGCCTTCAACGTAGGCCATGGAGATAAATGCTTCCTCTTCAGCCTCGTCGAATTCATAGACCGTGCAGATGTTGGGATGATCCAGAGCGGCAGCAGCCTGGGCTTCTCGCATGAATCGGTCTTTGACCTCTGAGATGTGTGTCAGCTCTGGCGGCAGAAACTTGAGGGCGACTGTTCTTTTGAGCTTTGTGTCTTCTGCTTTGTAAACGACACCCATTCCTCCTCTGCCCAGTTCCTCGATGATGTTGTATCTTCCTGCAACAGTGCTGCCCTTTTGTAGCCTATCCACAGGTGTAATGAAAGTTTTTGTAACGGAGATCCCTTCGGCAGATTTTAAAGGTCCACCGCATTTACCGCAGAAAAGGGTATCGTCGGGATTCTCATAATTACATTTAGGACATTTCACTCCCATTGCTTTCCCCCATAACGAAGGTGTAGAAAGATTATCAATTTCCGAGTAGAAAGTCAATCAAATGAGCTAAATGAGCTAACTTGATGTAGTTAAATGTATATATTTCGTGTTGTTTTTTGATTATCCCTGGAAGATATTAATATGTCAGGTCTCCTTTGTTAATTCTCCCAGATCAGTTTCGGATGGACGGTTCGGAATAACCGCAATAGTCTTACCCTTGTATTCGAATATCTGCTTGTCATCATCGGTGATTTCTGCGATAACCTCTGCTCTTGGCCCTTTGGACCTGGCCGCTGTCAATACTTCATCAACATCTTCTTCCTCCACCTGAACTACCATTCTCCCCTGGGTTTCGCATATCATGATTTCCTCTGCTGTGATATCGTCAACATTGATAGGGACATTTGTTAAATCTGCCCTTGCGCCAAAACCGCCGTACCTGGCAGACTCACAAACGGCCGCCCCGATGCCGGCTGCTCCCAAATCAGAACAGGCTTTAACCTTGCCCGTGCTAAATGCAGCCAAGCTTGCTTCCATAATCTGTCGCTCCTCTTCAAACAGAGCTACGGCAGGTCTCATTTCTTGAACTAGCCCTGCCCTGTAGAGAGTGTCGTTGCCGTCGTTCCCTGTTACGCCGACAAAAAAGATAGGAATTTCCTTTTTGTGCTTGCTGCAAATCTTTCACAATTTTCCCAATTACCTCCCATTAACATCCTAGAATCAGGGTATCACACCCAAAACGACACGGTCAAAGACCCAAAAAGCAAAACAAATCCCACGAAATCTCCAAACCATCAAATTTAAGTTAGACACCGCCATTGAATCAGTAGAAAGCAGCCACAGAGGTCCTCAGAAATACTCCCCACTCTCCTCGGCCGCCTCCGCCTGAAAAGGCAACAAGGGCCCCGGCCCAGAAATTGTTCAATTGTGTTCGTTCAGAAACATTAGTGACACTTTAGAGAAGAGATGCGTGGTAGAATTGGAATCACTATGAGTGGATTAAGAACAGTGATTCCAGGTTCAGATCTTATCACATCTTTTGCAAGACAAGGCACAATATCAAAAGATGCGAAGAAGAGATTGAGATGGTTTGATCATTACCGGAAAACAGGAAATGCGAGGAAGACCTGTCGTTACTTTGGGATCTCTCCGCAGACGTTTTATCGTTGGAAGAGTCGTTTTGATCCATACGATTTGACAACGCTGGAGGAGCTCTCCCGGAGGCCTCATCAGGTACGCAAGCCAAAAACGCCGGTAAAGGTGGTCGAGAGGATTCACAAGTTAAGAGAGCAGTATCCCCGCTGGGGGAGAGATAAGCTGGTTGTGCTTTTAAGCAGAGAAGGCATAGAGATCTCTGTCACTGAGACTCTCGAAACGCCCACCACCAAATTAACAAAGGGAACCACTTTAGCTTCCAGGTACGAAATCTTTGAAGAACTGGGCAAAGGTGGTATGGGCAAAGTCTATAGAGTGGAAGATAAGAAGCTGGGAGAAGAAGTTGCCTTAAAACTCATCAAGCCTGAGATTGCTTCCGATCAGGCGATGATTGAGCGATTCCGGAATGAATTGAAGCTTGCCCGTAAGATTACACATAAGAATGTATGCCGCATGTATGACTTCCATGAGGAGGAAGGAATCCCTTTTATCACAATGGAGTATGTTACAGGTGAGGATTTAAAAAGCTTCATGCGTGGCAAAGGGAAGATAATAGAAGAAGCAATTTCAATAGCCAAGCAGGTGTGTGAAGGACTGGCTGAAGCTCATGAGTTAGGAGTTGTGCACCGGGATTTAAAACCTCAGAACATCATGATAGACAAGAAAGGACGGGCAAGAATTATGGATTTTGGGATAGCCCGTTCTATTGAGGCTCCAGGAGTAACTTCATCAGGGATGATGATAGGAACGCCGGATTACATCTCTCCTGAGCAAGCAGAAGGAGAGGAGGCAGATCAGCGGTCGGATATCTATTCCTTAGGATCGATCCTTTATGAGATGGTAACAGGGAGCGTTCCGTTTAAGGGAGACACAGCCCTTAGCGTAGCTTTAAAACATAAGACAAAAATCCCTCCAGATCCGAGGAAGCTCAATCCTGAGGTTCCAAAGGAGCTTAGTCGTTTGATCCTGGTATGCATGGAGAAGGATAGGGAGAGAAGGTATCAGACTGCCGAGGATCTTCTTGTTGATCTGAGGAACATTGAGGAGGGTTTTCCCCTTGGGACAAAGATTCGACCCAGGCGAGGATCTTTAGCCACAGTAAAAATCAGGAAAAAGCTCTTTATTCCAGCTATGGGTGTTGCTCTTGCTATCATTTCAGTGCTAATCTGGCAGCTTCTTTCTCAAAAGGATGCTGTTCCTTTAGCTCCCTCAGGTAGACCTTCTCTGGCCATCTTGTACTTTAAAAATAACACTGGAGACAAGAACTTGGATTTTTGGAGAGATGCTCTTTCTGATCTGGTGATAGACGACCTTTCCCAATCGAAATACATATATGTTTTAGCCAAGGACAGGCTTTTCAATATCATGCAGAAGTTGAATCTTCTCGAGGCGAAGAATTATTCTTCTAAAGAGATAAAGCAGGTCGCTGCTCGGGGAGTTGTCAATCATGTATTACAGGGAAATTACGCCAAAGCAGGCGATCTTTTTCGAGTCAATATCACGCTTCAAGATGCAGGCAGTGGAGAGCTTGTCGCTTCTGAATGGGCAGAAGGTACGGAGGAGAAGATTTTTTCCATGGTGGATGAGTTAACATTGAAGATCAAGGAGAATTTTAATCTTTCCGAAGAGGAAATTGCCGGTGACATCGATATGGAAGTGGGAAAGATCACGACCAGCTATCCCCAAGCCTATAGATATTTTAGCGAAGCGGAAAAGTGTTACTACTCAGGAGACTATCGTAAAGCCATCCTCATAGGGGAAAAAGCGATAGAAATTGATCCCGAGTTTGCCACGGCCTACTACGGTCTGGCCTGGTGTTACTGGACGATGAAATATAACGCGGAGGCAAGCAAGTACTTTCAAATGGCCATGAAATTGATAGATCGGATTTCGGAAAGAGAGCGCCTTCGAATCCAAGGAGATTTTTACGTCCAATTAGAAAAATATGATGAAGCTATTGAGGTCTATAAAAAATTGCTGGAGCTTTATCCAGAGGATTGGATTGGAAATAACAGCTTGGGGATTTTATACAATAATTTGGAAGAATGGGATAAGGCCATAGAACGATTGGAAGTGAATGTGAAGAATAAAGTAGAAAATCCTTATTCTTATGAGAATATAGCATGGGCATACAGGGCTAAGGGAATGTATGAAAAAACTGAAGAAATTCTTCGAGATCATCTCAGAAATATTTCAGGTCATTTTTTTATCCACTGGCAATTAACCCATAATTATCTGTGCCAAAGAGAGTTTAGCCTGGCCATGGCCGAGATAAATAAGGCGATTTCCATTAATCCGGATAGTTCCAGTAATATCCTTCTTTTGGGTAATATTCACATTTATAAAGGGGATTTTATCAATGCAGAAAATGAAAATAAGTATCCTATAGA
>CAYPGQ010000125.1:0-12242 GCA_964410125.1 uncultured Eubacteriales bacterium | reverse complement strand
ATAAAGGACTGGTCGTTGCTCATGTGAATAAGCATCTGGAGATCTACGATAAAAATGGACATTTCATCGTCGGAGAGTTACCTTTCGCACAGAGAATAGTCGGAGTCCAGGGAAACCGATTGTATGCCGAGCTTTGGGAATATGAAGAAAAGGAAGATATTCAACTCAATCCCAAGATTATCTGTTATCAGCTTAAGTAGACTTTTGCAGCAAAAGTCCTTCCGAAAATCCTCAACACGCCATTTAATAAGGATAAAATCCTTCCTGAGTGATGAATATCACGGTGTGTGAAATGATATGTTGACCTGGCTTATAAGAGTATGATAAAAGCCCTCACAATCGGTGTTTCATGAAGAATCAAAACGAGATCCTCGAAAATTGTCATAAAGCAAGACCGTAACAAAACTACACCCACCTTCAAGAATTTATCGACAATCTGCCCTATATTTTAATGATGATATTGGGTGCCCTGGTGTTTATCATAGGTCCCGAATCCAGCACAACCAATTGGCTGTTTGCCGGATTGTATGTATTTTACGGCATTACAGGTGCCCTATGGATTATCATCTTTGTGTGTCCTTATTGCCATTATTATGGTACGCGTGCATGCCCTGCTTACTTGGTGTTACCGCTTTTGTCAAGAAAGTATGGATGCGCTCATTGTCCTTAAAAAAACACCTATCCCTGGATGAGCAAATAATTCCCACAGATTGAATAGAAATTTTCCCCAATGTAGTTAATTCTTTTTTCGGAAGACCTTCTTCTCAATGCCTGCAGTTTTATCCTTATTTATACGGATATAATAGCCGATGCCTTCAAGGGAGGGCTCGTATTTTTCGCCTTGCATGTACATGATCTCAAATTTTTCATCGAGTTCCGAGTCGAAAATTTCACCTTGAAAGTTCCACATGATTTCCTCGCCTGTTAGGTCAGAACCCGCTATCATAAAATCCTTCTGAAACGTCCGTTTTTCTGCGGAGGACAGGTCCTTCATTTCGATATTTCCCTGAGCCAGGAATTCCTCTCCACCGCGCACCATAAACCGGCCCCTACAGTAGCTTTTTTCGGTTTTTCCCGGAAGTTCGATCGTCAATCTGTAATAAAGCGGAGTCTCTTTCGAAGATTGAATTGCTGGTTTAGATTTTTGGCTGGGGATTCGGTTCGTATCCAATTTAGGTTTGCCCAGCCATTTTTGGAACCATTCGATGGTCATACGGTTCATTTCACTGATTGAGGGACTGATTTCCGCATCCCATTTGAACGGCCTGTACATGTGGTCTGCATTTTTCACCCGGACAAATTCTGTGGGGACTCCGGCTCTTCTCAAGGCCTCATGCAGCAGCTCGGATTGGTAGATGATCACCATTCCGTCTTTTTCGCCGTGTCCGATGAAAACAGGAGGATCTTCAGGGTCGATATACATAATGGGATTGGCAAGACGTGCCAGATCGGCCTTCTCCCGCAGCGGACCTCCCAGAAAAAGCGATTCGGGGGAGTCCTCGGTAAAATGATCGATTCGATCCGCCAGCTCAGAATCGTTCATTTTAAAAAAATCGGTCGGTCCAAAATGATCCACAACGGCCTGAACGGTGCTGGAATAATCCAAATAATCGCCTTTGCCTTCAAGATAAGAATCGCCTCCTGAAGTTCCAAGCAATACGGCCAGATGCCCTCCGGAAGAAAATCCCGTAACGCCTATCCTGTCAGGATCGATGTTGTATTCCTTCGCATGGGCTCTCAACCACCTGATTACAGTTTTACAGTCATGCACAGCGGCCGGGAAAACAGCGATATCGCTTGTCCGATGCGTAACGGATACACCGATGAATCCGTATTTCGCATAAAACAAGGCATCTTCCACCGATTTGTTCACTACCCGCCATGATCCCCCTGGGATGTCCACAATAGCAGGCGCAGGCGCTCTGAGGTATTTCGGCACCGCAATATCGAGCTTCAACTCATGCCCGTCTGCAACCGAATAAACGATGTCTTTATAGACAGTGATGTCTTCCTTACTGAGAATTTGGGGATCGGAATGTAAAAAACTAATTGCAGCCATAAAAAACAGCAACAAACCAGAAATCTTTTTCCTTTTCATTTTTTTGTCATTCATGTTGTCATCCTTTACAAACGGTTCTTCATGCTTCTCTCCTGGACTATCTTAGAAGAATTGGGAACGTCCTATAATTTTGGCATTGAGATTTTATATTTGATAATCTTCACGTTGTCGTTTTCATCCATCACAGAAACATACAGGAACTCGTCTTTTATATATGGGTTATATATCTGAGGCTCCAGCATGGTCAGGTTATCTTCTATGGTTAAATTTCCTCGATAAAGATATTTCCCTTCCGGAGAGAATATGTCGATCTTTAGTCGGTTGTGGCGGGAAATATCCGGGACAAATACGTATATAAATCCCTGGTGCGTTTCTATCCTGCAGAAGAATGTGGCTTCATTCGGTGTGGTTGCGATTATCTGATCGAGCGCCTGATTACTCATGCTGGAGTATCGCCCGAAGTATTTTTTTTTGACATCGTCGGCTACTTTCGTTTTTTTCCGGTCGAGAGAGAAGGTGTTGAGGAGTTTTCCACTCAGATCTGTAACCTGGATTTTGTAGCTATCACTTCTGCCGTAATACAGCCGCCCGTTTCCGTACCCCACGGTCATCAAAGGGGTAAGCCCGGGGACGATGAGCGATCCCACCATTTTTCCCGCCCTGCCGATTCCCCCCTCGAAAATCTCGAAATTGGCGATGACTGTTTCTTGGCCAGATTCGAGGCTGATCCTCTTGATCTGGGCCTTAAAGTCGGTAACTTCGAATACTCCCAAGGGGACAGCCACAAATTCATGTTCGTTCAGAAACATGACCGGACGCCGGCTGTAGAGGCTGTTGACGACAGAGTGAAGATACGTGCCATCCAATCGGAAGTAATGAATCCTTCCGACATCGACGATCAAGAGTTTATCCTCAATCAGGAAAAAGGTACTCTGATCCCTGACTTCACCTGGTCCTTGTCCTTTGGCTCCATATGTTTTGATAAAATTCCCATCGCTGTCGAAAATGTAGTTTCTCTTGTTTTCCCGGTCATACACATACAGGTATCCTTCATCCGAAATCTGCATATTGGTAGGTATGCCGAAAACGTCTGAACCGGCCGAGTCGATTTCCCAATCTTTAGCCGGATTGAAATCCCACTCACCTTTTAAGGACCTGTCCGCATTCTTAACTTCGTACAGAAGGAGGGGCAAAACAGCGGGCGCCGGCGCCTTAAGGTATTTCGGCACTGCAATGTCAAGCTTCAACTCATGCCCGTCTGCAATCGTGTAAACAAGGTCCTTGTAGACGGTGATGTCTTCCTTTGTAAGAATTTGAGAATAGGCATTAACAACGCTGAGTGAGATTATGAAAGACAGAAACAAACCTAAAATCTTTTTTCTTTTCATTATTCTCTCCTCTATCTGAAGGATACATCTTTACATTTCCCTACGCCCATGTCGCCCCAGTTTGGAAACTGTTTCCTATTCTATTTTTAATTAATTGATTATAAAAGAGATAAAAATGTGCACATTTCCAAAAAGGTACTGGAGAGATCAAAAGTCAGGAAGCTTTTCTCGGTTTATAATTCTGTCGATATTGGGAAGGGGTCATCCGGGTATATTTCTTGAAGACCCTGTTGAATGATGTTTTTGTGTTGAATCCTGCGTCGAATGCGATATCCAAGATTGTCTTGTCCGCATCTTGAAGGGAGGCCAGTCTTTTTTTTACTTCCTCCACCCGGTATGAATTGACCAATCCGGAGAAAGTGACATTCATTTTTTTGTTTATAATCCAGGAGAGCTGGTAGGAAGGAATGGACAGTTCTTCAGAAAGGGATTGGAGTGAAATATCTTCTTTTCTGAAAACCTTTTCCAAATCGAACAGATAAGTCACCTTTTTCATCATCTCATCAACTTTGTCCGGATGGATGACAAATCCCCTTGAAGATGTTTTTCCAGATTTAACTCTTCTTCTGTAAAGTAAAATTCCTGCCATCCCTCCTGCTAAAAGCAGAACAATCAGAATGTAAAAAAGCGGATGAATTCGTAAAGATTTAGGCGTTTGGAACTGATCTTCTCTGACGATCTGCATCAGATTATCTTTTTTCGTCTGTATATAAACGGCCCCGTCCTTCAGAACCGCTTCAAGACTGAATTCTTTGAGAACAAAAAACAATATTTGATCCCAGGGAACCTGCTTGTATCTGTAGGTCCCCTTGACTTCGGACTGCATAGGGATGTTTGGGCTGAGCTCGAATGAAAGGCCGGAAGATTTCTCTAAACGTGAAAAAAGTGTCTCAATACCCACTTTTTCGAGGTCGAGATCGATAGGCTTTCCAGAATAGTGTTCCGTTTTCAGGTTATTAAGGAGCTCTTCGATTGGCATGTCCTGGCCTTGACTATTGACTGATACCCAACATGTAAGTCCAAGGACACATACACAAAGGGTAATAAATTTCATCATTTTGAATCGGATATTTCATTATAAAAAAACTGATAAAAAAACAAAACCTTAATATACTGTGCATTCAACGGAAAGGAATATTGATTTTTTGTTCAGTTACGTACGCATATCGTTCGTAAATGGACATCTAGTGTTCTAAAAATGTTCGGAAATCTCAGGAGAAAGATCTGGCATAATTTTTGCTGATTAAAGTAAGTATAAATAAGGAGTTACACACATGCTTAAAAACTATTTGAAAACCACCTGGAGGAACATCACCAGGCACAAAGGGTATTCATTCATCAATATAGCCGGGCTTGCGCTTGGAATGGCATGCTGCATAGTGATTGCTTCATATATCCAGTTCGAGCTTTCTTTTGACAGGTTTCACGAAAAAAGAAACCGCATCTTCCGTTTGGTGGAGAACCAGTTCTTTGAAGGACAGGATGAGAAGAATCTCGGGCAGTCTACGACCTGGATGGGAGAAACTCTAACGGAATACCCAGAGGTCAATATGGCAGTCAATTTCGTCAATGAGGGGACCATCTGGATCAAGCACAAGAATGAGATGATTGCAATTCCTCGAGTTCTTCTCGCTGACCCGGACGTTTTCGGTGTTTTCTCCTTTAAAATGCTTAAGGGTGATCCTCAGACGGCGCTTGTGGAGCCGAACACGGCAGTCATAACAGAGGATACAGCACAGCGCATATTCAAGGCGGAGGATTCTATAGGAAAAACTATTCATGGTCCGGATTCCAAGGATTATAAAGTCACCGGTGTCGTCGAAAATGTGCCCGGAAATTCTCATATCCAATTCGATATGCTGATTTCCATCATGGAGATGAGGAGCCAGCCTGTCGAGTGGAATAATTATAACCATAACTCACCGACTTATGTTCTTCTCGAGCAAAATGCGGATCTAAAAGCATTGGAGAGTAAACTCTCGGCACATACCAATAAATACTTCAGGCTGAATGCTGCTCATGTGTCTCTGTTTCTTCAGCCTTTGAACGACATCCATCTTCACTCCAAACATATCATGTGGGAAATTAACTGGCTGAAGGGCGACATCATGTATATCTATTTCTTCTCCATCATAATGGTTTTCATCCTTCTGATTGCATGCATTAATTTCATCAATCTTTCAACAGCCCACTCTATCAGCCGTGCTCGCGAAGTGGGAGTCCGCAAGGTTATCGGCGCAAACAGATCACAACTGATTCGACAGTTTATGGGAGAATCCCTGTTATTTTCGACTTGTGCATTACTTTTTGCGATAGCGATCGTTCACACACTAAAATCAATCCTGGAAAACATGCTGGGAGACAGCATGTCCTATAATTATTTGAATAATTGGGTATTTGCAGTAGGGATGCTTTTTTTTCTTCTTGGCTCCGGCGTTTTAGCCGGCATCTATCCTGCTTTTATGCTTTCTTCTTTTCGACCTGTGGTTGTTCTCAAAAGTGCATTTTCCCAGGGAAAAAAATCCGCCCGGATGAGAAAAGTCCTGGTCATGGTTCAGTTTGCCGTTTCCATCATGCTGATCTTATGCACTACCGTGGTTTCCAAACAGTTCGGTTTTATGAAGAATAAAGACACGGGCTTTGACAAAGCCCAAGTTGTCACCCTTCCTATGACAGAGCAGATGCAGCGGCATTTTGATGCCATCAAAGAGGACCTAGTGAAGCATCCCGCGATAAGAGGTGTCACAGCTTCCACGCTTAAATTAGGAACTCCATTATGGAGAAACCAGATATTCTTTGATGGAATAAAACCCGATGAGCAGTGGATTTCTCCGTACATGACAGTGGACTATGACTTCCTGTCTTTTTATGGGATCGAACTGTTGGAAGGCAGGGATTTTTCTCCAGAGTTTGCCGGTGACAGCGGCAGCAGGTCATATATCATCAATGAAACCCTCGCAAAGCAGATTGGATGGAATAATCCTGTGGGGCAAAAGTTTAAAATTGGTGGTTTGGATTGGGGAAAAGTGATCGGGGTTGTGAAGGATTTCAATTTTCGGTCACTTCATCACAAAATCGAGCCTGTTGCCTTTTATATTTACCGGCCCTGGCTGTTCCGTATGTCTGTCAGAATTGGAACCGATGATATGAGCCAAACATTAGGGTATCTGGAAGAAAAACTCCAACCATACAGGGGTGAACAGCCGTTTCTCTATTCATTTCTCGATGAAGATTATGCACGACTTTATGAAAACGAAGAGAAAAGCAGACGTATCTTCGGAATCTTTTCCCTATTGGCAATTGTTATTTCCTGCCTGGGTCTTTTTGCACTAGCGTCTTTCACCGCAGAGCAGAAGACCAAAGAGATTGGTATTCGAAAGATTCTTGGATCATCGGTTACGGATATCATCGTTATGCTGTCCTGGAGGTTTGCCAAATGGGTGATTTTGGCCAATATCATCGCCTTGCCTGTGGCTTGGTATGTGATGCACAGATGGCTCCAGAGTTTTGCCTACCGTATCCAAATAGGTGTCGAGACTTTCCTGCTGGCATCAGGAACCGCCCTTCTGTTTGCCCTTGCAACCGTGTCCTTCAGAGTATTTCGGGCCGCATCAGCCAATCCCATCGATTCAATCCGGTATGAGTGAATCCTATCACGTCATTCTCGGCGTTGATCGATAATCCCGCTCCGGCTATAATCTAGTATTGTTTGGACTCCCCAGAACCGAACAAAAAGAGAAAAAGGAGAAGGCAACATGAAACGTAGATCTCAGTTCCAATTCGTCAGCATTCTTCTGATGGCATCCACGCTGGTGTTTTCCCATGTATTCGCCGATGCCGATCAAACCAGATCACTCAGGGTCAATTCTACACGGCTCGAACAAAGAATCGAAAAACTGGCCGGGTACGGAAAAACATCGGAAGGCGGTGTAAATAGGGTGGCCTTCAGCGAGGAAGATATCCAAAGCCGCACGTACATTCTTTCGCTCATGGAAAAAGCTGGACTAAAGACCCGTATCGATGAGGCCGGGAACATTATCGGTCGCAGAGAAGGAACAGATCCTTCGCTTCTTCCTATAGCCTTCGGTTCGCACACCGACACCGTTCCTTATGGGGGTAAATTCGACGGGGCAGTGGGCGTTCTCGGAGCCATCGAATGCGTTCAGGTATTAGAAGAGAATTCCGTGAAAACACGTCATCCCCTGGAAGTGATTGTCTTCACCGATGAAGAAGGCGGCCTAATCGGGAGCAAGGCCATTATCGGGACCCTGACATCCGAAGCCCTGGCAGTTACAAGTCACAGCGGCAAAACGGTTCGTGAGGGAATCGAGGCACTCGGAGGCAATCCGGATGTGCTAGATAGGACGGTCAGGAAAAAAGGTGACATCAAAGCGTTTATCGAAATCCATATCGAACAGGGGAGTATTCTTGCATCCAAAGGTATCGATATCGGTGTTGTTGAAGGGATTGTCGGGATCAACTGGTGGGACGTCACCATCGAAGGATTTGCGAATCATGCAGGGACAACTCCCATGGACAAAAGGCAGGATGCTCTTCTGGCAGCCGCACATTTCATTATCGCCGTGAATAAGGTGGTGACCGGTGTGCCCGGGCGTCAAGTCGGGACCGTTGGTCGGATCAGGGCTGAGCCGGGCGCTCCCAATGTCATCCCCGGAAAGGTAGTCATGAGTCTCGAGCTCCGGGATCTATCTGCCGAAAAAATTGACTCCTTTTTCCATAAAATCGTAAAGGAAGCAGAGATCATTGCCGAAAAAACAGGCACAAAGATCTCTTTTTCACCTATAGAGGCGACGGCCGTTCCCACTCCTACCGATTTCTCAATAAGAAAGATCATCGCCGAATCCGCAGAGGATTTGGGTTTGAGTTATCTTGTCATGCCCAGTGGGGCCGGCCATGATGCCCAGAATATGGCAAAGATCGTGCCCACAGGAATGATCTTCGTTCCCTCCATAGGCGGAGTAAGCCATTCTCCCAAAGAATTCACCCCCGCAAAGGATATTGCCAACGGGGCCAACGTCCTTCTACACACCATTCTAAAAATCGATCAAAAATTTTGATACAGAAGCACTTCAGATTACTCATATCGAAGCGAATCCACCGGATTGGCTGTGGCGGCTTTGATGGAATAGCCGCCTGAAGTTAGGAGAGAGACAATGGCTGTGATGATCCCGGGTACCAGCAGGGGCCAGAGGCCAAAACTGACCCTATAGGAAAAATTTTGAAGCCACCTGTTCATCACAAACCAGGCCAGAGGCCAGGCAATGATATTCGCTGTCATGACTAATAAAACGAATTCACTCGTTACGAGTTTCAAAATGTTCGATACAGACGCACCTAGAATTTTTCTTATGCCGATTTCTTTCACCCTGTTGTTAACGGTTATCAGGGTCAAGCCGAAAACACCCATACAGGCAATGAGGACAGTAAAAAACGAGGAATAACCGACGATGGCATTCCATCTGTTTTCATCGCCATAAAATAATTGAATATCATCATCCAAAAATGAATATGTGAACGGCCTGAGGGGTTGAATTTCCTTCCATTTCTTTCCCAGATAGGAGATCGTATCTGTCATATTTTCACCCGATATCCTGACAACTGCATAGAATAATCCCGATTTGGGATCCATATTCAGTGCCGCTGCCCCGACTTCTTCCTCTAATGAGGAATAGTTGAAATTTTTTACCACACCGACTATTGTCACAGGAGGATTCGGCCCTATCGTGAATGTTTTGCCTATAGGTTGATCCAAGCCCAATTCATCCACGAGTTTTTGATTGACGATAACCGCTGATGAGTCACTTGTGAATTCGATCGCAAAATCCCTTCCTTCTATCAGATTCATCTTCATCGTTTTTAAATAATCAAAGGTCACTCGGTTTTCCCACACATATATATTCTTCCCTTCATGCTTGATCATCCCGTACAAATCCGTTCTGTTGGGGGAACTCATGCAGCCCGATACACTCATGATAGCTGTGTGAGTTTGGATGTTTTCTTTGAATAATTTCAATAATTCCTGGCTTTTTACAGTATCCCTTTCTTGGAGGTCAACGATCAAGATTCCATCTTTATCGAAACCTAGGTTGTAGTTCTTCATGAACCTTATCTGTCTCGTCATGACCATCGAAGCGACTAATAAGAATACAGACATGGAAAATTGAAGGATAATGAGCATTTTGGTGAAAAGGTTTTTTCTCCTAAGTTTGAATTTACCCCATAGAATATCGGTAATCTGAAAATTGGCCATAACCAGAGCAGGAAAACTTCCTGCTAAAACACCCACTGATACCATCAGCAGCAGGAAGACAGCAATGCTTTGGAAGTGATAAAGCGAATGAATGGTGAGATTTTTAACAGAAAGGGAATTAAATACAGGCAGCATTAGGATTGCAATGAAAAGGCCAAGGACGATCGAAATCAAGGACGTACATATAGATTCAATCCAGAATTGACGGATAAGCTGTTTTCGCCCAGCACCGAGCATTTTCCTCACACCGATCTCACGGGCTCTTACAGATGCCCTCCCTATCGACATGTTGATGAAATTGATGACAGCGATACAAAGTATCAATAACGCAATCCCGGCAAGTATATAGGATTTTCTAATATCGCTCCTGGGCAAGCCGTAAATATTCGATGAATTCAGATGAATGTCTTTTAGATTCTGTAGAGAGTAAGTTATCGTTTCTCCTTTTTCCACTAATGATCCATACCTCTTTCTTATTTCATAAACAGCAGACATGTAAGGCTTAACGATGGCAAGTATTCTGTTTTCAATGTGTTCGGCCTCCGTGTACTCGTTCAACAACAGGTAGGACTGAGACCGGGAAGTTCTCCAATCAATTTCAGAATTCGATGACGTAATGGAATTCAGGTTATCCATATTTATCAAAAAAGAGAAATTTATCGATGAATTCGAAGGTATATTTTCTGCAATTCCATTCACAATGAAGGACTTTTGCTTATCTCCGAATGTCAACAACAGAACCTTTTCCACTGGGTTCTCATCGCCAAAATACTTATTGGCTGCGTTTTGCGTTAAAATGATGGAGCTATCGGAAATTAATGCTTTAGCGAGGTTGCCTTTTTTAAGGGGAAATGAAAATACCTCTAAAAATTGCGGGTCGGCGATAGTTATCGTTTCATTGAAAATGTTGTCCTTATACTTAACCGGTACATTTCTTTGGGAAACGAGCCTTACGAAATTTTCAATTTCAGGGAAATGATCTTTCAGAACCGGGGCTATAGGAACCGGCCCATGCCGGTGAGAATACTCATAAAAATGATCGTTTGTTACGATCGTATAAATGGAATCAGCCTTTTCATGAAACCTATCAAAGGATAACTCATCTTTGATGAAAAGATAGATTAGAATGCAAAATGCAAGCCCTATCGACAGGCCAACTATATTGATAAGTGATCCTGTCTTATATTTTTGCAGATTTCTCACAGCAATTTTCAGATAGTTTTTCATCATAACGGAACTCCAAGCAAGGGAACGCCAGATAGAGCAGGGGATCGAGCGCAAGGCTGTCATCCAATACCAGGCCTTTGCGACAAAATGGCTCTTTTCCTTTGCCATAGCGTTGAAAGCCTCATCGATATCTCCCAGTTGGGTGTAGAGACCTTTTTCATCGGGGAAAAGCCGTTTCAAAAGCCAAACTGCAAGTCTTGGTGGTTGAGGTGACGCATTTGGTTTGTTCATGGTTAATCTTGATCAAAGATAGAAACAGGAAGATCTTCCCACATTGATTGATCGATTTTCCTTATTTCAGCAAGGGCTTTCAAACCTTCTTTTGAAACGCTATAAAAGCGTTTCCTTCTGCCACCACGCTCAGGAGTTTCATCGCCTAAATAAGACTTAACATATCCTTTACTTTCAAGGCGGTCGAGGGAGATGAAAATGGCGCCGAACGCCCATGTCTTGCCGGTGATTTCCTTCAATTTTTCCCTGATCATAAAGGTGTAGGCGTCTTCCTCCAGTCTCAGGATGCAGTTGAGCAGCAGTTCTTCTGTACGGGATAATAATTTCATAGTATCCTCATTCTGATTCGTTTCCTACATTATAGGAAATGGGAATACAAAAGTCAAGCGAATAAAGGCAATTGCTGTTCAGAAAGTATCAAAGATTAAATATTCATGGGCAGGGGAGGCGCGCTCATGATCCCAGATCCCAAGGATGTGAAAAAATCTCAGGGCAGGAGCGTTTCAGGATTCGCCATGGTAATTATAGAATCATCTACTCTATTCAGGATGATGAGCTGACCATTTGGATTGTAAAGATTGGTCATAGACGAGATATCTATGGCAAACATGGAAAAGAAAAATCTTAGGCTCACTCATACCGCAATGAATCGACCGGATTGGCTACTGCGGCTTTGATGGATTGGTAGGAGACTGTCAGCACTGAAATGACCAAAGCAACACCCGCGGATACAAGAAAAATCTCCCAGCCTATTATGACCCGGAAGGCAAAATTCTGAAGCCAGTTGTTCATGGTAAAATAGGCTACAGGCCAGGCTAAAATATTGGCAAGTGCCACCCATTTGAGAAACTCCCGCGATAGGAGCAAGTAGATACTCGACACCGATGCCCCCAGAATCTTCCGCACTCCAATCTCCTTGGTCTTTTGTTCTGCAGTGTAGGCAGCCAGTCCGAAAAGTCCCATACAGGCCACAAAAATGGCCAGGATGGAAAAGATCGAAAAGATTTCGCTCATTTTTTTATCAGCGATATGCATTTGTTCAAAGCTCGCATCGAGGAAAAAATAG
>CAYPGQ010000124.1:0-12458 GCA_964410125.1 uncultured Eubacteriales bacterium | reverse complement strand
GGGTACTAGGGTGGGGCGGGGGGCCTCAACTCTTGAATCAATCATGTTGAGGCTGGTTACAGATTTGAATAATCCAGGTTAAATACGTACTCACAAAAAAAAAGGAGGATGCCATAGGCACTTGTCATCGTATAGGTGTGGCTATATAATGGGACAAAGTGGAAAAAGGAAATAAGGACCTTGACCTTGATGCCATCGTAGCGAAGTACAGGCCTGTAGTCAGTTTCCGTGTAAAAAAATCCATCGGCGTTAAGACACCAGACTGGGAAGACGTCGTGAATGAAATCATGATCAATGTTGTCGAAAAACTCAAAAAAGACGAGTTTCGAGGGGACTCTTCGATCGGAACATTCATCTATACCATCACTTCCCGCCGGATCATCGATTTCATCCGGAAAAAGAGCAAAATACTGAAACATGCGCCAGAGCCCAAACCATACCTTTCCCCTCAGGAACATGTGGAAAACAGGGAAAGAGCCCAGTGGATCGCCGATTCCATCGAAAAACTCAAACCCAAATACAAGGAAGTTTTATACCTTTACTACTATCAAGAACTCTCACGAGAGGAGGTGGCCAAAAAGCTTAACATAAGTTCCCGACGGGTGAGCGAGCGTGTCAACTATGCCCAAAAACTCCTCAGAAGGGTTATGAAGGAATGATTTTTTCAACTTTCCCAGCTTGGAGCGACTAAATTGATGAAACTCTTGGAGAGGAAAGCAATATGAAAAAATGCAAATTAGAAAATCTGATTGACGATTATTTGTTCGACAGGCTCGATGAAACACAAAAGGAAAAGTTTGAAGAACATTATTTTAACTGCCCTCAGTGCTTTGAAAAAATGGAACAAACAGATGAGATAATTGCCGTTATCAAAGCCAATGGCAGTGAGATCTTCCGTGACGTCTACGCTCCTCAGAAAGCCAGACGCTCGAGGCTGGAATCGGTACTCGCTTTCCTCACGCCTCGTCAGTGGACCATGGCTGCTGTCTCAGCAGCTCTGATTCTCGTTGTGGCAATAGGCGTCATTCCCAATTTAAAAACAACCTCCCCCGAATTCTTTATCAATGACGATCTTGTCAGAGGGTCTTCGATAGCCCTCATTTCCCCTGTTATCGACAACCTCGATCAAGTCCCTTCGGAATTCAGATGGCAGAGCTTAGAAAACAACACAGAGTACAAACTCTTCATCTACCATCAGGAGGAACTGCTCTGGACCACGACCACAAAGGACAACTTTGTGACTCTTTCAGAAAACATCAAATCCCTGATAGCTCCCAACAAAAAGTATTCCTGGCAGGTTAAGGCTTTTTCGCCAGGGGGAACTCTGATCGCTGTTTCCAGTCGAGTTCAGTTTTGCTTCGTGACCTCGAAATAAACCTTAATCTTCTTCGACTTTCTCCTCTTCGGCATACATCCTTCCATGAGTCTCTTCCTCGAAAGCCAAACAGCACATCAAACGTCCGCATAAGCCTGAGATCTTTGTGGGATTGATCACAATCTGCTGTTTTTTTGCCTTTTGGATGGTAACAGGCTCAAAATTCCTCAAGAAGCTGAAACAACAAAGAGTTCTCCCGCAAACGCCAAGACCTCCGATCATCTTAGCTTCATCTCGAACTCCGATCTGGCGCATTTCGATACGCATTTTAAATTCTTTGGCCAAATCCTTCACCAGCAGCCTGAAATCGATGCGGCCATCAGCTGTATAATAAAATAGTCCTTTTTTCTCGTTGAAAAAGTACCTTACCCTAACCAGTTTCATCGGGAGTTTTCGAGCCTTGATGCGCTGAAGACAAAAATGGAACGCGCTCTTTTCTTTTTTCTCGAGCCAGGCAAACTTCTTTACATCATCCTCTGTAGCAATGCTGACTATTTTGACAATATCCTTATCAGATTCGGAAGATCCACAGACTTTGCTGGATATATTTTTAACAACAGTCAGTTCGCCCCCTAGCTCAGACTCGATAATGACATGATCTCCTTTTTTAATGTCAAAATCCTCTTTTTTAACCCGGAAGAGCTTACCAAAACGTTCGGATGCGACACAAACAATGTTAGACATGGTTCCGCTCCAAAAAATTCGAAAATATCGAACTCACGAGAATATTCACGTTGAGATTCCTCCGTAAAGCAGCAATAGTAAAATCAATCTCGTTGAGGAAATTCATCGCCTGGCTCAATGTTACGGATTGTGCCACTTCACCGAGATTCATTTCAAAGTCAGGATTCAGCAAGAATTCTGGCTCTGCCTTTTCCTTGATCAGGATGACATCCCGACAAAACGAGGAAAGAATTTCCAGAGTTTGTTCCAACTCTTCTTTAATAACGGCACGTGACTGGCTAAACTGTTTCAACAATGGTGCTGCCTTTTCCCTCTTATTCAACGCGAGAAAAAGATGCCATGCCTGATTTCTCTGCGATCGGACCTCTTCCCATTCCAAGGAGAGGGCCTTTTTAAGATTCCCATCCACAAGGAGAGATAGAATTTGTGCTTTTTCCGGCTGGAATCCCCTAGCTACAAGAGCTTTCTGTATCTCTCCTTTCGGGATTGGAGAGAACTGAAATATCTGACACCTGGACTTCAAGGTAGGAATGATCCTGTAGGGATTGGGAGTAACCAGGATAATGTGAGAAAAAGCCGGGGGTTCTTCCAGGACCTTCAAAAGAGAATTCGAGGCCTCATCGTTCATTTTTTCGGCCTCTACAACAATAAAAACCCTTGTGCGGCCCGCCATCGGTTTCAGATAAGCTGTATCCTTCAACAACCTCATTTGATCAATCTTGAGCACATCTTTTGCCGGAGAAATAACCATCACATCCGGAAAATTTCCATTGTTGATGGCTTTGCAATGGGTGCATTCCTCACAAGCATCCGAAGTTTTTTTCAAACAGTTTAACGCTTTGGCAACCACCAAGGCGGTCTGTTTTTTCCCTATTCCCTCAGGACCGGCAAAAAGCAGAGAGTTGGGAAGCTTCTTTTGCTTTAGAGCCCGGTGGAGAATTTTTTTCACCCCGCTGTTTCCGATCACTTCTTTAAAACCCATTTTTTCCTATCTATCAATTCTTGCGTATATTCTGCTACGAATCATTATACCTCATTTGACAGTCCATTAAAAAACACTGTGTTTTCGCACCTAGCATTTTGGCATGGCTTGAACTTTCATACGGCCAGAGAAGAATATTCAATTCATGTATAAGACCGGATCATCGAGGATTTCAAGCCTTTTTGTCTGAATTTCTTTGCCATCGACCATGAAGACAATTTTGTAAACACCGGAATCCACTTCTCTGCCTGATCTAGCTCTGCGCTGACCTGCCTGTCTGGGGGGAGCGCTTTTTCTTATGTTCCAGGTGTTCTGATGCAAACCTTTGCTGCTGCTGCCGGTCATTTTCCGTATTTCATTCCCTTCCAGGTCCTGGATCACGATTTCAACCGAGTCCACCTTATCCTTTAAATAGTAGTAAATCTTGGCTTCGTTGGACGGGTTAGTTACCCGGGCAAATTCCCCATTCTGCTGCCCTCTTCTTTCCAACATCCTCCATTTGATCACTCTCTGGATGTCAAACAGATGGGCATCCTTTTCGAAAACGTCCGCCTTAAACTCTTTGATCGGGTGAATATCTGCTATATAAAACCCTCTCCCGTAGGTACCTATGGCCAGGTCTCTTTCCCTCTCCTGGATGGCCAGCCCCATGATTATGACATCCGGGGCAGATGAGGACATCTCCACCCAATTTTTCCCCTTGTCCACCGAGACAAAAACGCCGTAGTCTGTCGCCAAGTAAAGAACGTCAGGGTTGTGAGGATCTTCTTCGATATCGTTCACCGGATTCATCCTGCCACTGCTCAAATCCTCCCAAGTCTGGCCAAAATCTCGAGTGACAAAAATATGGGAAGTGTCCTCATTATGGGTGCGGTACCCGGAATAGGTGACGTAACAGGTTTCCAAATCGTGCGCTGAGGCTTCGACCTTCGTTACCCAGCGGTCGTATGGGAGCCTTGTTCCCGTAAACCCTTTTTTTGATTTCCCGTTTCCATCATAGAATCGGGCTGTTATATTCTCCCAGGTCTTTCCTCCATCCTTGCTGAGCTGGAGGTTGCCATCATCTGTACCGGCCCAATAAACTCCCGGTTTGACCGGAGATTCCGCAAAGGTCGTGATCGTGGCGTATTGGAGGTTGGTCAGTTTGGACTGTTCGATCCTCTCTTTGTTATTCTTGCTCAAATCGGGGCTTATGGTCTCCCATGTGCCCTCTTCCCCGCGGGTTCTGGACATAAAAACATGCTGGGAGCATATGTAAACGATCCCCGGATTATGAGGTGAGAGGACAATCGGAGAACTCCACTGGTATCTCTGACGTGGTTTCCCTTCCGCTCTTTCTTCGGCAGAATTGCGCTGGGTCAACCTTGTCATCTCGCCTGTTTTGAAGTTCATCCTTCGAGAACTGCCGAACTGGCTCTCGAAGTAGATAAATTCCGGATTCCACCAGTCCCTTTCCACAAAAAATCCATCACCCGACGGAAGATAGGTCCAATCCGCGGGATAAATCCCGTAGCTGTTCCTGTTCTGGGACGGGCCGATCCAACACCCATTATCCTGGGTCCCCCCCGAGACATTGTAAGGAACTTGGTTGTCGACCGATATGGTATAAAACTGCTGCGCGGAGATCGTCTCCTTCTGGGACCAGTGCTTTCCGCCATCCCAGGTTTCACTCACCGCGCCATCGTTGGCATTCAGGATGTGGTTGGAATTCAGGGGATCGATCCAGATGCCTCGAGTATCCACATGGCATTTGTGCTGACCCGTCCATTCCACATTTTTAAATGTCCTGCCGCTGTCTTCTGAAATTTTGTTGATCGTTTCTACGGCATAAATCTTTTTGTCGTCATTCGGGTCCACTTCCACCCGACCGGCGTATCCCGCCTCGATATCGTTGACATTTTCGCTTCCGCCGACAAGTTTGAACTCGGTCATACGTTTCCAGGTCTCCCCCTGATCTTCTGAACGGTAGATCACACCGGATTTTTTCACCGGCTCTATGATGGCCAGCACATCGGCATAGAGTATCTGGAGGATGTACCGGTTGATGATTTGGTACCGGCCGGTGGTCTGTTCTATCTCCGGAATTTTCTCCTCGATCTCCTCTGCTTTAGCCAGGACATTTTCCTGGTCCTTAAACACTCTTTTGGCCGTTTGGACAAATTGCCTGAGATTGATACCAAGATTTTCCGCCATCTTGGGATTTTCAACCAGTTCACCTGCTCTCTGAGCCAAATCCTTGGCGTCTTTTATCTTTTCTGGATCAAACGTAATCAGTTTCTCGAATTTGAGATTGATCTGCACCTTCTCCGTGTCTGAGATAGTGACAGCTTGCTCTTCAATCTTGATTCCTTCTGAGTCGGCAAAAAGAGCCGTCAGGATGAACATGTTGATGTCTTTCGGGAGATTTTTCCCCTCCTCATCTCTTTTTATCGTTCTTTCGATCTCGTCGATGCTGGAGAGGATCTCCTTGTTTTTTTTGTAGACCACTCTTGCCTTGGCATTGAAGGCTTTTAAATCGATCCCGATATTACTCTGGAATTTTTCATCCCGTACGAGTTTATTTAATTTTTCTGCCAGATCCCCTTCGTTCTCGGCAGAAATCGGTTCGAATTTCACCAGTTTTTGAATAGCCGGATTTATTTTAAAGGACTTGAATTTGTTGAAATAGTAACCATCTTCGAACACATTCCCGTCCCTAAAGAGAGCCGATCCCTCTCTCTCGCTTAAACCCACATTCACTTCCTCATCGTAGCGAATGTACAGGATGTTGGGATTTTTTGGATAGATGGTGATACCGTTCCAACCACTCTTGATATCCATCGGCAGGCCATCGATCAGCTTTTTCCACGTCTTTCCACCATCGATGGATTTGTAAAAATGGTTACCCTCCTGGCGGTCGATGAACGTCCAGACTCGCCTGTAGGTCTTGTAGGCTCCGGCGATAATGATATCGGAGTTTGAGGGATCGACCACAAAATCGCCCACACCTCTATCTTTCAAATCCAACATTTGGGTCCAGGTCTTCCCGCCATCGGTCGTTTTGAAAAGCCCTCTTTGGCAATCCATTTCATTATCATAGAGTTTTCCCTCCGCCGCCACGTACACGATATCCGGATTCTTATCGTCGATCGCGATCTTCGGGATAAAA
Organism: uncultured Eubacteriales bacterium; assembly: GCA_964410125.1. Taxonomy (GTDB): domain Bacteria; phylum Acidobacteriota; class Aminicenantia; order Aminicenantales; family Aminicenantaceae. The sequence continues at coordinate 6,269 of CAYPGQ010000124.1, read as the reverse complement.
TAGGATTGTTCCAGTCCTATGAATTTCCAGGTTTTCCCCGCATCCGTCGACTTCCACATCCCGTTTCCGTGGGCACTGGAACGGGCATGCATGGCCTCTCCTGTTCCGAGATAGACGATGTTCGGATCAGATGGGGCCACCTCGATATTCCCGATGCTCATATTTCCATACTCATCGAATATGGGCTCGAAGTGAATCCCGCCATCCTCAGTCTTCCAGACACCGCCAGATGCGGTAGCTACGTAATAAACCTGGCTCTGTCCTTTGGGCACAGCAAAATCTGTGATCCTGCCAGAAAAAGTCCAGGGGCCTATATGGCGCCACTGGAGAATGTTCAGATCTTCGGTGGTCAATGGGCTTTGAGTCTCATCCGCCGTAAGCGGCCCAACCAGAAAAAAGCTCAGGACCATAACCCATCCGATTGCCTTAAATATTCTTCTGCTCATGTTTCCTCCTCTGTTTTACTCAAGAATAAATTTTGGCTGCGGCCATCCCTAAGCCTTATTATCCACCGCTATTTTTTCTTTTTCAACACTTCTTTTAAAAACTGGCCCGTATGGGAAGCTTCGACCTTCGCAAGTTTTTCAGGAGTTCCCTCGGCCACGATCCAACCTCCCCTCTCTCCTCCCTCTGGTCCCAGGTCAATGACATGGTCTGCAAACTTGATAACGTCCATATTATGTTCGATGACCACAACGGAATTGTCCAGCTCGACCAGGACGGCAAGAACTTCAAGGAGTTTCCGGACATCATCAAAATGCAGTCCTGTCGTGGGCTCATCCAGCAGATAAAGCGTTTTTCCGGTGTTTTTTCGGCTCAGTTCCTTTGTAAGCTTGATCCGCTGGGCCTCGCCTCCAGAGAGAGTCGGTGCGGGCTGGCCCAGTCGAAGATACCCAAGCCCCACACGTTTTAGAACGCCCAGCTTTCGCTTCAACTGGGGATGCGCTTTCAAAAATTCGTATGCCTCATCCACTGTCATAGCCAGATAATCAGCGATATTATTTCCTCGATATCGAACCGCCAACGTTTCCTTGTTGTAGCGCTTTCCGCCACATCGGTCACAGGTGACAAACACATCCGGCAGGAAGTGCATCTCTATTTTTTTGGCCCCCGCCCCCTGACACTCCTCGCATCGTCCGCCCTGCAGATTAAAGCTGAATCGGCCAGGGGAATAGCCCCGTATTCGCGCTTCCTGGGTCATTGCGAAAAGCTGTCGCAAAGCTGTGAACAATCCGGTGTAGGTCGAAGGATTGGATCTGGGAGTTCGACCGATCGGCTTTTGATCCACGGCTACGACTTTGTCGAGCTGGTCGATGCCCACGATTTTTTCATGTTTTCCGGGTTTTTGCTTGGCTTTATAAAATCTGTTCAGGAGGCTTTTGTACAAAATATCGTAGATCAACGTGCTTTTCCCTGAACCGGAAACACCTGTGATCACCGTTAAAACAGACAAAGGAATCCGCACATCGATATTTTTGAGATTGTGTTCTGCTGCGTTGGAAACGACAAGCCAGCCTTTAGGTTTTCTTCTTTGGGAGGGCAACGGGATAAAACACTCACCGCGGAGGTATTGAGAGGTGAGGGAATCTTGAGAACAAAGAATGGCCTCTAGGTTTCCTTCGGCAACTTTGAAACCACCCGACTCCCCGGCACCGGGTCCCAAATCCAGGATGTAGTCCGCAGAGCGAATGGTCTGCTCGTCGTGTTCCACGACAATGATCGAATTCCCTGTATCTCTTATGTCCCGGAGAAGTTTTATCAACCGGCCGTTATCCCGCTGATGGAGACCGATGGTCGGTTCATCCAAAACATACAGCACGCCCCGCAACCGCGAGCCCATCTGCGCGGCCAAACGGAGGCGGCGGGCCTCTCCCCCCGAGAGGGAAGCGGTTGTCCGGCGCAACTGGAGGTAGCTCATTCCCAACTCATCCATAACCTCAAGCCGTGAAAGGATTTCCTTCCGGATCGGGGAGGCGATCGTTCGTTGTGAAGAGGAGAGTTTCAATCCTGTAAGTTCAGAAATCAACAGATTGATCGAGAGATCGGTCAATTCATAAATATTCCTGTTGCCTACTTTGACAGCAAGGCTTTCCTTTCGCAAACGGCTTCCTCCGCAGGAGGCACAGAGTTCGTCTGTCAACACGACATCTCCCCATTCATCCAGTATCGTGAGATAGCCAAGACCATGGCAACGGGGACAGGCACCGTACGGACTGTTGAAGGAAAAGGAACGGGGTTCAAGTTCGGGAAGGTTGATCTCACAGTAGGGGCACAGGAGGCTCAATGAATAGTAGGTCTCGGTGCCGTCTGGCCTCAAGGTCAGCAGGTCTCCGTCTGACATTTCCAATGCCTTTTCTAATGCTTCGATCAGGCGTGACCGCATGGATGGGGAAACCTCGATTTCATCGATCAAAACCTCGATGTTGTGTTTTTTCATCCGTTCCAGTTCGATTTTTCCATCCAACTCCTTCAATTCCCCGTCGATCCGGGCTCTGAGAAAGCCCTTCCTGAGGAGCCTTTCGAAAAGCCGATGATATTCCCCCTTACGCCCTTTGACCACAGGAGAAAAGAGCTTCATCTTCTCACCGTTCGCAGATTCCAGAATCCTTCTGAGGATCTGTTCGGATGTTTGGGAAGATACGCGTCTCCCACACTTGGGGCAGTAGGGGATTCCCACGCGAGCATAAAGAAGCCGCAAAAAATCATAGATCTCTGTGACGGTACCGACCGTGGACCTGGGATTCGCAGATATCGTTCTCTGATCGATGGAAATGGAAGGAGAAAGGCCCTCGATTGATTCCACTTCGGGCTTTTCCATCTGTTCGATATACTGGCGTGCATAGGCAGATAGGCACTCGATATACCGGCGCTGTCCCTCGGCAAACAGGGTGTCAAAGGCCAGGGAGGACTTGCCAGACCCGCTCGGCCCTGTGATCACGATCAACCTGTTTCTGGGAAGGTGGATATCGATGTTTTTGAGATTGTGTTGCGCCGCTTTTTTGACACGAATCTCCTTTAACATGACCACCCATTTTAAACCTTTGCACCCTCTTTCTCAAGATCGCTCAAGCCTTCATGTTTAAAAGCGAACCATGCCCGCTAAGCCCGTGAAGGGCTTTTAGGAATGGGTTTGCTCCCGTGCAGATTTTTAACGCCATTCCCTCACCGCTTATCTCGGCGGCTGCGGAACTCCGCCTGTTCACTCCAGTCCTCTGGAACTTTATTCTCTGTTAATCCGGATCTCTCATCCTTTTGCTTAGTCGTGCTCAATACATCCTCGCCATCTGACTCCCAGGCTGTGTTACAATTAATAAAATGGGAAATATTCAACATAAATATCCCATTTTATGGCAATATTGGAGTATATTTGACAGGTTTTGCCCTAGATTCGTCTATTTTTTGGCCTTTTTATCCCATTTTGCTATCGGACAGTGAATTACAACACAGACTGTCCGTCAGATTCCCTCGAAGAACCAACTGTAAAGAAAGCTTTCTTAGATTGGGTCGGGATCTTCAATGGTCGCTTCAACCATCCCCAAAAGCCCTATTCACCACAGAAAAAAGATGTTAGTTACAAGGAAGATTGACCCGTAAGGGACAAAAGACTAAGATATGCAATGTCTGATCCACCCTTTAGGATGAAGCGATGTCTAAAGAGAACAATCTGCTCAAATCTTTAGAACTTTTAAAGGATATCGGTGTAAAAAACGATTCGATAACAGCCATTAAACACATTCCAGCCAAGGAGGGAAGTTTCAGGGAATATCCTCCTGAAGTCCATCCCGACTTGGTCGGTTCGTTCAAGGAAAAAGGATTCACAAAGCTTTACACCCACCAACACCTCTCCCATGAACTGCTTAAGGAAGGTAAAAACGTCGTGGTGGTCACACCCACGGCATCGGGAAAGACACTCTGCTACAACCTTCCTGTGTTAGACACCATTCTCAAAACACCCTCGGCAAGGGCTATCTACCTTTTCCCGACAAAAGCTCTTTCCCAAGATCAGAGGGCGGAACTGGACGAGACCATCAAACTCCTGCCGGAAGAAATCCGCATTTTTACCTATGACGGGGATACTCCGCAAGATGCCCGCAAAGCCATACGGGCACGCGGGCATATCATCCTCACCAATCCGGACATGCTCCACAGCGGCATTCTCCCTCACCATACCAAATGGATCAAACTATTCGAAAATCTCAAATATGTGGTGATTGACGAATTGCACAACTACCGAGGGATTTTCGGAAGCCATCTGGCAAACATCTTGAGAAGATTAAAAAGGATCGCAAATTTTTACGGATCCTCGCCCCTGTTCATCCTGTGCACGGCCACCATCGCCAATCCCAAAGAAATGGCTGAGCGGATGACAGAGAAGTCGGTTACCCTGGTGGATGATAACGGGGCTCCGCGCGGGGAAAAATATTTCATTTTCTACAATCCTCCTGTTGTCAACAAGCATCTCGGCATACGCCGGTCCTACGTCAATGAAGCACGCCGGGTCTCTTCCATTTTCCTGAAAAACGAGCTTCAGACCATCGTTTTTGCGCCCAGTCGTTTGGTCACCGAAGTGCTTCTCACCTATCTCAAAGAAGACATCGAAAAATCCATTCCGATGAAAGGATTGATACGGGGATACAGAGGGGGCTACCTTCCGCTAAAAAGGCGTGAGATCGAACGGGATTTGCGATCAGGAAAAATAAGAGGCGTGGTCTCGACTAACGCTTTGGAATTAGGAATCGATATCGGAAGCCTGGATGTGGCAGTGCTTGCCGGTTATCCAGGGAGTATTGCAAGCACCTGGCAAAGAGCCGGAAGGGCAGGAAGAAAAACTGGCAAATCTGCGGCCGTGCTCGTTGCCACAAGCTCTCCGATCGATCAATTCATCGTGAACTATCCCGACTATTTTTTCTCCAAAAATCCAGAGCATGCGCTGATTAACCCGGACAATCTTTCCATTATGATCAGTCATATCGAATGCGCGGCATTCGAACTTCCTTTTTTGGACGGGGAAAAATTCGGCCAGGTAGACATCGCCGAAATCCTTCAATTCTTAGAAAACGAAAAACTCATCCATCATTCCAAGGATAAATGGTTTTGGACCTCAGACATTTATCCCGCTGACGAAGTAAGCCTAAGAAGCATAAGTTCGGATAATTTCGTTGTGGTTGACACAACCAAAAAGCATCAAGCTGTAGCCGAGGTGGATTTTTCCTCAGCACTCACATCCCTCCATCCCAAAGCCATTTACATGTGTGAAGGAGAGCAATATTTTGTCGAAGAGCTGGACTACAAACAGAGAAAAGCCTATGTGAAAAAGACGGATGTCGATTATTATACGGATGCCATCGACTATACCAAGATCAAGATCCTGGATATATTCCAACAGAACAAACTGGAAACAAACACCTTTTCCCATGGAGAAGTTCATGTGGCAACCCAGGTTGTAGGCTTCAAAAAAATAAAATTCCACACCATGGAGAACGTGGGAGCGGGCGATCTGAGCCTCCCCCAGAACGAAATGCACACAACAGCCTATTGGCTGACCATTCCCTCTGCTGTTTTCCACTCCATTCCTTTTTCGCCGGAAGAAAAAATCAATGGCCTATTTGGGATGGCCTACTGTCTTCACCATGTAGCTCCTCTCTTCATGATGTGCGACATCCATGATGTCGGTGTTTCCATAGGAGACAATTCCACCGGCAAATCCCTTCCTCCGCGGAACATTCCGGCTGCCATCAAAATTGAAGAAGAGCTGCAAGATTTTTCGGATATCGATTTTGAACCGAACATCTTCATCTACGACCATTTCCCTGGAGGCATCGGTTTAAGTCCCTCTCTGTTCGACTTGGAATCTGAACTTCTGGAACGCTGCCGAAAAACCATCGCCGCCTGTCCTTGCAAGGAAGGATGCCCGTCGTGTGTGGGTCCGACCAAAGAAAGCGGCAGGCAGGCCAAGCAAGTCGCCCTCGAGATCCTGTTGAAAATATTGGGCAAATAAACAGGAACAACATCATAAAGCGAATCGCTATAACTCCCAGTTATTTCAAAGGCAAAAGGGTAACTCAATAAGAATCAGCAAATTAGAGATCTAACCTCTTTATTTTGTTATAATTGCCTTTTCTCGTTAGTGCTCATTAATTACCAGTATTTCCCAAAAAAACTCGTTATTTCGCATTAAAAGTGCAAACTACTTGGCAATATTTTGGAACCAGTCTGCATATTCCGGTGTAAAGTAGACACCGATTCTGATTCAAAACAGACACTGATTC
>CAYPGQ010000123.1:5903-12495 GCA_964410125.1 uncultured Eubacteriales bacterium | reverse complement strand
ACTTTTCATCAGGAACCTGGAACCAATCCTTTGCAAACTCTTCTCTCTCCTCTCTTGTAGGAAAAGGCATCTGGGGGAACTGTCCTTCAATTTGGGTAATGTTTATCTTCTCGCCGGTACAATACATAAGGAAATAAATAGGATTCAGCATTGACAGTTTGAGAGGCATTTGTTCATGTTTCTTAATATTATTGTGAGCATATTCCTCTGCGCCCTTACCGATCTCTTTGGCCGCCCAATAAGTACCCTTGGCCAGAACATCTCCTATCCCTTCCCGCCGGACAATTCGGTCAAGTAACCAGTAAAATCTCTCCTCGTTATTGGATGGCAGTCCCGGCATATCGTCATCGGTTAAAATGCCGTTTTCATAGAGTTCCAGGGCAAAGGCCATCACTTGTGGAGTAGAGAAAGCGTCCACACCGTACTCGGTCGCCCGCTGTGCGATTTTCAAGCCAAAATCCAAATCTGACATGGCCGCCATTGTATACGTAAGTTTGGAGAAGCATTTCATTATGTATGTTTTGACTCCTGGGATGGAAAGCGTTGCCGCGCATTTCAGCGAGCAGTTGTAGCAGCTTATGAGCCGCTTTTGCGCATTTTCCATGGTCTCTGTCCAATCTTTTTCCACTTCTTCGGTCCAAAAATCCCTTCTGCGGTGGCGGGAATTTCCCCACATGAAGCTTTCGGTGTGCCACTTCTCGTCATGGATTTTCATTTCCTGCGGTGATCCAAGCCTGGCCAAAATGGGCATGACTCCCGGAATGGGCTTTTCTTCTCGGAGTTTTATGTATTCCAGCACATCGTTGCAGAGCTCCATGAATTCAGCCGGTCGGGCAATATTGACGTCCACTGTTCCTCGAACAGCTATTGCCTTTAATCCCTTGTCTCCCATGACTGCCCCTATTCCGCCCCGGCTGGCGCTGCCCCTGCCCTGCTCGATAGAGGCAAAATATACCCTGTTTTCACCGGCCAGGCCGATGGCCGCCACCTGGGCTCTCGGCTCATTCAACTCCTGCCGGATTAGCTCACCCGTTTCTATAGCGCCTTTACCCTGCAGATGAGAGGCGTCACGTATTTCTACTTTGTCATTGCTTATCCACAAATAAACCAGATTGGGGGACTTGCCGCGAAAGATCACTTTATCGTAGCCGGCAAATTTCAATTCCGGTGCCCAAAATCCCCCCATCATTGAAAATGCCATTAACTTGGTCTGAGGAGAAATGGTAGAAACGATGGTACGATTACAACCGGTAGCAGGTGTGCCACATAAAAGACCAGCGGCAAATATGAGAAGATTATCAGGAGAAAAAGCTTCAAATTCAGGGGGAACCCTGTCCCATAATATCTTGGCGTTCGTACCAAGCCCCCCAAGATAAAGCTCGGTTTCTCTTGGGTCCGTTGCAACCCTCTCGATGCTTCCCCGGGTTAGATCGACTTCTAAATTAAACCCTGTCTCTGCGTACCTCATTTTTTTCCCTTTTTTTTCAATTCCTTCTCAAGAGGAATCATGTTCAACATATTGAACCCTAGTGATTTGAAGAATGAAATCAAATCACCCGTATACCATTCCGCCATTGTCCTGACTCTTTTAATACCCCTCCGTTCAAAATGTTCCAGGAGGGCTTCTCCCAATTTTCTGCCTATTCCGAGTCTTTGAAAATCAGGATCTACACCCAAAATTCTAATCCATCCGGTTTTTTCTCCGATACCGAATTCCCAGATTCTTATTTCTCCGATGATGAATCCAACGATATTTTCATCAAGCTCCGCTCCGAGGCTCATCATGGGGTCGCTGCGTTCAATATTGTATCGTGTTGCCTCTTTTAAATATTCCATTCGCTCTTCATTGATTATCCCCAATTTCCCTTCAATCCGCTTTTCGATTCTTACTATATCTTTAATATTATCCAAACTGAGTGGCCGTATCTTCACTCCAGCGCTGGCCTCTTTCCACAACTTTGTCCTGCCAACTGTCCTGTGCATCACGAGCTTTTTTGCCTTCAAGATCTGAAGATATTTGCTAACCGTGTGTCTCACCAGATTCAATTTTTTTGCTATCTCATCCACCTGCATCCCATCTGGAGAATCTTTGAGTAGGGACAGTATCTCTTTTTCAACTTTACCCATTTTCACCCTTTATGGTTACCAATAAATCTTGATGAGTTGGTAAAAATCTTGTGCTAAATATGAATTTCTCCCTTATTGTTCCAACCTCTGCTTGATTTCTCATTACCAGTGCTAGCAATATTGCATTTCATGGTAACCAATATTTGTTACTAATATAGGAATAAACTAAAACGTTGTCAAGGGTAAATTTTGGTCTCCACTCTGAGTCAACTGTGGAAGCTAAAATCCTGGGAATCTAACTCTCGAGGTGGTACAATGACTGGGAACAGGTCAAGAGAGCTATCTTAATATCTCGATGATTGATAAAAGAAAGAATATCAGAATATTACATGAGAGTAGTGTTCAGTTTATATCTAAAAATCGTGCCTTTCAAGGTGAACTAGTTGATATATCTCGAAGCGGTATGAAGATCGTTGCGGATATTCCTGAATCACCTCCAACAATTAAGAGTATTACTTTTACCCTGCCAAAATCAGATAAACCGCTTCAAATCCCATGCGAATTAGTAAGAAAAGAAAGTGAACGGTTTAATGATGAAGGACAGGTCCTAGGAATAGAGTTTTCTTATGACGATGAAGCACAAATGCTTCTTATTGAGTCGTTTATAAAGGAAAAGAAGATGGCGCAGCTGAAAGCCCTTGCAAAAAATGCTGAAATGCGCCAGATCCCAAGAACCGATTGTGTCATAAATAAAATTTCCTGCGATAAAAAAGGGGTTCGTGTGATATCCATAGATAATATATCTATCGATGGAATATTGATAAGTTTTAGAGGTAAAGGACTCAGTTCTCGAGATAACATAACATTGACATTTCTTTTGCCTAATGACTCAAGAGTCCTTCCTGTCTCCGGTACAGTCACTTATATTAAGGAAAATGTTTTTAAAGATACGTCCAATGCTGGAATCGTTTTCAATAACATTAGTGAAATAGATCGTATAAGAATAAAGAATTTTATCTCATCCTATACCTTTGCTATGGCTATGAAAGCACTTCATGAAAAGTTTTCAGATACTAAAATTGATGAAAGATATATCATTCACGATCAGGTCAAGATCGATTCAATATTTTCTCTATTAACCAAAGAGCAGATTCATATGAACGTATTGTTTGAAGATAATTATAAAATGCTGGAATTGCCTGTCATAAATTATGACTCAAATAATAAAATGTTCAGCATCGATAAACAAACTTCTCTATCGAATCTGAATTTAAAGAAAGATCATATCGCCTATTTTTCATTCAATATGCACACGGGAACTTATTACTTTAAAACGAATCTATCGGAATTGTTTGATAGGCATACTTTTTTTTCATTGCCAGACATTATTTACCAGTCAGAAAAAAGATCACACCAACGAAAAATAACTGGAGAAAACATCGTTTTTACAAATGTCTCCGAGGCTAAGCCAGAGGGGTCTTTACAGGGTATTTTAATAAATATTAGCAGAAATGGATTCATGTGTGAATTGCCGTTTGAAGAAGAGAGTAAAGATTTTTTTCAACCTGAAAAGATAGTAAATTATGGCGCCAACGAAGACTTGAGAATTGGTTCTTATGGAGAAATCCGCCATGTGTCAGAAAATACTATGCAGGATGGCACAAAGATCCTGCAACTTGGTATTGAATCAGGCATAAAACACATACCTTTCCAGTTTACACGCTATTCTCAAGCAAAATGGGATAAACAAAAACTGTATCAAGGAGACCTCCCCTTATCTGCAAAAGAGAAAATAAACTCCATATTGGTGAAATATCCCAATAAAAAAGGCCAAGATATTACAGCCCTAGTGAATTCGACTCATAAAAATACAACAGCACCGGTTATCATATTGCCCCCTGCTTTTGGGAAAAAAAAGGAAGCCCTATCCCCATTGGTATCAACCTTGATTACGAATGCCCGGTGTTTAAATAAGGAGATTGTAACGATTCGGTATGACGGCATTAACCGCCCTGGTGAAAGCTACAATGAGGAAATGTTGCCAAAACGCGGGTTTGAAATGCTTTATTATCGAATAAGCCAAGGCCAGGATGATCTGCAAGCAACCATAGAATACGTCCATGATAATTCTCTTTTTAAACCAAGTCATATTATAGTTGTTGCTTTCAGTATGTCAGCACTCGATGTCCGTAAACTTGTTTCTAAATCTGCTGGCCATATGGTCGATTATGTCATAAATGTCATGGGTGTTTCGTGTGGCCAGAGTGCATTCAAGAATATGACAGGGGGTTTAGATATTATAGGGTATTATAAGCTTGGCATAAAGAATGGCCTTTTCGGCATATTGGGACATATGTTGGATTTAGATAACCTCGCTGAAGACTTAATCAATCATAAATATGCTTATATGACAGATGCTCGATTGGATATGTCTAAGATTTCAATACCAATTTTATGGATATACGGCAAATATGACAAATGGATAGATGAAAAAGAGGTAAAAGAATTAATGGGGATTGAGTCCAAAGGTTCACGAGAAGTAATAGAAATACCAACAGGTCATAATATCAGGTCAAGTGAAGATGCGATCAAAACATATAAATTAATAACCTCATGGATTCATAAGAAATTATACAATGAAAAAATTAGACCATTAGAGCCTGATAGAGATAACCTGGTGCATTTAATAGCATATGAACGCGAAAGAATTGCTTCATCTGAAGAATTTAATAGTGAAGAGTATTGGAAACAATACTTAATCGGTAAAAAAGGAAATAGTTTTGGCTATGATTTTTATAAAAATATAAAAGAATTCAGGGATTTCTTAACATTGGAAAGTAAACTAGCTGATCTTAAAGATAAAGAAAGAATAGTTGATATGGGTTGCGGAACGGGCTTGCTCGTTGAAAATATGTTGAATCTTGCCGTAAATCAACAAAGAGATATTCGTAACGCACAGTTAATAATGATAGATCTTATCAAAGAAGCTTTAGATAAAACAAAAATAAAAGTTAAAAAGATACAAAAAATAGACGGGACACTGCTTCCAAAGCACATGAGTTACATGGTAAAAGATCTTGAACCTAACCGTTTAATTCCTGTGCATAAATTCATTAATAATATTGATCTGGATTTCAATTTTTTACGAAACCGGATAGAAGGTTTACCCAATACTGCAGTTGACCGATTAATAAATAAATCATCAAAAAGACTGTATGAAATAATGAGGGGTGTCAGTATAACAAGGAGTGATGAGGTATATATTAATTCTGAATTCAAAGATGAAGATTGCCAAATTATTACAGAGTTTAACCGTGCGGCACGGTTTTTGAAAAAAGAGTTAAAGGAAAAAGATTTTGTTAAACCAAAAATTACAAGAATGACTCATCTTGATTCTCTACAATATGATCAACTGCAAACATCAGATCTTAAATTCACAAAACTTAATTTTGGACATAGTGGATTACGGCTGCATTTAGATTTTAAGAATAATTATTTTGATAAAATCATTGCCAGTTTGTTTATCTCATATCTTTTTAATCCAGATGAGATATTTCACGATTTTTTCCGTATGCTCAAGCCTAATGGTCTTTTATTAGTATCTTCCATGAAACCAGACAGTGATATCTCTTTAATATTTACTAATTATATTGATAAGGTTCAGCATTTTGATTTTAGCGATACAGATATTAAAAGCCAGGATATAAGCCTTTTGGGAGCTAGGGAGATGTTAAATGAAGCAGCTACCCTCTTTGAATTAGAAGAAGAAGGATATTTTAAATTCTATTCAGAAAAAGATTTAGTAAATATGTTCAAAACCGCCGGCTTTGATCATGTTCAAGTGCATTCATCATTAGGTAACCCCCCCCAAGCATTCATTGTCACAGGAAGAAAGAATTAAAGGTTAAAGGTCCACTAGACTTTGCGACACATCCCGATTATACTTTTCTTCTGGATATTTCTGGTTTTTTATTGGTTTGTTATCGCTTTTCAACAATGTAGAGAGAAATGGACATCATCGAAGAGATCTTTAAATCACTGGATGGATGGGGAGAACACCCGGTTTTTATTGAATCGATTCCCAAACAAGAACCTGTTCATACTGAAGCTAAAGAATTTAAACGAAAAATAATTAAGACAGCTAATTTTTTAGAAAAATCAGGTATAAAAAAAAATTATCTAGTTCCGATATTCTTAGAAAACTCTGTTGATTTTGTTTGTTGTTTCTTAGGGCTTGTGAAAATTGGTGCAAAACCGATACCGTTAAAACTCGAATATAGGAAGATTGAACTTGATGAAATCTTCAAGAATTCTCAGCCTCAAGCAGTAATTTCTGAAGCTTCCCACTTAAAAATAATAAAAACATATTTATCGCAAAAAATAGTAATAACAAGAGAACACGGAAAACTAAAATTACACCAAAAAACAATAAAAAAAATAAAGCAAGCAAAAATATCTGATGAAATAGCTTCGATCAACTATACTTACAGAGGCTACGGCTATCCCTTAGGCGCAATGGTGCCGC
>CAYPGQ010000123.1:0-5803 GCA_964410125.1 uncultured Eubacteriales bacterium | reverse complement strand
TCGATCAACTATACTTACAGAGGCTACGGCTATCCCTTAGGCGCAATGGTGCCGCATGTTCAATATTTTCATGGGGCAAAAGTACTGCAGGCGGGACTGCAAGCAAAACCAAAAGAAAAAATGCTGATAATCCTTCCTATGTCTCACATATTTACATTGATAGGATGTATATTTGTTCCAATTCTTCACGAAGTAACTTCAGTGATTGCGAACACGATGCATCCGAGAATGCTTTTTGAACTCATAAACGAATTTAAAATTAATCACATAATAGCAATCCCAGAGATATATTTGTTGTTAGAAAAATTTAAAGAATTGGCAGGAAAATTGCTGTCGGTAAAAGTTTTTGGTTGCGGAGGTAGTTTGCTTTCTCATGAAAATTATTATCGAATAAAAAAAACTTTTAATATCGATATTTTACATGGATATGGACTGACGGAGTTTACGCCTGCCAGCACTAATATAAGGGGAGAAGCCAGAGCAGGTACAGTTGGTCCTCTTTGCGAAAATATTGAATGCAAGATAAATTCAAAAGATAAAAATAAATCCGGAGAGATTTTATTAAAAACTGATAACATGTTTAGAGGATATTATAGAAATTCAAAAGTAACAAAAGAGGCTTTTGAAGGAGATTGGTTTAAAACGGGTGATATTGGCAGAATGGAAGCTGGTCATTTGATCTTTGAAAAAGAAAAGAAAAGAACAAGAAAAGTGAATGGCAATTTGGTTGATTTAGAAGAGTTGGAAAAGATTATTAAATTGAATGATAAGAAAGATCAAACCAATTTAAAAAAAACTCTCAAAAATAAAATTGCAATATATAAGATTCCATACATTGACCCGACATTAAAGCAGGAGTAGAGGAGAAGCTAATGGGAAAAGACAGCGAAAATATTAAAGATGAAGAAATTCATCAGGGCATCATAGAAGTTTTGGCAAAAATCACACGTATCGATGCTTCCTGCATCAATGATAATGTGTTAATACAAGATGAGCTTGGGATCGATTCTTTGATGGGCATTGAAATAATTGCTAAAATTGAAAAATATTATAATATTCATCTTGAAGAATCATTGCTTTTTGAAATTAACCGAGTTGGAGATTTCATTAATTTGGTGAAATCAAAACTTAAATAGCTGGATTATTATGCCTAGCATATGTTTTATAAACCCCAAATGGCAAATTTGTATGGACCAAGAGTTTAATGATTTTTGGAGAACATCTGTAACTCCAAATCTTATTAGAAATACATATTCTGGCTTTGGGCTTTCAATTTTAATACTGGCTGCATTGACTCCAAAAGAATACGACGTTGAAATCATCGATGAAAATTTGCATCAGGTCGATTTTAATAAGAATTATGATTTAGTGGCCATTACTTGCTGTACACAGCAAGCAACACGTGCCTATGAGATTTCAAAAAAATTTCAACGCAAGAATATCAAAACTGTCTTAGGTGGTATACATCCCACCGTATGTAGCGATGAAGCTTCAAAGAATGCTGATTCTGTCGTGGTGGGAGAATGTGAGGAACTATGGCCAAAGCTGCTGAGAGATTTTGAAGCTGGTGAATTAAAAAAAAGTTATAAACAAACGGAATTATATGATCTAAAAAAAGCTCCCCTCCCAAGATATGATTTGATAAAGTATTTAAATTATAGGATGTTTTGGATACAGACGACTAGAGGTTGTCCTCATGACTGTAATTTCTGTGTTGCTTCCAATATTTATGGCAAAAGATTTAGGGTTAAATCTGTTGAACAGGTTGTGGAAGAAATTGAATTCATAAAATCAGTTAGGATAAATCCAAGAATCAGTTTTGCTGACGACAATATGTTTGTGAATAAAAACTATTCTAAATCCCTTTTAGAAAAGATTCTCCCCTTAAATATCAGGTGGTTTGCCCAAACAGATGTTTCAGTTGCGGAAGATATGGAGTTATTGATATTGTTAAAAAAAAGTGGCTGTTCAATATTGTTTATCGGCTTTGAAAGCCTATCAGAAGATGAGTTGAAAAAAACAAATAAAAACAATTGGAAAGCTAAAAAAGTTAAATATTATGAAGAATACATTCATAAAATACAATCAATGGGCATAGGTATTTTTGGTGCATTTATGATAGGATTTGATTCTGACGATGTCGGATCGATTAAAAACACTTGTAATTTTATAAAGGAATCAAAAATATATGCTCCTCAAATTAGTGTGTTAACACCTTATCCCGGATGTGCATTAAGAGAACAACTAGCTGGTCAAAATAGAATATTGGATAAAGATTGGAATTACTACACGGGTCTTGATGTTACATTTAAGCCAAATAAAATGTCAGAGAAGGAATTACAAGGGCAATTAGTCAGTTCGTTAAAGTCAATTTATAACAAAGAATATTTGGAAAATAATATAAGATATTTTAAAGATATATTTAAGAATAACTAAAAATAGAATGCTATTAGACCATAAAAAAATCCTTACAGAATATTTCAAAGATGAAATCTTAAAGAATAATATTAGTAATATTACCACTACTTGTATAATGGCGATGATCGCCATCCCATTTTTTAGCTTTTTAGACTACTTTCTTTATGGAGATCTCCTGAAAACCTTTCTGATATTAAGAATCATTTCTACAATTCCTTTTTTAATCGTGTTTTTGTGGATAAAAAAATCGGAATTCATGAAAAAACATGTCTTAGGATTAACTGCATTTCTAACTCTGGATATTGGATTTACAATTTCTCTGATGATTCATATGACAGGAGGATATGAATCACCCTATTATGCGGGACTGGTTATGGTGGTCTTTGTCTTGTGTCTTGTCCTAGCCTTGCCCTTAAAATGGACTATTGTCATTAGTTTATTGATTTATGGTTCTTATATAATTCCGATACTCATTAGGGGCAACATTGTTGATACGCCGATTTTTTTCAACAATAACTTTTTCTTGATAGGTATGGTCATGTTTGCGGTTTTTGGGGCTCGAATGAAAGAATATTATCAATTTAATGAATTTAAATCTAGATATGATATTCAAAAAGCTAATGAAGAATTGAAGAAGTTGGATGAGCTTAAATCTCAATTTTTTGAAAATGTTTCACATGAAGTGCGGACTCCATTAACTTCGATAATCGCTCCGATTCAAACTATTTCTCAAGGGGATGCAGGGGATTTGACGAAAGAACAACTGAGTCTTATTGAACAAGCTTATCGGAATTCACTGCGTTTGCTCGATATGATCAATCAAATGCTTGATTTTTCAAAGATTGATGCCGGACAGATGAAGATTATTTTAGAGAAATTGGATCTTACAGAGATTGTAAAAGATACGGTTGCTATTTTTAAGGAAGTTGCCGAACGCAAAGGAATTAAGCTTAGATATATTAAAAAAGGTGAGATTCCATTGGTGTTTATAGATAAAAACAAATTTGAAAGAATTCTTACAAATTTAGTCAGGAATGCCATAAAATTTACAGAAGCTGGATCTGTTTTTATAAGGTTAAAATGTGAAAAAGATATGGTTATTTTAGAGGTTGAAGATACAGGGATTGGGATCCCTGCAGATCACCTCCCACATATTTTTAAAAGATTTAGACAGGTAGACGGATCTACTACACGAAAGTTTGAAGGGACCGGGTTGGGACTTACCATTGTTAAAGAATCTGTTGATTTGATGAAGGGTAAAGTTTTTGCAGATAGTGAGATAGGAAAAGGGACAACTTTTAAAGTTGAGGTTCCAATGAACTTGCAGGATGTTCTAACAGATGCAACGATTGAAAGAAGAACTGAGCAAGATAGACGGAAAGCCGATGATGCTTTTAAGGGAACCAACCGGCGTGAAAAAATCAGAAGAATGGAAGACTTGGCACTTATCGCTGTTAGCGATTTAGGTCTTATTGATAAGCCAGTTATTGAAGAAGAGATTGATAAAGCGGAAATACAAATGCCGCCTGATGTTAATCAAGTGGTCTTAGTTGAAGATAATACTGATCTAAGAATTTTTATCAGTAAAATGCTCAAGAAATTCGGGCACAAAGTAATAACAGCTGCTGATGGGCTTGAGGGATGGGACAAAGTGCAGAAAATAATACCTGATATTATTATTTCAGATGTAATGATGCCTAGAATGGATGGATATGAGTTAATCAAACATGTTAAGGCTAAACAGACTACAATGCATATACCTGTTATGTTAATAACTGCTATGCCAGGACTTGATTCTAAAATTAAAGGTTTAGAAACAGGTGCTGATGATTATTTGTCTAAACCGATCAATATTAGAGAACTTGATGCCAGGATAAGAAATTTAATCACGATGAGAAAATTCCAGCAAGCTGTTGCTGAAGCTGAGGCATTAGATACAAGAATTGAAGAGTTGACAATGGGTTTTGCTCAGTCTTTGGAGACAAGGGATCATGAAACAGCTGGACATTCAAGAGATGTGCTTGAATTGGGAACCTTGATAGCTGAAGAGCTCAATATACCTATCGATCATAAACTGAGGGATTCATTGCTTCTGCATGATATTGGCAAGTTGGGTGTTCCTGACGGGATTTTATTAAAGAATGGACCATTAAGTGAAGAAGAATGGCAGATAATGAAGAAACATCCTGAAATAGGTGCTGATTTGTTGGCCCATTTTGATTCATTAAAAGAGGTAAGTAAAATAATTATGGCTCATCAAGAATGTTTTGACGGCAGTGGCTATCCTAAAGGATTAAAAGGTGAGGAAATTCCTTTATTTGCCAGAATTATTGGAGTTGCAGATGCGTGGCATGCAATGACTAGTGATAGGCCTTACCGCAAAGCACTGGAAGCAGCAGTAGCAATATCAGAGCTTCTCAAGTATAAAGGTAAACAGTTTGATCCTAAAATTGTGGATGCATTAATTAAAGGACTTAAAAAGAAAAAGTTAATTTCCAGCCAAGACATTGTTAAAGCAAAATCAATGATTTCTTAAAATTTACGGTCAACCGCCGCTCCGGTTCAGCGACTTGTTAGGCGGGATTCATGTAACCTCATTATGAAGTTACGTCTAGCGCAGCATCTCCGCAATCTTGGGACGAGTCGTTTTAATCCGCTCGTAGTCAAATTCCAATCCTAGCGGCTTAAGGGCCTTTCCGATGCTGTCGTAGATGCCTTTGACATCTTCGAAAGGAGCTGCAACGGATTCCAACGCAGTGCGCCCGGCGTTATTCCTTAAATTTTTGTCAGTGCCGTTGTCCAGCATGGCCTCGACGATCTCGGTGCGGCAAAAGAAAGCGGCAATGTGAAGCGGAGTCGATCCATCGTTGTTTGTGATTGTCATATCAGCCCCGGCATCAATCAACGCCCTGGCCACTTCAGTCTTGTCAAATGTTATGGCAATAATCAGGGGAGTGGACCCATATACATCTTTTTCATTCAGGTCCGAACCGGCCTTGATATGCTGCCGAATTACATCGATACTTCCCTGAAGAGCTGCCGCGTGAAGGCTTACACGAGGAGTTGGATTCTCCTGCTTTGCGCAACCGGCTGCGATTAAAAGTGAAACGACGAGTATTGCTGTTGTTACTGTTTTCATTGATTTTTCCTCCATTCGTTTTAGTAAAATTTTCGATTTAATGACTTTTCTATAAAAAGAAACTATCAAATTGCAGGCAATATAGGTAAATACTGTCAAAATCAGATGCTTTAGGAGTGAATGGACTCCCATGTCAAGCAGGATTAATGCTAAACCACCCAACACGATCGGGTGAATTATATAAACTCCATCACTAGTGTCCGGTTATAACTCAAATAGTTTCAATTGTTTAGAAGAGACATCTTC
>CAYPGQ010000122.1:0-12528 GCA_964410125.1 uncultured Eubacteriales bacterium | reverse complement strand
GCCCATCTCTTTCATGCCGCGGGAATGGCTGATCACCAAAGTGAGGAAGGCACAGGCTGTCGTAAAGGCTCCTGTGATGATGCCTTTTCCGCTCTTGAGAAAAGTGGCCTCCATTGATTCGGCAATGCTGTCCCCTGCAGCCCGTCTTTCGGTGAAGCCGGAGATAATATGGATGGAAAAATCGATTCCCAAACCGAGAAGGATCACAGCCATCATCTGCGTCATTATGTTCAATTGCCCCACGATCAGAGCCGCTGCCCCCACTGCCCACACCAAACCCACAAGAAGACTCGTTAAAGCAAGCACGGGTGCTACCCACATCCGGAAAGAAATCATCAGGAGGATCAAAATGGCAATAACAGCTATCAACGTTGTATAACCCAGGCTTCTTTCAGAATAGACCATCTCGTCCCGGCCCACGGCAATAAATCCGGTCAAACCCGCTTGGACATTTGGAAATTCTGCCAGCAGGCCATCGACTATCTCCTGTGCGGCATCGGTCCCTGCAACGAGATAATATGTGTCCATCATCGTGAAATTGGGAATGACATTCAAAATGAGGGCCTTTTCATCATACGAAAGAAAATAGGGCTCGCCGATCAAGATTTTGTCCGCGACTTTTTGAACCTCCTCATCGGAGAGGTCATTGCCTGCGGCCGCTTCCTTCAGAGCCATAACAAGCTCTTGGATTCCATCTAGAAAATACACCGCCCCATCTTCCTTCTCCCGTGTGGAGATGGACTCCTCTTTGCCGACATACTCCTTTTCCATGGCATTGTTTAGGTTGAACAAAAGGCCGTCCAGATTGGGATCAATAAAAACATCTTTGAGGTTTTCCAGGTCGTCCTCTTTGATCAACATCAGGCCGTGGTTTTTCAAAAAATCGGTCTCAGTCTTGTAATCCACACGCTTGAACAACATTTTATCGCTGTTGTCCGGATCTCTTGCCTCCAAAATTTTCGGAGCGAGGGCATCGGCATAGGCTTTGATCCTGTCTTCCTCCCCTTGAACCACGACAACGAGGCTCGTAGCAGAAACAAACTCATCGATGATCTTGTTAAACTGAATGGTCCTTTGATCGCCGGAAGGCAACAGGTCTGACCAGCGCATGGTCACGCTCAACTGACTGGCAAACGCACCAAAGACAACCGTGAGAAGCAACACAACCCAAAGCATTCGCCAAGGATGGGTGGCATGCCATTGGGCCAGTTTAATCAGGAATTTTTCTCTCATTTTAGTCCCTCTATGATATCATTAATCGGATATGACCTTATCACACTTAAAAAGAATGGGTCAACACAATCATCTTGACCTATAACTGTGTGTTTTATATTGTTACGAAGCAGTAATGGCCAACTCGTTGGCAAGCCCTTAAAAATGAGCACGAAATAAACCTGATCCAAATTTTCACTTTATGTCTTTGATCATTATACACAGCACATAAATACAACGGAATGAAAAAAGATTATGGATTGCAATCTTTGCTGGGCTTATATATATTGAAGGACGGAAATAGGGATTTTCCGAAAATGGGCATTCTAGTATATACAATCGTTCTTCTCGCTGGTGCTTATCTCGCGCTAAAATTCGGCAATGTGTATTTGGCTATAACCTGGGTCGGGATCTGTTTAGCCTACGCGATAGCTGCCAGAAAATTATTCTGGCGAGAAGCATTCAAACTTATATTTTTCGCCATCTTTTCTGCCGTGATCATGCTGGGAGGAGGTGTTATCTTCGCCAGGACTTGGGGAGTTGCATTCGCATTCATCTGGATCGTTTTATGTATCTTTCTGCTCATCATCTTTGGGAAGAGAATATTAAGATTTTTTCCGACCTTGCTACTGGCTGAACAATTTCAAGAAGTCGTCAGCGAAGCCCTGAAAAAAGAAAGGGAAAATATATCGATGGAGGGATCGGATGAAAAGGATTAGTTCATCCGTTATTATTATCCTGTTTTTTTTCTGTATGGTTATTCATATATCAGCTCAAACCCAAAACGTGGCCTACCCTGAAGAGGTCCGGTTCGACACCGTAAAAAGCGTCGCCCTTGCGGGTGAAAAAATTGCTGAAACGGCCAGCACTTTTTCCGACCTGCTTCGGCTCAACGTTGTCGGACCGATCGCTGAAGAAACGTTCACCGGATTCCTCGATGTGATCGTCCCCAAAGGGGAAATGACACCTCTTCAAATCAGCATGGAAAAAATCCTGGCGGTTGTCCTGTACAGCGCCGGGCCGGAATACCTCATCCTGAAGGAAATCTTTCTTTACGAAAACCGGCGCGTCATTCTCATAAGGGGAATGAACCAAGCCATCGATATCCTGGGAGATCTCGTGCTTCAAGCCGGCCCAGTGCTTAATGAAGGCGCCACCGCACTTAACACAATACTACGCAGGGGAATAGGACAAGTAGCAGATGTTATCGGTGGATTGGGGCGTTACATTGGTGAACGCAGGCGCAGGGAGCGAGAAGCACAGCTTAAGAGATACAACACTACGCCGAGAGTCGAGCCAAGCTGGCCCTACTTAACATTTCCACCAGACAATACCGTTCTCCCACAACCTAAAGATGGAGAATGGCTTTTTCGCTGGGAAAAGGCCATTTCCACAGAAGGGATATGTGAATACGAGATCTATATAAAGTACAGGAATTCACGAAAACCGATGAGGCTTGAAAAAACTCCGAATACATTTTTTAATTTCTCCAAGGAAGACATCATCGTTGGCGATCGTGACCGCAAGTACATGTTCTGGAGGGTTCGGGCCAAAAACTGCAAGGGACAGTGGGGAAATTGGTCCAAATGGGGAACGATCCACGTGAGGAAGTACAAATAAAAAGCTGACTTACAGTGGGAGTAAGCGCCGGAAAGATCCCCCAGCAATTTCTCAAAGGGAGGGGATTTCTGGTTCGCTATGTCAAGTCTGATAAATAAAACCCGAATTACACAAATAAGACGTTTTTAGGTCTGAAAATTCTCACTTTCTATCTCAGATATTTTTTTCAGCTTAATCAGAAGCCGTTTAGCCGATATCGGATGGGCGGTCTTGAGCTCTGGAGCAAAAAGTGAGACCTTGAACTCCTCCACCATCCAGCGGTATTTCTCGACCTCGGTTTTTTTCTCGAATGAAGTGCCGCCGGCAACTTCTTCGTTGAGATCTTTATAAGCTTGAACAAAGCGGGACACCTGCTCGGCCTTAGCCCTATCCTTTGCGGGATCATGCCTGGCGCGCTCCAGCCTTAACTGCAGTGCCTCCAGATAACGGGGAATGTGTTTGAGTCTGTCCAGGGAATAGAATTTTAGAAAATCTTTTGGAACCAAAACATCTAAATCCCACCTGCTTTTCTCGATAAGAGTTTTAACTGCCTTGTTGTCTCCCATGTCTTCCGCAACTTCGCTAAAAATCATCCGCACTTTGTGGTAAGTCGATAAAATTTGCTTGACGGCCTCCACGACAGCATGGCTTATAGCGAGAAGTCCGCGGGTCAGACTCTCTGCATACGCCCGAAATTCTTCCTCGCTCCTCATATCTCTTTCAAAAGCTTCCCTCTGTAGGGCTTCCATCATGGCTTTTTCCACTGCATCTTTCCCCCCGAAATACCGGGCCTGCGTCTGGATCTCTTCCGGTAACACGATATATTGTTTAACGAATTCCAGGTCCTCATAGAAACGAAGGAAAAAAAGGGAACGAACTCCTTTCCGGTGAGATTCCCGGGCCTGCTCTTCGGATGAGAACAACTTGATGTTGGCTCCTCTCTCCGCTGGTTCTAGAGCGGGATATGCGGTAACAAAAGGCCCGACGGATATTTTATCCGGCAGGATACCTAAATCCCATTCTACAAGCCCTTGCCTTTCCCATTCTTGCCGCGCCCTCATCCAGCGATCGGAGGATATTGACATGCCCGCAGGCCATTTTTTCTTTTTCAGGCCCATCAAGTCCCGGCTAGCTGACAGTTCCCTGCCATCCGGCCCGATCACGGCGATCCGCATCCGCAAATGCGGGGGGATTTCCGACTCGGCCCAGGCTGAAGCTGTTATGTTCATCTGGAATCGGCGCCGTACAAAATCGGACAATGCTTCAAAGAGCGATTCTTCAAGCGGCTCCATCTCATCACAAATGATGGCCACCTTCTCCGCGATCGGGACGAGAAGCTTGCGGTAACGCTTGGGAAGGCCTTTGACTAGGGCGGCAATTTTTTCCCTGAACTGACCGGGCACGCCCCATTCCAGCGCCTTTTGGGAAACATCTTCTATTTTTGTGAGAGGGACTTCCAATGTCACTCCGTCATATATTTCCCCGGGAGCGAACCGGTAGACCAAGGGAAACCGCAGTTCCCCGACTTCCAGATGACCGGGATAACCGGAAAGCTTTTCTTCATCGGGAAACATACGGAGCAGGTCTTCTTCACTCATTTTCAGAAAATTATCTCCTCCCCTGTCCTTGATTAGTTTCCGCAGACTCCGTTCATCAAATATTCCTTGAAGACGTGGAGAATAAAATTCTGCCAATTTCTCTTCTCCAGCCAAATATCCACGCTGTCTCAATTTTTCCTCGATACTAGTGAGACGTTCCACAAGCGCCAGGTTATGTGCAAGAAAAACCGGAGGATCATTGATATTCCCTTCCACCAGTGCCGATTGGACAAAAATCTGGTGAGCCTCGTCCGGTCGAATGTGGCCAAAAGAAACAGGACGCCCGGTTACTATCGCCAGGCCGTAAAGAGTGACCCGTTCCTGGGCGATGACTTCGCCCCTTTTTTTATCCCAATGGGCATCTGAGTAGGAATACCGGCAGAGTGTTTTACCCAGCTCTTCCAGCCATTTCGGGTCGATGCGAGACACAGTCCGGGCAAAAAGCCTTGATGTTTTGACCATCTCTGACGCCACGATCCAGGGACGGGATTTGCCGAACACCGTCGAGCCGGGAAATACCATAACTTCACGGCTTTTCGCGGCGGTGTAGAAATTTTTCTCTTTGAGCACCGCAATGTTGGAAAGATAACCGCTGAGTATGGACCGGTGAATTTCGTCATATAAAGCATCGGAGATGCCGATTCGCTCCCGCCGCCCCAGCGGGATCTTCTGTTCCTCCAGGATGGCCAGGATCTGGTCGTGCACAAGAACCCACTCCCGCATCCGGGGAAAGGAGAGGAAATGGTCATGGCAGAATCGGCGTTTTTTGTTCCGGGAGGCCAGCTTTCCCAGCGTTTCATGGTAGCGGTCCCAAATGTTTAGAAATGTCAAAAAATCCGAATCCGGGTGCCGGAAAGGCTTATGAATGGCATCTGCCTGGTCGGCCTTGTCCGGGGGCCGCTCCCTGGGATCCCGGATGCTCAAGGCCGCAGCTACAATGGCTATCTCCCGGAGGCAACTTTTTTTGCTGGCTTCCAACAGGATGCGGGAGATTTTGGGATCCAGCGGCATACGGGCCATGATTTTTCCCTTTTCTGTAAGAAAATACTCTCGATCCTTACGAAAAATGGCGCCCAGCTCGAGGAGCGCATCGTACCCGTCCTTAATGTGTTTGGATTTCGGCCGGTCCACAAAAGGGAAGTTGGAAGGATGCCCCAACCGCAGGTCGATCATGCGGAGTATGACTTCTGCCAGGTTTGAGCGCAGGATCTCGGGCGGTGTGAAATCCTGGCGCATCTCGTATTCTTTTTCGGAATAGAGGCGAATGCAGATCCCGTGCTCCACTCTGCCACATCGGCCTTTTCTCTGGTCTGCGCTGCTCCGGGAGATGGGGCTTATGGGCAGGCTGTTGACCCTGGTTCCGGGCTGGTACTGGGAAATCCGGGCCAGGCCAGTATCGAGCACATACCGGATTCCCGGGATGGTGAGAGAGGTTTCAGCCACATTGGTGGCCACCACGATCTTGGATCCTTTCACATGATACACTCTCCCTTGCTGGGTGCCTGGAAGGCGGGCATAAAGAGGAAGGATTGCTGTCCCGACATATTTCCGACCCTCCAGACGCTCGCAGGTTTCTAGAATGTCCTGCTCTGTGGGCATGAAGACAAGGATGTCTCCGGGTTTCTTTTTCTGCTTAATGTAGTGGACGGCTTCGACAGCAATGTCCACATAATCAAGGCTATCAGGTTTTCTGGAAAAAGAGTCGGCGGGGCGATATTCTACATCCACCGGATACTGCCGTCCTCTGACTTCGATCACCGGGGCATTCTGGAATGCACGAGAGAATTTTTCTGTGTCCAGAGTAGCAGAGGTGATAATAAGCTTCAGTTCAAGACGGGTGTCCAGCAGTGTGCGGGCAATCCCCAGGAGAAAATCGATGTTCAGGCTGCGTTCGTGCGCCTCGTCGATAATGAGGGTGTCGTAGCCAGAAAGCCGGGAATCGGATTGAGTTTCTGCCAAAAGCATACCGTCTGTTAAAATTTTGATATAGGCATCCGGGGACGTCCTGTCCCGGAATCGAATCTTGTAACCCACTGATCGGCCTAAATTCTCTTTGAGTTCCGAAGCAATGCGGTGGGCAATGGTGATGGCGGCAATGCGTCGAGGTTGCGTGCAGGCAATCATGCCCACCACGCCACGGCCTGCTTTGAGGCACATCTTGGGAAGCTGGGTGCTCTTGCCGCACCCGGTCTCTCCGGATATGATGACTACCGGATTCTCCTGGATAGCCTTGATAATCTCTGCAGAGCGGGCGCTTATAGGCAGCTCTTCGGGAAATGTAACTCTAGGAACATGCCGGGCACGGAGCTTTTTTTTCTCGACCGAAGCGGCCAGCTTCTTTTCCAGATTCTCCAGCTCATGCAAAGCCTCGTCTTCATTTATACGGCGTCTGCTTTGTTGAAGCCGGCTCAACCTGCGGCGCACATAAGCTTGGTCTTTCAACAGAGCGTTCGGCAACAGAGATCGGATCCTATTTATTGTCGCTCTTGCCGAAACTTCTGCGTTACGTTTTCCCATTCCAGATCCAGTGCAAGCAGAGAGCTTGCTCCCTTATCATAGCTCAATCGAATCCCCGTAATCCATCTCTTTGAGCCATTGATTGACTCCAATAAGAATCCTTGTTATTTTTTACTCAAGAATGAAAAGGGATAAATAAATAGTGAGATGGGCCGATGAAAAAAATAAAACGTAGAGAATTCATCAAGAATCTATCCATTGCCACTATGGGAACAGCTATTTCTCCTGCGTTTCATGATTTGGCACGCGAAAAAGCTTTTGAGCCGAAGCCGAAAAGTAGAGTGGCAATTGTGCGTGACCCAAACGCATCAACAAACAGAGGCCAAACCATCGATCCTGAAATAATCCAGAACATGATGAATGCCGCGATAAAAGGGCTGACCGGTCAAAAAAATGTGGCGGATGCCTATGCATCCCTTTTTCCTAAAAAGGAGAAAAATGACATCATTGCTATTAAAGTAAACTGCATGCACACACATGCATTCGCAGAAGGCTGCCGCAAAACCATCGATTCCATCGTGAATGGTTTGAAAAGTTCGGGAATTGCCGAAAACAATATCATCCTGTACGACTTGAAAAATGAGGATCTTTCTGACTGTGGATACACACGGAACGTGAGTTCGAGTGGATTTCGTTGTTTCGGAAATGACGAAAAAGGCTGGGGTTACGAAGAAGTTGCGGTCGCACCAGGCGGGGAATCCGTTCATCTGAGCAAAATCCTAACAAGATGCACACATCTCGTCAACATTCCTGTCCTTCGAGATCATCCCACTATCGGTGTCAGTTTGAGTTTGAAGAACCATTATGGTTCCGTCGACAGCCCCTCCTCATTGCATGGTCCGAATTTCAAGTGTGAACCGCATATTGCGGAGCTGAACGCACTGGATCCCATCAAGAAAAAAACACGCTTGATTGTGCTTCCGGCCTTTGTAGGGGTTTATCAGGGACATCACTCTCCGCCACAATTCGAGTACAATGGCCTGATTGCCAGCCAAGACCCTGTGGCTGTGGATTACCTAGGCTACAAGATCATCGAGGAACAAAGGATAAAACATGACCTGAGACCTTTGGCAAAAACAGGGAGATATCCCACATACATCGAAACCTCAGCAAAACTAGGTCTGGGTACAAACGATCCGAAAGAAATGGATCTCATTTCTATCGGAGCTTAAATTATTTTTCTCGGATAAATACGCAGGACACTACGCCTCCGGCACGTTCCGCCTCACCTATCATGATACCATCTTCCTCAGTCAGATTCAGATAGCAGACAGAATCATCCGTCATTTCGAACCAACAGCTCAACTGGTTGCCCTCGACTTTTAACTCCTGGAGAATTGTATCTTCAGCGATATACTTCATCGTGTCGGAAACCGACCCTTCATAATCCGAATCCGTTTTTGTAAGGACCATGGTCATTTCATAAGGGCCAAAATTGGGAATGTGCATCTTCCCATTCCAGGTTCCTGTCAAATCTTCGGCTTGCATTGAATAAAGGGAAAGGATGGCTATCCCAAATAGAAGCGTTGCGCTCATTAAGACTTTTTTTGACATCATATTGACTCCTTCCAACCCGATTGACGCAAATGGAAGATAAATAGTTGCCTTTGAATCACGCTATTCGTATCGAAGGCAGTCGGCAGGATTGGCGGAGGCGGCCTTGAGGGCCTGATATCCCACAGTTAAAAGCGCAATCGCCAATGCCATCAATCCGCTCAGGACAAAAATCATGAGGCTTATGTTGATGTGATAGGCAAAACTTTTCAGCCACTTGCTGAGGACAAAATAGGCAATTGGCCATGAAATAAGATTGGCAACAAGCACCCACTTGGTGAAGTTTTTCGACAACAAGATAAATATTCCCGTATTCGAAGATCCCAATACTTTCCTGATCCCGATCTCTTTTGTTTTTTGTTCGGCAATAAAAGCTGTCAAGGCAAAAAGCCCTAAACATGAGATGACGATCGCGATGGCGACAAAATATTGCAATAACTGCTTCAGGCGTTTTTCGGCCTCGTATTGCCTGGCGAAAGACTCATCCAAAAAACCGTATTCCAGGGCAAAACCGGGACAAAACTCTTTGTACACATTTTCGATGTGCTTGATCGAATCGGCGATGTTGGTGCCGGCAATTTTGATGCAGGGTCTCCTAGTCCAATTAACCCTCCAGGAAATGGCCATCGGCCCGATCTTGCTGTGCAGAGAGCTGTAGTGAAAATCCTTGACTATCCCGATGACCGTGTTCCTTTCAGAGCCGACCGTGCGGCCAACAGGATCCTCGAAACCCAATTGTCTGACGGCTTCTTGGTTGAGAAGGTATGTTCTATCGAGATCGGTCTGGGTTTCATAAGAAAAATTCCTTCCTTCGATCACATCAAGACCCATCAAACCGACAAAATCGGGGTCTGCATGAATGACTTTTACCGGTATGCTGTCCTCTCTATCCGGTGGAGTCCATGTCGATGTATTCGTGATTTTCCCCGGCACCTGGCTCACAAAAGTGATGCCTCGTATGGACGGGTTGGTGAATAAACGATCCTTAAAAGCCTGTTTGCTGCTTATTATTTTTTCTGCATCGCCGCTGAATCTGTCTCCTCTCAAATAAAAGGTCAGCACCTGTTCATAATCCATTCCCAGGTCCGCGTTTTGCATGTAGTTCAACTGCCGCACAACCGTGATGGTGGCAATGATCAGGGAAATCGATATGATGAACTGAAAGGAGATAAGTAGCTTGCTCAGCAGGGAGCCTTTCCTTCCCCTGCCGGATTTCCCTTTCAACACCAATACCGGTTCCAAAACAGACAGATAAAAAGACGGATAAATGCCCGAGATAAAAGCTGTGAACAGCATGATTCCGACGATCACGAATAATATCCTGAGATCCAGCAGCGTAAAGGTTATGCCCTCGCCTGTGAGGGCGTTGAAATGAGGAAGGAGTAATTTTGTCAAAAACAGAGCCAAAAGAAAGGCGACGAAAACAATGATAAGCGTCTCCCCGAAAAACTGTTTTTGGATAGAGCTTTTCCGCGCGCCGATCACTTTGCGGACAGCGATCTCCTTTTCTCTGGTTTTGGTTTTGGCGATTGTGAGATTGATGAAATTGATACAGGCAATGCCAAGTATCAAAAGGGCGACTATGGAAAAGACCACAACCAAGTGAATATTTCCGTGTTTGGTGTTTTTTTCACGCTGCAGATTGCTGGCAAAATAGATGTCATTGAATGGCCGGAGGATCAAAGGGTCTCCTTGGTATCGGTCTACTTCTGCGGCACGTTCATTGATTTTTTGTGTGAGCGCAGAGATGTCGGCTTCCGGATTAACCAGCAAATATATCGAATGATTGTAATTGCGGGATGTCAGAAAACTATCATCCCCCTGTATTTTTGTCATATCGTTGGCAGAGACAAAGGCATTGATATTCATGTGGAAATTTTCAATATCTTTAACAACACCTGTAACAGTATAATCGTAGCTGTTATTCATCTGAACCATTTTCCCCATGGGATTGTCATCTCCGAAAAGCCTTTTGGCAAGAGATTCTGTGAGCACGAGAGAATAAGGATCCCCCAAGGCCCTTTGAGGATCCCCTGCGATAAAATCGAAATTGAATACATCGAACACCTCGTCGTCGACCAGGGCAAATTCCATCACCGTGAATATTTTTTCGTTGTGTTTGATGGTAGGTTCCCACCAGAAATAAAACCGGATGGCCTGCTCCACTTCGGGAAACACCATGGCCGTTTCCCGCAAATAGGGCGGCATCACCACCCATGTCTGACTCTCGAGCCTGTAAATCCGGTCTTTATTGACTTGCTCCGAATCATAGCTCAACTGCACTTGGACCCAGAGAATAATCAGGATGGCACAGGTCATGCCGACAGCTAGTCCGAAAATGTTTATAGAAGAAATCCCCTTGTGTTTGATTATATTTCTTAAGGCAACTTTAAGATAATTAATGAGCATAACAGTCCATTCTCATCATTTATCTATATAGACGTCACCCTTAAAGAGAAAGTTGCTATTTACTTCTTTTCTTTTTCCATCAGCCGGCGCCATTTTTCCATGAGTTCCTGATTCAGGTCCAGCGGCGGTTTGGCATCTGCAGGAAGAAATGGCTTGTAAGGATGTTCGGCAGAGTAGGCCTCGAACTCATCGCGCAGTTTTTTCAGCTCCTTCGGCTTGGTCATCAAATCGACCGCCGAGGCTGCCATCGCCTTGGCTCCGGCATTCAATCCTTTCCAAGCTGTCGAACCATAATTGCAGGAGACCGAAGACCAGTGATGCCCGATGGCTCCCGGGACTTGTCCAGGAAACCGGATAGTTGCAGTGGGGGCAATCAGCGTAACATCACCGACATCCGAGGACCCTCCCCCAACAAAAAATCCCCTTCTGTCTCTGAGCTTACCGACTTCATTTGGCATTCCATTCTCTTTACGGCCCAGTTCCTTTTGCAAAGCCTTGGCATAAGCCTGCTCCTCCTCGGTCCATTCGGGCATACCGACAAGTTCGATGTTTTTCTGGAACAGTTCAGCAGCCGCCTTGTTTGCGTGGCGCTGGTGAATAGCGGACAAAACCCTGACCTCGGATAACTCTGTTCCGGAGGCAAGAGCGCCGGCCTTAGCACAGTTGATAACTCTCTCGTACATGTCCTCCAGCCTCTCGTCGCTGTTGCGGATAAAATACCAGACACTGGCTTTGTCCGGGACCACGTTGGGGGCTTCTCCTCCCCCGACAATGACATAATGCATACGGTATGTGTAAAACAGATGCTCTCGGAGATAGTTGGTTGCCACGTTCATGATGTCTACAGCATCCAATGCACTGCGGCCTCCCCAGGGAGATGCCCCATGGGCGGTTTTCCCGGTGAATGTAAAAATAACAGAAAACAGGGCGTTGCCGCCAACTCCATAGCTGGTGCCAAAACCACTGCTGCTGTGATTGTCGATGACCGCATCCACTTCATCGAAAAGCCCGGCCCGTATCATGTATGGGCGGCTGATCAAAGTCTCCTCGGCAGGCGAACCAAAAACCTTGATCGTTCCCTGGAATTCACGTTTGTCCATGGCCTCTTTGACGGCAATCGCTGCCGCAGCCGCAGCCGTACACATAGTATTGTGGCCGCAGCCGTGACCGGGAGCTCCCTCGATGATCGGGTCTTGAGTAGGAACCCGCCCTTTCTGGGAGAGCATCGGTAAGGCGTCAAATTCTCCGAGGATACCGATCACCGGCTTCCCCGAACCGTAGCTGGCCACGAAACAGGTAGGCATTCCTGCTATACCGCGTTCGACAGTAAATCCCGCCTCTTCGAGTGTATCAGCCAGGAGCTTGGATGACTTGAACTCCTGCATCCCTAATTCAGCATATTCCCAGATAGCATCGGAAATCTTGCCGAATTTCCCTACTACTTCAGGTTGGCTCAGCCAATCCAGCACGAGTTTTTTTTCTTTCGAGACCTTCTCCTTTGCCAACCCAAATGAACAAAAGGCTAGCATTAATACAAGGACACAAAACAATATGCAGACCTTCCGTTTAGACAGTTGTGAAATCATTTTTCCTCCATGCTTCTACAAAATTACCACATCTCTTATTCAGTCTATTCCAT
>CAYPGQ010000121.1:0-12557 GCA_964410125.1 uncultured Eubacteriales bacterium | reverse complement strand
TTAAATATTTCTACTTTCACTTCATTTTTAATTTCATAAGGAAGATATCTGTCAGTAGAAAAAATCATTCTACCGTCGGGTGAGTATTTGCTGATTCTATTTTGGTGCGCGTAGGCTATATATATGTTGTCTTTGTTATCTTTCGTAAAATAGACAATATTGGCATTTAACATTAACCGTGGATTATCATACTGTTTAACAGCACCGAATGAATGGATAATCGTGCCTTTTTTATCATAAATGGATAACAATTTATGTTCTACTGAATCAGCCCACAGCGAAGGGTGGCTCGGCAGAATCACACGCGATCCGGAAAGGACTGCCATACCGGATGTTTTATATTGTGCTCCAATGCTGCCAAAGACAGCGATAGTATCGGGTTTGAAGCCGTCTTTATAACTCCCGTCAAGTGAAAGCATAGAAATTTTAGAATCAGCGACATACAGCTTATTCCTACTCAGATTCAGTCTTAAGCAAAACGGAAAAATGAAATCACCGGGCCCCTGACCTTTTTGCCCGAAGGATGAAATATATTCATGATCCTTATTATACCGCTTCACGGTGCTGCCATCCCTTTCAAGAATCAGAATGTCCCCGTTTGAAAGCCGGGCTGCATCCACCGGATCATACAAAATATCTTTTTCCTCTTTGCCTTCCAGTTTTCCGATTTTTCCGATTAGTTCCAGTTGCACACCGGAAGTATCTCCAAGTTGTGGGGTGTGATTATGGACATACCTGACGCCATCGATTACTTCGACCGTAAATAATGAGGTGTCAATCGATGAATCATTTCGGCACACTATCAATAAAATGGATATCAAAGCTGCAATCAGAGCTACGTGGATTAGGCGTTTCATTTTATGTTCCTTTTAACCGACATGATTAACCTGGATAATTCATAAATTATCCAAGTTACCCTAAATTATTCATGAGTTTGAAATCAAGGGACACGTTACCGATTTCGGAAAATCGGTACATGTCCCTGATTTCAATGCATATAGCATTAAATCCCGGCAAAAAAAATGTTTATGAATAATTCAGGTTAATTATAGCCATGTTTTCAAGAAAGAACAATCTCCAAGACGAGAAGGCTTTTGATAAAAATGCTGGTTGTTTTCAGTTGTTCTTCTCTGTCACTTCTTTCCAGGCCCAATCGTCATCTTTCTCCATAACGAGTGAGACAATCTTCCAAGTTCCCCTTCCTTCATCATCCTTCAGGTTGGAACCTATGCTGTAGACAATGAATCCCGATTCTTGTTTTTTGTAGATAAAAGGATCTCCAGTGAAGGGATCGATAGGCACTTTCTCTAGTATCTCAGGCGACAACATGGCCAGGTCCTCAGGAAAATCTCCATACATATTCTTGTAGATTTTACAGGCCATTCCGATCCGTGCTGAGTCATACACGGCATCGAGTGTTGCTCTCTTGAACAAGGTGGAGGTTAGATTGGGGACCAATGCACCTGCCATCTTGTAGTACCAAGGTATTGAATTTCTTATCTGTTCGATTTCTTTGGTATCTCTTAAGGCATAGTACGGCCTTTTGGCAGCTTCCTCCAAGCGATCATAGACCTGCTCCATCCAGATAATCTCATTCTTAATAACAGGCCGAAAAAACCAATAGAAGATATCTCCGCCCTTTCCTATATCCAAATCGTATTCCCCTTTTAAAAATAGCAGGGAAGATTCCAATCCAAAAATTCTTTCTGATTCAAGAGCCCAAACCAATCCTTCTCTCCAGGGTGATGAATCCCATTCTTTAAGAATCTTATTCAGGGTATCTGTTTCAATCTCTCTGTCGGAGACGATATAGTTCATACAAACAGCGATTTGTTTCGTGCATGCCATTCCAATCAGATAGCTGATCAAAAATGGCTCCTGGAGATACAGCTTTAAAAACCTTCTCGCAGCCAGGCACTGATTTATGGCTTCTTCAACGTTTCCATCCTCAGCTTTGATCACCGCATCGATGCCCAAAAGCCGAGTACCTTGTATCATTTGAATAGCCGTTGCAATCTTAAGATCCTCACTGAGAATATCCCATTGTTCCTCATACTTGAAACAGGGTTTGGTGGAAGCCTCCAAAATGAAACTTAAGGCCTCTTGATTCTTGGCTATCAGATCCCGCATCTGATCTCTTGTTCCTTCTTCCAAAGGCTTCCCAGAAAAAAGATCATCGATAACTTGTCCCAAGATTGCTCTTTGTTCCTTCTCGATAGAAAGAGTCCCTTCTGCTATCTTCCAATCCAAAGCAGCGTTGTCCCGGGGACTGCATTCCGGATCGAGGTCTCTTATGGATATGGGAATCCCCTCTGATTTCCTCTGCTCCAGGAATTTCTCCAAATTTTTCCCGGTCGAATAGTTGAATACTGCCCGCGTTATTAGTCCTATCGCTATTATAGCCACCAAGAAAATCCCAATCCAAGTAAATATCTTTTTTAGCTTATATCCCATTGATTCACTCCTTGAGTATATCCATGATTCTCTGAAGGCCTGTCAATTTAGCCTCTGTCTTTTTTGTCTTATAGTGCCGGATTACCCATTGATTAAGACGTTGATCATAGTCGATCTTAAAAAGCTCATCTTTCATTTCTTGTAAGTCCTTATCCAGCATTATCTCTGAAACTTGTGAGCCATTCATAATAGATGTCAGGAAATCGTTTTCGCTGTTCTTGATTAGATTGTCACAGAAAAATGCCAATACTATCAAGACAGAGCTAATGGCAAATAGCGTCCTGAGAACGGGTGAAATCACAAGAAATTCCCTCTGTCTTTTGTAAGCGGTTGAAAGAATTTTTTCCCTGAGTTCTGGAGGCATTGGCTTTGGAAACAAACTCTCTAAGATTTTCTGAGTTTTATTAAAACCTCCCATCTCAATCCTCCAATAACTTGCGAAGTTTTTCCATCCCATAGCGATATCGGCTCGTTACGGTTCCGATAGAAACACCACAAACATTAGAAATCTCCCTGAAAGTCAATTCCTCAAAAAATTTCAGAACGATAACTTCCCGCTGGTCAGAAGGAATTTTAGCAAGAGCCTCGGCTGCTTGATTTAAAACTTTGGGATCGGATCCTCTTAGGTTTTCCTGTATGATCTTAGAAAGCCCTTCGACTGGATGATAACTTCTAAGGTTTTTCTTTCTATGTTTTAAGAAGTTTATCGCCTCATTTCTTGCTATCCGAAATATGTACGCTGAAGGATTTCGTATGATCCGAAATCGGACTCTGTATCTAACAAGTCGACAAAACACTTCCTGCAAAACATCCTCTGCATCCAACGGAGAGCCTAGCTTGATTGTCAAAAAATTGTACAATTTGTCTCCTATGCTATCGAGAATCTCTTCTATTTTCATGCTGACCTATAAGCCCAGTTGCAGCCATTCTACCATACACTGAACCTGAAATTTCCACTTCACTATTTAAGACTACATAGTCTGCAAATTTTATTTAATTTGAAAAGTCTTATTTGGGGAGGGAATAAACCTGGCTATTTTATTTTAATCCATTCGTTATTTTTGTATTCCTGAATCTCATAGCTGTATCTTTTGGCAAATCTGTAATCGTCTTCTATCGCCACACAATAAGCCTTGCCGCTATTAAAGAATAAGAGTGACGAGAACATTCCATCATCCAAAACAGGTGTTTTGAAATGTGCGATGTATTTTCCATCCTGGTCAAAAATGTCGAGAAGCGTGTATTCGCCCTCAACGGAATCCACGATAACGGCCAGCCAGCCGTTTTCCATCAGGGTGAAACTTTGATAGGCTGGCTTGAATTTTGGGAATTTTATTTTTTGAAAAACTTTTTTCATCATATCCTCGTTAAGGAGCGGAGTGGAAGAAAGACTCTCACTCAGCCTTTTAAAAAATTCATCTTTGTCTTTATCACTCACGGAGAAAGGATCATAATCTCTGGTGATTTTTTTCGTAAGTTTTCCTTCAGGGGAATACACGTTTATCTCAAATTTTTCCGGCTGGCCCAGATAGATGAAATCATCCTCAGCCAGTATGAATCGAACCACGGGTCTAAATGCCGTTTGACTCCATGCCTTTGCCAGATAATCGACAATAGCGGATTCATCTCTCCCTGTCGGCATTTGATATTCGAATTCATCTTTAAAGAGCTTAGCAAGCAGTTCGAATTTGTCGTTGAAGAGGCCGTATGTGGACGTTTGTCTCTGGACATTCCCCTGTTGATTCATTTCATACTTGTTTGCAATTATGAAATCCTTGGAATTGACAAAAGGATTGGAATATCTTTCCTTAGCAGTTATCTGCCGGAGGTAATTTCCTTCCTTATCAAAAAATGAAATTCTTCGGCCTATGGTATCAGCGATGTAGAGATTGTTATCTTTATCAAATCGAGGCACAGATAAACTCTGGAACTCTCCGGGACCCTGGCCTTCTCTGCCGAAAGTAAGAAGATATTTGCCTTCAGGATCGCATTTCAGGATTCTTTTGCTGTCAAAATCGGCCACATAGAAATTTCCTTCATTATCGGTGTTGAAACCAATGTTACTGCCGAACATATAATTTTCATCTCCTTCAACTTCACCTATGGAAAGCTCCTCTTTAAAAACAATCCGCATTTTTAATGTC
Source organism: uncultured Eubacteriales bacterium (assembly GCA_964410125.1). Classification (GTDB taxonomy): domain Bacteria; phylum Acidobacteriota; class Aminicenantia; order Aminicenantales; family Aminicenantaceae. Next base: position 7,959 of record CAYPGQ010000121.1, on the reverse strand, counting down.
GGTAACTTAGGATTAGAGATGACAACAACTTCGTTAGATTCTTGATTTTTGTTCGCCCCGTCGGCATGAATCATTTCTGGAAGACTATTCAATGCTAAAAAAGTTGCTATGAAGCAAATAAGTGATGAAAAATTTTTGTTCATCATTTCCCCCTATTTCAAGAAATTCTCATTTGAATCTATATTAAAATTGCTCATTCCCACCAAGCCTATTTCGGCCATTTCGTCGCTTTCAGTGTCGATTGCAAATTCTTTCTCAAGATGGAGAGAACTGGGCTGGTCTTTTATTTTGTATGGCTCCAAATGGTTTATAACGACTTCCACACCATCCTCAAAAACCATTTCTATCTTTTCTTGTTCTTGTTTTGGCCCACAGGACATAAATATAGAAAGAATTAAAATTAAATAGACAAGTTTGTTCATATCCCTTCTCTTCCTTTATCTATACAATCAAATTATAAGAATATTCCTGTAAAATCAAATTTTCCTGAGTGAATATGTATGGAAGGATAAAATTGTATTAATTCTTAATAATTTCTAAATCTTCTTTTTAAATATCTGAATACTAGCTCAAAATGAGGCAAATTTTGCATTTGATGATTTAATCTAATATCCCAGAGGCGTTTGTAAATGCCTTCTTTTTTATCTAACGAATGAGATAGTTCTATATCACTTATTTTCTTAAACTCCGCTTTTCTCTGAAAGGAGTCCTTTAACAAGCCCAATTGAACAATATCATTATCAAGAAGATACCAAACATCGTATATATCTCGTGGCTCATTCCTGCTTGGATCAACTATGCAGACAAGTTTTTCAATAATCATTTCTTCTATCGAGTAAACCAAAACTTCGACATCACTAGGAATATCATTATATTCTTCATATAGATGGAAAAATCCTTTCCTTTCGATTGGAAAAAGAAGTAACTCGTTTATCGTAAAGTCTATTTTAATTTCGCCTCTATTAATTGAAGCGCCAAGTGGACCTGAAAAATTTACGATTATTGTGTATGCGTTAGAGTGGACCTCACTTCTATTTATGGCTAAAGGAATATTTGCCATATCTAAAATTTTTGCAAATACATTATCCAATTTTTGCTCCAGACTTTCGATACTTATTGGATTTAGCAAAGTAAAATCCAGATCTTCAGAAAACCGATAGTTCTTTATAAAGAATTTTTTTAACGCAGTGCCCCCTTTAAAAACACAAAAATTGTCCATCGTCTGCCCTGCAAGTGCAACCAAAATCCAAGTAAGAATATAATCCTTTTCTAATGTTTTTACAGGAATAGATTTACCTTCAACAGTAAGTTTTGACTGCAATTTAAATAAATTCCGTTGTTCAATCATACTTATGTCTGAATTGCTTGTGATAATTCTTTCGGATCTATGTTGGCAATCAATTTCCAACTATTTTTAAAAGTGTTAGTCTTCGGTATTGTAGGATCAAGGAGATAGTATTTATTATTTACGAATTTCCTTAATTCTGCTCCTAAATTATCTCCTATTTGGAGAATTTCAAATATATACCCTAATCTTTTTGCTACTACACTGACATTTAGTTTTTCCATATAGTCTAATAATTTTTCGTAATTAATTTTATCCTTTTGAATCCAAATTCCTTTAGCAATTTCTAGAACACCGCCTGCATATTTGGGCTTTAAAAGGCAGTCTAAAATGGTCCTTTCTAAATTGCTCACTCTTATTTTCTCTGTGTTATTGATCCATAATTCTTGAATACCCCAGATTTTATCTTTTTTCTGAAATATGAACTCAAACTTAACATTTACAATAGTCCGAATCCTTTTCCTTTCTTGTTTTGGAGACGTAATATATATTTTTATCAAAGGATGAGTAGTCATATTATGAAGATCCATCGCGCTATAAAGTGAAATATAATATAAAGGAGAATTTGCTATTTCCCTTGCTACAATATGCCAATTCCCAATAAATCGACTTTCTCTACCTATCTCCTGGGGGATGATAAAATATTTCCCGGGTTTCAACCTCAGAATTACCTCACGATCAACTAACTGTTGGATAAAGCGATATAGATAATTTCCCTTGAACCCTGTAATTTTTTTTACATCCTTTGCCGAAAAAATTAAAGCACCTTTTTCATAGAGCATCAAAATTAAATTAGAGCTTACAGATCCTATAGTTTTTTTTGCCATTTCCTACCTTCATTATGCAATATCTACATTCTCATGGTATATTTTACATATAAAAGGATGACAGTCAAATAAAAATAACGACTTCCACGCCCTCTTCAACAATTCTTTCTGTTGAGTCCTGTTTTTGACCGCAACAAAACATACATAAAACAATGACAAACAGAAAAAACATCTTTCTTCAATTGGCTCAGACAAAAGCTGATTTGTTCTCGAGCTTTTATCTCCATTTCAGGATCCAATTTTGCCGTCTTCTCGAAATCCTTGATAGCCTTTTGAAAATCCCCTTTACGAGCAAGCGCTATCCCACGATTGAAAAAGAGTTTAGCATTTCCGGGATCCAATTCTATGGCTTTGGTGAAATCGTTTACAGCTCCATCAAAATCCTTGATTTTCACCCTGGATAATCCACGGTTGTTATAAGACAAGGCAGAATCCGGGGCTAAGTCGACGGCCTTGGAAAAATCTTCTATCGCCCCATGATAGTTACCCAAACGATACCTTGCAACTCCTCTGTTGTTATAAGCTGGATAATAATCCGGATTTGCCGCAATCTCATCTGTTAAATCTGCAATTTCTCCCTTTAATCCTCCCTGTGCCTTTTTTGTTTTCTTTTTGAATACATCGATATCATATCTAGAGGGAGAGGAATGAGAAACATAAAACCTCTTCTCACCGTTGATTTCCCGGATCAAAAAATCATTCGTTTCATATACCTCTTGGGAATCCATCCAGTAAGTGGCTGTGACGCTTCCTTCGTCATTCATTTCTGCAATTTCCAGACGAGGTACGTGACTTAACAGATAGATCTTGTTACCAAAGGCCTTTATGTCAATAATCACAGCCCTGTATCCCACACGGCGGGATTTATGTGCAATGCTTCCGCCCACTTTTTTCAGATTATAATTTTCCTTGGCCTTCATGATGGGACTTTCGATCCTGTATTCGGCCAGAAGTTTATATTGGGCAGAATATTTACGAACGATTGGAAAATACGTGAAAGCGACATAGATCTCCCCTTTTTCATTCAATGCTAACGATCTTGAATTCAGCACTTGCATGCTGTGATGAAAAAAGAGAGGTTTTCCGAAGGCAGACTTTTTCCCATCGGGTATGTAAACTTTGACGAGAGGAGAATTCTCATTCTGCACATGATGGGCAACGTAAAGGCGATCATTTTCATCGCTTGCAAAATCTGTAAAATCAGAAATTTTCAGGCTTTTAATATAAGTGCCATGGAAATTCATAAATTCCAGGCGTCTCTTTTCCGTATCATGAATAATGAGATAGTCCCTGGCCACTAAAAGATCGTATGGAACTTGAAGGCTTCCTTTCCCTTTGCCTGATTTGCCTATTTGAAGCAGATATTTTCCCACAGCATCGAATTTGTATACGGCACTGTTCCCTTTAGCAGAGCCATAAATGTTTCCTTCTGGATCTGTGGCCAGTTTAATCGGGGAGTAAAATTGTTTAGATTCTATCGTGAATTCATGCTCCAATTCGATGGCGTTTTCCGGAAGCGGAATAAGGCCTGTTTCGGTCAGAAAGATGTCATCGTATACAGTAACTTTTGTCGTGACTTCTTGGAGAGAAGATAAACTGGTGGGATAAACGGCTAGAGAGATAAAAAATATCAAGATTGATATGATTTTTATTTGATTCAATAATCTCCTTTTTCCATTCTTACTTATGTTGGATGCACATGTAATAACAAACATAATCCTTCACTTCATATACAACAGATTGAGGGATTTATTCCTCGTCATAAGGGGTACTCGATGCGATAATCCGGTTTCGCTAGCATGCATGGAAGATGAGTTTTTCTTGACATTCAGCACCAAAATGACAAAAATACCTATAGATATATATAAGTATAGGTAAAACTGTCAAGAATGGCTCAGAACAAAAGTAAACACTCAGACAGATTTCAAAGGGCTGTTTCTATCTTCAAACAAAAAGGCGGCGTTCTTAAAACAGCAGAAGTCCTGAAGGCTGGAATCCATCGTAGCACTCTATACGATCTTGTTAAAAATGGTAAACTTGAGAGAATAAGTCGTGGCGTCTATCGCCTGACCGATAGTCCCCCACTCAGTAATCCTGATCTCATACTGGTTGCAAAAAGGATACCCAAAGGTGTGATCTGCCTCCTCTCTGCACTCTCATTCCACGACATAACAACTCATATCCCCCACGAAATTCATATCGCCCTTTCATTCGGCGCTGAGGAGCCAAGGCTTGAATATCCGCCTATTCGAACTTTTCATTTCTCTAACATGGCCTTCACAAAGGGGATTCAAACCCACAGAATTGATGGGGTAAAGATTAAGGTTTATAGTCCTGAAAAAACCCTTGCTGATTGTTTTAAATTTAGAAACACAATCGGTCTCGACACTGCTATAGAAGCTCTCAAACTGTATCGCGACCGAAGGAATATGAAGATAGATGAGATAATGCACTTTGCCACGATATGTCGCGTGACTAAAATCATGCGCCCCTATCTTGAAGCACTCCTGTGATGAAAAAGAATACAGGAGACGTTTCTATCTCAGTACACCAGCGCCTTCTTAACAAAGCACGCGAATTAGGCCGTCCTTTCAACGAGCTTTTTCAATATTTTTCCATGGAACGTTTCATATACAGATTATCCAAAACTTCTCATAATCAGAAGTTTGTCCTAAAAGGTGCGCTTATGTTTACTGTCTGGAACATCCAAGCTACTCGTACCACCAAGGATATTGATTTGTTAGGTAGACTTGAAAACAGTATAGAGGCAATAATTGCAGTCATAAGGGATACTTGCAATCAGACGGTTGAATCTGATGGCATGAGTTTTGACCCCGACAGTGTGACTTGTAATCCGATCATCGAAGATGCCGCTTATGAAGGAATCCGTGTGTTCGTTAGAGGCAACCTCGGAAAAAGTCGTGTCGTGCTTCATCTTGACGTAGGATTTGGAGATGTCGTATTCCCGTCTGAATTAGATGTGAAATACCCTGCGATCCTTGACTTTCCGGCTCCAACTCTTAAAGGATACACTCAAGAGAGCATGATAGCGGAGAAATTTCAGGCTATGATAAAACTTGGCGAGCTTAATAGCCGAATGAAGGACTTCTATGATATTTGGCTACTTTCGAAGAAATCCGATTTTGATGGTCATGTTCTGGCTGAAGCAATCACGAAGACTTTTAAAATCAGGAAGACAAGAATACCTGCTCAGCCCTCGGTCTTCAAGAAATCATTTTCTAAAGATCCAACAAGAGAGATACAGTGGAAAGCTTTTTTAAGAAAGGCAGTTTTTGTTAGTACACCTCATTCATTCCATGAAGTTATGACAGAAATACTATCATTTCTTGTTCCTGTGTCACGGGCAATCTCCGCCCAGAAATCTTTTCAGAAGAACTGGAAGGCTCCAGGACCTTGGAGATAAGAAATTCATTCTTTATCAAGCGTTTCTAAATTGAATCCAGCTTGATTTCATTAATGGTATGATATATTATCATACTTGAGGTGATGTTATGGCGGCATCAAAAATTGCGATCACTATTGATGAAAAGCTGGTGAAACAACTGGATAATCTTGTTAATTCCCGAGTGTTTCCCAATCGAAGCAAGGCCATTCAAGAGGCAGTTCAAGAGAAGCTTAAAAGAATGGAAAAAACCCGTCTTGCAGAAGAATGTGCAAAGTTGGATCCAAAGTATGAACAAACTTTAGCCGAAGAGGGATTTTCGTCGGAGCTTGAAGAATGGCCGGAATATTAAGAGGAAATATCCATTGGGCTGATCTTAATCCAGTTATAGGAAGCGAACAGGGCGGCTTGCGTTCTGTTCTTGTTTTGAGTCAAAACGTTTTTAATGAGCGCTCGGGGACAGTTATCGTAGCCGCTTTGACAAGTCAACCTCAAAGGGCAGGCTTCCCTTTGACTTTGGAACTCTCTGACCCAAAACTTCCCAAGAAATTCTGGCTGAAAATAAGTCAAATAAGAACCCTTTCTGTAAAACGCATAAGAAATAAGCTTGCCAGAGCAACAGAAGAAGAACTGGCGTTGGTTATTGATGGACTGAATGAAATTATCGGGGGTTAAAACAATAGAAGGGATCATCCCTACCAATTATTTTATATTAAATATTGATTTATTACATATGATGTAGTAAATTAGTACTAACATCAAACATTAATGGGTATAAGTTTGCACTTATTAGTAGTTATATAGAAAAAGGAGCCGTTATGTTTCCGAGAAAGATCATCCCATATTTGATTGAATGGAAAAACAAAAAAGGCAGAAAACCTTTGGTGTTAAGAGGAGCTCGACAAGTCGGCAAAACCTCAGCAGCTCTTATGTTCGGTAAACAAAATTTTCAAAATGTCATTCACTTGAACCTGGAAAATATCGAACACCTCAGACTATTCAGAGAGGAAACCTCACTCGATGATTTTGAAAAAATCATTCAAATAAAATTTCACCAGAAGATCGTTCCTGGCAAAACTTTAGTTTTTATCGACGAAATACAGAATTCCCCATCTTTGATAAAACTCTTGAGATTCTTCTATGAAGAAAGGCCTGATATTCACGTCATGTCTGCCGGCTCACTCTTTCAAGCAAAGATTGAAAGGGAAGGATTTTCCCTTCCTGTGGGACGAATTGAATATGCCTATCTTTATCCTCTTGATTTTTTCGAATATCTGGAGACGCGAGCTGAAATCGAACTACTAAATTTTCTAAAATCCGTTTCTTCAGATGACCAAATTCCCGAGGCTATTCATCGAGAAGGGATACGGCATTTCTACGAATACACCATGATCGGGGGGATGCCTGAGGTGGTGAAATCATATATCGAAAATCCAAACATCAACGCCCTGAGGCCCATTTATTCTTCACTTTTCACGAGTTATGCAGAAGACATATATAAGTATTCATCTTTGGCTAACACTAAGTATTTAAGCTACGTCATTGAGCAATCTCCTTTGTTTGCAGGAACACTCGTCACATATGAAAAATTTGGCGGGTCGAATTTCAGAAGTAGAGAAATGGCTGGGGCCTTTGAGACTTTGGAGAAAGTTATGTTGGTCTATCAAGTGCATGCGACAAAATCCACAGAAATTCCTCTTTTAAAACAGAGAAAAAGACCGAAGAAGCTAATCTATCTTGATGTGGGTCTTGTTAACCAACGCATGGATGTCCAAGATGAGTTCATAAATCTTAAAGAGTTGAGCAGTTTATACAGAGGTAGAATCGCAGAACAGGTTATAGGTCAAAATATAATTGCTCAATTTACAGATCACATCCCCGTCATTTTGTATTGGGCCAAGGGAAAACGGGAAGGCACCGCAGAGGTCGATTTTTGTTTCCAAGCTCGAGGAAATGTTCTGGGGATTGAAGTTAAAGCTGGGGGAGCAGGACGCCTGAGATCCTTGTACAGTCTTGCCGATGATGTAAAAAATCACGAACTGATACGCATATATGGAGGCCAACTTAAAAAAGAAAAGGTCAAAATAAGCAATAAAGCGTATAAGCTCACTTCAATTCCTTTTTATCTTATTCCTAGAATTTTAAATATGTGAAATCCACGGCCTTCTGATTCGTAGTCAGCACTTTAATTTTAAGCCTCCTGGGGTAATTCCTATGATTTTGAATCTTGAGTAATAAACTGAGTAATATCTTTGTTGTTTTCATCAACGAGTAAATCAACCACTTCCATGGAAAAGCTGTCTTGAATTTTCTAATTCCTCTGTAAATATGCAAATTCCGGCCCATTCCGGTCACTGATTCCGATTTATTCCGGTCACTAAATC
>CAYPGQ010000120.1:0-12660 GCA_964410125.1 uncultured Eubacteriales bacterium | reverse complement strand
AGTACGAGATCCAAATTGTGGGAGAAGGCCTCGATTTAAAAGGCGAACTCACCATTATCCACCGCCCATTGCTTTAAGAACAGTAGTAGAAGGTTTTGAGTTCTTCGATTTTTGGGTCGTTTGCGACGAAAGAGGAAGCAGGAAGATCCTTTAATTCTTCAGCCAGGGATTGTGCTTGCTGGAAGTAGGAATCCCGGATCGCATCGATCTGGGAGAGATCCACTTTATTTGCTTGAAAGGAATTTTCGAGTCCAAACTCAACTTTTCTCGACCGATATCCTTTGTAAGTCCATTCTCCTGTCTGGATGTTGAATTTGTATTTTGGTAAAAAGAGCTGGCCGTTTTTGACCACAAACTCTATGGCTTTGGTGAGAAAATCGACATCTTTTTTACTGAAGGTGTAATGGATATTAATTCTCACCCAACCGGGCTTCAATCCGAGAAGACCTTTTTGAACAATATCCCTATACTTGTGGGACTGCTCGTCATCGATGTCGAGCAGGAGATGTCCGTACGGTCCTGCACAGCTGCATCCAGCCCGGGATTGGATCCCGAAAAGATCGTTCAGCAGCTTGGTCACGAATTTGGGATGGAGGATCCGGTTTTTATGTCTGATATTGAATGAAATGATCGGAATTTTTTCCTCAGGATCCACCCGGCCCATCATCTCCAAGTTCGGTATTCGCTTCATTTTTGCCAGGAAGTCCTTTGTGTAGTCGGCCTCGATTTGCCCGATCTTGTTTACCCCGATTTTATCTTTCAATTCCATCGCCAATGCGGCTTTTATTGTCTGCAAAATGGGAGGTGTTCCTGCCATTTCTCGGGTTTCGATATCCTTGGCAAAGTCATGGACATCGTATCCCACAAAATCCACGGTGCCTCCCCCTGCCGTTGTTGGGGGTAAATCACTCCGGTAAAGGTCCTCTCGAAAGACCAGGATGCCGCTCGCACCCGGTCCGCCCAAGAATTTATGGGGCGAGAAAAATATTGAATCGAAATAGGAATCTTTGTCCTTGTTCATGTCGATTTCCACATAAGGAGCCACAGCCGCGAAGTCGTAAAAAATCAGGCAATCGTTATCATGACAGATCTTTGCGATGTCGTAGACATTAGTCCGGATGCCTGTGATATTGGAACCGGCAGAAAAGGATGCGATTTTGAAACGGTTCTCGAATGCTTTATCTTGGATTTTTTCTGACAGATCCTGAGTGTTGATTCTTCCATAGGAGTCCAATCCGATAACCACAACCTCTACTAAGGCCTCCCTCCACATAAGCTCGTTCGTATGGTGCTCGTATGGGCCGATAAACACAACAGGCCGGTCCGGTTCAATCCTTTTTTGAATATCTTCGCAGCTTATTCCTGATTGTTCGATGGAGTGGAAAATCTTTTCTTTGGTGACAGGAGGAATATAAATCCCGATGATCTCCTGGAGTTTCTTCAAGGCTCCTGTCGAGCCCGATCCCACACTGATGACCTTGCCGGTTTCTCCAGCGTTGACAAGTTTTTTTATCATCTTCAAGGCATCATGGAACAGCTGAGTCAGATATTTTCCCGAGTAGTCGTCCTCTGTGTGTGTATTTGCATACGAACACAGGATATTCTGCAATTTATTTTCGATGAATTTCACGCCTCTTCCCGAAGCCGTGTAGTCTGCATACAGGATGTTCCGATCTCCGAACGGAGTGTGAAACGCCAAGTCGTTGCCGATGATTTGACTCTTAATATAATCAAGGTCGTATGTTGCCATTTTTTTCTCCTGCTGTTTTCTATTTTATAATTAGGTGCCGGGATACTCAATTCCTTAATTAAAAAAGGGGATAAAAAATAGAACTGCCCCCTTTTTATTTGTCGTCTTTATTTCTTTATTTGTCGTATATAAATCTTCGGGTTTACAGAAAAAATCGTTGACACCCGGATGTGATATCTTCTATAATACCGAAGAAATTAAGGAGATACCGATGAAATTTTTATCCCGGCAGGAAGAACTTATGCTTATCTCTATCTGGAAGCTTGACGACAATGCCTACGGAGTAACCATTCGCCAAAATGTTACCGACTTGACGGGCAAATACTGGTCTATCGGGGCAGTCTATGATGTTCTCGACCGGCTGACAAAAAAAGGGCTGGTTTCCACTGTCGTCGGAGATCCTGTTAAAGCCCGGGGTGGGAAAAGCAAGCGTTTCTACAGGATAACTAAATCTGGTTTCAAAGAGTTAGAGGAAGTCAGAAACCTTCAACAAAAAGCCTGGGTCGATCTTCCCAAACCTGCATTTGAAAAAAAGTAAATGCCATGACCGTTAAAAAATACTCATCCACTTACTTCGCTCTGCGGCTTCTGAAAATCATTGCCGGTGCAAATGATTACGATTATGCCATTGGGGATCTTGAAGAAACTTATGAATATATCACCGAAACTAGGGGCACCAAAAAAGCTAATCGCTGGTTCTGGAGGGAAGTTCTCAAATCCCTCCCCGGATTCGTGAAAAATGGTGTCTATAGGAAAACAGCTATGGTCAGAAACTATTTTAAGATCGCATTCCGAAACATCATAAGAAACAAGGTTTTTGCCCTGATCAACATCTTGGGATTGGCGGTGGGAATGGCCTGTTTCATCATGATCACACTCTGGATCCAGGATGAGCTGAGCTATGATAAATTTCATGCCAACAAAGATAACCTCTACATGCTCACGATCATCCATCCTAACGACGTTGTGGACCGCAATGTGCCTTATGCCTTGGCGCCACGCCTCGCGGATGAATTCCCAGAATTCAGCCAGTTCACAAGGATTTATGAATACGGCCTTCTTGCGACATGCACGTTCAAATACCAGCCGGATAATGGAATTCCTGTCATGTTCTACGAAGACAATGTGAATCTCGTGGATTCTTCCTTTTTTTCCATGTTCTCCTTTCCTTTTGTTTTTGGCGATCCTGAAACAGCCTTTCAGAATCCGAACTCTCTCGTCATCACGGATAAAATCGCCACCAAGTTTTTTGGTCATGACAATCCGTTGGGCAAGGTTTTAAACTTGAACAACAGACAGGATTTGGTTGTATCAGGGGTTATCCACATCCCTTCCAACTCACACATCCAGCTGGATTTCATATCTCCTTTATCGGACCGATTGGTAAACGACTGGAATTGGAGAGATCCTTCCTATGTCCTTTTGGATCAGAATGCTTCGGTAACGGCAGTCAAACAGAAGATTGCCGGAACCTTAAGCAAGCACAGTCCCTACCAGTTTGCCGATACCTTGAAAGTCGACCTTTTACCATTCACAAAAGTCCATCTGAATTTTGGGCGCAGGACATATGTCTATATCTTTTCTTTAATTGCGGCTTTTATCCTCCTTATCGCCTGCATCAATTATATGAATCTGGCAACAGCCTGTTCAGCTAATCGATCCAGAGAAGTGGGATTGAGGAAGGTCATGGGAGCCAAACGCCTGGAGCTCATCCAGCAATTTCTGGGAGAGTCCATTCTGATGTCGGCATTTGGTCTGGGTATCTCTCTCATCATGGTAAAGATGGGGCTTCCTCTGTTGAACAGCCTCACATCCAAGCAGTTGACATTTTCTCTTCTCGGCAGTCACTCGATGTACTTGTATTTGTTCGGACTGATTTTTGTTGTGGGTCTCGTATCAGGAGCCTACCCGGCCTTTTTCCTCTCTGCCAACAGACCTGCCGATACGCTAAAATCTTCCTTGCATTTCAAATCCAAAAGATCCTCCTTCCGCGTGGTGACCGTGGTCGGGCAGTTCGCCATTTCCATATTGCTCATCGCCTGCACAGCCGTTGTTTTTCAACAATTGAGCTATGTCCAGAACAGACCTTTGGGTTTAAAAACAGATTATATCATTAAAGTTCCGATCAACCGGATGTTGCTGGGTCGACTGATGAGCTACAAAAACAAACTTCTTCAAAATCCCAATATCTTGAATGTCACGGCCAGCCAGAGCGTTCCTTTCAACGAAGATTATAAAACAAGTGGCGTGGAGTGGGACGGAAAGGACCCCCAACTTGCGCCCAATGTGCGTTACTCGATCTCCTATTTTGATTACATCGAGACATTTGCGCTGGAGGTTGTCGAAGGCCGCAGTTTTAAGAGTGGATCTTCAGCTGATGTGGCCAATTTTGTCATCAATGAAGAGGCTGCCAAATACATGGGTATGGACAATCCTGTCGGACAGCGACTCAAGTTCTGGGGAAGCGAAGGAACTATCATCGGGGTAGTGAAAAACTATCACCACGTTTCCTTGCACAGAGAGATAATGCCACAAATTTTCAATATAAATCCTCGGAACTATGGTTCCTTGAGGTTTATTTTTATCAAAATTGCGTCAGAAAATATCCCGGATACTCTGAAATATATCCGTACAACAACAACAACTTTTGCTCCCAATTATCCGTACGAATACGCTTTCCTCGACCAAGGAGTGGAAGATCTCTACCAAGCTGAACAGAAATTGGGAAAAATTTTCAGCTCCTTTGCGTTCCTTGCCATTTTTATCTCCTGTCTGGGGATTTTTGGATTGGCTTCCTTTATGGCTGAAAGAAGGACCAAAGAGATCGGCATCCGCAAGGTGCTGGGAGCTTCAATTTTCCATATCGTGATGCTTCTTTCCAAGGAATTTTCCAGGTGGATCCTTTTAGCCAATGTTATAGCCTGGCCGATCGGTTGGTTTGCGATGCATAAATGGTTGCAGAATTTTGCCTATCGCTCGAGGCTGAATCCCTTATTGTTCCTGTTGGCTGGCATGCTTTCGCTTGTCATTGCTGCGCTCCCAGTCAGCTACCAGGCTATCAAAGCCGCCATCGCCGATCCCATCGACTCCCTCCGCTACGAATAATAATTCATAATTCGGTGACGGGATACTCGATCCCTTAATTCAGGACAACAATCTGAGGAGGCAAACCTTCATTTGCGGATGTAAAAAAGGGGACGGTTCTTTTTTTTTAGAGAGAAAACTCTTGACACTGGGAAAAAATAGAACCATCCCCTTTTTTGTTGTACAATTCGGTACCTGTCCCCGAATTGGCTTGAGAAAAGCGAGGAAATTCGTTATGAATAAGAAGCGGTGAAGGATAAACTCATCCGGCAGCTCGGGCTCTTCGATACCACCATGATGATGATGGGGATTGTCATAGGCTCGGGGATATTCCTGACGACAGGGATCATGGCGCAGGCTGTCCCCTCGGCGCCGTTGATATTGCTGGCTTGGCTGCTGGGAGGTCTTTTGGTCCTGGCTGGTGCTTTGACTTATGCTGAGCTTGGTGTTTCTCTGCCCGAGGCCGGCGGGCAGTATGTCTATCTCCGGGAAGCATACGGCCATCTTTATGGCTTTCTTTTCGGCTGGAAAATGTTTCTGGTCAACATGACGGGATCTATCGCAGCCCTCGGAGTGGCATTCGCCGAATACTTCGGCTCTTTTTTTCCTTCCTTATCCACCAAAGAAATTGTCTTTTCTTTTGAGATCGGAGGTTTGACTTACACCTTGTCCAAAGGCCAACTGGTTGCCATCGCGGTGATTCTCCTCCTTACAGCCATCAATTATGTCGGTGTCGCTTTCGGTAAGACTGTCCAGAATGTCCTGACCGTAATAAAGATTGGAACCATCCTGGTTTTTGTCACATTGGGATTTTTCTTTGTAAGAGGAGCATCGATCGATTTGTCCCTAAACCCGGAAGGATGGAGTTTTGCCCAGCTTTTGACCGGATTCGGCCTGGCCTTTGTGTCGGTATTCTGGGCCTTCGACGGGTGGAACAACATCAATTATGTCGCTGGAGAAATAACCAATCCCAAGCGCAATTTGAAATTTGCCTTGATCATGGGCACATTAGGCATAATCCTCCTTTACTTTTTCACCAATGTCATATATTTTCTTGCCCTCCCGGTTGGAGAAATGAAGGGAGTTGTTACGGTGGCTGAAAGGGCTTCCTCCTCCCTTTTCGGGGCCACGGCGGCAGGAGTTATCTCTGCCATGATTCTCATCTCCATCCTGGGAGCCCTGAACGGCTGTATTTTTGTCGGGCCCCGCGTCTACTACGCCATGGCTCTGGATGGGTTGTTTTTTAAAAAAGTGGGGGGCGTGCATCCCCGTTTCAAAACGCCAGGCTTTTCCCTTGTCCTTCAGGCGATCTGGGCCTCCCTTCTCGCCTTAACCGGCACTTTTGAGCAGTTGTTCACTTTCGCCATGTTTGCCGGCATCCTGTTTTGGGTTCTGGCGGCCGCCGCAATATTCACCCTCCGAAAAAAACGCCCAGATCTTCCTCGACCCTACAAAGCTTGGGGTTATCCTGTGGTCCCGTTGATCTTTATCGTAGCCCTTTCAGGGATCTTGCTGAACACTCTTGTCAGAAGACCGGTCGAATCCTTAGCAGGAGTGGCTCTGATGGTTGTCGGCATCCCTGTTTATTTTATGTGGAAAAAGAAAAACAGTTCTTAACCTGAATAATTTATGAATTATTCAGGTTAATCCGCCAGGCCGATAGGTTCCCTTCTGAGAATGGCCGTCATGCAGTGAAGAGAACCCCATCCCTTGCGAAGTTCCGCAATCTCCAGTTCGATAACCTGAATGCGGTGATTCTCCAGGAATTGTTTTGTAACCGGATATCCTGCAGCCATCACAACAGAACCACGAGCCAGAGTGACAAAATTGAGGGCCAGCTCCTGAGTTTCGTGAGAAGATGGTGCTTCAAGAAGTTTGAAACCTCTCTTTTTGAGAGCTGTCCACACATCCCAGGGAAGGCGTGCCGGATCGAACACTGCTGTTTTTTCTTCGACAAAGCTGATAATGCTGTCGATGTGGGCATAAGCGTACGGAATTTGGAGGTAGAGGAAATGCTCCACGCCCATTGATCCCAAGGCTTGCTCGACCTGCTGTGCTCCTTCCCTGTTGGCACGATTTCCCGTTCCAATGATGACTGTTCCGGCATCCACCCAGAGGCAGCAAGCGGTCTCAAAAATCCCCCTCCCGGAAATGGTTTTAACGATTGGAACTCCCAGCAATGCCAAAGCTTCTGCCGCATATCTTTCCTCACCCCTTCGGCAGGCCATGGCCTGTCTTCCTACAATAGCTCCCTGGGGCGTCATCAGCACATTATCCCGCATAAATATTGCATTGGGCCTGTCATCGCGCATCTTTTCCACATAATGGACTTTGACACCCTGAGACCGGTAAAGCTTGGCTAAAGCATCGTGTTGCTCTCTGGCGATCTTAACATCCATGACATCCAGCCACCGGCACTCTTCAGGGTTCTCGATACCCTCGATCTCTTTTCCCGGCCGCCTCAGAAGCACGGATCGCAATTTTCCCACTTCGGAGTCACATCCCCAATCCCCGCCCCAATATTCCGAAAAATCCTCTGTGATCGATGTTTCAAGCGCTAGCCACTCCTTTTTTGTTTTTGTCGGTTTCATCAGTCCCTCACATCATGATCAAGCCTTTTCTTTCCAGTGCACGCGATTCATCAAAGGCGTGTTTAATTTTATAGCCCCCGGTTTGGGACAGATTGCTACACAACAACCGCCATACCAACACTCCCCAGGGTAGACCACCACAGGCGGGTTTCCTTCATTTGGATGGGGAACAAGTATGTCGACCTGGCACACCTCAACACATCTGTTGCATCCGTCGCATATCTCCGTATTGAACGTTAGTGGTTTTAAAGCGGCTGTTTCCGGATGGATAAAGATCTTTTTGTCCTTCATGATCCGTGTTCTTCCAAATAGTCTACGTTTTGGGATTCGTAATTTCCTTTCGGAGAACCATAATAATCTAAAAGTTTTTCGCCAGTTGCGACTTCGTTTTTCTCAAGCTTTATCGTGACGAACGTATTCCACTCAGGCGGATCCATTTCTGGATAATCTGACCTGCGGAAATGCAGCTGTTTTGAACTTGCTTTGCGGGCCAAACAGGCATTAAGGACGATTTCTGCATTGGCGAGGACATTCAGAACCTCCAATGTGCGGACCAACTCATGCGGATTTTGTGCAGAGATCTGAGGAACCTCTAATTTTTGAATATCCTTCAACAAGCCCAGTCCGGTTGTCAGGAGTTCTTCGGTTTTGACCTCTCCGCAATAGTGCTGCATGAGTCTGGTTATCCGCATATTCAGTTCCTGCCAACCGAGCCCGCCGGCTCCTTTTAGCGGTGAATAAACACGGATTCGCTCTTTTTCCGCCTGAATGCGGTCGATCTTTGATTCAACCGCCTCCTTTGCGTAATCGGCGGCGTGCCGGCCGGCGTAGTGTCCGGTGGCAGCGGCATGCCCGTGACAGTTCGAGGCAAAAAGCTGGTCCCCGGCCGCATAAAGTCCCTCCAGGCTTGTCCTCAATTCCCAGTCATTAACCATGCCACCGGGCAGGCCAAAAAGCTGTCGTTCCTGAGGAAGGAATCCCCCTGATTTCCATCCTTCGCCATAGCTCTGAATCAGATGTTTTTCAGGATCGAAACCGGCTTCGGTATAATTCTGCAATATAGGGATTTTTGTTTTGCCTTCCTCTCCGACCATCAAGCCCCAAATGGCTTTTCGTTCCTGTTCTGACATGCCGGCTAGATCGGCATAAAAAGGCAGTTTGAAGCCTTTTGACAAAAGCTCTTTAATGGGAAGAATATCCGGCCCCTGAAATTCATAAGTAGGAATGTCCGGTTCGCCTCCACCCTTCAAAAAGAGTTTTTGTCCCGGGGCAGGCCGGTGTCGTTGGGAAATGCCCGAAAGAATGCGTCCATCCCTATCCATCCAGGGAATCTCTCTGCCATTAGCATCGACCATGTTGCAGGCATACCATGTGTTGTGAGTGTTCCCTGTTCCATAAGGTGGAAAACTGCGGACGCCCGACCATTCGCCTTTCACCGACTTTTCCATCATCGCAAATTCCACACCCGCGTTCCATCCCATGGCATGGCCGTCGCCCGTGCACTGCGGCGGTCGGAACTCAGAAATTCCCGGCAACCCCGGCGAAAACAACCAGATCCGTGTGGGCCGAGACATGCAGAGGACAGTGGCCTTGGCTTGAAAGATAAAAAATTCACCGGTGCGGCCGTTGACTCCTGTAGCGCCCACAATTTTTGCCCCTTGTTGGCCCCCTTCTGACAAAAGGGAAGTAGTCATAGTCCGGTCGAATATTTTGACTCCCAAACGCCGGCATTCTTTTGTGAGGGCAGGCTTGAATGTTGTTCCCCAGACACGAAGGGTGAATTTATTTTCATAGTCATAAGCAAATAAAAATTTGGTTTTTTCATCCCGAAACTCGGCCCCTTGGAACTCATCCGCGGTGTCCCGGATCTTCCCGCCGAATCTTTCCAAGTCTAAAAGCCGGTCATAGCCTTCACGGCATTCGATGTAATGAGAGATCCCGTTGTTGTAGCCGTGGTGGGCTTTTATCATGGCCTGTGTGAGTTCCTCTGGTGATATGCGGGAGCACGGGTTTGTGGCGGCCGATTCCCAGTGGTCACATCCTGAACCGCCGGCTCCACTTCGGATGGTTGCCCCTTTTTCTACGAGGGCTACCCGAACACCTTTTTTAGCAGCAGCGATGGCTGCCCAACAGCCTGCGATTCCTCCGCCGAGGATCAAAACATCCGTGGTCACTTTTCGGACTTTGTCATACAAAAGGGGATAGGGCCATTCCAGGCATTGACATGAATTATCTTTCACCTTCGCTCTCTTTCTTTCGAATATTAATCTATTGTACCAGACGTTTCAAACAGCATAACTTTTTTGGATTGTACCAGAGCCATGATCTGAGGTTGCCAGGCTGACCGACACAAAAACAATAGCGGAAACAGCATAAGCTGTGAGCAGGCCTATATCGATGTTGAACAGGCCCTGAAAAGGTCCAGGAACTCCGGCAACAAAGGAGGCTACGCCTATTGCGCCCCCTACAAAAATGGCTGCAATGGCCCCTTTGGTCGTTGCTCTTTTCCAGAGAACGCCACCCAGAAGCGGCACGAGCAGACTTGCCATGTAGGGATAATTAAATATGATGATCGTGTACAAGATTCCCTTGGCAAAAAAGGCGATTGTTACCCCCACGATGAGCGTCCCCACAATGACTATTCTTGATAAGGTTTTGGAGTGTTTCAATTCATCGAGCTTCACAGACGGATGGAACACTTTGTTGTAGAGATCCCTCGAAAAACACCCTGCCAGTGAAATGAGCAGACAATTGCCTGTCGACATAGCTGCAGCGAGAAGGGCAGACACGACGAGCCCAGCAAGGACAGGCGGAAGAGTTGCCTGAATCATTTTAGGCAGGATATCGGCATTTTCAAGAGTGGGAAAGATGGCCTTGCCGGTTGTTCCCACAAGCCCCACACAAAAACTGATGAAAATAACGATTATTCCTCCCAGGATGCATCCCCATTTTGCCACCCGTTCGGATTTTGCCGATTGGTATCTCATAAAGGCATCGTAAGAAACGGATATGGCCAGGAGGAATGGGACTATGCTAAACACAGCTTGGGAAAGCATGCCGGAGGGAATGAACGGAGTGGAGAGCGTACGGGCTGCGGTTTCGGAAAAAGTGTCTCCCGATTTCAGCAAGGACATGACTGCCACAAGGGGAATTCCCAGGATGATTATGCCCAGTTGCAAAAAATTTACGACAGCAACACTAATCATTCCTCCCAGGACACTGTAGAGCATGATCACGACACCGCTGATGATGATCCCGATTTTATAATCGACCCCAAATATGGAGAAGATGGTGCCAGCTGCCATAACCTGGGCGACAAAAATGCCGAGGAGGCTCGGGATATTGGAAAGCCATCCCCAGAATCGAACCCATTTTTTTTCTCCGTAACGAGCAGCGAAAAAATCCAGGGGGACATAACCGCCTTGCCTTCTCAGTTTGGCTGCCACGAGGAGTCCGGCCAAGATCAAGCCGCCACCGCACCCGATTCCATACCACATCCCAGGCCAAACACCGCTTTGTGCTCCCAGTTCAGCACCGCCCAATATCACGCCGGCGCCCAACTGGATGGCAGCTAAGGTAGCTGTTGTCAAGGCCAGTCCAAGCCTTCTTCCGGCTATCAGAAAATCTGTGGTGGTTTTAATCCGTTTGCTGAGATAGAAACTGATCCCGACGGTTAGTGTTAGATAAATGACGACAACAGCTAACAGCATGACAATAAGACCCTGTTCCTAATCCTATATATTAAATGGAGAAAAGACACAATGAGTCTTTTTCATGGATTATTCCGAAGCTGCCTTTGGGCGGAGGTCCATCCAGATATCGCGGATCCAGTTTCGGACAAGCCGGATAAAGTCTGTAACCGGTCTGAGAGGGCAGATGTAGCTGCACCAAGGCCTGCGGATGAAGAGGGCAGCAACGAGCACTATTCCCAGCAGCACAAAATGAAAGTTGGTTCCAATCAGATGAAAAAAGGCACCAAAGACCTCATAGCTGGAGATGCTCGGGTTGCAGTAGAAGAGAGCGATCACGATCGCGCCAAGGGCTAATGCCCTCTGGAACCAGCGCAAAGCCCTGTGGACATTCTTTGGGGGGCGCTTTTTGCCTCCGCCGATGACTGCCAGGCATTCCTGGGCGGATCCGAAAGGGCAGAACCATTCGCAGTAAGGATTTTTGTTGTCCACGAAGGTGATGAACAGAATTCCGGCCAGCAGAATATAAGAATAGAGATGGAGCTGCCATTGGGGCCAAAATCCCAGAAGCATCTTATTGACCAGGACCAAGGTGAGCGGTTTGTTGAACACAAATCCCAGGACAAAAAGCCCTGTCAGCATGGAGATCCAACGGGCTAGTTTTTTGAATTTAAAGCGGCGGAGGCGTCCGATGATTCCGAACAGAAAAAGACCGGCCAGAACCGCCTCCGGGATTCCGAATTGGATTTTTAGGAAAGGTTCCGGGGGAACAATATGACCCAGATTTTTGGATGCGATCCTGCGGGTTGCCAGTCGGGCCGCATCCACCAAAGCTCTTGTGCTGTAGGTCGCACCCGTTACGTTGTCCACATCCTGGTCAAGAATAAAAGGGGCGGAAAAGTTTTTCCCCTTAATGTCATCGAGCACTCCCTGTCTTATCACATGCCTGAAAAAAGCTGCTGTTTCCTTGTGGTCCACGACTGTCAAGCCTGTCACCGAACCATCGGGAGATAAGGCCACAGCCAAACGTAATTTTCCGCCGTAACCATGGGCTGAACCAAAGGAAACATAGCCGATCAATTCCTCCTCGTCGAGGTTTTTCCAAGCTGCGTAGCTTCCGCCGGCATCAGGCGTGAAATGATCCGCTTCGGGAAGGGCCTGTTTCAAGAAGAGCTGGAGGTCTGCCTGGGCTCTGAATGTTCCGGCAAGCCAGGCGCATACCAGAATTATCAAGGCGGCGGTCGCCAAGATGCGATCCCATTTCTGAGAAGAAGTCCTTTTTATCACATAGATTCCCTGGCAGTGATGGTCTTGTGCCCATCCCTCTTCCAGAACTCCGTGTCTTGAAGTTGGTGTCCGTAACCGCTGGCTTGATCGAGGCGAACCATCAGCTTGTTCAAAGGTGAAATCTTTGCCTCGATGATCTTGCGGATCATCTGGTGCAGCCAGGAGTTGTTGGGTTTGGTAAACGGGCACACCCGTTTGCAGCTGGAACAGCTGAAACCGTTAAAATCATAACACTTCTCGGGTTCGATGTACCATTTGA
>CAYPGQ010000119.1:0-12698 GCA_964410125.1 uncultured Eubacteriales bacterium | reverse complement strand
AGACATCCCGATTGTTCAAGGCGGAATGGGCGTGAGGGTTTCACTCTCCTCACTTGCCTCCGCTGTGGCTGAGGAGGGAGGGATAGGCACCATTTCGAGCATAGGCTTGGGAGATGTCGAGGCTTCAAAGAATGAATACGAAAGGATATCTCGGGAAGCGCTGGAGAGAGAAATTCGCAAGGCCAAAAGCATGACAGATGGCCATATCGCGCTCAATTTCATGGGAGTGCTCAGCAATGTGAACGATCTGATTTTGGCTACCGTCAGGGAGGGAGTCAAGATAATCGTGTACGGTGCCGGACTTCCTGTTAAACTTCCCGCTCTGGTCGAAGATGATTCTGTAAGTCTTGTACCTATAGTCAGTTCTGTCCGGGTTGCGGAATTTATCCTGCGCGCCTGGGACAAACGTTACAAAAGGACAGCCGACGCCTTAATCCTTGAAGGGCCTCTTGCCGGAGGACACCTTGGTTTCTCGGAGGAGCAGCTTCATCAACCGGAAAAATATTCCCTGGATAATCTTTTGCCGGAAGTTCTAGAAACAGCAAAAGCTTATGAAGATCGATATGGAAAAAAGATTCCGATAATCGCTGCCGGCGGAATTTATAACGGAAAGGATATAGCCCGGATGCTGTCCCTGGGTGCCTCAGGAGTCCAAATGGCTACACGATTTGTGTGCACTTCGGAGTGTGGTGTATCCAAGGAATTTAAACAGGCCTATCTTGATGTCAGGGAAGAGGATATCGTCATCATCAAGAGTCCTGTCGGCATGCCAGGAAGGGCCATTAAAAACAAGTTTTTGCGGGACTTGGAAGTTAAAGGAAAGCTTGAGATCAAGTGTCCTTACAGGTGTTTGTCAGCCTGCAAAGTCAGTGAAGCGAGGTACTGCATTGCTCAGGCGCTCGTGAACGCTTACTTCGGGGATGTGGACAACGGCCTCATCTTCTGCGGGCAGAATGCTTACCGTGTTGACAAAATCGTAACGGTAAAAGAACTCATCTCAGACTTACTCGCCGAACTCGAGGCGGTTTAACAAGGCCCACTTGATCAGCCACCAGAGGGATTTTAGTCCTTTTTAAAAGATTTTGCCTATGCGGTTCAGAATGTCCTCTGCATTCAAACGACATATTTCATCGTATTCAGTGGATTCTCTCTGATCTCTTCGACTCAAGAATTCTTGGAGTTGTGTTCTAAGTTTTTGTGAGAATTGTCTGTTTGTATCAGGATTCAGAGCCTTCTCACCCGCAAGCCTGCTCGATCCTTGCACATCAAAGGCCTGGCTCTTGATGTTTTGGCATCCGCTGAAGAAAAGAAGCCGTCCCAGCGGTGTGGCTGCGGGTGGAATTCCTAGAGAGCGAGTGCTCAGGCAGTCTCTTGTCACCTTGTGCAGTTCACTATCTATTTCCCAGACAATATCGGTAATAAGGGAAACGAAGATCATTCCCCCAGGCTCGATGGCTCCTCCGATCATTTCAAAAACATATTCGGCAAAACGGCCGGACTGACTCAAAATAACAGGATTTCCTGTACCAAAATCAGCCCGGTCCGAATAATGGATATCAAACCATCCTTGGATGTTCTGAGAACAATTCCCCTTGCTGTAGATTCCTTTAATCAAAGGCATATCAGTTATCTTCCCGTTAGCGTTTTTCAAAAAGAGAGAAACATCAAAATGTCCCACCCTGCGCTTAGGCTGGAATTGGAGTTGGGTCATGTAAGGCCCGATCTTTTTTGATTGAAGACGCTTCATCTAACCACTGGCTAACTTAATGTAACTAAATGTGCCCTGAATGTCGATTCTTCCGATGAGTCTTTGGCGATAGAACAAAATCCCTAAAAATGATGATTAGAATAAAAGCTTTGTTTGTCACTCGTTTGTCCTTATATATTATAACTATAGCAACAAATCTATCAATTATGCAGACGTGAATTTGACTTGAAAAATTCCATATCCAGAGGGAGTCAACAAACACTTTAAATGTGGGTGCAGCATTTTCCTATGAGAAATTTTTCTATCAGGGGTGTTACAACACCCGAAAAATGGGACTGTTCTTCAATCCGGAATCAAAGGTAAGTGTTTCACT
Organism: uncultured Eubacteriales bacterium; assembly: GCA_964410125.1. Classification (GTDB taxonomy): domain Bacteria; phylum Acidobacteriota; class Aminicenantia; order Aminicenantales; family Aminicenantaceae. Next base: position 10,617 of record CAYPGQ010000119.1, on the reverse strand, counting down.
GCAGCCAGCTTTGTGGCCGGCTCGCCCGATTAGATGATCTGCAAAGTCACCCTTTTTGTTTCGATAATCGGCAAGACTTTTCCAAAGAAGGTCCTTATTCTCGAATTGGAATTGTTTAGTTCTCAAGATATTCTCGAGGACCGGAACAATTTCCCGGCGGTAATATTGATAAGCGGTCTCCAACACCCAAACCAACTCGCATAGGACAATATCGGCGATAAAGAACAGTTGTCCCGCAGACAGCCCTTTTTCAATTTCATGGGTCGCTTTCCTTGCTTGGTCGGGATCATCTTGAGTGAGATATCTAACCAGGATGTTCGTGTCCAGCCCAATCATTTGGATTTTCCTGCTCTTTTTCGAACAGCTTTTTCCATGTCTTTAAGTGGGACAGGTTTTCGGCCTGGTTTTTTCATTTGCCCTTTGAGCTCTCTGACGTCGCGGATAACCGGCTGCACATAAACTTCCCCATCCTCCCGGATGACGAAGTCGACTTTGTCGCCTGGATTAAGAGACATGTAATCCCTGATTTTCTTGGGTATGACACACTGGCCTTTGGTGGTTATTGTGGATTCAGCCATGATTAATATATCTTACTAAATATCATAAATCTTACTTTATAGTAATACTATTTATCCTCAATTGTCAAGAAGGTCTGACTCGTTAGTGCTGCTTTTCCCGACTCCAAAATCTTTTTCGGGGATAACTTCAACAACGGAAAACATCCAACCTCCATTGTGAACGAGAACCTTTTTCCCGAGATGTTCGAATGTGTAGTGTCCAAATCCTGTCCCCATGAGAGGATCCCCGGGATAGATTGCTGATTTGGGAATCCCGATTCTGGCGAAATCTGCGGGGATCCGGACCTTTCGAATCGCCTCGACCGCTTTTTGTGATATCAAGCGGTTCCCCTCGTGATAACCATCCTTTATCCTGAACGCAATCCATTTCGCCATGTCACCTATCGTCGAGATGATGCCGCCAGCAGGCTCATAGAGTTCCTCTGATCCGATCCGGATCGATTTCCTTTCGGATCTCAAGATAGTCGATGGCCCTCCGATAATCCACGACGGTTTGGACTACCATATCGCGCAATCTGTTTATCCAGCCCTTCCGGAAGACCATGATTAATGTGGATTGAAAATCGTTGAAGATGATCCGTTCGCCGTGATACTGGGCATCCAGTAACTTTCACTCCCAAGTCAACTAAAATTCTCTTTAATAAGCAATCGTTCTTGACACCCGGGCAGGAAAGTTTTAATATACACATATAGTTACACATATAGGAAAGTCCATGAAAAGAACAAACATCATGCTCAGTGACGATCAACACAAAAAGCTGAAGCGCTATGCCCAAAGGGAGGGACGGACTCTTGGGGGTTTGGTGAGAGATGCGCTGGATGTCGTTTACAAAAAAAAGGATAAGCTCGAGCATCGAAGGCAGGTTGCCATTAGCGCTTACAGCGAGGGATTCATAAGCCTAGGGAAGCTTGCTGAGGTTCTGGGGCTCGACCCGGTCAGCACCCGAAATTACTTGAAAGACCAAAGAATCCCCATCCAGTCTCAGGATCTTCAGAACATGACACAAGACGCAGAAAATGCCTGAGATCGTCTTCGACTGCTGTTGCATCTCCAATTTTGCCCTCTCCGATTCTCTGCATATTTTGGAAAAATTTTATGGCCGATCCGCTCACATCACGAATTTTGTATCTGCAGAGATTTTAAAAGGGATTCAACAGGGACATAAAGATTTGGTGAAAGTCCAAGAAGCTTTGAAAGAGGGGTGGCTTAAGGAAGTTGTCCTGAACACCAAGAAAGAAAAATCTCTGTATGAAACACTTTCTGTCTCCCTTGGCCTCGGTGAGGCCTCCAGCATAGCCGCAGCGAAATTCCGAGGATATATCTTTGCCTGTGATGATAGAACGGCGAGGAGAGAAGCGGGATTATTGGATGTGAAACTCACTGGAACCGTCGGCATCCTCAAGAATGCTGTTAAGCAAAGAACTGTCAGCCTGAACGAAGGCAATCGCATCCTTGCAAGAATGATAGAAACTGGATTTTATTCGCCTGTCAAATCTTTAGAAAACATCTAAGATCGAGAGTTCTCACTCGTGCTTAAGAGCGTTTACCGGATCGGTGTTGGCGGCCTTGTAGGCCTGGAAGCTGGTGCTGAACCAGGCGATAAAAAGCGTGATCAGGCCGGCCAGCACAAAGAATAGCCAGCTGAGACCGATGCGGTAGGAAAAGTTCTCGAGCCAATTGTTCATGGCGAAATATGCGAGCGGCCAGGCCACCAGGTTGGCAAGGGCCACCCAGCGGAGGAGGTCGCGGGAGAGCAGCAGCATGATCCCGCCAGTGCTGGCGCCCAACACGCGGCGTATTCCGATCTCCCGTGTCTTCTGTTCGGCGGCAAAAGAAGCTAATCCCAGAAGTCCCAGGCAGCCGATTCCGATGGCCAGGGCCGCAAAAACACTAAAGATCCGGCCGGTGCGCTCCTCGTTGTGATAGAGCGCGTCATAGTCTGAATCCAGGAACGAATATTCTAAGGGATATCCCATCATGAAAGTGTCCCAGACGTTCCGGATGCGGCTCAGAGTACGGGGGATGTCTCCCGGCTGGATCCGGGCCGAAATGTAATCTTCCTGGGCCCCCCTGATGCCGGGCTGCGCCATCAATGCCCCTGGCCGCACCGATTGATGAAGGGATTCGTAGTGGTAGTCCTTGACAATCCCCACGACGGTGAAGACCGAATCTGTATCAAAGGCAATGGGCTTGCCGATGGGTTCGTCCCATCCGATGAGTTTGGCAGCCGCCTCGTTGATGACTATGGCTTTTTCGTCCGAGGAAAATTCGCGGGAAAAAAAACGGCCTTCTACTATCTCCAGTCCCATGGTCTTGAGGTAGCCCTCATCGCAGATGCATACGTTGAGAGTGAGACTTTCGTCCAGGCCCTCGGCTCGGCAGCCCCAGTTGCGGAATGAGCGTCCAGGAGTTGTGCTGGAACCGGACACGGCATTTATCTCGGGAAGTGCCAATAGTTGATCCTTGAATGTCCGACTTCGTTCACCCAAAGGAACCGGTATCTTGAGGACGACGACGTGCTCCTTGTCGAAACCCAGATTCTGGGTGCGCATGAATTCGGTCTGCCGCTGGACCACGAGGGTTTCCACAACCAGGAAAATGGAGATGGCAAATTGAACGAGGACCAGAACGTTGCGCAAACGGGAGTTTCGAGATCCGCTCTGGAAACGGCCGTGCAGCACCTTTATGGGTTGGACAGAAGACAGGAAGAATGCCGGGTAGGCGCCTGAGATAACTCCGAGCAATAGGGCCAACCCGAGGAGGGCAGGGATGATCACCGGATCCTCCAGGTAAGGCATGGAGAGATCTCTCATGGTGAGGGCCCTGAAGGCGGGGAGCAATAGGTGGACAAGAGCCATGGCCATGATGAGCGCCAGATAAGAAGCGGCCAACGATTCGGCCAGAAACTGACACAGCAGGGGGCCACGGGTGGAGCCCACGACCTTGCGGATGCCCACTTCCCGTGCCCGGTTGGCCGAACGGGCTGTGGCCAAATTCATGTAGTTGACCGAGGCGATCAACAGGATAAAAAGAGCGATCAGGAAGGAGGCGGACACATAGGCCGCGTTACCGTTGGCCTCGAATTCGCCGTTCAGGTCGGAGTGAAGGTGTATGCCGGTCAGGGGTTGGAGGTAGTACTCCCAATAATTTCCCCGGGAAAGCCATCCATCGTAATCCTGGCCGGCAGTCGCATAGTTTCGGACGATTTCCGGGAATTTGGACTCGAGCGAGGCGGCTGAGGCCCCCTCGTGCAAAAGGAGATATGTCTGGTAACTGTTGTTGAACCAGTTGGTATCGGCGAGCCTTTCACTGTATGTGTTGAGCGACTGCAGCATATCGAAATGAAAGTGGGAGTTTTTCGGGAAATCGGCCATCACACCCGACACGCGGAAATCCCGTCCGTCGATGTTCAGAGTTCGATTCAGGGCCTCCTCCCCCTTGAAATATTTTTGGGCCATGGTTTGCGAGATCACCACGGTGTTGGGTTCTTGGAGGGCGGTTTCCGGATCGCCGGCTGTCAAAGGAAAGGTGAACACTTTGAAAAAATCGGCATCGGTAGAGCATACCCAGTATTCATTGAACACCAGGTCGCCGTATTTGACGGTAACGCCTTCGAAGGAATCCTGGAAGCGGATGGAGTGCTCAACCTCGGGGTAGTGTTCGAGCAATGTTGGTGTCATGATGGCCGGGGTGTTTGTTTGCCGGATCTTGGTGTTGCCGATCATGGCTCTTACAGCCACGCGTTGGATGCGGTCGGAATTTTCGTGAAAGCGGTCATAGCTGCGCTCGTAGCGCACGAACAAAAAGATCAGGACGGTGCTGGCCATTCCCAGGGCGAGGCCGAATATATTGATAAAAGAATAAACCTTGTGTTTGAAAAGATTCCTGATGGCGACCTTTATGTAGTTTTTCAGAATGGCAGCTTCTCCTAATGAAGGGATCACTATTATAGACGAATTTTGCGGAGTAAAAGTTTATTCGAGCGGAAGTCACTGGATTGTGACGATCCTCAGAAAGCTTAAGGCTTTGGGTGATCAACCTGAGCGGCAGGGCCTATTGGTTAGTAAACTTTTATTCGGCTTTGACGTATGAAGCTATGCTTTAAGCGTTTTGGATAATCATGCGAGGGACTGTCTTGGAAGCAAATGAGATTGAGCTTCAGACTTTTACGAGGAAATCGGCCAGCTCCAGGGCCCTGGATCGGACATCGAAGCCGAGAGCGCACCGGACGGTGCATGCTGAGCACTCCCTGCAGGCCAATCCGGCCGGGTTCCAGCCTAGCAATGTCTCCATGGCTTTGTGCGGTTTATTGTGGCCGAAGGCATACATATAGGCACGCATGAGGATGGGGATTTCCAGCCCGGCCGGACATTGAGGCTGGCACTGCCGGCACTGCTGGCAGTACAATCCAGCAAGCCCAAGATCAGTTCCCAGCTTGAGGTCGCGGCGTTCTTCCGGTGTCAGGTTCAGATCCTCCATGACCGAAAGGTCCTCATCCATCTCCTCGAAATTAGAAAAGGCCGGAATGGTCGTGTGCACGTTTTCGTCCTGGAGCACCCATTTGAGGGCGGCCTTCATGTTGATCATCTTGCGCCGGGCTCTATCCCAGTAGACTCCGGCCTGAGTTTTCATGGTCACAACACCCAGGCCGGCCTCTGCGGCTTGGCCAATGGCTTGACTGACTTCCTCACGGTGGGTTTGCCTGAAATTGTAGGATGTCAGGACCACGTCCCAAAAACCGCTCTCGGCAGCAGTCCTGATGATTTCCGGTTCGTTGCTGTGCGTTCCGATGCCCACAAAACGCACTTTTCCAGAATTTTTAAGCTTTTCATAGGCGCGCATGTAGGGTTCGTGGCGTGCCGTTTCGACACGGTCGATAGACAGGAGATAATAGATGTCGACATATTCGAGTTTGAGGCGGCGGAGGCTCCCTTCGATGGACTCGAGGATCAGGTCGGGATCGACATCCAGGCCGAGATCCATGGACCGGTCATGTCCAACATAAGGGTAGGGCAGGTCAGGGCTTGTGCCGATGACAAAGGAATTGCGCGGACGGTCCTGGAACACATCCCCCAGACGCCGCTCGTGATTCCGTTCGGAGTAACCGCTGGAGGTGTGGATGTAGACGATCCCTTCGTCAAGAGCTGTATGGACGAGTTCGATTGCATAGGCGGACCCCATGCTGACAACGGGAAGGCGGAGGCCTGTCTGCCCCATTGTGCGGTAAACGATCTTTCGGTCTTTTGGCTGGTTCTGCGTGCTCGTCTGATCGCTGGAGCATTTTGTGAGAATCGATGCCCCTGCGATTCCCGCCAAACCAGCTTTTAGGAATTCCCGTCTTGTTGTGTGGCGGCTATTTCCCATCGCTATTCCCTATCCTTATCATATATTATTTCCTAGAGACATGACAATATCCCATGGGCTATTGTTTCATGGAACTTTTATATCCCACATTTATTCATAAAATGTACACATATCCTAGTTATGCGACACTGTCATTGCGAGCCACCAAGGGTGGCGAAGCAATCTCCCCATCATCAATGTCCTGTTGACAACTACTGTAAGCTGTTATATATTATAAAACAATTGTTATATAATATAATACACTGAGGGAAATATGTTTATTTCGCAAACTAGAGAAAAAATATTACAGCTATTTTTTGACGATCCTGAATTGCTCATTCACCAAAGAGGAATTTCACGCCAAGCAAAAGTAGCCCCTCATAATGTAAACAAATATCTCAAAGAGTTTGTACGCGATGGATTGCTGATAAGAAGCGAAATATCTAATCTGACTCTTTTCAAGATAAATCCTCAAAATGATTTTCTTTTAAAAGTGTTTGAGCTATTCGAGATTAAGAGGAAGAACAGGTTTTTCACACAAAATAAAAAAATTTCCCGCATGCTCAGTGAGTATAAAGAAAATCTTAAACGTCTATCTAGTAGAGAAATACAAATGATCATTTTGTTTGGGTCTGTGGCTAGAGGAAAGTGGACAAAGAGAAGTGATATCGATGTTTTGACTATGACAACAAAGGCTACCCAGAAAAGAAAAATAATCCAGATTCAGGAAAGGGCAGCGCAGGAGATTGATCATATTTTGGAAATTTCGCCTGTTAATATCACAGTAGACAAATTCATCGAAGGCATTCGGAATAAACTTGAATTTTTTGAAGAACTATGGAGAGATCGGATCGTGCTCTATAACGAGTTTCTATTCTGGCAACTGATTAAAGAATCTAAATTATAAGATGAGACGAAAGCTGGATCAGATCAATATGGCACAGAAATCCTCACTAATGATGATGCGGAAAGGATGATAGAAGATGCTGAAGATTTTGTACTGAAAATTGAGGAATTGTTGACGGAATGATTGTATCCATGTTTCTCAGCTACCTTTCCGGATGAATCTAGGAGTAAAATTGATAACTCCAGGTTATAAAAAGGCCAAAAATCGCGATTTTCCTAACTGGGAGTTAGATTTTTAGAAAATAATTAACGGCACGCCGAAAAGCAAAAGAACAAGAATCCAGAACAGGGCCCATTTGACTAACCACCGGAGGGCTCTTTGTTCATCTTTGTCCATGCCCATGGCGGTTAGCTCATTTTGACTTCGACCCATTTGTTGATCGAAGTGAAATACAGGCCGGCTTCTTTGATGGGCTGTTCGGTGATTTCCGCCCAGTGCTGGCAGTAGATTTTGACCTGGGGGTTATAATAGTTGACGAAGCTTTGGAGGTTGTCTCTGACATCGTCTGTTTTAAAGTCGGCGATTATCCACCCTCCGCTCTCCAAAAAAGCCAGGTCGATGGCCCCTGTCAAAATGGTGGGCACCGCTTCCTTATCCGTTAGGATCGAGAACGGGACTTCGAAGAGCTTTTTCTCGGCCTGCTTCACCCGTTCCCAGAATTCGCTCCCCATTATGGACTCGACCAGCCTTACAAGTTCGACCTTCTTTTCCATGCCCATTTCTTCTGCCACCAAAACATTTTTAGCAAGCAACCTCAGTTTCACATCTTCCCCATTGCCTCTCCCCACAATCTCGAGCATCCTATGCACTGCTCTGCCCCAGGCCATGCCGTAACTTCCCCGTCTCCACTCGGGCATTTCCAGATCCTTCTTGGCCAGCGACGTCACACTCTCCACGGCATAACTTGCCACCGCCACCTTCTCGCGCCTCTCCTTTATCTTCTCCTTCGCTCCTTCCCATTCGCCCTTCTTGAGCCTCAGCTTCTTCCTCTCCTCCTCAATCCTCACATACGGAATCTCGAGCTCGGGCACACCCTGGATATAATCGTCCAGAGAACTCCATGCTCTCCTCCCCCCAAGTGTCCCCTCATACGTGCTCACAACCAAACAGTCTTTGGCTCTTGTCGATGCCACATACATCAACCGCTGCTCCTCAGCATCGGCATACAGCTTCTCCTCCTCCACTTTTTCCTCCCACCCCACAGGATGGGAAAGGGCCGTCCATTGATATGATCCGCTCTTTTTGCTGCACAGAAAATATCCCTCAGGAGTTGTTCCCTTCCTTATGATGTGTTTATCCGGCTCGTGCCCCCTAATCCCGACCGGATTTGCCAGAAAAACAAAGGAGGCCTCCAGTCCTTTGGCCTTGTGCAGATTCATCAGCCGGACGGCATTTTTTCTCCCCGGTGTCAAACTCATCTCCTCTATTTCATACACAGAAACGAGCTCCTCCAAATAATCCACCAGCTCAGCAAAAGATGCAGAACCCTCCATTTCCTGACTGCGCAGGATCGTCAAAAGCTTAAAAAGATTCCCGGCCCGGCTGCTCCCCATCTCAGAGGATGCGGCAAAATTGACGATGCCCGAATCCTCGAAGATCATCTCCAGAGCCGTGGTCGCGGGATACTCCCTAATCCATCCCCACCACTGCCTCAGTTTGGAAAGGCTCTGGGACACCCTGTCTTTTGCATCCTCCTCGTTCTCCTCTTTACCTTTTAAAAAAGAGAACCGTCCCCCTTTTTGTTTATGTTCATAAAGTTCGGTGTCGCTGACGCCGAAAAAGATTCCTCGCAGAACAGCCACGGTATAAATAGGATTGTCAGGGGCGTTCAAAGCCTTGGCCAGATTCAAAATTTCCCTCGCCTCCTCGGATTCTGAGAAAGCACCACTCCCTGTGATCTCATAAGGAATTCCCCTTTTCTCCAAAGCCCTTGCATACACGGTCATGTTTTTCTTGTAGCGGAAAAGGATCAAAAAATCCGACGGCTCCCAGCCATTCCCTTCATCCGCTCCCTCCCGCATAGCACAAATTATAAAATCGGCGATTTTTTCGGCATCGATCCCGACAATCAGCTTCTCCTTGTGCCTCTCCTGCTGGGGAATCGATATCTTGTGTACCCCGTGCAGCCTTCCTTCAGCCTCCCTCACCGTGTTCAAAGGGGCAAAAGCCGCCTGGTATCTGTCCGCCTTCTCAGGGAAGACATTCTGAAACACTGCATTGTTCCACTCAGCCAGCGTTTCGAGAGAGCGGAAATTTGTCGTCAAATGAAGTACCTCTCCGCCTCCCTTCTCGATCTGTTCCTTCACAAGATTGTAGGTGTCGATATCTGCCCGCCTGAACCGGAAGATCGACTGCTTCGGGTCGCCCACCAAAAACAGCGACCCGGGCCTTGGCGTCAGTTTGTGCCAGTCTTTCTCCTCCGTGTCGGTCCCCGCCAAATAAAGCAAAACCTCTGCCTGGATCGGGTCTGTGTCCTGGAACTCATCGACCAGGATATGAGAATACCGCCTGCTGAAATACTGCCTGACCTCAGGATTTTCCCTCAACAACCGCGACGACAACATCAACTGGTCCTGGAAGTTCAGTTTCGACTGACTCAACCGCTTTTCCTGGAAAAAATCCAACGCAGGCTTTAAAAACGCTAGGATTTTCGAATGCCTGAACTCCCGCCACTTCTTCAAAACTTCTTGGACAACCTCTTCCCTAAACGAATCGAATACACTCTGGAAGTCCAGCGCCTCCTCTTTGGATGCCCACCGGTTCTGTGTAACACCCACGTTTTTGTCCATCAACTCGAATGTCTCCATCAGAACACTATGGTCTGAAAAACCGAGGTTTCCCTGACGTAAAAAACACCGGTGCATCATTCCCTGAAGTCCATCATACCCTTTTGCAGGCCGCTCAAAAGGCACGCACTCCCGGGCCCCCTTCAGAAAATCCTCGAGCGCCCTCCTGTATTTCTCATAATCCGGCTCCACATCACTCCCCCCAATAAACTCGACCTCTGGATAAAGCGACAAAGACACAAACGGCTCCTTCAGCGCCTCCTCATCCTCGAGCCGTGCCTTCACCAGATACTCATGCCAGCAGTTCTCACGGAAGATGCTGTTCTCGATCTCTTCCAGTTCTGCAAAATCAGGGTCCAGTGCTATCTCTATCGGCCGCTCCCTTAAAAGCTTCGCACAGAAGGAATGGATGGTTCCGATAAAGCTCTGCTCCAGATAATGGAGGGCCTCTGCCAACCGGTCGTAAACTTCCTTTTCCTTATCCTTATCTCTTACCTCCAGAACTGCCCTCTCAAGCTCTGTCTGGAACCGCCCCCTCAACTCGGCCGCCGCCTTCCTCGTAAACGTCACAGCTGCAAAGGTGTTGATCCTGGCCCGCCCCGATGCCAGAAGCGCCAGCATCCTGTCCACCAAACTGTGGGTCTTGCCTGAACCTGCCCCTGCCTCCACAAGCAGAGTCGTATCCAAGGCGGTTTTAATCTTCTCCCTTGCTTCCTTGTCGATAAGCTGCTGGTTATCCATTGCTATTCATACTCTTTGAGTTTGTCCACAATCCCAAACTCCACAGGATTGCTGTTCCTCTTTGCTTTGGCTCTGTCCACCGCACCATCTCCACAGATGGGCAAAAAATCACAATAGGCGCAGGTCACATCCAACCCAACGATAAAATGCCCCCTCTTCAGAATATCCAAAAGCTCGCCAAGCAGGCACTTGAGTTCCTCACGGTCAAATTCCCCGACTGTAACCTCCTTGCCTTCCCCCCTTCGTGTCGGAAAATAATAC
>CAYPGQ010000118.1:0-12995 GCA_964410125.1 uncultured Eubacteriales bacterium | reverse complement strand
CTTGGCCTTGGACATATTCCATCGTGATGAAATGATTTCCCCCCTCATCGCTCAGATGATAAATTCGCCCGACATTTTTGTGAATGATCTTTCGCGCGAGTTTCACTTCGTTACTGAATCGTTCTAGATTTTTCCTATCTGCGGCAATATCAGGTCTTAAGAGCTTGAGGGCGACTTCTTCGTTCAGTTTTCTATCGAGGACCCTGTAGACTTTGCCCATGCCTCCCCTCCCCAGTTCCTCGATGATCTGGTATCTGCTTGCAAAAGTGGAACCCGTGGAAAATTCCTTTCTAGGGGTTTCCATGGTTTCGGTGAGAGAGTCGGGAATGTTTTCAGGGGAGGTAAGTCGGGTGGCGCATTTACCACAGAAAATGGTATCAGTGGGGTTGGGAAATTGGCATTTTGGACATTTGATGGACAAGATGATCCCTTTTAACGCTTATATTGTGCAGAAAAAGAATATCAATTTGCAGAAAGAGTGTCAATATTTTTGGTGGTGATTGGTGGCGATGTTAGGAAGTCAGTTATCGTGACGGATTTCATCTTAAGAATCTACACATACTCCGGATTAAATTTGCAGCGGTCGTGATAACTTGAATCATCACACAGGACCAAGAAAAGATTTTCCGGGGTGAGGTACTGAGGGGCTTAGATTAAGATACATTTAGATGGAAAATATCCAGATCACATTCCGATGACTTCCATGTCCTCCGGTATTTCAAATGTCCCCTTTGGGAATTTCGGGTCAAGCTCCACAGAGACCGCCCGTTTTCCGCTTGGCTTTTTGGTTTCCCAGTCCAGAGACTCGTTTTTCAGGATGATATCATTCCAAATCCAGTATTTTTCAGCGCCTATCTCGTCGTAATAGACTTTGCAGAGCTGCTCTGCCACACGTTCCTCGGCTTCTTTTTTGTAGCGTTTTTCGGTCTTTAGAGACTCTGCTGACTCCCCGTACAGGATTTCATGAATAAGGATCATGTTTGCCATGTCAGCCGGACGGTCCATCCTGATGGCCATATTGCCTTGATGAAGATCGGCCTGGTAAAAATTCTCAGGAGTCAAGAGATAAAAGTATTTGTATGTCTTCTCGTTTCCGTTTGACTTCATGATCCTGGTTTCGTCCCGCCGCACATAGCTGCCGTTGTCTTTAATGGAGAGCGTGACCGTTCCTTGATCAAGGCCGTAGTACTCATAGGTGATGATGACGTTTTCTACCTTGGAGAAAGGCTCTGGCTCCTGCTCCACAGTGCTAAAAAAAGGGATTGCGGCAAAGTTCAGGATGAAAACAAGCGCGGTTATTAAAAGGATTTTTTTGATCATTTATTCCCCTCCGATGAATTCAGCAAAAGAATATCAAGAAATTGGGAAAAGTGTCAAATAGCTAAGTTGTTATCTATTCACTGGTCCGAGGTAGCGGTCGAGCCAGGCCAGGGTTTCCTTGATGAATTCATTCATTGGTGGGATATGGTCAGTTTCGAATAACTTCAGTTGCTTATGTTCATCCGGAGTTCCTAAAAGGTCAAACATAGGCTTTATTGATGTATCATAGCGCGTGTCGTATTTACCATTTAACATCAGGGTTGGAGTTTTCACTCGGGTAACATAATTAATTTGATCTGCTTCAGGACGTCCAAGATCATCGAGGCCTCCTGCCAATAAAACGCTTGCTTTGAGACGTTCCTCCACGGCTGAGATGATCGTACCGAGCTGTGCTCCCCAACTCATTCCGTAATAGGCAAGCTTGTTGCTGTTTATATCCTGACGGGTCTCTAGATAGTCGATGCATCTTTTAAAATCTTTCACTAATTGAATGTTGTATTCAGTATACAGATGGGAATTGCCTCCGAATACGATTGGAGTCAAAGCATCATCTCTGCGTTCCATAGTCCCTTTATAGACAGGGAAGAGGGCAGCCCGGCCGTTTTTCACTACAAAGGAAAGGAAAACCTGAAATTCATTACAGCTATCAAGGTCTTTGCTCGAATTTCGAAATACAGATTGAGAGCCGGGGAAATAAATGACTGTCTGATAGGGGGGGGCTGTGTTTTTAGGAAGAAAAAGAATGGCGATGATCCGCTCACCGCCATAAGCAGCATCAAAGGTTATTCGCTCTTGAACCCAGTATTCAGAACTTTCATCCCTCGATTCCACGCTTGAGTTCAGCTCAGTTTTATCATAAGAAAATTGATCTTTGTAAACTTGGAAAATAGAATCCGGAACTGGTTTTTCTTTGTAGAAATCTCTAGTTTCACCCAATTCTATTAAACTAAACGCAGATTCGGGGATTCTCTCAGGATCAGGATAGAGAGCACATCGGAACCCATTTTTTGGAGAACGGTCAAAGGGAGGAGCTTGACTCCACCTCCCAAACATGTAGGTGTTATCGTTCCAAGCGCCGCCCGAGATTAATCTTCCGTTATGGCGTTCATTCCAGTTCCATTCTCTCACATTCCCCGCCATATCAAAGGCTCCGTAGGATGTTATGCCTGGAAGACTCCCCACAGGAACAGGACCTTTGCCCTCAAAATTGCTGAAGGGAGCAAAAATAGCATAACCTCCAAGTTGAGGCGCTCTGATTAAAGGAGTATATTCACCCCTTGCTATATCCCAATGATATCCTGTGGGCAGAGTTTTTCCCAAAAACTCTGCATATGCTGCTGCCTCGTACCAGCTAATTCCTGATACCGGATAATTTTCCTGTCCCTCCGGATAATCTTCTCCCTGCCATGTGGCAGGGCCAGGCCTACCTGTTTGATCCACAAATTCTGCCGTGGCTTCTTCCCATGTCAGGGCCATGTCGCCCTTTTTAAATTCATGTTTCCAGTATTCCCTGTTTCTGTATCCGCCGCTGTTTATGAATTCTTTGTACTGCATATTCGTGACTTCATACTTGTCAATATAGAAATCATCCAATTCCCCTAGATCCGTTTCAGCTCCTGTTACCCGCACCATGCCCTCTGGGATGCTTCCTTTCTTATCTAACACTCTCACGAGATCGTTTGTTTTTTTTGTCAAAGATGCAGCCAGGACAGTCTCATAGTCTTCCTTTTCCATCTTCCACCTGAAGATTCCGACGGGCAATCGGATGTTTTCGAGAGGCGAAATACCCAAAAATTCCCATTCGCTGTCTGGGGCGTTGTATTCTTTCATATATATATCTGCACCCGGAGGCTCTGTTTCGATGTTTATGTTCAAGGAACATTTCGAAAAGATTTCAGAAAGCTTAGGATTATTCGGAATGTATTTTTCTGCTTGTTCCGCAAGTCTGTAAGCCTTGGTAAAATCCCGCCAATTTTCTTCAACAAGTTGCTCGACCTCTGGGAGAATCTCTTCCCTGGCCCAGCGGATTTTAGCCTGGCGGTTGAAGAATCCGACAGCCACAAGGCTGATGGCAATGACCAAACTAACGGCTGGGATTGCAATCCGTGGCCTGCGGATGCGGCGAAGCATTGTGCGCAGGTTAAATGCTCCCAATTCCTCTGCTCGCAGAACATCCTGATATTTCTTCAGGTCTTTTAACATTTCTGATGTAGAGGAATAACGGGATTCTCGTTTCTTCTTTAAAGCGTTATATATAATCTGCTGTAGTTCAGCGGGAATACCGGATTTTATAGCCTTTAGAGGCTTGGGCTCCTCATGCACAACAGAATAAAGGACCGATGCCTCCCGGTCTCCTGTGAAGGGCAGCTGCCCGGAAAGCATCTCATACATAACCACTCCCAAAGACCAGATGTCCGAGCGGTAATCTACCTTTTCTCCCCGCGTTTGTTCTGGAGACATGTAGGCTACCGTGCCCAGAGTTGTTCCTTCTCTGGTGAGCAGGATTCCTCCTGTGACCTTGGCCAAACCAAAATCCATAACCTTAGCCTGCCCTTTCTCTGTCACCATGATGTTGGCGCTTTTGATATCCCTGTGGATGATTCCTTTCTTATGTGCCTCATCCAGGCCTTCAGCTATCTGGATAGCGATATCCAGAGCTTCTTGTTCCTCCAGAGACCCTCTCTCTATTTTTGCCCTTAAGCTCTGCCCCTCCACGTATTCCATAGCAATGAAGGACTTACCTTTTTCTTCATTGATTTCATGGATGGTACAGATATTGGGATGGGACAGGGCTGCTGCAGCTTGAGCCTCAAGCACGAAACGTTCCTTAGCCTCTTCCTCTAGCATTAGCTCAGGAGGCAGGAATTTAAGGGCAACCCTTCGTTTCAGCTTGGTATCCTCTGCTTTATATACAATACCCATGCCTCCTCTTCCCACGACTTCAGCTATCTTGTATTTGCCGGCGAGTATGGTCCCAGGAACGAATTCCTCCATGGATCTCAGAATTGTTCTGGTCTGTGAGAAAAAGATTCCTTCTGAAGGATTAATGGGCGTTCCGCATTTGCTGCAGAACTGGGAGTCATCCAAGATTTCAGAGTGACATTTGGGGCATTTGATTGCCATTGTTCCCCTCTTATGAGTGAAGCAAAAGAATATCAAGAAATTGGGGAAAGTGTCAAATAGCTAAGTTGTTATCTATTCACCGGGCCAAGGTAGCGGTCGAGCCAAGCAAGGATTTCCTTGATGAATTCATTTTTTGGGGGGATATGGTCGGTGTCGTATAATTTCAATTCCTTGTGTTTATCCGGAGTTCCTAAAAGGTCAAACATGGGCTTAATGGATGTCTCATAAAGAAAAGATGAGTCGTATCTTCCGTTTAGCATTAAGGTCGGTGTTTTCACCCGGGTGACATAATTAATCGGATGAACTTCCGGGAGCCCGGTATCTTTGAGACCTCCGGCCAATACAATGCTTGCTTTAATACGATTCTCCACTGCCGGGAAGATTGATGCCGGCCAGTTGCCACCCCAGCTAATGCCGTAATAGGCCAACTTGTTGCTGTCAATATCCTGACGGGTTTCCAGATAGTCGATGCATCTTTTAAAATCTTTTACCAGTTGGATTCGATATTCAGTTTGTCGATAAGTATTAGCCCAGGGAGTTGGCCGTATAAAATTACGTTCCATAGTTCCTTTATAGACAGGATAGAGCGCGGCCCGTCCGTTTTTTACAATAAAAGAAAAGAAAGCCTTAAATTCCATAGCGCTTTCAAGGTCTTTGCTCGTATTTCGGTGTAGAGCTTGACCACCAGGGAAATAAATGGCTGCCTGATAGGGTGGCGCTGTATTTTTAGGAAGAAAAAGACAGGCAATGATCCGTTCACCGCCGTAGGCGGCGTCAAAGGTTATCCTCTCTTGAATCCAGTCTTCAGAACTCTCATCCCTCGATTCAACGCGCGCGTTCAAATCGGTCTTATCATAAGAGAACTGCTCTTTGTAAACCTGAAAAATGGAATCCGGAACCGGCTCTTCTTTGTAGAAATCTAAAGCTTCACCTAATTTTACCATTTGAAAAGCTGATTCGGGGATTCTCTCAGGATCAGGATACAGAGCACACCGGAATCCATTTTTAGAAGAACGGTCAAAAGCAGGAACATTGCTCAGCGTCCCGAACATGTAGGTGGCATCGTTCCAGGCACCGCCCCTGATCAATCTTCCGTCCTGGGTTTCGTTCCAGCACCATTCTCTCACATTTCCTGCCATGTCATAGGCTCCGTAGGCCGTTATGCCTGGAAGGCTCCCCACCGGAACAGGGCCTTTGCCCTTAAAATTGCTGAAGGGAGCAAAAACAGCGTCACCCCCAAATTGAAACACTTGGATCATAGGAGTATATTCACCTCTGGCGATACCCCAATGAGATCCTGTGGGCAGAGTTTTTCCCGAAAACTCTGCATAGGCTGCTGCTTCGTACCAACTGATGCCTGACACCGGATAATTTTCCTGCCCATCGGGATAATCTCCTGCCTGCCATGTGGAAGGACCGGGCCTGCCTGTTAGATCCACAAATTCGGCCATGGCTTCTTCCCAGGTCAGGACTTTTCCGCCCTTGACAAATTCATGTGTCCAGAATTCCCTGTTTCCGTATCCGCCGCTGTTTATGAATTCTTTGTACTGTTTATTCGTAACTTCATACCTGTCTATATAAAAATCATCCAACTTCCCTATGTTTGTTTTCATTCCTGATATTTGCACCATGCCCTTTGGGATGCTTCCTTTCTCATCCAGCACTCTCATAAGGTCAGAGGGAATTATTTGATCTTTTGGTGCATAAACTACGTCCATTGTGGAAGATGCAGCCAAGACAGTCTCATAGCTTTCTTTTTCCATTTTCCACCGGAAAATTCCAATTGGCAATCGGATGTTTTCGAGAGGCGAAACACCTAGATATTCCCATTCGCTCTCTGGAGTATCGTATTCTTTCATATAAATTTCCGCACCTGGAGGCTCTGTTTTGATGTTTATATTAAAGGAACATTCTGAAAATAGCTCAGATAGCTTGGGATCATTCGGAATGTATTTTTCTGCCTTTTCTGCCAGTTTGTAAGGTTCGATGAAATCCCGCCAATTTTCTTCAACAAGTTGCTCGACCTCTGGGAGAATCTCTTCCCTGGCCCAGCGGATTTTAGCCTGGCGGTTGAAGAACCAGAAAGAAGCCAAGGCAATGACAAAGACCGCACAAATAGCTGGGATGGCGATCCGTGGCCTGCGGATGCGGCGAAGCAACGTCCGCAGGTTAAATGCTCCCAGTTCCTCTGCTCGCAGAACATCATGATATTTCTTCAGGTCTTTTAACATTTCTGATGTAGAGGAATAACGGGATTCACGTTTCTTCTTTAAAGCGTTATAT
The DNA here is from genome assembly GCA_964410125.1 of uncultured Eubacteriales bacterium. Classification (GTDB taxonomy): domain Bacteria; phylum Acidobacteriota; class Aminicenantia; order Aminicenantales; family Aminicenantaceae. The sequence goes on along the minus strand of CAYPGQ010000118.1, from coordinate 6,269 downwards.
ATAATCTGCTGCAGTTCAACGGGAATACCGGATTTTATAGCCTTTAGAGGCTTGGGCTCCTCATGCACAACAGAATAAAGGACCGATGCCTCCCGGTCTCCTGTAAAGGGCAGCTGCCCGGAAAGCATTTCATACATAACCACTCCCAAAGACCAGATGTCCGAGCGAAAATCTACCTCTTCTCCCCGCGCTTGTTCTGGAGACATGTAGGCTACCGTGCCCAGAGTTGTTCCTTCTCTAGTGAGCAGGGTTCCTCCTGTGACCTTGGCCAATCCGAAATCCATGACTTTAGCCTGTCCCTTTTCTGTCACCATGATGTTGGCGCTCTTGATATCCCTGTGGATGATTCCTTTCTTATGCGCCTCATCCAGGCCTTCAGCTATCTGGATAGCAATATCCAGGGCTTCTTGTTCCTCCAGAGGTCCTCTCTCTATTTTTGCCCTTAAGCTCTGTCCCTCCACGTATTCCATAGCAATAAAGGACTTACCTTCCTCTTCATCGATTTCATGGATGGTGCAGATATTGGGATGAGACAGGGCAGCTGCAGCTTGAGCCTCGAGCACGAAGCGTTCCTTAGCCTCTTCCTCAAGCATTAGCTCAGGAGGCAAGAATTTAAGGGATACCTTTCGTTTCAGCTTGGTATCCTCTGCCTTATAGACGATGCCCATGCCTCCTCTGCCTAAGACTTCGGCTATTTTGTATTTGCCGGCGAGTATGGTCCCAGGAACTAATTCCTCCATGGGTCTCAGAATTGTTCTGGTCTGTGAGAAAAAGATTCCTTCTGAAGGATGAATGGGCGTTCCGCATTTGCTACAGAAGCTGGAATCATCCAAAATTTCAGAGTGACATTTGGGGCATTTGATTGCCATTGTTCCCCTCTTATGAGTGAAGCAAAAGAATATCAAGAAATTGGGGAAAGTGTCAAATAGCTAAAATGCTGAAAACACTACTCATAATGCTTCATGGATTCCCATCGTTCGCTTAAATTGATTTTTTTATTTCTGCAAACATAAACAGGAAGATTATTTTCATAAGGCATGCAATACTCACACCTTATGATTGCAGCCTGTTCCACTTGGAAGAAATATTTGAGGTAGTTATCCCTTTCTCCGCCCAAGAAAATGTATGCCTCCGCAGCATCATCTCCATATCCCCATAGCCAGTAATTGTTGTGCGAAGAAATTACCGTTGGAAGATCATATTTCTTTCTGTAATACTCGATCGCCCCAGCTTCTCCATAATTTCGGGCGAAGATGATAGTTTTCGATTTCTCTTCTGTCGGTAAGGAATGATAAAGCCTAGCCACAGTAGCAGCCATATTTTCCCAACCGAACATATCCGCAAAGAACTGGGGGAGCTGGGCCATCTCTTTTCCTTCGTGAGTCGAGGGGCTCATCCCAATGAAGTCGGAGTATTTGATAAATTTCTTAACAGGAAGAATCGGCAGGGCGAGAGGGGCAAGAAGGATACCACTGATAGCGATTACCGCAGGAACAGCGAATTTCAGCCATCTACAGTATTTGCGGCTGAACAGCCTTTCAACTAGGACAGCGCCGCCGGCAAACAGCATCGGATAGGCAGGGCTCAAATATTCTGGCTTACTTTGACCACTAATCAACAGTATCAAAAAGGCAACCGTATAAATGATACCAAGGATTCGGAACTTTTTTCCGTCTTTATGGAAGAAGAAAAAATAGAGTCCTGCCAGCCAGAGAGGGAGAACCACAGGATTTTGCAGTAATATCTGGCCAAAGACAAAATCCTTTGCACTGACTCCAGCATATTTAAGTATTCTAGCATTCCTGATGAATTCTAGGTGGGCAAAATTATGTATTATGTTCCAGATGATGAACGGAGAAAATATGAGAAAAGCCAGTGCTCCAGCGATCCATGGCCATTTTGTTAACAGATGTCTGCGAAGCTTTGTTAAAAAAAGCGCAAGAAAGAAGCCGAATCCAAACCACAACATTCCTATCTTATTCAGTAAGCCTAACCCCATGAGTATGCCCAGCAAAACCCACCATTTTGGCTTATTCTCCTGAACAGTAAGGATAACGATGTAAGCTAAGAACGCCCAAAGGAGAATGTCAAAGCTATTCATTGAATAGACCGTGTTCATGCCCAGCTGTATAGGGGCAAATATCACGGCGAGGGCAGCAAGAAAAACAGCGGATTTTCCACCGCCGATTCTTCGCACAAGGAGCCCTGTCAAAAATACCGTGAAAGCTGCTGCAAATGCCGGAAATAAGCGGATAGCAAATAGAGATTCTCCGAAAATCAGGCGGCTTAGAGAAAGGAGGTAAACGGAAAGGGGAGGATGATCGACGTACCCTAAGGCGAGCCTGTTGCTGCAGGCGATATAGTAGAGTTCGTCTCGAAAAATGCCGTAGCTGGCAAATGCGTTTGTCCCCAAATGGATGACGAGTTTAAAAAAGGTCAGGACAGCAAGGGAAATTACGATTATTTTGGAGGCCTTTTTATTCATAAAAAATTTCACCTGCTGGCATTGTGTAATATTCATATCACATTGGAAAAGATGCGGTCAACGAGGAGTGTTTGACGGCAATTGGCTAAGCCATTGATAGGCCGGTGAAACACGGACAGCCAATTCCGGATGGAGTTATAGGCCACACTAAGGTCTGAGGCGAGGGCTGGAGTTAGTAATTCCATAAAAGCTACGTTGTTCGCCAGGCATCCATGGAGTGGCTCCCGCACCCTTAAAGACAAGGATAGGGAAGCGATGCTGATTCATGGCGGACGTTTTGTTGCAAATGTTTGTTTTATTTTGGCTAGTTTGTTTTTGTTTCATGGTTGTTTGGAGCAGATTGAATGAATACAAAGGTGATCTCCCTTTGAGCAGAAGATCACCAAAAAATTGAATAAAACTTATGTGATTGCCTATATCGATGAGCTTGACAGTTGGATAAAAGATAAAACCCGCACTAAATCGAACAATAAACCTTTTTTTTTGAAATACATTCTCAGCATATTATTCATTGCTATCGCTATCTCAGTTGCTTTTTTAATTCTGAAGAGCCCTCAAAAATCAGGAGATTTCTCTTTTAAAATAGAGGATACTCACCTGGTTATTACTGATAAAAATGGGAAAAGTCTGTGGAATTACGATCTGGGTCCAAAATTGAACCAGGCTGAATATAGGAAAGAATGGGCAATAAAAAACATCTTGTTCGAAGATATCGACAACGATGGAAAGCCTAATGTTTTAATGGCGATTCAGAACAAGAATCATTTTGATGAAGCAATCGCCTGCCTCGATCATAAAGGAAACCTGATTTGGAAGTACAATGTTGGCAGAGAAATCCAATTCGGGAACAAAATAATTTCCCCTGATTTCGATATTGTCAATTTTGAGATCGTGGATCTAGACAGTGATTCTCGATACGAAACAGTCATTACAGCAAATCACAAAATCTATTTCCCCAGTCGTGTTATCATTTTAGACAGTGAAGGCCAGAGTATCGGTGAATACTGGAATTCCGGCCATTTCGTTAGTATGGCATTTACAGATCTTGATGATGATCAAAAGAAAGAAATCATTTTGGGCGGTGTCAATAATAACTACAGGAAAGCTTGTATTGTTGTGTTTGACTTACTTGATGTGAGCGGTTCTTCTCCTCAGATGCAGGGAACAAGATATTATTCTCCGGAATTAGAGCCTGGATCTGAAAAATATTATCTCTTGCTCCCTCAAAATGTCGTGGGGCAATCGATGGGTATTCAAGAAAACATTAGAGGTATCGATTTATTGAACAATGGGAGATTTGATGTAACCACATCGATTTCCAGAATTCATTATGAATTTGATCGCGATTTAAATTGCACAGATGTTTATCTTGGAGATGAATTTGTTCTCAATTTTAATAAATTGAAACAGGAAGGGAAATTAAAAATCGACCTCAGTGACATTGATATAGAAAAACTTAAATCAGAAATCAGTTGCTGGGATGGAGAGGGCTGGATTAGCAAAGTTCCTGTTTCAGATGGATCTTAAACCATCCCAGGGCTTTCTACCAGAATACGTTCTGGCGGAACAGCCAGAAATTACCCACCAAATTTGGTCCCCGTCACCAGACTTCCCTGTTTATATTTGTTCTTTTACTTTGTTCAATAACACATCCCGATCGAAAGGCTTTGCCATCAGATAAACACCGTCTTGAGTGCTGCTGTACTGTTCTTCTTCTTTCTTGATCAAGGATGATAAGAATATTATCGGAATATTTTGTGTCGAAGGATCATTTTTCAAGATCGATGCAACCTCGCCTCCGTCTATATCGGGCATCACAATATCCAGGATAATCAAATCCGGGTGGTCATTTTTGGCAATATTAATGGCTTCGAATCCTCCAGAGGCTTGGAGAACATGGTATTCATTGCTGGTAAAGATATTCCTGAGCATCTTGAGATTGACCGAATCATCGTCAACGATGAGGATTTTTTTGTATCTCATTTAGAATTCACCTTAAAGAATAACTTTCCTTCTATGTATAAGTTTTTATGTAAAAGGGCAAAAAATCAACCTTTTGAGGCAAAATGTCACATTATGTCACATTATGTCACATTATTTCACTTTAAAAATGCCTCAAAAGGCAATATCGTAAGAATCAGAATGGCGAATTCCAGAATGTCGGGCCCTTCCCAAAATGTTCCGATTGACAAAATTCTTTATAAAGGGAATAATAAACTCACAAATTTGGGGCCTGACATGAAAAAGGATAATATTCTTCACTCATGGAAGGAAATTTCCGCATACCTGGATAGAGATGTCAGAACCTGTCATAGGTGGGAAGATGAGCTGGAATTGCCGATTTACCGTATAGATGAAAATTCCCCAAGGTCAAAAGTTTTTGCTTACAAATCAGAAATCGATGAATGGCTTAGGGAAAAAGCGAATAATCATCAAGACGAAATACGCCCCGCGATCTGGACAAACAGAGGAGTGATTGCCGGATTAGCCATAGGCTTCTTGTTGTTATCCATCTTTTTTGCATGGCTTTATTTCTTTAAAAATTCTCCGGTTTCGTCTCTGTCCGGGCTCACATTATCCGTTCTTCCGTTTAAAAACCTCAATTCCTCAGAACATGATGAATATTTCTCCGAAGGCATTACGAATGAAATAGAACGGAACCTGATCCGATTGAATAAAATCAGAGTGATCCCTGGATCTGCGGATGAGCTGAACCTATATCCCGCTCAAGAAAGGGAGATGTTCGGTCGGAAGCTCAAGCCTGACTATCTTGTGATGGGAGAAATTAGAAAGGAAAAAGACAAGATTTTGTTAAGCATCAGCCTGATCAGAGCAGAGGACAACAAAAACCTGTGGAATGCATCGTATGAAAGCGATCAAGGCGACATCTTTAACATCAGCCAGAGTATCAGTCATAAAATCCACGAACAATTAAATGTCAAAGTGAATGAAATCCTTTATGATCAGTCAAACAGGGGCAGCACCATCGACTTTTCGGCATTCGATACCTATCTTAAAGGAAATTTTATCTCAAATAGAATTAGTAGACAGGATGATGATCCCTGGAAGCTGTACCATCAGGGAAAATATCTTTTAGGAAGATGGACACCAGAAAGCAATGAATTGGCTATCAGCCTTTTTAACCAGGCCATCGCAATCGACAGAAACTATGTCCTGGCATACATCGGATTAGCCCGGTGTTATGCGAATTATGTCAATTTAGGATGGGATCCTGACATAGAGTGGTTGAACACGGCGGAAACGCTGTTGGAAAAGGCTCAGGAGATATCGCCCGGTCTTCCCGAGTATTACACAACTTTGATCGGGATTTACCTGCTGAGAGAGGCTTCTTTGAACAAAAGCATGAGTGGGGTTGTTTTTAACCTGGCAAAAGAGGCCGTCGAAAAGTTTCCCAATCATCCGAAGCTGAATTCTATAACAGGATACTGCTATTTAACAAAGTATGGAGAAAGTGGTGTGGAAGAGGATTTCGAAAAGGCCCTGGAATACAATGAAAGAAGTTTTTTACTAAATCTTTCCAGCCTCAAAAACATCAAGTATGCAGAGCTGTTGATGCTCAAGAAAGAGTTTTATAGGGCAATAGAAGTCTGCCACTTGATAGAGATGTCCGATCCTTCTTTGTTCTCTAAATTTATGCTGGGGGAAATTCATTATTATCTGGGCGATTTGAATAAAAGCAAGGAAATTTTTCAACAATTCGACATTCCTTTGAATTTCAAATTACATTCCCTGTATTATTTGGCGATGATCGAAGCGCAAAAAG
>CAYPGQ010000117.1:0-13116 GCA_964410125.1 uncultured Eubacteriales bacterium | reverse complement strand
CGAATTAGCTAATTCTCTGCTATTCCTTTGAAATAAAAATTTATCACCAAAAAAAATGGAGATATAAAGGGAAAAGATTATGAGGGTGCTTTTGATAATCAAAATTAGGTCAGCATGTTCTATGTAGCTGTAGCTGAAGTTGAAATTAATAAACCAAATTTTCTTATTCAAAAAGATCAGTAAAACATAACCAATGTAGAAGAATAACTTAGGATAGGAAAATTTCTCGAAAATATCTTGTATAGTTTTTCCAGCGAAAATCAAGAAGACGGGGAATAGAGGAATTAAATATCGCCCAACAGGCCGAGCGACACCGTCCCAAGAAACAGCCGCACTACATATCAGGTAATAAGGAATAGAAATAACCAAAAGAACAGCGGTGAGTCTCCAATTTTTCTTAACCCCCCAATAAATTCCAAAGAAGAAAAGTATAATCCAGGGGTAAGTCCAGATGATGCTTGCAGTTCGAGAAAAAAAGTTACCAAAAAACCCTAAAGGAAGGATATTCGCCCGAGCGTAGACTTTTCCGAAGAGCTTAGAAATACTTAGAGGTGAAGGATTCCCTGTAATAAAATAAAAATAATAAAAATAAGATAAGCTTAGGATCATAAGTATAATGCTTATGACAAAAACTCTCTTTAAAGGAATTCTGGCATTTTTCCTGACAATAAGAAAGCCAAGAAAAAGTCCAAGGGAGAGAAAAATAAACCTCTGGTGAAACCAGGGCAAAAATCCGATTCCTACGATTATGAAAAAATCGTTTAGACCTTTGTTTTTAAATGGATAAAGAATGGAATTCAAGGCCAATAGAGAAAAAAGGGTGGCCGGGATAGACGGATAAACTTGAGAGGAATAGCCAGAAAACGGTGAATTGAGTAAAAAAAGAAGCAATAAAACCGACACAAAAAAAAGATTTTGAAAATGATGATAAAGCAGCCTAAATAAGAGGAGAAGAGTTAAGATGGATATTGCTATTAGAGAAAGCCTGGTAAAATAGAGTGAGAGTGGAAGAAAAGGAAGATTTGTTGGGGCTTTTCCGGGAACATTAGGATATAGAATGGAATCAAGTAAGTAGCCAGGCGAAAGAAGCAGAGCCAATCCAGGCATATGCATGGGGTAAATGCTTCCATTAACTCCAATGATGTACATATCCCCAAATCTTTTGCTGCCAGATGCTATTATTTCTTTTTTAACCTTATCCATCTCCTCTTTGGATCCCCAAATATTTGAAAGATCTAGACTGCCATCTTTTACTAAAGAATGGACCATGCGCATATATTTGGGTTCATCTCCATTGAATGATTGGTGAGTCCGGAATCGACGAAAACTATATGTGTTTTCAATTTTCATGAAAAACATAATTATGAATAAAGAAATTATTAGTATCTTTAATATTTTTTTTGGCGGCGGGAGAGAATACTTTTTATTTAGAATAGACAATTTCATGACTCTCAGATGAATATTTTTTTCATCTCTTTTTCTTTGCCATATTTATCTTGTTTTTAACTTTGTTTACTAAAACTGGATTCTCCTTTATCTTTATTAACAGGTTATCGTAGACCGTCAAGGCTTCTGAATGTCTTCCTTCTTCACTCAGCTTAAGGGCTATGTTCATCTGTTTGCGAAAATAAGGTTTAGGCTCTTTTGGATTCCATAAAATGTTGGCCCAAATTTCACTTGATTCTTCAATCTCTCCCATTTCTATGTAAACCTGGGCCAGGTTTTTCAAAGCATTAGAATAGCGCTTAGGATCAGTGCTGAATTCTTCGGCAATTTTTTTGTAGGACGCAACAGCCTGTTGATAATTTTTTTCTTCCCAATAGGCTTTTGCAAGATTTATTTCGAGGGAGTGAATTAAACTATTTGTTAAATTTGAAGTTTCTATGTCTTCCATGAGAGTTATAGCTTTGCCAAAATTTCCTGAATCTTTATAATTTAAGGCTAATTCTAGTTTAATTTGTGCAATCTTTTTATTGTCCTCATGGTAATTCTCAAACATCGCTTCAAGTAACTCAACAGACATCTTCCTATTTCCCAGGAGTCTATACATCCTGGCTACATCTAAGCTGCGACTAAAAACACCCATATGATTTCCTTTTCTATCTAACTTTCTTATAAGAATTTGATTGATTTGAAGGGCTTTCTCGTATTGCTTACTCTGTTTAGCGTTTATTAACTCCTTTGTTAGAGAAGAAATACTGAAATGATTTATATTAGTAAAATAAAAATAAACACCCATAATTGCAGCAACCAGAAAAATTCCAAGAGTAGCAAGAACCCAGGGCGTTTTAAGAACAAATTTTGTTGTCTTTTTTGTTTTTTCCCATATAAAAGTTACCTTTGCACCTTGCTGTCTTAAATATTCCTTCTTTCCTTCTGCAATCCCCCTAGATAATCTAAAATTCGTTTCCACAAGCTTGGTGCTTTCAAGATTAATTCTCTCCAACGATGTCAAACTTAGGTTAGCCTTTGTCATGTCAGCTTGGGAAAAGTCCGTTCCATCCAAAACAGCACCTTCCAGATTGGTTCTTACTAAACAGCTTCCTGAGAAAAATGCGCTCTTTGCTTTTATATCAGAAAGATTGGCCTCTTCAAAATTAGCCGCCCTTAGGTTTGCTCCGTTTAAGCACGAAAAACCCAAGTTTGTTTTTCTAAAATTAGCGTTTCTTGCCTCACACTCTGTTAAATCCATGGAGCTTAAATCCACTCCTTCTAATTGGGCCATATCGAGATTGACACTTTTCATTTTTGTTTTGTAAACAACAATGTCTTGAAGGATTGCATGGGTTAGATCTGTGCCAGAAAGATCAGCCTTTGTGAAATCGGTACGACTGCAGTGGGTTTCGCTCATATTGGCTTCTTTCAAGTTCGCTTTTAAAAAAGAGCTTCCATTAAGAATCGATTTACTCAGATTTGCCTTTTCTAAATTAGACTGTTTAAATTTTGCACCTGACAAATCGAGAGATGAAAGGTCATGGTTTGAAAGGTTCAATCGGGAAAAATCTGCTCTTTTCAGATTATACGCCTGTAAATTAGCCCTCCTTTGGAGAGCTGATAGGATTTCTTCCCTTTCTATCTTTTTCAAGAAAAATTCCTCAGAGATGTGCTTTATCCATACTTTTTTCGCAGTTTTGTATCATACTTAAAATATGGGAATTATTCAAATTCCCTGGAGCAGAACCTATGGAAGGTGTCAGATTTTTCTTGCGAATCCTAGTCAAAATAAGATAAATTCCTTTTATGAGAGAAACCCAGCTAAACTCTGCAAAACTCTGCTTTTTTTTGGCTTTTGTGATACTTGTTGCGGCTCTTCTTTATTGCATGCAAGAAGTTTCTTACGGGACAGGATCATGGGACGAAAATCTGTACGGCAATCATCGGGTTGTGATCCAGATCAACGAAAAAGTGGATGCTGTATGGCTGCATGTTCCCTGGAGGAGAAGGGATGCGAATCCTGAGCTAAAAGCGGCTATTCTGATCGATGGACAGACAGAAAAACAGGTTTTGAATCTATGTAGGATTAACATAAATCACGAATTTGGCGACTTCGTCCTCCAACCAACAAGCGGTCCAGGAAAATACTATCTGTATTATCTTCCCTATCAAATGGAAGGCCGGAGCAACTACCCAAAGGTGTACTACCCTGAGCCTGAACAAACGGCAGACCTAGGGTGGCTTCAGTCTCATAGCCTGACACAGGATGGTTTATCATCGATAAATCCCGGCGATTTTCCCCGGGCCGATGTGGTGGAATTTCAAGCAATCGATCCTCTAAATAGCTTTTTTCCGATGGAGGTCATCGCCACATCCGCGGAAAAAGAAGATTTATTGGACAGATATCCCTCCTCATCCTATCTTCTTTTTACAGAGGACCGGTTTTATCCCATCCGCATGACGGATGATTTGCCTTCCAGATGGATCCAACAAGGTCCATTCAAAATATTCAAAGGATCGGCCAGCCGGGGAGAATTTTATGCTTTCCAGATAGGAGTGTATGCCTGCCGCACTGTGATACGTGATCTGAAGGTCTCATTCAGTGAGTTTAATAACATCCAGACAGAGGATGTGATTCCTGCTTCCGCATCCAGATGTATCAACACGGGAGGGATCGATTGGACCGGAAAAACATTTGCCAAAGCCTGTCCCGTCGCAGAAGGAAAAATCCAGGCTCTATGGTGTGGTGTCCAAATACCGAAAGATATCCCTCCTGGCGAGTACAAGGGCAAAGTGAAAGTGGAACCAACTGGAATGGAAAGCAGCCAAGTTATGGTTCTGCTCCAGGTGACAGAAGAAATCCTCGAAGATGCGGGAGACAGCGATCCTTGGAGACACTCACGCCTTCGCTGGCTTGATTCCACTCTTGCTCTAGATGATGGCATCGTCCTGCCTTTTACTCCAATGAAACTGGACAACAACAAAGTGAGCTGTTTGGGGCGGGAAGTGACCATCGCCAAATCCGGATTGTTACAGAGCATTCGGAGTTATTTCACACCAGAGGTGATTAAAATCGGAGCTAAAGGGCGTGAGATTTTGGCCTCTCCGATAAAACTCGTTATAGAAGATGCCAATGCCAACATACTTCCCTGGACTGAACAGAGTGTAGAGCTCACGAAGGTGACCGAAGGAGTTATTGCCTGGAGTTCTAAAAACACCGCTGGCCCTCTTACCATGGATTGTTCGGCTCGGATGGAGTTCGACGGATATGTTGAATTCAACATTAAGCTCCAGGCACAGGAAGATATGCAAGTTCGTGATATTCGCCTGGAAGTTCCCCTTCAAAGGGACGTGGCCAAATATATGATGGGAATGGGTTTTAAGGGGGGGGTTCGTCCCGAACAGTATCAATGGAAGTGGGATCCTGAGAAAAACCAGGATTCAGTCTGGATAGGGGATGTGAATGCGGGGTTGCAGTGCAGCTTCAGGGACGAACATTATTCCCGCCCGCTGAACACAAATTTCTACCAACTCAAACCGCTTTTCATGCCCCGATCCTGGTGGAACCAAGGCAAAGGCGGCTGTGATTTTAAAGAGGCAGACGATGGAACTTTTTTAATCAAAGCATCGAGCGGAGACCGGATTCTTAAAAAAGGGGAGGAGCTGCATTACATTTTTTCTCTCCTGATAACACCGTTTAAAACGCTGGACACCAAAGCTCAGTGGTCCACCCGTTTTTACCATCAATACAAACCTGTGGATGAAATAGCTACCACCGGTGCGAACACGATAAACATCCACCATGCCAATGCCATCAATCCTTATATCAATTATCCCTTTCTACGTCCTCTCGAGATGAAACAGTACATCGACCGGGCTCATGACCTCGGCCTCAAGGTCAAGATTTATTACACAGTCCGGGAGCTCACCAACAGAGCGCCAGAAATATTCGCGTTGCGAAGCCTGAGAGATGAAATCTTTTCCGATGGCCCGGGAGGTGGGTTTTCCTGGCTCCAGGAACACCTGGCTTCCCATTACATAAATGGATGGTTTGTGCCCAAATTAAAGGATGCTGCCATCATCAACAGTGGTGTTTCCAGGTGGCACAATTATTACCTGGAAGGCCTGAACTGGCTTGTAAAAAATATCGGGATAGACGGCCTGTACATCGATGATGTGGCCTTTGACCGGACCGTGATGAAGCGGCTGAGAAAAATTTTAGACAGGAATAAGGACGGTGCTCTAATAGACCTCCATTCGGCCAACCAGTTCAATCCCAGGGATGGATTCGCCAATAGCGCCAATCTCTACCTCGAACATTTTCCGTATATCGACCGTCTCTGGTTCGGGGAGTATTTCGACTATGATTATCCCCCCGATTTCTGGCTCGTGGAAGTGTCGGGGATTCCTTTTGGAGTGATGGGGGAGATGCTGCAGGATGGAGGAAACGCCTGGCGGGGCATGCTGTACGGCATGACGGCTCGCCTTCCATGGTCCGGAAATCCGGCACCAATGTGGGAATTTTGGGATGATTTTGGTATGGAAGACACGGAAATGATCGGCTATTGGTCTCCTTCTTGTCCTGTAAAGACCGATCACGAAGACATCCTGGTCACAATCTATATAAAAAAAGACCAGGCTCTTCTTTCCCTGGCCAGTTGGGCAAAGGAAAAAACAAACTGCCGTCTTTTAATCGATTGGAAAGCGTTAGGCCTGGATCCTTCAAAGACACAACTTGTTGCTCCCTCCATCGAAGAATTTCAATCGTCTGCCGTGTTCGGGCCGGACGATTTTATTCCCGTCGAGCCGGGCAAAGGGTGGCTTTTAATCCTGAGCGAAACAGTCGGTCAATGATCTTAGAGAGGAAGAGATCATTCATCAATCATCGTTCGGAGTGGGCAAGATCACGGGGATAATTCAGTAAACTTTTTTCGTTCAATTTACGTCTATATAGGAGAATGCTAATCAAGGAGGCTGTGTTGAAATTAAAAATAACATTTTTGGTTTTATTTGTGTTTTGTGTATCGCTGGCTTTTTCTTTCGAAAAAACAGAAAGAATGAGTTTGTCGGCCGATGGAATCGATAAAATTGTGATCGACTGCGGGTCCGGCTTTTTGTATGTTACGGGCGAAGATTCCCTGAGGAGTATCGAGGTGGAAGCAGAGATCATCGTCAAGGGAAAAAGGGAAAAGGATATCGAGGATTATGTTAAAAAGAATGTCAAGCTCGAATTGAAAAAACAGGGGAGTAAGGCGGTTCTGGTCAGCATGTTCAAAAATCAATTCCCCAACATCAATTTCCGGACACGAGTGATCAACCTGACAGTCCAGGTACCCAAAAATTTGGGTGTGGAAGTCGATGACGGTTCTGGTGGAATGAAGATCGAACATATCGATGGGAATCTTCAGATAGATGATGGATCAGGCGAGATCACTGTCCGTGATATTCTAGGAGATGTAGACATTGATGACGGATCAGGAACGGTCGATGTAAGAGATGTGACCGGCAATGTAACGGTTGATGACGGCTCTGGAACGATCAAAGTCAATGATATCGGGGAAAACGTTAAAGTGAGCGATGGCTCGGGTTCCATTTATATCGACGGTGTCGGAGGGGATGTCATCATCAAAGATGATGGGAGCGGCAGCGTCAAAATTTCAAACGTCACAGGGAAAGTCGTCAAATAACCTATAGATTCCAACGATAAGAGATTTTTATAAGGAATACATTATCCCCAGGAGCTTTGAATAGTGCTTTCAAGTCTCTTCCCAGGTTTAGGTCTCCCGGGTATCCATAATCTGCCCGGTTTTGTGTCCAGACGAAGTACAGGGTCGAACCGGGAAGGTATTCCCAGCGCAAAACCACCGTTCCTCTGAGGGACTTCAAGTTAAAATCGGGATTGTAAAAGGAAAAAGCAGGGGAGGGGCCTTCTGGACCGTCAGGATCGACGGTGTAATAACCGTTATCATAATCGATTGTGGACTGTTCCTGACCATAGATATTGTAGTCAAAGCTTTTTGATTGGGCCAGTTCCCTAAATTCATCGTATTTTCCAACAGCGAGAAAAGGCTGGAGATACAGCTGCAGACTCAGGCGAGGTGTGAAGATCCAGTTCAACCGGATTTCCCCGGACAGAACCCTTTGATGAATCCTTGCAAATACATGGCGTGTGCCGTAGGTCTCCGTCATTAAGGGATCCTCCACATTGGTGACCCACTGGAGGATCGAACGTCTAACCGTGTATCCCGGTCCGAATGAAAAGCTGAACTTGCTGCTGGGCTTCAAACCGAGAGACAGACTGCCCCTCCACGTGTACCCTTCGGATGGTCTGTTATAAAGGCTTTCGTTGGCAGACAGGACGATCGGTTTCCGGTTGTCAGTCGAAATATCGAAGTCTATTTGATAGCCGGAGGGGATAAGAGCGAGCGGTCCTCCTCTTGTCAAGTTTTTACTGATAGTCTTGGGATTGTAGGCCAGCATAGTGTTGATCCCCCAGTAGTTCAATAACTGACCTTCGATTGCGACAAGATATCCGTCCCAGAATTTATTCCCGCCAAAATCGTAATTTCGGAATGGTCCTCCGAAAACATACCAGTTGCGGAAGACTTTTCCCGGGTGCGGCCACTGGTATCCTATAAGGAAATGGATATTGATGATATCGGAGCTATTGGATTGAAATCCGATGTCGTTCGGGTCGAATCCCGGAGAGAGAGCACCGATGGCCGCATTGAGCAGGAATTGTCCCTTTTGTTTGTTGACCGAAACGCGGCCTCCCCATCCACTCAGGGAGCTTGCTTTTTCGTCAAGATTGAGATGCGTTGCATCAGGGCGCTGGAAATAATGAAGGGAAGAGCGCTGCAACCTCAGTATGGAATCTTGGCTGCCCTGCACATGTGTGGCACCGAGCCATCCGGTAACAACCCATGTTTTGTTATTATCCAAGAACGACCAGCCATCCAATCCCAGACTAAAAGCTTTCCTGTTCATAATCGTATCTAAAATATTATTTCTCAGATCCCGGATAACCGATGTGGCTATAAACCCGACTCCTTGTTTCCCCTGATTGAATTCCTTCTGGGATCGGAGCACGCCGTAAAAGGAAAAAGGCTCCACTTCTTGTCTGAATCTGTCGCCGAAATGATCGATTTCCGCATATTCTTGCGCTGTCAACGAGCTTAGAGCTCCGACACTCCAGCTTTCCCCCAGTTTTCCGCTCAGCTTAAGTGCGCCCAGGATGGTGGACCGGTTCGGAAAATCCACGTATCCTTCCTGGGTGACGAATCCTCCAGGAGTTCGTCCGATCCTCCGGCTGTAAAAAAAAGTGGGTTGAGACCAGCTTATGTTGGCGTTGGAAGTGGCTCCACCTCTGCCGAATTCATTGAATATATTGGCCCCTTCGATGAAAAAAGGCCTTTTTTCCGTATAGAATGTTTCGAAAGCGCTGAGGTTGATCACGGCAGGGTCGACTTCCACCTGGCCAAAATCCGGATTGATGGTTGCATCCAAGGTCAGATTACTCTTCAGACCGAATTTCAGGTCGAATCCTGCGTTTCCAGAGTATTGCTCTCCTGATTCAAAAGGATTGCCCGCAACTTCAGGGCTGTATTGGGCCTGCCCTACAGTGTAAGGCAGAAATTCGATGTGTCTCCCGGGACGGATATCCTGAATGCCTTCCAGCTTGGCAAAACGGGAAACATAGCCGCTGTCTTCTTTGGGAACCCAGGCGAATCCCACTCTTTCGTTATTCCGGCGGATTGTCCTACGGAAATTCAAGCCCCAGACATATTCGTCCTTTTTGGCAAATCGCAATTGGTTGAATGGGATGCGGATTTCCACGCTCCAACCCTCTTTATCTACAGCGGCTCGGCTTTCCCAAACACCATCCCAGGTCGTATCGTTCCATTCATCATTATATAGAGTCCAATCAACGATCGACCCGGCAGGATTAATCCCGAACTGATAGCCTGTGCGGCGGTCGTAGTAAGGATCTACGGCAAATATAAACCAATCGGAATCCACAAGGTCATCCCGTCTCCCGAGACGCCGGATTATCGTCTCTGGTTCAGAATCGGACAGACGGGCAGCTACGTAAAGGTTTTTCTCATCATAGGCGATCCACACTTCGGTTTTTTCTGTGGGAGGGGCGCCGTCGGTCGGATCGGACTGAACAAAATCGGAATATCCTTGCGCCTGCCATAATTGTTCCTCCAGAACACCGTCGATAGTGATCGGTTCTTCAGTCCGGATGGCCCGTACGATCTTTTGTTCCGTGGATGGTTTATCCTGGGCAAGTATTAAGAGGGGAAGAATGAGGCTGATTAATAATATAATAAGGCCAGGTTTTTTCCAGTTTTTCATAAAAATTCTCCATTTTAGTATTCACCCAACCTCTACCTCTAGTTAGAGTAAACGAATTAAAGTGACTTTTGGTTTATTCAACCTGAATTATTCATAAAAAATACCGATGCTGTTTTTTCCTCAGCAAGATCGGGAAGTTATCCTGATATTGCAAGAAATGACAACAAAAACATATCATTGCCTTAAGTTTAGAGTGGGTCGGATAGGTGTCGGCTACCCTATAAATGTCATCGCGAGTGAAGCGTGGCGATCTCGAATCCCTGGTTTGTATGCGGGCTTCTATTGCAAATTCGCTGTGGTCGTGTAATAGCCTCCCTTGAGAGAATCATATATAAGTTTCATATCTCCTTTGCCTTGGACCAGCAGGCGATAGACAACACGGCCGAAGCTTGGTATTCCGGATTTAATCCAAAGGGAATTTTTTTGTGTTTTGATTTTCTGAGTGATGTCTCTGTATTTGTCCATCAAGCGGCCGGCAGCCAGCAGTTTGACATTCCTGCCGTCGATCTGAAAAAGGTCTGCTCTGTGTAGTTTTTTCTGCTGGGCAACAAAAGATATGGTCGGTGTGACTCGGGAGTTTTCAATTGCCACGTCCACTTGATACAGGTCTTTTTCCAGTTTTTTGACTTTTACCTCATCGAATTGCAAGTGGGGAAGCTGGTCGGCGTGATACAGACAGAATGCAGCGTTACGGTGACATGTCTCGGCAAGTTTGAAAAATGGTGGCACACGCTGTCCGAATTTTTTTACCCCTCCGATTTCGACTTTGCCATAGAGCGGATGGTCGTAAGGTTTCCAATTTGTATACTGTTCACCCATCAGGACTAAGTCATGATAGCTCATTTGATTGAGCATCCGTTGGTAGGAAAGCAGTCTTGCCAAATCTTCATCTTGGTCTTCCTCATCTTGTGTGCCCAGTATCTCAGCAAGATTATCAAATAGATCCATATCCAGTTCGTTGGTGTAGGTGTAGATTCCCAGGACGCTGTATAACCAGTCAATGCTCCCACCGAAAACCGTATACAAATCTTTGTAAACTTTAATATAGCGGTATCCAGGAAGGATTTTTTCTCCGTTTTTCCCTATGTAATCGTAGATATTCATATCTGCCCTAGGGTAGTCTCCCAAATTATTGGCTCCAGGACCTACAAGGATCATGCCGCCGAAATTGTGGAAGTTCTGAGCTCCCAGGATATTGGGGTGAGCGATAAGAAAATCCCTGGTGGCCTTGGTTTCCGGCCAATAGAAGGGAAAGTGACCTGACCCCATCTGGACATAGTTGGGTTGCCAGTTGTAGCCGTAGTTGCGGTTCATGTCGTATCCACCCAAAGGATCCTCGTTGATTAATCCGTCACCGTCATTATCGATTCCTTCCTGGCCCAACATGGTGTATTCGCCCTTTTGTCCGGGACGTACAGGGATCATTATCCGAGGATCGTCCGGATGGGATCTCATGTATCCATTCGGGTCTTTTTTGCGCATCATGGTGAACGAGCCATCCCCATCCAGATCATCGGGTCCGTCTTCATCTGCTACGCCATCCTGGTCATCATCCATTGGGATCAATCCCGTCCGTGGAGAATTGGGATCGGTCGCCCTGTTGATGAAGTGATCCCGGCTGTCAGGATTCATAGTGGGAATGATATAAAAGGCTTTTTCATCCAAAAGACGTGTGGCCATTTCAGTTTTACCATAATTTTTCAAGAGGTACCAAATGGCGTAAATAGCCACTTCCGTGCCCTGGATTTCATTCCCATGGATGTTCCCATCGATGTAATAGCCCGGTTTGTGTTCGGCCGGCCCTGTTTTGGAATTATTGAGAATAACTGACCAAATGTCTCTTCCTTGATGGGTTTTTCCCAGGGATTTAACGGTCACAAACTGTGGATAAGTCTTCTCGAACGATTTAAGTGTCTGCGTCAGTTCTTCTTGATCGTAGAAATGGTCGAAGGAAAGCTTGACCTCCTGTGCGGACAACATCTTTGGGGATATTAGGGACAAACAAAGAACGATCCCGATCGCTATTTGAGTCATTTTGTGCTTTTTCATCGTTTCCTCCATCTATTCCAAAACAACCGTTGTTGTTACAGATCCCAATCGAGGGGATTTGGCGGTTATCGTGATTTTTGAACCCTTTTTGCCTTGAACGGTCCATTCCGCTTTTTTGGTGTCTCCGCTGCCGTTGATGAACGGAATCGTGACGAGTTTTCGTCCTGAAAATATCATCTGACCGTCTGTCGTTTTGAATTCCACCCTGATGGGCCAGACCGTACGTGCTCTTCGTCCTTGAGCGGTTGATGTGGAAAACCATCCCTCGTTTGTCAGATAAAGAGTAACCTGGTACAGGCTGTCTCCCAAAGCTTCGACCTTGGTTTTTTTGATCTTCATTTCAGGGAGTCGTTCCATAAGGCTGATGTAAAAATCTGTGTGGAACGAAATGGTTTCTTTCATCATGCTTGAGGGAGGTGTTGTTTTCAAGAAGGGTACAAAACCGCCGATTTCCACATCTCCTAGAGTTGGATGTTTATAAGGAGTCCAATCGACAAATCCTGTTCCCTCAAGAACCGAATCCGCCCAATCGAGAATGTAGCCTTCCGGATGTTCTCCTTCTTCTGTCTTTGCCTGCTTGGGCATTTTTTCGACCATCTCAGCCATTTTTGCTGGATCGACTTTGCCCGATTCCACCATCTTTTTGATCATATCGGGTTTGACATTATCGGGCGCTCCCTGCTCTTTCAGGAAGGCAGCCAAAACGTCATCATCCAGTGCCAGAAAATCTTCCGAAGACATGGTTTTCAGCTTATCCAAGGTCAAAGCATCTTTAGCCGGTTCTTTTTTCGGTTCGGGGACCTTCCAGAGATCCGTGGAAAAAACAGGAACCCCGTATTGGAAATAACAGTAGGCCACGAACGATCCTTTGCCAACGCCTTTAGCTCTTTTTTCGAGGTCTTCCAGCTTGGCTTCCTTCAGTGCATCTTTATACTCTTTTTGGATGGCTTGAATCATAGGCATATCCTGCTGATCGATGTTCATGGCAGGTCCCAATCCGAGGATCATGGCCACGATGCTCTCATCGATTTCGATGCCTCCGCCGATGTTCATGCTGTTCAATAGGTCGATCAACTCCTGCATTGTGAATTCTTGCTCCGGATCTAAGCCGAGGAAAGAAGCAAAACGTGCGGGAACTTTGAATTTATCTCCGGCTGCCTGTGCTCTTCCTGTCTGCTGGAGATTGAGGATGGTGTTTTCGCTCGAAAAATTCAGGACCAGAGCGATGTTGTTCCGTTTTACGAGAAATTCCAAAAGGGCGATGGATTCTTTGGC
>CAYPGQ010000116.1:0-13200 GCA_964410125.1 uncultured Eubacteriales bacterium | reverse complement strand
CTGTCTGATCTGATTTTCTTTTTTTCCTATTTCTGTGAAAGTCATAAGAACATCGTACACAAATCTGATAAATCCATGCCGAAAAATTGGTACTTATATCAAAATTGAATTTTGGGATGGCTTTAAAAGCTTTTATAAATGTTTCCTGCAGGACGTCTTCTGAATCTGGCTGGGATTTGACGTAGCGGTAGGCGAGTCGATAGATCATTTCATAATTGGTTTCGTATAATTCCCGGAAGGCACTTTCGTTTCCCTGTTTAGCCAACAATATGAGCAGCTTATCGTTTTTGTTCATTTCTGACTCTTGTTTCATCATATATATTACGCCAAAAAGCCCTCTCAGGTCGACAACCAACAGACACATGATTCACAAAAATTTCCACATTTCCTTAACATTTAACAAAATTTCCTGATATAGTATATTCCAAAAGAATGGTGATAAGTGGGGTTTTATGTTAGATAATCTCAAATTAGTCCTGATCCAACATAAAAAATTCCTTGCCATTTTCTTTGTCGTTATCTTCCTGCCTTCTGTCATCCTGGCCTTTTTTGGAATCAGGGCTATTCACAATGAAAGATACAAACTCCAACAGCAGAATCTCGATCAGCAGAAGCAATTTGTTAGATCGGTACAGGCGGGAATCCGATCACTCATCGAGAGAAGTTCATCAAGTTTGAAGGAGCTTTCATTAAGTAAATCCTTTTTCGACCAGGACTATCGAGCGTTCAGTCATCTGGTTTCACAGCGTCTTCGGGATAAGTCGCTTTTTGGACAGGTTGTTATCTGGAACTATAAAGATCCACCCTGGCTTCCTGGTCTGCAGGTGTTCCCCCCGGCTGCAAAAACTTTGGTGGTTCCTGAAGAGTGGAGAAAATGGCAGCCTAATTTGGCAAATGCGGAAAGAGCCGAATTCCGGCACAGGAATTTTTCTGATGCCATCTCTCTATACAATGAAATTCTCGATAGAGCCAGGGACAACCAAGTGAAAGCCTGGATCCTGAGCCGGATGGGAAGGTGTGAGGCCAAGCAGAAAAAATACGAACAAGCCCTGATAATTTATCGCTCGATCATTACAAATTTCCCTGATTTGCTGACTGAATCGGGTCGATCCCTGGAGCTTGTTTCAAGCCTGGAAATGTTGGATGCCCTTCGGTCGGCTAAAGATTATGACGGTTTTTACCGAGAATCACTTATAACTTATAATCAGTTATTTGATAATGTTTGGTCTCTGGATGGAGATCAAATCAAGCTGTACATGGCCATGCTGCAAAACATGATTGATGAATTGGCTGCAGAAAATTCATTGAAAGATATTCCAGAGGAGTATGTCGCTTCCGTTGACGACATGCATAAATTGATGGATAAAAAATTGGAGATTTGGCGCATGGCTGAGGTTGTGAGTCGGAATATCCTGCCCCGCATTAGAGAAAATACGAATAATTTAGGTAGCGACAGTCCTACGGTTCATAAGAATACCTTTGAGCTCGACACGAAAGATATTTTGGTGCTCTTGATTCCATTGGATAAAAATAGTTCTAGTCAAAATAGAGAATTCCTAGGTTCCCTTTTACGAATAAGCAATATGAGGGAAGCCATTGATGTTCAAGTAAGGAAGAATTGTCCAGTGGGCATCTCCGCCATTTTTCGTTCTACCCTTTCTGATAAAATCGTTTTAGGTGATACGGATGCTGCCAAAGGAAGACCGATTATCACAGAATTCTTTCCTGAGAATTTTCCGCCTTGGAAAGTTGAACTGTATCAAAGTGACGAAAGCGGATCAGGTTTACCCCTGCATAAAAACATCTTTTTCTGGACCATCCTTGCCCTGCTGTTTATACTTTTTTTCGGGTCAGCCCTCATCATCCGGACAATCATTCAGGAGGTGAATCTGCTCAATTTGAAGTCGGAATTTATTGCATCGGTTTCCCATGAATTCAAAACACCTCTTACATCGATGGGAGCGATCCTGGAACACCTTTTGGATAATAAGGTGAAAGATCCAGTTAAAACTCAAGAATATTACAGGATTCTCAGCCATGATTCAGAAAGATTAAAAAGACTCGTCAAAAATGTTTTGGACTTCACTAAAATCGAGGAAGGGAAAAGGAAATACAAAAGGGAATCGACAGATATCGTCCAGCTTGTTCAACAAGAGGTGGACAGCTTTGAAAAAGAGAACAGGAGTGACAGTTTTAAGGTTGGAATCGAAATAAGTAACAATATTCCGACTGTTTTTGCCGATAAAGAAGCAATTAGTCAAGCATTGCATAACATCCTGGATAATGCGGCCAAATTTTCTGGCCGGGAGAAAAAAATCGAAGTCGAAGTTAAACACAAAGAAAAAAGCATCGAAATTGCAGTACGAGATAATGGAATCGGCATCCCTGAAAGCGAGCATAAGAAAATATTTGGAAAATTTTATCGAGGAAAACAGGCTTCTGTGGTGTCTCCCACCGGAACTGGTCTCGGCTTGACACTGGTCAAGCATATTATGGAGGCCCACGGAGGAGATGTTGTCATTCAAAGTCGACCAAAAGAAGGAACCTGTGTTTCTTTAATATTGCCTATCAATAAAGGAGAATAGACGCCATGGAAAAGACCATCCTTATTGTTGAAGATGACATGGGGATCCGGGTCGTCCTCCAGGATACATTGGCATCCCAAGGGTATGATGTGAAAACAGCAGAAAATGGAATAGAAGGATTGGAGCTGGCCAAACAATTGCGTCCGGACTTGGTTATCCTGGATGTGATGCTTCCTATGATGGAT
The DNA here is from genome assembly GCA_964410125.1 of uncultured Eubacteriales bacterium. Taxonomy (GTDB): domain Bacteria; phylum Acidobacteriota; class Aminicenantia; order Aminicenantales; family Aminicenantaceae. Next base: position 10,430 of record CAYPGQ010000116.1, on the reverse strand, counting down.
GGTTATGAGATTTGCAAAAGAATACGGAAGGAAGGAATCACCTCTCCTGTCATGATGTTGACCGTAAAGGATGAGGAGGTGGACAAGGTCTTGGGATTGGAACTGGGAGCCGACGATTATGTGACAAAACCTTTCAGCGTGAAGGAGCTTTGCGCCCGGGTGAAGGCCCATCTCCGTCGTGTCGAGGATTACCAGAATGAGATGAGTGTTTACCGATTTGATAATATCGAACTGGATTTTAAAAAATACGAAGCGCGGAAAGATGGAAAAGATTTGGGATTGACTCCTCTTGAGTTTAAGATCCTTGAGATTTTGATAGCGAGAAAGGGACAGGTTGTCACGAGGGATGAATTCCTTGATCATGTTTGGGGAGTAGATAATCTTTCCGTCTCACACAGGACTGTGGACAGCCATATCGCACACATCCGGAAAAAGGTCGAGGATGATCCTTCCAAGCCCCAGTACATCCGGAGCGTGCACAGTATTGGCTACAAGTTTGTGGATTGATGGAGAATCTTCCATTGTTTTTCCATATTTCCTCAACACATGAATCGACCTCAATGGATATTTTATCAGCATATCCATTTAGGAGGTGAAGAATGAGCCAAAAGAAAAAAATTTTTGCAGTGATTTTTCTAATGGTGGGGGTATCTCTCCTTTTTTCGAGCCGGATTCAACAGGAATCAGCTAAAGAACTCGTCGAAAAAGCCATATATCTCGAAGAGACCAAGGGAGATCTGGAAAAAGCCATCGAGGTTTACTCGCAAATTGTTAAAGAGTTTCCGGATGAACGTGCGATCGCAGCAAAAGCCCAGCTGCACATTGGCCTTTGTTACGAAAAACTGGGTAAAAGAGAAGCGCAGAAAGCCTACGAAGATGTCCTGAACAAGTATGCAGACCAGCTAGAGTTTGTCTCCAAGGCACGGGAGCGTTTGATGGTGCTGAGAACAGAGACCGCAGCCCCTTCGCAGAAATCAAGGCTGGTCATCCGTCGTGTACCGAATCTCGACATGTATGCCAAACCTTCTCCCGACGGAAAATATCTCGCTTACGTCGATTGGAGTACCGGGAACTTAGCGGTCTTTGAAGTGGCCACCGACAGCAAGCGGCTCCTGACCAAAGAAGGCTCGTGGGGGAAAGACAGCGGCAGTTATGCCGGATTCTCTGCGTGGTCCCCAGACAGCAAGCGGATTGCCAATATGTGGAACGTTTTCAGCACGGAAAAAAACACGCTGGAACTGCGTGTGATTTCTTTAAACGGGGACTCTCCCCCCGCGAAAATAGCTCTCCCCGAAGGGACATTTCCTTCATGGATTTTCGGTTGGTCCCCGGACGGATCTCGCATCATGTGTTCATTGAGCGGGGATAGGGGGAGAACCTCGGAGCCAGTTCTCGTCGATGTCCAAAGCCATTCGATCGAGCAGATAAATCCTGATTTGGAACCCGGCGATTGGCCTTTTGTGCAATTTACTGAAGAAGAAACCATTCTGTACTCCGGTCCCCCTGAAGGAGATGGAACTCAGCACGACATTCATTTGGGCAATCTGAAGAAGGGCAAGTCAACGGCAATTGTCGAACACCCAGCCCAGGATATGCTGGTGGGCATTCTGCCTGGTACAAATTGGCTCCTGTTCGCGAGCGATCGAAGGGGGCGCCTAGACCTGTGGGGCGTGCCGCTCCGGGAGGGTAAGACTAGCGGTTCTCCTATACTTGTCAAACAGGGTATGGGTAGATTCTATCCTCTTGGCTTCGCGGGCGATGGGCATTATTACTACGCCACACTTTCTGTAACTGATGATGTTTTTTTCACCGACTTCGACCCGGAGACGCTTGAAATCATCGGTGAACCGCGGAAGCTCGCGTCCCCTTGGGAGGGTGCCAACATGCATCCGGTCTTTTCCTCGGACGGCAAGAGTTTCGCTTACATCGCCTATCGTGGTCCGATGCCCATTCCGGTCCACGTTGCGGATTCGCTGGTAGTGCAGTCTCTTGAGGAAACGGATACCGATTCCGTCGTGGTCGGCTTCGACGAGTTCCCTTTAGAACGTGTCTCTAATCCCCGCTGGGAGAAAGCTGGAAAATCTATTGTCCTGGCCGGATGGCAGGGAGACCTGAAGGAACTCTATCGTGTCGACCTGACGAGCTTGAGAAAAGAAAAGATCTTTAATGTGCCCGAAGGACTCAGGATTGGAGATCATGTATGTGCCGCTGAATCGGGCTTCGTCTATTTCAGTTCCAGCAGGGAGGAGCAGCCTGGAACCATAATCCGTATGGATGCCGACGGCCGCAATCAACGAGAATGGTTCCGTGCGGCGGAAGGGCAGCGCATCAGCAGCATCGCCCTTTCTCCTGACGAAAAGACGCTCTCCATCATAGTTCATCTGGACCAGGTTCGGAGGGCGATTCTGTTGATGCCCTCAGAGGGTGTCACACCTCGACAGATCCACGAATTCCGGCAGGCAACGTGGGGAGGTGTTTCCCATGGATGGGCGCCGGACGGCAGTTCGCTTTTCTACATCGTCAAGGAAGAGGAGGATATGGTATGGGGTATGCACCGGATCCCGGCGGAAGGAGGAGTCACTTCTAAGACGGTCATGAAGCATAAAGGGCCATTTTACGGAATAGAATTCCATCCGAACGGCAGGATGTTCGCCTTCACCGGACGGAGCGGCGCATCGAGCGATTCCGAGGTCTGGGTGATGGAAAACCTCCGTGAAGAAATAAAGATGTTAGCCTCGGGCGCTAAACGCTGAATAACTCGATGCAAAGCACTGGATCGCCCGGAGATCACGGGTGTGGTGTCTGCCATTTTTCACATGATATAGCCATCCTGGAAAATAAGGAAGTTGACGAGATCTTGACAGATTCTTGACATTTTCTTGATTGTAAAGTTATCCCATTCAAGATAAAGTAAAAGGGGATGGGATTAGAATGACATCGGTCCGGTTCTGGAGGAGTCCCTCTAAATACACTGCGTTTCTATTTTTGGGTGTCGCGGCCGTGTCGGTTATCGTCTTGGTTTGGATGGGGGTGCGTCTGGTGCAGCAGGATCGTGAGCTCGAAGCCCAGCGACTAGAGGAAAAGCGGGAGGCTGCTGCAGATCGCATCATCGTGGCCTTGGAAACGATCCTTGCGGCAGAAGAAAGAAAAATAGCCGATGCCTTGATGGCCAACTTCAGCCCTGAGACAGAAGACTTTCTGCAGATTATCATAGATTCCACAGAAATGCGTGTATTGCCGGTTGATGCTCTTCTTTACTATCCTGTCATATCTCCGGGTCGCGAAGCGTCATCCCGCCAGTATGCGAATGCCGAAAAAGCCGAATTCCAGGATCAAAACTATAATCTTGCTATCGATATTTTACGTCTCTTTTCCAATGCTGAAGATCCTGCCGTCAGGGCTGGGGCTTTGATACGGATGGGACGGAACCTCAAAAAGGCAGAACATCTCGAAGCTTCCATCGATGTCTATCGTGAGCTATCGAAGCATTCTTATGGAGAAGTTGCGATTTCGGGCGTGCCCGTTGATCTAGTGGCGCGGCGCGCTCTTTGTGTCCTGCTTGAGGAACTGGATTGCCCAGAGGCATTGCAATTAGAAGCAAGACAACTCCAGGAGGATTTAAAAGCCAGGCACTGGCATCTTGACCGTGCCTCCTACATTTATTATTACAACCAGGTTGCACAATGGTTAGAAGGGGAGAAAGATTCCGACAATATACAAATGGCCTTGGCAGACGCTGTTGTGTGGCTTTGGCAAAACAAGAATAACCTCGGCGAAATGGAGCAGGATTTTTCCGGTTGGAGGGCGTTTCGTTTTCATGGCACGTCTGTATCCATTATTTGGCGAGTGTCGAATGATCGGTTGTCGGCCGTTGTCGCTGGTCCCCACTATCAGCAAAACCAGTGGTTCGATCCTCTGTCCAAAAGTTCTGATTTCAGAGGTTTCAGTGTCAGTTTACATGATTCGGACGGAATGCTGGTTTATGGAAATGAACCAACAATTGAGACTCTCTTAACAATCCGCCGCGCTTCTATCACCGGCCTACCCTGGGACATCTCTCTTATCAACTCCGACCTTGAAGCAGGTATGAACCAGTTCGCCCAACGCCGGAGGCTCATGATGATGGGTTTGGGGATGCTGGTTCTTCTTGTTATCGCTACGAGTTATTTCATCGGCCGGGCCGTTTCCCGGGAATTAGCGGCAGCGAGGCTCCAGTCGGACTTTGTCTCTGCTGTATCGCATGAGTTCCGAACCCCGCTCACTTCGATGCGGCAATTCACCGAGATGCTGGTTGAAAACAAAGCCCTTCCTGCCGAGAAGCGCCATGCGTATTACAACGCACAGGATCGTGCCACGCGCAGGCTATCCAGGCTTGTGGAATCATTGCTCGATTTTGGCCGAATGGAGGCCAATGCACGACCTTACCGTCTCGAACGACTGGACGTCGGCCAACTGGTCAGGAGTATCACAGAAGAATTTAGACAGGAGAGCAGTGCCAACAAACTGGTGATTGACTGTACCATTCCAGAAGATGGCCCCATTGTTGTGAATGGAGACCGGGAAGCGCTCGCCCAAGCCTTGTGGAATCTCCTGGACAATGCGGTGAAGTACTCAGGTGAAAGCCCTGTTGTTCGTGTCGAGGTGGAAGTAGTAAGCCAAGTTGCCATTCAAGTCCGGGACCAAGGATTCGGCATCCCGCCCTCTGAAAAGGACCGGGTACTCCGAAAGTTTGTACGCGGCTCCAGTGCCAAGGCGTGTGGTATTAAGGGGACAGGTATCGGGCTGGCCATGGTCAAACATATCGTGGCTGGCCATGGCGGAAAGGTTCTGATCGACAGCGAGCTTGGAAAAGGGAGCACTTTCACGATCCTGCTGCCTCTGGGAGGTTGAATCAATGAGCAAGATTCTAATCGTTGAGGATGATAAGGATATTGCCTTAGGTCTTGAGGAAGACCTGTCCCATCATGGTTTCCAGGTCGAGAGTGTTGGAGATGGTGAGAAGGCCTTGCATCTTTGCATAGAAGGTGATTGGGACTTGATTATTCTAGATATCATGCTGCCTCAAAAGGATGGCTTCGAGATATGCCAGGAACTGCGTCGTGCCGGCATCAATACACCCATCATCATGCTGACAGCCAAAACCCATGAAGCCGAGAAGATTTTCGGATTGGAAATCGGAGCAGATGACTACATCACAAAACCTTTCAGCCCGAGGGAGCTTCGTGCCCGGGTCCATGCAGTACTCCGTCGGGTATCTGAAGAATCGCTCAGCACTTATAACTTTGGAGATTACGAAGTCGATTTTGACCGCAGCGAGGTCCGCCGCAAAGGCAAACCAATAAACCTAACCGCTCTAGAATTCCGGCTGCTGACTGCGCTTATCAATCGCCGAGGCCGGGTATTGAGCCGCGAGCAATTGATCGATGCCGCCTGGGGAACTACAACCATCGTCACAGAAAGGGTTGTGGACACCCACATCCTCAACCTGCGAAAGAAGATAGAACCAGTACCGGAAAAGCCCTGCTACATCTGCAGCGTGCGGGGCATGGGCTACCGCTTCGAGGGCTGAAAACCTTGACAGACTCTGGACACATCCTGGATATAATCTGGATATCGAGTCGTTATGATGAAGGCAGGAGGTAATATCCGATGAAAATCAAATTAATAACGACGGTTTTTTTAATTGCGATTCTGGGTACCCTGCTTTCTCAAACCGGGAGCTCTCTGCAGGTCGATGATCCCGCTGTTTTGCTACGGGCTGCAATAGAAAAAGAAGATGTTGACGGCGACCTCCAGGGTGCCATCGACCTGTACAGTCAAATAATCACCAAATACGGCGATCATCGTGCTATCGCCGCCAAGGCGCAGCTGCATATTGGCTTATGTTACGAAAAACTCGGGCTTAAGGAGGCTCAAGAAGCCTACCAGAAAGTGGTTGATGATTATCCTGGACAGGCTGAATCTGTTAAATTAGCCAGAGAAAAGCTTGCGCTCATTTTAAAAGCGAAAGCTGTTGTAGAAAGGGGAGACAGAAGATTTGAAATCCGTCATATCTGGACATGGCCTGAATTAACAGTTTTTGGTTCTTCCTCTCCTGATGGCAAATATCTTTCTTTTGTGGACTGGACAACCGGAGATTTAGCCATAAGAGAAATCGCTACAGGAAAGCAGCGACGTATCACAAAAAAGGGAGTTTGGGATGATGAGCATCCCGGATATGCTCTCACTTCCAGGTGGTCGCCTGACTCAAAGCAAGTCGCTTATACTTGGGTCACTGCCAACAATAATAGCGAGTTGCGCACTGTCGGGCTTGATGGTGCAGAGTCTCGTATCCTGACTAAAGAGAAAGAGGGAGAATGGATCGATCCGGTGGATTGGTCTCCGGACGGAAAGAATATCCTGGCAACGATTCATAAAGGATCGGATAAAAAAAGTGATTTGGTTCTAGTTTCTGCAGTGGATGGAACTTTTCGTACTCACAAAACAAGAGAAACAGGGAATCGCTATTATTCAAGTGAATACCTGTTTTCTCCAGATGGGCTCTACATTGCCTGTAATAGGTCACTAAATAAGAACACTCCTGAACACGACATTTTTTTGCTCTCGTTAGATGACAGCCACGAGACTACCTTGATTCAACATCCAGCGCATGATTACATTCTTGGATGGCTGCCAGATGGAAAAAAGCTTTTGTTTGCCAGCGATCGTTCTGGAAGCACTGATGCATGGATCATCCATGTCGATGAAGGAAAGCCCCGGGGAGCCCCTATATTGGTGCGGCGGAATATAGGATTGATTAGAGCGCTGGAAATCACCAAGGATGGAGCCCTATTCTACTCTACGCCGGGTTCTTTGTTTGATATCTATACAGCTTCTCTCGATTCAGAAACAGGCCTAATTGTCGACCCTCCAAAAAAGGAGCCCCTAACTTATGAAGGTTCCAACATGTCTCCCAGTTGGTCTCCAGACGGAAAATACCTTGTTTATACTTCATTACGCGGACCAAGCAGGGGACAGAACATAACTTGCATTTATTCGGATGAGACAGGAGAAGTCCGTGAGCTGATGTTCGACAAAAAACTCGTTTATCCCCGCTGGACCCATGATGGGCGCCATCTTTATGCCCAGGCCGCAGTTGGAGATGGACAAGGAATTTATCGGATTGATGTAAAAACTGAAGAGGTTGTGCCCTTTATCGAAAACAAGGGCAAAGACTATTTTCATACAGTTCAAATCTCTACAGATGGAAAATGGATTGTCTATGGCCTGGATGATAAGAAAGTAAATTGTTCCCGAATCCTTTATCGAAATCTTGAGACTGACCAAGAAAAGGAAATTGATCGTGCACCCTTCGATAATAATACTTATACACTATCAGCAGACACCAAGCGTTTAGCCTTGCTTTTGAGGACTGAGGAAAATTTAAGGGTGTTGAAAGTCATGTCTTTCCCTGGGGGGACGCCGAAGGAGATCCATAGATTCACGCAATGGGGACGCTGGATTATTGATATCGACTGGAGTCCAGACGGGGGGCACATCTACTTTTCCAATGACACTGATAGTGATGGGAAATGGGAATTGTGGCGAATTCCATCGAAAGGAGGGAAAGCTCAAAATCTTGGAATAGTCATGAATCATTTCCAACATCTGAGTATTCATCCGGACGGGCGGCGCATTACTTTTGCATCGCGTCCTTCGAAAGGAGAATTCCCAGAAATATGGGTTATGGAAAACTTTCTGCCCAAGATCACGGACAGGAAATAATAAGTCCTTCAGTACGATTATCAGCGGTTCTGCATATCGGTATCGCGCTTGAGTTTGAATTCGCTGCCTTCTTTCCAGTTGGGAAATGTGTCTTCCATGCTCAGGCGGTAGCCGATCTTGAAATACATGTTCAGATCATCCAGAAGGCCGCTCAGATCCCAATTGGGATCGTATTCATCCGAAGGTTTGTGGTATTTTTCTCGAATGTATTTTTCCGTTTGGGCCAGGCCCCATTCCTCTCCCTTTTCCAGATGCTGAATGCCTGAGCCGGCGCTTAAAGCCGGTACACCCTGCTTGGCAAAGGGGAAATGATCGGACCGGAAAAAGGAACCCTTTTCTGGCGTAGGATTGGGTAAAACAACCCTTCCCACTTCCTCGGCATAGGCCTTGACATAGTCATCCAACTCGGACTGTCCATAACCAACGATCCGGATATCCTTCATGCGACCGTATATATTAAGGGCGTCCATGTTGATGACTGCTACGGTTTTCGTCAGGGGATAGATGGAATTCGTGGCATAATAATCCGAGCCCAGCAATCCCTGTTCCTCGGCTGTTACCGCCAGGAAGAGGATGGACCTTTGGGGAGGGGAGCCAAGCTGCTGAAAGGCCTCAGCCAGCTCGATCAGGGCTGCCGTACCGGTGGAATTATCCAGAGCTCCATTGAAGATTTGGTCGCCTTCCAGATTCGGATTTTTGCCGAAATGATCCCAATGGGCTGTATAAATGATAAACTCGTCAGCCCGCGTGGAGCCAAGAAGGAGTCCGATGACATTTCTTGATATAGCTTTCCGAATTCTGTTTTCTAAAGTGAGGTTGGCTTTCAAATCCAGGGGGACAGGTTTGAAACCCGGTTTTTCCGCCATTTTTTTCAATTCGTCATAATTTTTCGCTGCGGCTTCAAAAATGGACTGGGTCGTTTCCAGAGTAATCCATGACTCAACGGCACACCTCGAGGCATTGCCGTCTTCGGATACAAGACTGAAATTGGGTCCAGTCCAGCCGTTTTTGACAACACCCCAACCGTACGCGGCCGGTTCCGTCTCATGGATTATGATTGCACAGGCTGCGCCCTGCCGCGCTGCTTCCTCGTATTTATAAGTCCAGCGGCCGTAATAGGTCATGGCTCGTCCATTAAATAGCTCCGGATCCTGAGTGGCAAAACCGGGATCGTTGACAAGCATGACCACGGTTTTCCCTTTTACGTCGATTCCTTCGTAATCGTTCCACTGGTATTCAGGGGCCACGATGCCGTAACCGACAAATATCATATCGGAATCCTCGACAGTCACTTTTTCCTGAACCTGTAAAGTCACACCCACAAAATCATCTTCAAAGGCAAATTCGAGAGCCTTAGCTCCTCCTGTGATCACAAGATTTGTCTGGGGAATTGCCGTGATCTCGACCAATGGAACCTCTTGGAAAAAACTATCTCCGTTACCTGGCTTAAGCCCTACTTTTTCAAATTCGGCCTTTAAGAAATTGATGGTTTTTTCCTCGCCGGGGGAGGCGGGAAAACGGCCTTCGAATTCATCCGAACTGAGTATTTTGACATCATGGGCCAATTCGTCTGTGCTCAAGCTGGCTACTGCGGCATCGACATCATGTGCCTTGGTGCCGCATGTTGATAACACAAACAAAGTCCCTGTGATAATGAGAAAAAAGAGTATAAATTTTTTGATCATTAAGAACTCCTTATGCAAGAAATAAATACCTCTGCATTTTTATGAATTTCGGAAAAAAAGTCAACGCCAAGCTCCTTGATACGACATTCAACATCATGCCCAAAACGACAAGGTCAACGATTAGAAAAGCGAAATAAATCAACCGAAACCTTCAAACCCTCAAGTTGTGGCCGAATTGTGACTGGTGATAATGTTAAAAATTCCACGAAAGAATCATTGAATTCAAGCGACCATAATTATACAATAAATGGACATATTTTGGTCACAACAAAACAAAGTGCGCCTGTAGCTCAGGGGATAGAGCGACGGACTCCGGATCCGTAAGTCGCAGGTTCGATTCCTGCCAGGCGTGCCACTTTTCCTCTGTAATCCGTCATTTTTAGCGATTTTGTCCACAACTTGTCCGCAAATTTTGGACGCGAGAATGTTTAAAAAGATAAATTTCTCGGGCTGGACCTGTTTTAAAATAATTTCTCGCAGTTATTTGTATTTTGTGGGAAAAAACTATTGACTCCACAATCCTTTTTGATATAATAGAAATGGCTCTCTTTTGCGGGCTGGAGAGAGTTCCCATCTTTTGGTTCCCATCATCAACCCCCCTTTTGCTGACATCAGCCCGCACTTTCCCCCCTATAGAATCCTTGTATATGTCCACAAAGACTGCATAGCGGACATAGAAACATTCCTAGAATATCAAGGGGAACTAAACCTTAACAAACTCTTTACAACTTTTTAACAACTCTCTGACAAGTTTTCTCCTAGCAAGGATTAAAAACTCACAGTGATATCCGGAATCCTCCAGGGGGCATGCAATATCGCCCATTAATCATTTGACTTGAAAATTGGGCTTTGGTATAAATTTTTGATAAAGTTTGGATAGTCGTTTACGATCAGGACCAAGGAAAAAAATGAAGAAGAACACAGGGTTTGATAATGAGAAATATTTGGCAGAACAGACTTCTGCCATCCTCGATCGACTCA
>CAYPGQ010000115.1:0-13364 GCA_964410125.1 uncultured Eubacteriales bacterium | reverse complement strand
GTTCTCAAAAGAACCGGCTCCTGTTCAGGCTTTTTATCCTCAGCCTCGTATTTTTTCTTCTGGCCAAGATCATCCCTTCCCGTGAGGCCAAAGTCTTGAAGGAAGAAATGATTGCTGCATCCCGGATCATGGCTGAAGCGATAGGAGTTCTCAGAGAGTGTCGGGAAGCAAGGGGTATCGCGATAGACCCTGTCACCGATATAAACCTAACCGGGATCATCGGGGTAAAATCCTCACCCATCACTACAACTCTGGGAAACCTTGCGGCCAAAAGGACTAGTGCAAACCCGAACCTTGCCGGTTTGGCCGTATTTCTTCTGAGGAGGGCAGGAGTCGATTCCGGGGATACCATCGCGGTTGGTGCCTCTGGATCCTTTCCGGGTTTGATATTAGCTGTTCTTTCCGCTGCAAAAGCCATGGATTTGAAGCCTCTTGTTTTCGTTTCCCTAGGTGCCTCTCAGTGGGGAGCGAATCATCCTGATTTTCACTTGTTGCATATGCAAGTGTGTTTGCAGCAAAAAGGGATATTTTTTTTCCAGCCGATAGCTGTTTCCGTAGGAGGGGATCAAGACATAGGCAGGGATATGCCGGAGGAGGGACGCACCCTTCTTAGAAAGAATATACAGGAATCTGGTTTCCCGATCCTATCTGAAGGAGACTTGAAAGCGAATGTAGAGTCCAGAATGCGGCTCTATTTCCAAAAAGCAGCAGGGGATAAAATCAGGGCTTTTGTGAATATTGGGGGTAGTTGGTCGAATCTGGGAATTGATTCCGCCATTCTTCATCTTAAGCCGGGGCTAGGAAAAATTGGGCGATTACCTCCTGAAGAAAGGCGAGGAGTTCTCTACGCCATGGCGGCTTTGGATATCCCTGTGATCCATCTGCTTTTCGTCAATGGCCTTGTACAAAGACATGGGCTTGTGTGGGATCCGGTCCCCCTGCCTCGACCGGGTGAGGGAGATCTTTACCGGAAGATCGAGGAAAATCAGAAATCCTTTCTGTATATATCTGTTGTTTATCTTGTGTTGTTTAGCGTGTTTTTGGGATTCGGGATGAAAAAATCTACCTGAGGATGCGTATGTTTGACACCCCTTGGTAAATTTCCAACGTCTCTTGATCCTGACAGAGCATCCTTTCGAGGATTAGGGTCCCGCCAGCGTAATTCTCCCATTTATACAGCTTGGCATCCCTCTTGAGGTGTGTGATGGACGTCAGTTCGGGAGCGATTTCTTCTACCTCCGGGAGGTTCAGGTGTTTGAGCATGTTGTTTATGGATTTGAGATCTTTGATGTGGAAATATGTTCCGGATGTATCCAGTCTCAAGGATAGCTTGGGTTGAGGTTTACCGAATACATACCGGGTTTCCTGTTTCCCCCTTGTGAAAGTTTTACTTTCGGAATAATTATACACCACAGGTTTTATTGGGAAAATATTGAGTTTGATCTCGGGCCACGTCAACTTTCCGGCTTCATGTTGGCGGAGAAAAATCAATCCCAACAAAAGGATGAGCATGATCAACATAGCCCGAAAGATGTATTCATGTTGTCTTTTGATGATAAGGATGACAAGCCAGATGGCTGCAAGTATCAAAAGCACACTGGCGGCTGTCGTCAACGAAATCATTCCCAGGATGTCTTTCATCCCATTCTCCTTAACTCTCCATGCAAATTCTGATGTTATATTAGCACAGGAGATGACTGGATGTTAAGCCCGAAATATCAAAGGTCATCTTTATTAAGTTTAGTCGAATAACCGGGGTCAAACCTTGACATTGTACATTCTGAGAGCAAACTGTTTTTCGTACTATGGGATGTCGGAGGATTAAAAATTAAAAAGTTCACAAAAAAATTTAAGGGAAAGATGTCCAATGTCAAGGTTTGACCCCAGAAAGAGGGATGCCGTAAGGCCCATCGGGAAGGACGCCCACACGAGGATTTTTGCCCAGGCGTTCTTTTTGCTTTTTCACTGCCCATGCGATGGTTTGGTTCAACAAATTTTTTAGGCTTTTGGTTTCCCGGACGATGGTTCTGGCGTTTTCACCGGGGATCCAAGAAAAATCTTGATCGGGGATTTCTAAGCAACAATATAGCAGATTTTGAGGAGGAATTTTTTCGAATAACCGTGTCCACATTTGTGCTTCCCATTGCTCGGATACAAAAGTCCAGGAAGGGTCCAGTATGGACCGGATGAATTTTTCCGGCCCGACTTCGTCCAGCAGTTTGAGCATCCTTTTGTAGTTTTTACCCCCGATCGGATCTTTGTCTGTATGGTGGGTGCCAAGGATGCAGATTCCCTCATCCTTGACGAGAGGGGCGCATACGAGCGCACCCTTTGCCGCCTGGTAGTGGTTGATTCCCACAAAACCGGCATGGGTGATCACAAGGTCATATTTATCCTGGAAAGGGATGGCTGCATAGGTGCGCAGCTTGTCGAACGCTTTCCTATGGGCGTCCTCCAGGTCTCCTGCAAAAATCCCAGTGAGTTCGAAGTTGGAATCGAGGGTCACGTTCACGATCATATCGCAACCTGCCACACGGGCCACCTTGAGGGCTTCCTCGTGGACTGGGTTTTTTTCCAGAACCAGGTCACGTGAATGGGGGGAGTGGAGGATGGGCCCGCTGTGGAGGGCATAAGTTGATGATTCAGAGATCAGGCCGGGACAGATGGATTTTCTTCCTCCCGATACACCTGCCATGAAATGACTCTCCACAAGGCCCGTGAGGATTTTGATGTCGCTTTGAATATAGTTTCGGTTGACAAAGATTTCACCGCCGTATTCGGTGCGGCAGACCTTTATCATGTCGTTCCCATTCCTGGAATCATGGTTGGTGATGGAAAGATCGAGAGCCAAAGTCCGGGGATCCAGCATTTCCCTAAGTTCCTGTTCATCCATGGCTCGGTGTATGCCTGTGGCCACCAAGAGGTGGATTTTTTTGGGCGATAAACCAGCTCGAATCATCTCGCCAACGATCGGGAACAGGATGTCCGATTCTCCAGAGTAGGGCACGGGTCGGGTGTTGTCAGAAATGACGATGACCGCATTGGCATCGGGGTTTGATCGAAGTTTATTATGGATGATTTTACTCAGAGGTGGGCTGTTTATTGGCGATCTCAGGGCATCGAGAATCGCGTCAGGGGGATTCGGGATAACTTCTGGTTTTCCCATCCGGAGGACATCCGCGTGATCTGGGATTTGTACCGGGAATCGTGAATGTCCCAAGTCGAAAAAGACGTCCTGCATTTTAATTTTCCGTCACATCCAGCGTTTTTATCAGGGAAAAATCTCCTGTTTGGGCCGCTTTCAGAATAGGGCGCATGTACCTATCCACATTCTCTGCCGTCATCGGAACGGGCATGTTTTGAAGTTTGGAGGCCAGTTGAGGGTCTTTGGCTGCCTGGAGTGCTTTTGTGATGTGTTCGGGCGAAAGCCCATCTATCTCGTCAAGAGTGGTGGGATACCCCACCCGCCGGCTCAATGCGATCAATCCTTTAGCCACAGCTTTTCCGAGCCTTTCACCATCCTGATCGAGATCGTCACTGGGAACGAGATTGTATTTGCGGAAGAGATCGTGGAGTTTTTGGAGTTGTTTTGGGATGGATGGTGCAAAAAAGACGGTGTAATAAGGATTGAGTATGGCGCAAGCGCGGCCGTGACTGAGGACACCCACCAACGAGAAGCTTGTCAGATGCGCTCCGTTCGTGCCGCCGATCATGATTGCATAGCCGCCGAGATCTGTAGCCAGTCCCAGGGCCTCTCGGGCATCCGCATTATCGGCGTCAATGACCGCTTTTTCCAGAGAGGCCAGGATTAGCTCGATACCCGTTAGAGCGATTTCTTCTATTTTGAGATAAACCTCGGGTCGTGCACCGTAATACACCTCGAGACAGTGGGAAAGACCATCAAGGGCGCCGTCACATGTAAACGAAGATGACATGGATCGAGTGAGGCTGTAATCGAAAAGACACCGCGTCGGGACTATAGTTTCGTCGATGATAAGCTTTTTCTGGAAAGTCTGGATATCTGTGATGTTGGAATATTTGGTTAGATGGGCTGCGGAACCCGATGCCGTCTGAACGGCGACAAACGGCAGAAGTTGTTTTCCTTGGGATAAGGCAGATTCTGCCACTTTGCCCAGACCGAAATAGTCATCCAGGTTCCCGCCTAGAGTTGCCAAGACTATGGCTGCCTTTGTGGCGTCGATCCCTGAACCTCCCGATGCGGCGAGGACCACATCAGGCTTTGCAGAAAGGATGGCCTGTTTGATGCGGAACACATCTTCCCGAGGAGAGTTGGGATGCGCCGTGGGGGTGTGACCGACCGTTTGCAAATTAGCATGTTCGAGAGAATCGGATAGGATTTTGAAACTTTGCGGGTCCCTCTCTTGAAGGCTCGTGACGAGAAGGATTTTTTTACCTAATTCCTGGATGAGAGAGCCGATTTGTCCGAGGCAGCCCAAACCATAAATGTAGCGTTCCTGTTTAAAAGTCTTGATGAGTGATTTGGCCTTGTCCTTGAGTTGTTTCATCGTTGCTTTCTCCTCCCCCTCAAGTTTGTCTATATAAAATGGAAGAGGGCCAGTTTCATTACTATATCATAAATTGGAATTTTTATAATTTGTGGTTATAAAAAAGCCGAAAAAAGCATAAAATAGGGCTGAGAATATGTCTCGTTTTGGGCTTATCGGAACGATCACCTACGATGTGATCACGATTGAAGGGAAAACCATACATGAAGGATTGGGGGGAATTCTGTACCAGGCTGCGGTTCTGTGTGGTCTGGGATACGAAGTGAATCTTTACACCAATCTGGGACGAGGGCTTGAAACTGAAGTTCAAGAATTGATAAAAGAGTGGAGGACTTTGGACAAAGGGAGCATCGACATGGTGTCCGGGCCTGGAAACCGGGTTTTCCTCGATTACCGTAGCGGGAGAGAGAGGATCGAGGTGTTGAAGTCGGTTGTGCCTCCGATCAGTCGCGATCGGATTTTGAAAGATCTGCCTCAGCTTGATTTTCTTGTGATGGTCTTGAATTCTGGTTTCGACATGGAATCGGATGAATGGGAGCGTGTCAAAAAAAAAGCGACTTGTCCGATCTGGTTGGATATCCATTCACTGCCTCTTGAAAAGAAAATCGGCAGCCCGCGTGAATACGTTTCGGTGCGGGACTGGAAAGATTGGGTCGAGGGAATCGATTTTTTGCAGGCGAACAGAGCAGAAGTGGCGGCCTTGCTGGGTTGTCCCGGAAAAAATCTAGACCTTGCTGAGCTTGAAAGTTTTGGTGCCATGGTCTTCAAGCTGGGAGTAAAGACTATTTTCGTAACACTCGGGGAAGAAGGAGTCTTGCTGATGGACGAAAAAGAATCTCGAAGCATTGGTGCTATCGAAGGTAATTCCGTGGTGGACTCAACCGGTTGCGGCGATGTGTTTTGTGGAGGAGCAGCTGTCTATTTGAGCGAAGGCCGTGATCCTTTTGAATCGGCCGTTTATGGGATGCGGATCGCATCGGCAGCCGTGAGCACGTCCGGCGTCTCCCCCATGTTTAAACGAATGGTTTCCTCATTTCGATGAAAAAATATTTTCTTTTGGTGAAAGGTGTTTTGTGTTAGAATGGAAAGCTTATAGAGAGGATGGAGCTTAAAAGATCTAACTTTTCCGATTTTCTTAAACCTTCCCAGGTCGTCTATAACCTCAAAGCAAAAGACAAAATTCAAGCGATCGAAGAACTCCTAGATGTTTTGTTTAAACAGAAACTCATCAAGAACAAAAAACCTTTTCTGACCCGAATCATTGACAGAGAACGACTGGAGTCCACAGCAATCGGTCATGGCGTGGCGTTGCCCCATGCCCGTGTCGACACGGGACACGATATCGCCGTTGTGGTCGGAAGGTCTGCTGCAGGCATCGATTTTGATTCCATCGATAAGAAGAATGTCCATATCATCATACTGATCGTTTGGAATCCCTCGATTCCCGGCCTATTCAATCATTTGTTTGCCGGGTTGGCACAATTTTTGCGCAATCCAGGATTTCGAAAAAGACTGTTCGACGCCAAAAACAAAACAGAACTTTTTCGTGTCATCTCTGAGATCAGGCTCAGCCTTCCTGTCCAAGATGACAAGATCATAAGCCGGGCGAGTCTTCTGTGGAAACTACAAGAAATTGAAATCCAGAAAAAAAAGGCACCAAAGGCCAAGCAGAATGTGCTGCAAAAAAAAGCCGATCTGATCAGGCAAGAACTGGATGTCGCACTTCTAGATAGGTTCGACAGATTGATGGAAAGATACGGGTTTGCTGTGGCTGAGGTAGAAGATGGAGCATGTCTGGGTTGCTTCATAAACGTTGCTACAGGCATGGGCTCTGCGATCGAGGGAAGCAACGATATTTATGTGTGTGAAAACTGCGGCAAATTTCTTATAGCCAAAAAGAAAACCCACAGCTAGCCTAAATGGATCTCTTCCATATTGTGCGGACATACCCGATGTCTTTTTCCATTAGAACTTACCCACACAATATGGAATAGAGCCTCCTAAATTAATCCAGGATTTTATTAACCAAAATAAGGGATAGTCATTGTCCGGCGACCCGATATAATCTATAATCAAAATCGTGGAATAGAAAATGAATCTTACGCATATCAGTAAAGAAAAACAGGAAACTCTTCGAAAAAAAATGGAGAGTTTCGATATTCATGAGAAGGATATCATAGAAAAATTTATCCGCTCGAGCGGGAAGGGCGGGCAAAAAGTCAATAAAACTTCCACATGCGTGTACTTGAAACACATTCCGACCAATATAGAAGTGAAATGCCAGAGGGAACGCTACCAGGCTATTAACAGATACCTTGCGCGGAAAATTCTGGTTGATAAAGTGGAAACGATGATTCGAGGGAAGGAAAGCGAGGAGCAGCAAAAGATCGCAAAGATCCGCCGCCAGAAGAGAAAACGTTCCAAAAAAGCCAAAATAAAGATGCTGGAAGAAAAGAAAAAACGGGCCCAGAAGAAGAAAGACCGGAGCTTCCGTCCTAGATCCGAGGATTTCGACTCATAACCTATCGGGAAAGTTTCACTAGCATCTGGAGCAGCAGATTTGCCCCTTTATCCAGATCCTCCCATTTGATCTTTTCCTTGGGTGAGTGGCTTATACCGTCCTCGCAAGGAATAAAGATCATCCCGGGCTCAGCCACAGACGCAATAATCTGGGCATCATGTCCGGCTCCACTGGGAAGTGTTATGTACTCATAGCCTAGTCTATCACTCTCTTTTTTCATCATATCCATTATTTTTTCCGGGATGACGACAGGATCAGCTTTATCCACGACTCGGGATGAAAATTGCAATCCCCGGGTGGAGGCCACATCGTTTGCCATGGATGCCAATGTCTTTTCCAGCTCTGTCAGGATTTGTTTGGAAGTGCTGCGGAAATCCAGCGAGAAATCCACCTGTCCGGGAACAATGGTGAATGCTCCGGGGTGGACTTGGACCCGTCCTATGGTCAGCATGCTGCCGTAATGATGGGTGGCCACATATTGCGTGCTCTTGAGGGCAAAATCGGCCAAACCCAACAGAGCATCGTGGCGCAGTTCGAACGGTGTGGTACCGGCATGGCTCGCCTCTCCCCTGAATTGGCATACCCAATAATTCTTCCCGGCAATAACTTCCACAATGCCTATCGGCTTATTTTCTGTCTCGAGAACAGGCCCCTGCTCGATATGGATTTCCAGAAACGTTTCTATCTCGGGTCTTTGTTTGTGGGCTTCCATGAAGCCATCGATATTGAATTCCGTATTTTTTAAAATATCCACAAACGGAATCCCGAACTGGGTTTTTCCTTTCTCCAACAATTCTCTTTTTGGTGGAGCGATAAATGTGCGGCTGCCGAGAAAGTCGCCGACCAGGTTCCCTTCCTCATCTGTAAAAGAGGCCACTTCTAACGGCTTTGTCCTCTCGACTCCTTCCTCCTTTATCCGCCTCAGACATTCCAACGCTGAAAGAACACCTATCGAACCGTCGAACATCCCGCCGTTGATCACGGTGTCGATATGAGAGCCTGCCATTATCGTTTTTCCCGTTCCTTCCAATCGGCCAAAAATATTCCCTGCACCATCTTGCCGGACCTGGAGTCCGGCGTTTTTGATCCTGTCCTTGAGCCATTCGCGTGCTTCGAGATCATCTCCACTGAAAGACGGACGGCTTATCCCTCCTTTGGGGTCCCGGCCGATCTGTCCCAGCTCTTCGATATTCTTTATGAGTCGATCAAGGTTTATCCGGATATCCATTATCTTTTTTTCATTGGATAAGGGCGATCATTTCTCTCACGGCCCTATCGATGCCGACTAGTGCCGCTCTTGCCAATATTGCAAACCCGATGCTGAATTCCTTAATCTCTGGGATGGCAGCTACAGGCTTGACATTGAAGTAATCCAGCCCATGACCGGCATGGATTTCCAATCCTGATTCGACCCCATTCCTGGCCGCCTGTCCGATTTCTTCGTATGCTTGATCGCGTTTTTCCCCGGGTTTCAAGTCAGCGTATTTCCCGGTGTTGATCTCGATCAGATCGACTCCGACTCTTTGGCATGCATCTATTTGGTCGATATCTGGGTCCACAAAGATGCTTGCTCTTATCCCTGCCTGTCTAAGCTCCTGGATGTGAGCCTGGAGGTGATCTTCATTCGCGAGGACATTCAGCCCGCCTTCTGTAGTTATTTCCTCATTCCGTTCGGGAACCAAGGAAACGATGTCTGGTTTTATGTCCATGGCAATGTGTTTCATTTCGTCGGTGGCAGCCATTTCAATGTTGAGGTTTGTCTTTACGGTTTGTTTGAGTAAATGGAGATCCCGTTCTTTTATGTGCCGCCTATCCGAACGGATATGGCAGACGATCCCTTCTGCTCCGGCCTGCTCGGCTAAAAGCGCAGCAAACACAGGTTCAGGGATAGTGTGCCGGCGTGCTTCTCTTATGGTGGCGATGTGGTCCACATTGACCGCAAGTTTCATATTACCCTCCATTTCAAATTTTTCCTGTACCATTATACCTGGAAAAAGGGGACGGTTCTATTTTTTTTTAAATAATTCAGGAGCCTGGATTATTTACGAGTCGAGATTGCTGTAGCGGCAAGGCAGTGGCCCACGCAGCTGTAGTGAACTACCGCAAGTGGGTTGCAACGCAGCCGATGCGGTGAGATCGGCTCGCCCGCAGGGTAAAAATTGTCGATTATGAGATTTTTTGGATATTTAAATTTGATTTTTTTATTGAAGAATGGGATCGACAATTTTTTTAAATAATTCAGGAGCCGAGGTATTTGGATAAAACTTGAGCCATCCGATTTGCCAAATCTTCCAGCTCTTCCCGATTTTGGCCTTCAACCATGATTCGTGCCAAAGGCTCTGTTCCAGAATACCGGAGATTGAACCGGCCCTTGTCACCTAGATGATCTTCGATCTCTTCCATGGTTTTGACGATTTCGGGATAGAGCGAAAAATTGTCCTTTTTTGAAACCGGCACATTCAAATGGATCTGCGGGTACACTTGGTAATCTCTGACAAGCTCGGAAAGGGACGATTTTTTGGCGGCTATGGCTTCTGCCATTTTAATGCTGGTCAGGATCCCATCGCCGGTGGGGCAGTCATCCAGAAAAATGGTGTGGCCCGACTGCTCCCCTCCCAGATTAGCCCCTGACTTGATCATCTCCTCCAAAACGAATCGGTCACCCACTTTGGTACGGATGAGGCTTAGATCCAGCTTTTCGAGAGCCTTTTCCAGACCCATGTTGCTCATCGTGGTTGCCACAACCCTGTGGGATTTCAAACATCCTTCTTCCTTCATGAATCGGCCCTGGACAAAAAGGGTGTGGTCTCCATTGAGGACCTGGCCGTTTTCATCCACCCAGATGGCCCTGTCTGCATCTCCATCATATGCGATACCAATGTCGGCTTTGACTTTGGTGACATATCCGGCAAGGAGTTCCGGATGAAGGGATCCGCAGCCCAGGTTAATGTTTTTGCCATCGGGAGAACAATTGATCGATAGGACCTCAAACCCCAGTAATTGAAAAACGAACGGGGCTATAGCAGAACTTGCTCCATTCGAACAGTCCAAAACAACCTTGATATTGTGCTTGTTTTTTCCCTCAGGGAACCGGCTCAACAGGAATTCTGTGTATTTTTGTCCCAAAGTCGGCTCCGGATCGAAAGGGATGATTTCGGGTTCGACCGGCCTCTGGAGTCTCTGGATGTCGTCTTCCAGCCGTTTTTCCCATGTTTCAGGTATTTTCATGCCTGCTGAGGAGAAAATTTTGATGCCGTTGTCCTGGTAGGGATTATGAGAAGCCGAGATGACAATTCCTGCCGAGAAGTCGTACATTTTGGTGAGGAAAGAAACAGCCGAAGTGGGAATTATCCCTGCAGAAACGGCTTCTCCATTCTTGGATCCAACTCCTTGAAAAAGCGCCTGCTCCAACCATTTTCCCGATTTTCTGGTGTCTTTTCCGATTATCACCTTGGGAGGAAGCCCCTCCTGCTGGAGCAAATTCACCAGCGCTTCGCCCAGCACACAAACCGTAGAATAGTCCATAGGGAATTGGCCTGCAACTCCCCTCATTCCATCTGTTCCGAAGAGTTTTGTTATTTTATTATCTCCGGGGGCTTTTGTTCGTTTATTTCCTGGATCAAGATCCGCACCTTCACCGTTGTGTGGGATGAGGACAACCGCAAATCCGGATTAGGAAGGATGAGACTGGCTTCCACTTCTGTGGGTTTGGTCAACGTGGAGATATCGATCGGCGTGGTTCTCACCTTCTCCTCTTTGTTTACTTTGCTCTCTGGCCCTCTTACCCGAATCCGTGGAGGAATCACATCAATTTTTACAACTCCCAATCCTTCTGGGAGTTCTCCTATCACATCCGGTTCCACCTCCAGCATCTCCTCCACATATTTCTCTAGTTTCAGTTTCACCTGCGGCGGGAAGATTTCCTTGATCTCCGCTCCTTCAGGCGTGCGGACCATGTTTTCGCTGAGATAATAATCCTGCACATCAATCAGTGCCTCACGGAGGTCCAGGACTGCATGGACATTGGCGTCCGTGAACTGACCGATCCGTCTTTTGGGGGCCCGGATTATGACATTCACGTTGGAAGGGGGCCTTTCCACCAATACCATGCCGGGAGGGATGTTGTGAACATCGAGACGAACGGTTAGGATTTTTTCATCGAAGATTCTATCGTCAGGAATGAGTGTTATCCACAGGACGAGGGCAATAATAAAGGAAAATAGTTTGAGTCCCCAGTTTCGTAAAAATACCCGTCTGAATAATCTTATCATTTTATTTCAAATAGTTGATCAATTTTTCCTTAAGCTGCTTTTTCCCCAATCCTCTTTCCAAGCGACCTCTTATGGCCACGGAAATGGTTCCGGCCTCTTCCGACACGATGATAACCAAAGCATCTGTCTCTTGACTCAGTCCCAATGCAGCCAGGTGCCTGGTCCGGGCCAGAAATTCATCACCCAAATTGTGGGTGGCAGGAAGGGGGAGAAGACAACCTGCGGACAAGATCCTGTCACCTTTGATTATCACCGCACCATCATGAAGGGGAGAGTTGGGAAAAAAGATAGAGACCAGCAGGTCTTTTGTTACTGCGGCATCGATTTTAGTGCCGCGGTCAGAATAGCTCTTCAAAGAGATGTCCTTCTCGATGGCGATCAACGCTCCGATTTTTTTCGAGGCCAGATAATCCACAGCAAGAAAAACATCTTCCATTTTTTCCGACAGGGCTTTGAGGGTCATGGGTTTTCTTAGAGACCGGGAGCCGATGGTTGTCAGGAATCTCCGGATTTCCCCTTGGAACAGCACGATGATGGCGATAATCAAGTACATGATGAATTTTTCGATGATCCAGTGGGAGACAACAAGCTTGCCCCACTGGGTAATCAGATAAAGCAGGCCGACGATGGCGATGCCGACGGCCATCTGGTAGGCTTTGGTGTCTTTGATCAAACGGAAGAATGAGTACAGGATGACGGTGACAAGGAGGATGTCGAGAAAATCTCCAAGTGTGAAGTTGGCCAGGGCGTTGAAGATATTTTCAAGCATATTGGATTGATTTCTCCTTATCAGATCTCCCGTCGGCGTCGGTAGCAAAGTCCTCGTTCAAGATGGCTTCGGCCACTGTGACCGCTCTTTTGACGCGTTCAACGTCGTGAACCCTCAAGATATGAGCGCCCTTGAGGACGGATAAAACAGCGCTGGCGATGGTTCCTTCAGATCTTTCTTGGGGAGGAAGGTTGAGGATTTTGCCGATGAAGGATTTGCGGGATATCCCCAACAAGATCGGTCGGTCAAGGTTTTCCAAAAAGTGCATGTTATTGATGATGGCCAGGTTATGCTTCATGCTTTTGCCGAATCCTATTCCCGGATCGATGATGATTTTTTCCCTTTGGATACCGTAAGCAGTTGCCGTTGTGATTCTTTCTTCCAGGAAACACCGAATTTCTTGATACAAGTCCTCGTAATAAGGGTTGGATTGCATGGTTTTGGGCACACCCTTCATGTGCATGAGGATAACCGGCGCTCCGGAGTCAGAGACCAAAAGCGGCATCCTGTCGTCGAAGCGGAAGGCGCTGATGTCATTAATGATATCGGCCCCTGCGGCCAAAGCTTCTTCGGCCACCTTGGCCTTGGTTGTGTCCACCGAAATAAGGATCTTTGTTCTTTTCCTGAGTTCTGCGATGACGGGGATGATGCGTTTCAATTCTTCTTCTTCGGATACCGGATCAGAACCCGGGCGGGAACTTTCTCCCCCTATGTCGAGAATATCTGCCCCTTGTTTTTCCATCTCCAATCCTTTCTCCAAAGCCCTGTCTTTGTCAAGACATTCTCCAGGGTCTGAAAAAGAATCGGGAGTGATGTTGACGACACCCATGAACCAGGTTTTATGGCCCAATATGTGTTGTTTGCCGTTGACCTCGAAAATAGGCTTCTTTCTCACTTCTTACGCTTTTGCCGGGTCCCCTTTTGCCTTTTTCCTTGGGCCCTTTTTATTTCCTTGAATTATATCTTTGACTTCTTCCGATGAGAGGATTTCCTTATCCAGCAATGCCTCTGCGATTGTTTTAAGCGCTGTTTTATTTTTTTCCAGAAGTTCTTTAGATTTTTCGAAATTCCGTGTGATGATTTTTTTTACTTCCATATCGATAAGTTCGGCCGTCTTTTCGCTGAAGTTTTTATGCATGGCCAGATCTTTTCCGAGAAAAATGAGATCGTCACGCTCGCCAAAGGTCAACGGACCCAGATCGGACATCCCGTATTGACAGACCATTTTCCGGGCGATGTCGGTCGCTCTTTCAAAGTCGTTGGCTGCTCCTGTGGTG
>CAYPGQ010000114.1:0-13659 GCA_964410125.1 uncultured Eubacteriales bacterium | reverse complement strand
GTGTAATCTTGAATATGTCGTCTTCAAATCCCATGATATGCTTATAGGCCCACACGCCCAGGCCCCCATCTTTTGGTAGACAATAACCGCCAATTCCAGGGCCGGGAAAGATAATATTGCTGTGAGTCGGGCGCATCTTGATGGCTTGGATAACTTTGATGAGGTCCACCCCGTTTCGCTCAGCAAACAGGCTCCATTCATCCAGAAAGGCCAGGGTTGTTGCTCGGTAACTGTTCTCAACAATTTTTGCCGTTTCCGATTCAATCGGTTTATCCATCACTGTAAGTGGATATTCGTCCGTGTTTAATACCTCATTCAAAAATTTGACCACTCGATCCTTTGCTTCTTCATTAATGCCGGAACAAACACGCCAAAAATCACGGATACTGGCGACATAATTGCGCCCTGGCATAACCCTTTCGTAACTATGGGCGAGTAATGGTTCGCTGTCTATCCCCCGGTTTTTAAAAATCTTCTTCATGATTGGGTAAGCAACCTGCTCTGTGGTTCCCGGAGCCACAGTGGTCTCGATCAAGACCAGAGCCTCGGGACCTATATGTTCGGCGATGATTCCAAAGGAATTTTCTAGTGCGGCCATTTCCGTTCGTCCGGTTCTCACGTCACCCAGATCCGCTTTGAGATAATCGCACTGCACATCGACAACAACAATGTCTGCCAGGGAAAGTACCTCGTAAGTATAAGTTGCAATGAGTGTCTGTTTTTCCTTCACGCAGCGATTGATCATCGGATCAACCTCGGGATCTTCTGCTTTAACTGGGGAGATGCCTCTGTTCAACAATGGAATCTTCCAAAAACTGCGCACACTCGGCCGCTGCATCCCGATAACAAATTTACTGGGATTGCCCTTTTCATCTGTCGAGTCAGCTACGATAGCAGCCATCACCGCGCCCACGAAACCAACTCCCATCACTACAACAATTTCGCGCCCTCTTTCTCTCTCTTGGCCTACCCGCTTTTTAAGTGTTTCAAATTCCTGCTTATAGTCTTCGGGTTCAGGCAAAGGAAATTTTTCACCATTCGGACTGATGGAATATTTTTCGTTCATGTAAGCTCCCTCTCCATTTTTATTAAATAACAATAAGGTCTTTTTATACTATATCATTTTACCTGGATAATTCATAAATTATCCAGGTTACCATGAATTATTCATATGGGAGCTTAAAATCAAGGGACACATTACCAGAAATTGGGGACATGTACCGATTTGTTTTAAAATCGGTAACGTGTCCCCTGAATTTCTGCGTCGAATCTAAAGACATGGAACGGCTCTTCGTCCGGCCTTCCGGGAGAGATGTGCAGTTCGGGGCTTTTCCGTGCTGCAGCCCCCTGTCATAGGGTGTTCCTTCAAGAACAAGGACCCTTAACTTTCTTTTGTCTGTCAGTGAATGGTCTTTGCCTGTGGTTTGATGAGGCATGACCGCAAAAGCCAGGATTACGGATATGAAAAGGCAAAGTGTTTTTTTCATATCGTCTGTGATTCCGAATTTTTTTCAGCCGGTACAAGTACGGGTTTACCTGTTTTTTGTGGCGGCCCGGCCGATTGAAAAAAATTCATCTGGGCCGCCTGAAGCCCTACTTTGACCCATCCCCGGCTGAGAATGAAGATCTGGCCGATGATGAAGGCAAAAAGGATGGGCAACAGGGCATGGGTCTTGACAGTCTTCTGGACCAGCAAGTAGAGGATAAAAACGGCGGCCGCGGTCAGCATAAAGATGTAATAGATTGCCAGCGTGCTCCTCAATTTTCGGAAAACAAAACCCACGGCCTGGAAGAGCGGACGGAAGACTTTGCGTGAATCTTCAACTACAATCTTTATGCGGGCATAGTCCACGATCATCTTGACCAGAAAAATGAGAAGAAGTGCGATTACCACCCGTACCAAAATCAGATAAAACATCAAAACTTCATTTGTGCCGCCTTTGGTGATGGGAGTCAGGATTATATGGAAAATCAGATTAACAATGATTACTCCCAACCATAGGATCAGAGAATAGATCAGCAGCCGCAAAAAACGTCCGAAGAATTTGCCGCCTCCCTCGAAAAACAAAGGTGCCAGACGCCTTTTCTTTTCGGTTTTGCGGGGATGAATTAGCGTGAAGAGGATTCCTCCGTTGAGAAAGACGGAGACGAATATGTAGCCGATCAGAAGGAGGATGGCAAGGGAGACGATGGCGTTGAGTTTCTCACCGTTGTGGGCCAACAGTTCAAAAAATGTGTTCATATCGAAAGTTTTAAGGAAATTTTCCGCCGCTGCACTGCGGGAGAGAACCTGATTCATATAATCGGAAAATTGAAAATAGATCAAACTGGCAAAAAGGACATTGACCAGCCACAGCAGCCAAACCAGCTTTCCTTCGGATGTCGCTCTTTTGATTCCCTGAAAATAGTATTTTAATACTTTCATGGTTCACTCCTTTAAAAGGGTAAGAGGGTCAGCAGCTTTTGGAAGCAGAGCGTTATTTCCAGGGCAAGCTTAAGAATGGGGGTTTTGTTCGGTTTCAGCAGTCTGGAGTTATTCATTTGATTGATGTCCAGGGGTATTTTGTACTCCGGATCGATTTTAACCATCTTTAACTTGTTGGGTTTGATGTATTCGAACCGCTTCCAGCGGTCTCTACCCTCCCAGGTTTCCCGGATCTCCTCACCGTTTTCAAAAACAATCAGTATCTCCTGTGGGAAAAAAAGGTCTCCCTTACGGAGAATTACCACTTCGTTTTTGTAAATTTTTTCCTCCGGGCTGTCCTTTGTTTTATCCGGTTCCACTAGTTCTCCCTTGAAGATCCCATGGGGATCTTTGATTTCAATCGACCGGATGCGGTCTACTGAGTAGTCCAGCTGGCCCGGAGTCTTGAAAAACTGGTCGAAAAACCAGTCCAGATTCTGCCCGCTTACCTCTTCGGCCACGGCGAAAAAGTCCTCGGATTTGGGATGTTTGAATTTCCAGCGTCCGAAATAGGTTTTCATGACCTCGGCCATGATATCCTCACCGAGGTATCCTTCCAGAGTGAGAAGCGTTAATGCCGCTTTGGCGTAGACATTGGCCCCATAGCTTCCCCCGCTGTAGAATTCCCAGCTTCTGGTCATGATGGGATCCAGTTTGGAAAGGCCGAGGATGGAAATCCGGGAATTCGCCAAATCGCTCATCTTGATGGCGCCTAAATCCACCATGGACCGGTCGTTGCCGTAATAGTGATCCATAGCCTTGACTTCGGAATAGGAGTTGATGCCTTCATCCAGCCAGGCCTCTTCGAACTCGTTGGAGGCCACCATGCCGTACCAGTAACCGTGGCCGAATTCATGAATGGTTACCATCTCGGGCAGCCGCAGTCCTTTCGGGAAAAACCAGGATCCCATGCTGGTGAATAGCGTTGGGTACTCCATGCCTCCCGCGCCCAATGCATTGAGGGGAGGATCCACCAGGGTGATGGTCTCATAGGGATAGGCACCGTAGCTTTGGCTGTAAAATTCCAGCCCGTTCCGCAGGGATTCTTCGTATCGATCCGTTAGCTTGAGGTGGGCCTTATGGATAAGAAAGATCATTTCGGTATGAACCGGAGGATCATCCAGGGTGAAGGGCTTGTGAATCTCCACAAAATCCGGACAAGCGGTCCAGGCGAAATCATGGATGTTTTCCTGATAGTGGGTATAAGTCACGGTTCCGTCACTGTTTTTAACTTCCTTGATACGTTTGCCCGTGGCTCCCAAAACAAAGTCCTCCGGTACCGTGATCTCCACCTCGAAGATCCCAAAATCCGCATAAAATTCGGATTCGCTGTGGTACTGGTGGCAGTTCCACGCTCCATTCTCCCAAACGCCGATTTTGGGAAACCACTGGGCTACCATGAAAAAATTCCCCTTGTAACCGGAGCGGGCGAAAACCTGCGGCAGCTTAGACAGAAAGCCAATTTCCAGAGTGATGACCTCTCCCGGAGGCAGCGGTTCAGGAAGAAGTACCTTCATCACGGTCTGGTCCTCTGGATTCTTGTCGTCCGGCTGGATGTAGGCCATTGTCGGTGTAAGATCGGCCCCGTCCTTGATTCCGATCCTGGAGACGTCGATATAACCCCAACGATCCTTGTCCACTGCGAATCCTCGGTGGCTGCCACCGCTTTCCTTCATGAAGGTGGATCGGTTGTTCTTGAAGGCATTGAGATAAAGATGAAAGTGCAGTTCCGATACAGGATTGTCTCCGGTGTTCAGCCAGGCAAGAATCTCTTCTCCATACACAATTTTTCCCCCGGGCGACAGATTGGCTTTGATACGGTAGTCCACAATATGTTTGTTGGGAGAGGTTGACCCTGTATTGATTAAAATCGCCAGAATAAGGATTGGGAATATTAAAGATTTTTTCATGCGTATTCTCCTCTGAAATAGAAAAACATTATTTTTATAGAAACAAAAATCCCTTCACTTAATTCCTATATAACTCTAACGTATAAAAATCAAGGATTGTTCCCCAATAAGTAAATTAAACGCCACGCCCTTGACATGGGTCACTCGTATCGGAGGGAGTCGATGGGATTTATATGTGCAGCTCTAATAGCCTGAATGCCAACTGTCAACCAGGCGATGAGGAGTGCAAGAATAGTCGCGGCAATGAAGTACCCAAAATGGCTGTTGACGTTAATTCGGTAAGCAAAACTTTTCAGCCAAGATCGGGACACAAAATAGGCAATTGGCCAGGCAATGACGTTGGCACCCAGCACCAACAAGGTGAACTCCTTGGATAAAAGTCCGACGATCCCGGAAACGGATGATCCGAGCACTTTGCGGATCCCAATCTCCTTGGTCCGCTGTTCGGCGGCAAAGGAAGCCAGACCGAAAAGTCCCAAGCAGGCGATAAAAATGGCCAGGGCACTGAAATACCCGAACAAGCTCTGGAGTCTTTCTTCGGAGCGGTACTGTCTTTCGAATACGGTATCCAAAAAGTAGTAATCCATCGGCAGATTGGGATAAATTTTGTTCCAGGTCTCTTCCATGAAGGATAAAGTTTCGGGGATATCCTGGGTCTGCATGTTCACGGAGATATACCGGTTCGATCCCAAACTCAGGAACAAATTCATCGGCTGGATGGCATTTTTTAGGGAGGAAAAGTGAAAATCTTTGATCACACCGACTACGGTGTAATAAAAACGTGCCTCTCCGTAGGTTTGGATGACTTTTTTCCCTATAGGGTCTTCCCAGCCGAACCGCCGGATAGCTTCCTCGTTCAGAATAACCCCACCCGAATTTTGAGAATCACCACTTGCTCCTCTCGTGAACCTGCGGTCTGTCGGAAATTCGGGTGAAAAGTTCCGGCCGGCGATCAGCTCGATCTCATATGTATCGATGAAGTCATAGCCCACGCTGTTGTGGATGAGTTCGATCTCCTTTCCTTCGGGAGCGCCCTCCCATGTGACGTTATTATACATGCCGATCCGACTGGGCAATTGAAGAGATCCACATACGCCTAGAATCCGCGGATTCTGCAAAAGGGCAGTCTTTAAAGGCTGAATGTTTTGACTTCCTTCCGCGCTGTTGTTGCTGATGACCAAGATTTGGTCTTTTTTGAATCCCAAGGCCTTGCTGCGCATGAATTGCAATTGCCGGCCCAGGATGAACGTACAGACGATAAGAGCGATCGTGATGCTGAATTGCGAAATGACAAGGACTCTTCGGAACAAGCTTCCTTTTTTTCCTTTTTTGAAAATTCCCTTGAGGACATTAACAGGCTGGAAGGCCGATAGGAAAAGCGCAGGATAACTTCCGGAAAGAAGGCCGACCAGAATGACGATACCGAAAAGACCGAAGATGATTTCAGTACGCCCGATGTCTCCAAACCGTATGAACTGTCCGGTCAGATTGTTTAAGGAGGGGAGAAATACATAAACCAGGATAAGCGCCAGGATCATGGAGAAGGCAGAAAACAGAAGGGTTTCTCCGAAGAACTGCTGAATCAACTGTTTCCGCATGGCTCCCACAACTTTGCGCATACCCACCTCTTTGGCCCGGTTGGCAGAACGAGCTGTCGAGAGATTCATGAAGTTAATGCACGCGATCAGTAGAATCAAAAGTCCCGTTGCCAAAAAGATGTAAATAGTCCGGATGTCCCCAGTATCTCCGATGGCTGAGTAAAGATGCATCCGCTTGAGCTGTTCCAGTTTGAGTACACGTTTGTCGTCTTCTCGCTGATGTTTTTTAAAGACTTCTGCGATTTTTTTCTCTATTTCGATGACAGAGTGTTTTTCGGGCAGCATAATATAGGAAACTATCTGTTGGGAGATCCAGTTGTTCCAGTATCCAGCCTGAGGAGCGATGTCTCTCAATGACTCCATAGAAATCAGAATATTGGATTGGACATTGGAATTTTTAGGATGATCCTTCATCACACCCGTGACCATAACCGACATTTTTCCTATCAGGTTATTCTCCACGGCCAGAGATTTTCCTGTCGGGTCTTGGCGGCCGAAATATTTGGTGGCCATCTCTTCTGTCAGGACGACTGTGTTAGGCTCCTTTAGCGCGGTTGTTTTGTCTCCTTTGAGGAGAGGGAAGGTGAACATCTCCAAGGCACCATGATCGGCAAATACGACATCATTTTCATAATATTTCTGGTCCTCATGGCGTACAAGAAATGTGCGAAGAGACTGGAATCGGGTGAATTGGATGACCTCGGGGAGCTCGTTGTAGAGCGCTTCAGCGAGAGGAACGGGCGAAGTTTGGGCGCGAAACACTTGTTCAGTGAGATGCTGTTCCACATTCACGCGATAAATCCGGGCAGCGTTTTGGTGATGGGATTCATAGCTGAACTCATACATCGAGAATAAAAGGATGAGTATGAAGCAGGCCATTCCAACAGACAAACCGGCGATATTGATAAAAGAATACACCTTGTGTCTTTTGAGATTCCGGAATGTGATTTTAAGATAATTTTGAAACATGATAAGACTCCAATAGATAGAATTAATGATAATTTTGGGCAGCGATTGGATCAGTTGAAACCAGTACCAACGAATGGCTGCCGCCCGTCCCTTTTCCTCGAGAATGCTGTTATAGATCTCATCAAAATCGCCTCCAAGATAAACATGCTCTTTTCTCGGTAGAACACGATGCATAATCCAGCGAGCTATTTTTGGGGGCGGATGAAAACGTTGTGTCATTTTTTTTTATTTTTTAGTTGCAAATTCTGGAATTCCGCCCCACATTCTGTCGTGGACTTTTCGGAGTTCCAACAAAGCCTGTTCTCCTTTTTTTGAAAGGCGGTAGAACTTGACGGCTTTACCTCCTCGTTGGGCGGTCGGGTTGCCTATACGGGATTCCAAGTATCCCAGTTTGCTCATCCTGTCCAGAGGAACATACACATTGCCCACCGTCCATTCGTATCCTGTGGAGGTGGTGAGGTGCTCCCGGATTTTAACCAGGCTGGCACAATCTCCCAGTTTAAAGATGGCCAGCAGGATCAGTTCTTCTTTTCGAGTCAAGTATTTCATGTTAGTCCTTGTTTCTTCTTATTTCTTTTATGTTATAAAAGTTATTCATATTTAAAGACGTAAATAAGCACAAAAAAGTTTCTCTATTTGTATAATCTGTATAAAAAAAATAAAATTCATCTAGAACTTTTTTCATTCTCATACGTCTTTGGTGTTGAGATCGGATGTTTAGCGCATGAGCCATCAGAAGTTCGATGAACTGTACGACACACACAGAACCGCTGTCTTCAGCTTTGCCTACAGTTTGACGCAGAATAGAGGAGAAGCGGAAGATCTGTTCCAGGAGACCTGGCTTCGTGTCGCCCAGTATTTTCCGAAGGTGTTGGATATGAAAAAAGTTAAAGCGTGGTTATTCACGATTACAGCCAACCTGCACAAGGATGCGCTGCGGAGGAAACGCACAAGAAGGCGATTTTTGTTCCAGAAAAAATGGACCGCTGATCAAGACATGACCGGGTGTGAAGGACTTCCTGAGCATGCGAGTCCAGATGAAACAAAAGCATCAAAGCAAGTGGAGATGGGCCATGCCATTTCTCAGGCTGTATCCAATTTGCCGGATCAGCACCGCCTCGTTTTCATGCTCAAAGAGGTCGTTGGATTCAAGCAGTCGGAAATCAGCGAAATCCTTGGGATGCCGATCGGGACGGTTAAGTCCGTGATGTTTCGTGCGGTGAAGAAGCTTCGCCAGGACTTGGCTGCTTTTCATCCAAAAAAAATTAAAAATAGCGGGAGAGGGCCAAATGAAATACAAAGATGTTGAGCCTAATAGCGAGAGTGCGACTCTGGAGGAAGATTTGAGTGAGATTCGGACTCATCTCCAGGAGGTGCCTATCCAAATGCCATCAGATGAGTTTTTTGAACAAACCCGCTCTTTATGCCATGCCAAATTGGGGAGGTCATCCATCCCGAAATTCATTTGGGCGGCATTTGGGGCTCTCCTCATTTTAACTGGTATTTTGATGTTGCCATTGGCAAGGGAGATTGGGCTGGATCAACCTCTCTCTTTCCCAGTGATCGGAGTTTTGATTTTAGTGCTCCAGAATCTGTTGATGCTCTTTTTTACTCCTGTTTTGATCCAAAAATTCCGGTTTAGAAATAAAGATCCAATAAACGATTATATAAAGCTCGTACATGAATAATTCAGGGCCACCTGGATAACTTATGAATTATCCAGGTTAGATAAGGAGGTATGTCATGGCTAGTTCAGCAGGAAAAACGATCGCCATCATTATTTTGGTGGTTCTCCTCATACTGATTTTAGGCAGGTTTCTGCCGTTTATTTTCGCTCCCTTCGGTATTTTTCCTCATGCATGGCAAGTATTGAAAATTCCAAAAGTCGGTCGTATAGATTTTGGTCCCTATGGGTTCTTCAATGTTAATTCCTATTCGATCATATCTCTTATTCTTCTCGTAATCTGGATTTTTGTGATCGTCTGGGTGTACAAAGATGCCGAACGCCGCGGAATGAACGGGGTATTGTGGGCCTTGCTCGTGTTTATCGGCAACTTGATAGGTCTTTTGATCTATCTGATCGTGCGATCGAGCAACGGGTCTACGGACAGAGAGGTCTCAACAGTGCAGCCGGCCTCTCAAACTTGTCCAAACTGTCAATTACCTTTATCTCCCACTTATGTCTTCTGTCCCAATTGTGGAACCCGGTTGCATTCCGATTGTCCGAAGTGTCACAAACCCATAGAAAAGGATTGGAAGGTCTGCCCTCATTGTGGAGAAAAACTGCAATAATCTCATCGTTCTCGGTGATATTAAGGGTGAAAATATCACCGTTTAAATCACACAAAAGGGTGATTTACATCCCTATCAAATTAGATAGACTGTTATATAGATTTTAGGCCAAAAGCCTTTAATGATCGCGAGCACTTGATTTAGGACAGTCACCATGAATTTTAGCACGTATAAGAAAAATATCCTGATTGTAGATGATGATCCCACAAGCCTAAAGATACTGGAATCTATGCTTCCAGCCGACAGATATAACATTGTCAAAGCGAATAACGGAGAGGAAGCGTTGGATTCCGCATTCGATCAACCTCCTGATTTGATCTTGTTGGATATCATGATGCCCGGTATCGATGGGTTTGAGGTAACCCGGAAAATCAAAAAGGACAATAGAACAAAGGATGTTCCGATTATTATCATCACATCCTTGGATAAGTCTGAAAGCAAAGTCAAGGGATTGGAGGAGGGAGCCGAGGAACTCCTCAGCAAGCCCGTCCATGCCACAGAGCTTCTGGCTCGTGTCAGTTCCATGCTTCGGCTCAAGGAATACCGGGATCAACTAACGATTCGGACACTTTCTGGAAAAAGTTTTGGAGTCATGCCTAAAGAGCGGGAAGAAGTCGAGATAAAAGTAGAAGAAATGCCGCAGATCCTACTCGTAGAGGATACGGTGGTGGATGCCAAAATCATCGAAAATGCTTTGGAGGACGAAACTTTTCAACTGACTACGGTCAAAAGCGGCAAAGATGTGTTTTCCACTGTCCGTCAGAAGGAAATTGATTTGATTCTCCTGGATATTCTTCTCCCTGATATGAATGGTTTTGAAATATGCCGCCGTTTGAAGAAAGATTACAAAGACATCCAGGTGGTAATTGTGACTTGTCTTGATGATCTCGAGAGCAAGATAAAAGGGATTGAGCTAGGTGTAGATGATTTTTTGGTAAAACCTATCATCGGGCGAGAACTTAAAGCGCGGGTAAAAACACTCTTAGAAAAAAAAGTCCATCTGGACAGCCTTCGAACTCATTATCATGAGGCTTTGGGCAGATCTCAGCTGGATTGGCTCACGGGTCTTTATAACCATGGATATTTCCAGGAATTTTTAGGGTATGAACTGAAACGGGCTCTTGAGCAGGGATTCCCTGTGAGTTTGATCATGATCGATGTGGATAACTTTAAAAGTTATAACGACACTTTGGGACATTCGGCCGGAGATGCCATTTTGAGAGAGATGGGACAGGTGGTGAGAAACAGTATCCGAGAGGTGGATTTTGCCGCTCGTTATGGAGGAGAAGAGTTTGCCGTGGTTTTGCCCTATGTCCACAGAGAGAATGCCATCATTATTGCAAAAAGAATCCATGAGGCTCTCACGTCCCATGAGTTTTTCCACGATGAGTCGATAGAGATGGGAAATCCCACGGTGAGCATGGGCATTGCCATTTTTCCCGAAGAAGCCTTGAACAAGGCAGATCTCATCATTCAAGCGGACTCGATGCTTTATCTGGCCAAACAGAGTGGCAAGAATCAATGCCGCATTTCAGAACAAAAATCCCTTTCTTATTTGGATCACTAGACGGCTATAGGAATCCGTCCCTCATTTCATTTGCGGAATTTTTTTATAAATTCTTCAACTTCGGGAACGCCCCCCTGGTAAATTAAATACCCGTTATAGGATTCTCGTCCCGTGATATCATCGTTGATTGGGGTGATCATGATCTTTTTGACTTCCTCCAGGTCATCCGTCTGTCCCAAGGCCCATCCCAGTTTAATATAAGCCACTTCAGGCAGCATATTCTCCGCTGGTATTACTCCCAAATCCATCATATCGCGGCCGGTTTCATAGACATACATATGCACATATCCCCATAGAGTCTGCACAGTCATATAAACGGCAACACCTTCGTCAGCTGCCCTTTTGAGCGCTGGATACAAAGGCTTATTGACATGACCCAGCCCGGTACCGGCAATGACAATACCTCTATATCCGTTATCGACTAGGGAATGAATGATATCGGGACGCATGTTCGGGTAGTAGTAGACAATGGAAACCATCTCTTCGAAATAGGGCAGGATTTTGACTTCCCTATCTTTCCTCCGGGCATTGTACTGGTTTTTAAACAATTCCACACTGTCGCGTGTGACTTTTGCTAGAGGAATGTCTCCTATGGTGCGAAAGGCAGAGCGGTAAGAGCTGTGCATTTTTCTTACTCGAGTTCCGCGATGAAGAAATGCGTATTCGTCTGATGTAGGTCCGAACATGCAAACCGTGGTCTCGGCGATGTCGGAATGGCCTGCGGCGTAGGTTGCGTGCATCAAGTTTAAGGCCGCATCCGAGCTCGGCCGGTCGGAGGAGCGTTGAGAGCCGACCAAAACAATCGGGACAGGCTGATCCTGAACCATATATGTCATGGCCGCCGCCGTGTGATGCAAGGTATCGGTTCCATGGCCGATGATGATTCCATCGATGCCTTTTTCAATTTCTTTTCCGATGGCTTTCGCCAATGTTTTGTATTGCTCTGGTCCCATGTTCTCGCTAAATACGCCAAACAGTTTTTCTGTGGTCAGATTACAGATGTCGGCTAGTTCTGGAACTGCTCCATAGAGTTCTCCTGGAGAGAAGGCCGGGATCACGGCGCCCGTTCGGTAATCAAGACGCGAAGCGATGGTTCCGCCTGTGCCGAAGAGTTTTACGTTGGGCATGTTATCCGAATAGGGGAATTCTTTTTCCGGGATTTTGTACTTGGCTTTTTTATAGCCAAGCTCTTTTAAATTTTTGATGGTGTCGATGTTGATGCCGATATTATATCCTGAGGCGATTTTCAAAACGATGTGCTTATCGTCATCATTTTCAGAACGGGGCAGAATAGTACCTTCAAATAACCCGCGGGTGGTGTCGATTTCAAATTTTCCCCAAACTCGAGCATTAAATTTCTTGAGTACTTTGAGTGCCTGGCCTTTGTATCCTTGAAAAATATCTTCGCTCATTGTTCGGCTCTTTTTGTCGGAGTTTTGTGGTTTATGGTCTCCTCCACGAACTTTTCGAGTCGGTTCATGGATATATTGCCCAAGGCGATTTTATTAAGCTGGCCCATAGCCCAGCGGACTCGTGCTCCCTCGTTTCTGGATATACCAGATTGATCAGCGATCTTTATCAGATAGGACGCTTTTTCTAGGATCTCGTCTTCTGCAACATTTTTGAATGTTAAGGTGGTCAACACTGATTCGAAATCCATCCGAGGGTAGCGATAGATTTCAGGCAACACCGTTTTTGCCAAGGCTATATCGATCTTTTTTCCTTTGAGGAATTTCAGAAGTTCAAAAACTCTTTCATAGGAAAAATGCGTTAAAGGGGAAAGCTGTCCTTCGATGTGTTTGAGTGTATGTCCCAACAGTGTGCCGGCGAATCTGGAGTCAATTTCTAGTTCATCGATGATTTTTTCCAATAGAGGGAGTAGATTGTTTCGCAAAAGATAAGAAAAGGTATCGGAAGGAATCCCCCATTTCTGCATCTGGGAGTATCGAGTGCTGATATCTACGGGAAGCCGCTTTTTTATAGAATCGACATGGACATCATCGAGCGGAATAGGGGCTGAATCGGTATCCGGGTACATACGGTCGGGTCCCGGAAGCACCCGCTCGAAGATCGTGGTGCCGTCTTCGAAGGATTTCCTGCTTTCCCGCGGAACGCCCTCAAAGGCCAATCGGCATCTTTCCTCTACTGTCTCCAGGGCCGTGGGAATGTCCTCCTCTGGGCCCCAAAGGATGATTTGAGAATCGTTGTCTTCAGCCTTGAGCAAAGCTCTGACCTTTTGCCAATTGTCCTTACCCAGTGTCCCCTCCATCTCCTCGGAATGCGTCATATTAGGCGGTTCGATACATGCTATGACTTTTAATCGACCGCTCAATTCGTCGGCAAACATTTTACCTGGCTGGGTGAAATGGGAGAGGATGCCTTTTATTTCAGGAAGGTTAATGGCCACGACTTTAAGGTTATTCTGGATAGCAGAGACCAGAGGGGGATAAGAAAAGTCGAATTCTGCCGAGTCGATCTCTTTCCAAATAATTCTCCCATTCTTCGGGTTTTTGACCTTTTTCTTAAGTGAATCTCGGATACGAAGTAAGGCCCACTGCCGGAATGCTTCGTTATGAGTGAGCTCGGGAATCCATTTGTTATGGGATACCCCTTTGATTTCGACACGGCTTCCCCCGTGGCAGCTTACGTTGACATCTTCACGGCCCGACCCAATGCCTGTCGCTACTTTTCCTGTGCTGCGGTTTAAAAAACGGATGTATTCTGCTCCTTCGCGTACCTCATCAGGATTGGCAAAATCTGGATAGGTGACGGTTTCAATCAACGGTATGCCCAGCCGATCTGTCTGGTATATTCGGACGTGCCCAATATCGGATATTTCCCGGCAGGAATCCTCTTCGA
>CAYPGQ010000113.1:0-13829 GCA_964410125.1 uncultured Eubacteriales bacterium | reverse complement strand
GGAAACAAGTGGGAAACAAATGGGAACAACTAACAATGTAGACAATGATAAACAAGAAGAGACTCACTTAGGGAGGAAGAGAAAGCCTAGCGGGAAAGAGCAAGATGATAGTGGACTCTTAGTCCTTGTGGGAGAGAAGAAGAAGAGAGAGAGGGAAGAGATAAAGAGAGAGTTAAAAGAGAAAGAATCCCTTTTGAAGCTGGCTGAGGATAATAACCAAAGCAAGTTTAAAATCGGCTTGCTCTCCGATAATGTAAATCAATTAAGGAGGATGTTGGATGAATATTAAAAAGAAAAAGATGCTTCGCCAAGGCCAATATCTCAGGGAAAAAATCAGAAGGAATATCCCGAGTCGGCCAACGTGAAGATAGAAAAAATCAAACTAATCCGGAGGTAATTATGGACGAAAAATATGATGACAGGCCAACTACAGAAAACCAAACAAGAATCAAGGGGGTTTTTGATTCTTTGGCAAATCTGAGTAGCCTTTCCTTCGAAGCGCACAACAAGGCACATGACATCAAGATAAGGCTTATTGGTGCAAAGCCCCCCGTAAAAGGCGATCAATCTGAGAAGGCCACTAAACCTTCAAACCATTTCGACAAACTGGACCGCTCCATCTCTTTTATATCTGAAACGATTCGGGAAACAAACGATATTTTAAACGACATTATGAAAGAGATCTGATGGAGTTTAAAGACAAGGAAAAAGAACTTTTACTTGTAGAAAATCTTTATAAAGAACTTTGTGATCAAAAACCTAGAGGGATTAGGCTTAACGGATTAACTACTCAATACAGGGTTTCTTTAGTTTCAAAGTTAGAGAGTATATTAAAAACAGATTTTACAAACACACAAGATCTTCATCAAAAAGTAAGGGCTTTTTTGAGCAAAGGGAAAAAGCCTCACCTAACTTTAAAGAAATACAGAAAATCATGTGGCCATACGCAACGACTTATGGCTAACATGCTAGAGATTTCGCTCAGGCAGTACGTCAGGATGGAAAATGGGAGCTTTCCGTTAAATCAAAAAGCCTTAGAGCTAATTTACTCTAGAGACGATTTAAGCGAAATTTATTACAAAAAATGACAGATCCATACAAAACCATTCATGATGCCAAAAATGTCACATTTGGGGTATTTAGAATCAACAACTTACGGGGGCTTTTTTGGGGTTAGTGACTTTCTAGATAAAGGGTTTTGAATGGAGAACATGATTCAGCTGTTTGAGATATTAAAAAAGATTGCAACCTGTACATAGAAAATTTGAACATATGAATAATTCACTCCTCACAGTTAAGGAAGTAGCTGCTCAACTGAAGATCTCTACAAGTACTGTATATCGCCTTTGTAAAAGGGGCCTGCCTCATATACATAAGACTTTTGGAATCCGGATCCAGGAGGAAGCACTTGATAGATGGACTGATCAGGATCAAAGTATACAAGTTCTTTCAGAAAAAATATTGCAAAATGCTTTGACAAAAATACCTCCAGTAGATATTGATAAAGCGAAAGGAGGTATTGAAGTGGCGAGATCATCGCGATCTCGCCGGAACTATGGCTACGGTTCCGTATACGTCAGAATCACATCGGAGGGAATTTCACGCTACTACATCGACTACCGTAATAAGCGGGGGAAGAGAATCCAAAAGCTGGTAAAACAGGCTTCAAGCTGGGAGATGGCGGAGGACGCCCTAAAAGCTGCTGTCTTCAACGAGTTTTATGCAGAGCGCAAAACCCAAAAGAAGAAGATCACATTTAGGAGTTGGTCAAAGGTATACCAAAGGGACTATTCGAGCTTTAACAAATCCTGGAAGGAGGTAGAGTACATGATGAAGCCGCTCATAGTGTTTTTCAAAGACACAGAGCTCCGACAGATCGTACCCTCAGCCTTCCAACGCTTCATCAAATCACGGCAGAAAATCGGAAATTTACCAGCAACACTGAATAGGTACATCAGCCTTGTGAAGCGGATGATGAATGTGGCGATCGAGGAAGGCTACCTTGAAGACAATCCCGTAAAGATCAAAAAGTTTTCCGAAGAGGACAGAGAAAAAACACGAGTGATTTCAGAGGAAGAAGAAGCTACGATACTGAAGAACAGCTATCCACAGCTCAGATCGTTTTTGATCATCGCATTGAATACGGGTATGCGTGCAGGGGAGATTTACAGGCTGACCTGGAAACAGGCCGACCTTCCGGATCGGATGATAACTGTCGAGAAGACCAAAAGCGGACGTGTGAGGCAAATCCCTATCAACGAAGGGCTGTTCCAAGAGCTTGTGAGGATCAGGAACAGAAATACTCAGAGTGAGTATCTGTTCTACAATCCTAGGACTGGAAGACCGATCACCAGCATGAAAAAGGCTTTCGCAGGTGCTCTCAAACGATCAGGTCTAAGTGGGATTAGAATCCATGATTATAGGCACAGTGCAGCAAGCCGTTGGATTCGCTCCGGTGTGGATATCCAAACTGTCAAAGAACTTCTTGGGCACGCTGACATTACTACGACAATGCGTTATGTCCACACCAACGTCCAGGCCAAAAGGAAAGCCGTTGATTTGCTCGAATCAAGGCCGATCTGTTACACCACAGTGACACGAGAAAAAGGGGAGAGTACCGCACAGCTCCAAAGTCCTTTCTTTTCTGTTAATTAGGAACGATGAAAAAAAGTAGAGCAACAGACTCTTAATCTGTAGGTTGAAGGTTCGAGTCCTTCACGGGTCATGTTTTTTTTCTTATTTTTTTCTGTCTGCGTAGAGCTCGCCAGCAACCATAAAATCCTTAGGCGAAAATTCCTGGATCCAAATCCGGATCGATGTCAGGGGAACGCCCAGCGAATCGCGAATGGCTTCGGTCACACCATCCAACAACGCCTTTTTTTGCACACACAAATCCTTTAACCTGAATTATTCATAAACATGACTATTTTTTTCGGGGTTTAATGCTAATGCATTGAAATCAGGGACATGTACCGATTTTCCGAAATCGGTAACGTGTCCCTTGATTTTAGCCATGAATAATTCAGAGTAACCTGGGTAATTTATGAATTATCCAGGGTAACAAGTTAGGAAGATAAAAATCACCCCTTGATTCATCTCAAAGGGCGATTGACGCCTCGGAGGATTCATTGCATATTCTGGGTGTAGAAAAAAAAGGCGAAGTACCGGTTAAAGAGATGTCAGGCAAAAAAACAACGAAGATATTGGTTATCGAGGACGATCCCGTCGCTATTGCCATTCTCCAATTTCGATTGAAGGCGAAAAACTACCATGTTATCGTGGCAAACACAGGGGAGGAGGGAATCAAACTTGCCCATCAGCAGTTTCCGGACTTGATTCTGATGGACATGGTTTTGCCAGGTATGCATGGACTTGAAGCGACCATCCGATTGAAAAATGACCCAAAGACAAAGGATATTCCCATTTTTGCCGTAACAGCGATGGGTTCGTCCGAGTTTGTAGAGGCCTGCAAACAGGACGGAATCTGTGTATTCATAAAAAAGCCTTATGATTTTAAAGAACTTCTCAAGCATATCCTTCTGTACAAATCGCATGAAGAAAAAGTAGAAAAAAAGATATTGATCATCAATGACGATCCTGCTCTGGTGACTTTAATGGCCTCTTATATGAAGAAATATAGTTATTTTGTGATATCCAAGCCTCCCCGAATGTTCAATGTGAACCATGTGCGGAAAATCGCTCCCGATGTGATCCTTCTGGATATCGATTTGATAGAAGACTGGGGTGTTTCCATTTTTAAGATTTTGAAGAATACACAGAGCACGAAATCCATCCCAATCATCTTGATGGCGTCTCAATTGACATCTGAAGAACTGAAGGACATTGCTGATCAACTGGGAGCGGAAGATTTTGTTTCTCACCTTTTTGAATTTGCCGAAGTCGACCGCAAAATCAAAAAAGTTTCGACCAAATAGTCATTCCAATTTCCCCGACCTAACAAATACAGGCAATCACCTTAGAAATCACTGTAGGCCAGAAGCGACAGTAAGTAATTCATTTCCTGTCTTGTTATATGTGACCCCTCAATTATATAATGATCTTGAATTATTTATAAAAAATGCCAAAATATTGTCCACTTGCTCGCAGCAGCAGCAACATCGATTGGAAAATAATTCAAGTTGGAGAGGAAGAGTTATGGAGTTAAGTAAAGGAGAAACAAAATGAAAATAAAGGGATTTTTGGTCATTTTTCTTTTAGCCGTGATTGTGGCTTTTTTCCTTTTTGTGGTGAAACGTGGAGGGAAATCTCCATTGAAAGAACAGGTAGATGCTTTTGCTGAAGTCAAAGAAAAGACCACCCGTACGAATCTTACATCGCTGGAAAGAGCGATCGATCTATTTATCGCACAGAACGGCAATGTTCCCAAAGATTTGAAGGAAATGCAAACGTTTAGCCGTTCGGTTTATCTAGACACGGATTCCTGGGGAAACAAAATAAAGTACGAAAGGATATCAGACTCGAGCTATCGATTGATCTCTGCAGGAAAGGATAAGACCTTTCATACGGATGATGACATCGTCATCAAGAATTGAGCGAAAATGAGTGGTCAGCAATTAATTTTCGGCCTGCTGGAGTTTTTGGTATCTGTTTTGATCAGCTTTATCCTGATCTTTGGCAGCTATCGCATTATACTCGTTTTGACTCGACGCATCGATGAAGAGAAACAGCTCAAGAAAAAAAACATATCAGTCGGCATAGTGTTGGGTAGTATTTTCATCGGAGAGGCCCTCGTGGTCAAACAAGCCATATATCCCGTGATGGCGGTTATTCAGCTTTTTATTCTTGGCCAGGAAAAAGACGTGGGAAGTTTTGCGGAAGTGCTGTTGTATGGCTTCGGCTATGTTTTGCTTGCCGGGATATTGGCCATACTCTGTATTCTTTTCAGCTTTTGGTTGTTTAACAGATTAACTCCCAACATAGATACTTATCGGGAAATACAGGACAATAATCTAGCGGTGGCAGTGCTGATGGCTCTATTCATCGTTGGGATTTGCATGTTGATGAGTGCGGGAGTGTCGGGACTTGTGCGAGCTCTTATCCCGTTTCCCGAGGTCGGCTCCATTCCCCTTAAATAATATAAACTTTGATTATTCAAAAAAGAATAGAAATTTTTTCGATTATTACAATTCTGTTTCTCATCATAGGTCTTATCCTACTCTCCTGGTTTGCCGTAAGCCTTCAAGATTCAGAAGTTTTTGTTGTTTCCCATCAAGGGATTGAAAAAAATGTCTCTCAGGTCTTGCCCATTTTTGATAGGCAGGAAGACCAAAAAAATTATTATCTCAGCTATGAATGGGCTGGTTTTACCGGGCATTCTCATAATTTGTCCTTTCCTCTTTCGAAAAACCTGCTGAATGAGGCAGAAAAAGAGTTTGGCTATTTCCCAGCAGACCTGAGAAAACACATGGAAGATAGTATGGAACTATCGAGAGAGAAGATGATTGAGGACCTAAGGGAATTTGTGCATAGACTGATCCAGAAGAGCAAATATCCTGAATATATACTTATCGAAAAAATCACGACAAAAAGCTTTAACCTGAAGCTCTCTGTTCCTCCTTCCCTCCACAAGAAGGTCAAACGGGAGTTCGACAAGATAAAAGTCAAGTTAGCCAAGGAGCAGGAAAAATATCTCAAGCAAGTGGAAAAAGAACAAAAAGAGGAGAAAGCGCGGTTTTTTGAGAGTCGCGGCATCCGCGTTTTTGACGGAAAGATAGGGGTGAATCATGGGTTTTGTGTTATGAGGAATAAAGACAGAATCAGACCCATTTTCGAAATAATGCAAAAAAAATATAGTAATTTTTCCCTTCACCAATTTTTAGGTCTGTTACTCTCCTTTATCCAAGATGTCCGATATTACATTCCTCCTCTTCAAGAGAGAGGGAAAACC
Source organism: uncultured Eubacteriales bacterium (assembly GCA_964410125.1). Classification (GTDB taxonomy): domain Bacteria; phylum Acidobacteriota; class Aminicenantia; order Aminicenantales; family Aminicenantaceae. The sequence continues at coordinate 7,921 of CAYPGQ010000113.1, read as the reverse complement.
ATTCTTTCCTTTTGGGTTCCTCCTAGGGTTCTAGCAGACAATTTTGGTGATTGCGATTCAAAGGGAGTGACCTTTGCATCCTTTTGGACCAATTTTAAAAAGTATCCGATTCTGTTGATAACCATCCCCAATCATTTTTTTGTGGGATTGGCCATCCCATCCTTTTCCGGTGAGGGATTGGTCGTAAACGGAGTGAGATATACTCTCTGCGAGGTCACAGGCCCGGGAAAGATGCCTCCAGGGATGATTGGACGTTATAGCCAAGCGTGCTTGCAAAATGGTCAATATGTGTATGAGATTGTAAACTGAATCTTATCTCTTTCTGGGCGAGAAAAAAAGAGATTTTATTCTTCTCCAAATACTTGTTTTTTCTGTCGTGTCCTCGATCAAAATCTTCTCCATTGTCTTCCGGAAAAAGGCCCTCTCCTTGTAATCCTTTTTGTTTTCATACATCTCGAAGTCATAGGTTTTTCTTCTGTTTGTATTCCTGAGTGTCGCATAAGCCTTTTCTATGCGATCCAAAACGTGTTTTCTGTCTTCTTCAGAGAGTAGGCTGTAATGAGCGATAGAATCGATTTGATAGGTGATTTTGCAGAGCTCATAGGCTCTCTCGATTTCTTGAAGAGATGCATTTCTGTTGACATTCAAGAGCTCGTAGTAATCCATCTCCAAGACGTTCTTTATTTTCATAATAACCCTGAATTATTCATCCTGAACTATTCATAAAAATGCCGATGCCTTTTTTGCTTCAGCAATATCAGGAACTTATCCTGACATTGCTGAAAGAACTTTTCAAGAAGAATTTTTTTATACCAATCGGCATTTTTTACCCTTCGGGCGAACCAATATTGCTGGGTGGGGTGGGGTGGATGCTTCGTTGTGACCCATTTGCGGTGGACAATCACAGCTGCATGAGTCACGCCTCGCATCTGCAGCAACCTCGGTCCGTGAATAATCCAGGTTATATTCCATAATATCAAATTTTTAAATTTATTTATATCAGGCAGCGCCATTTTTTCTTATTGATCCAGATACGATGTCGGATGTGATAATGACTTTATTTATAAACCAACTTCTCCACAATAGAACGAATGGACGTGGCAACTTCTGAATCTGGATATGTGCTCATATAGGGGGTCATCTTTTTTAAGCTGACATGTATTCTCTCATCGTGAGGGATGGCTCCCAAAAAAGTTATATCCACGACGAGATATTTCTTGACCACATCCACGATAGACTGTCCCAACAAAAAATCCCTCTCACTCCTTGCGTTGTTGATAATAAGACAGGGATTGAATTTTTTTAGCGCCTTGAACAAGATATGGGTATAGTGCTTATCGTAAGATATGATCTCGTTTAAGAATGTGTATAAGGATTTAGAATTGTCTTTGATGTGGCTCGCTATTTTGTTTACCAGATCCTCGATGCCATAATATTCTGTAAAAATCTTTAGGATTCTGATGATACAGGATTTAAGAAAATAGTAGGCGTTCTCTATGGAAGTGGGTTCGGGATTCACGACAAGAATCCCAGGATTAGAAAGGAGGAAAAAATCGATACAGTTATAGGATGCCCCTGTTCCGATATCCACGATCACTCTTTTGGCATCGAATGTCTTGATATGTCGGACCAGCTTCAGTTTTTTGTAATAATTCAGGTTAGCCATGAAAAGAACATTTTCGGTTCCTTTTATGAGTTTTAACCCTGCAAACGGAGTTAGAATCACTGTATCCTTTAGGTTGGGAACTTTGTTCGTCACAAAATCACCCAAGTCCAAGTTTGATTCTTTCATACCGAGGAAAGTATGGAGATTAGGGCCTCCTAGATCTGCATCGATCAGGGTTACATCTTTTTCCAGATTAGCCAATTGAATGGCAAGGCTGGCTGATACAAAACTTTTTCCGGTACCTCCCTTTCCTCCTCCTATTGCCCATATGGTTTTTTCTTTGCCCCGGTGTATGGATAAAAGCGGTTCATTTGTCGTTGTATTAATTTGGTACATCTTACCTAGACGTTAATTAATGTATCGTAGCCTCGCGATTTTGATGAATTCTCATTTTAGCATATAAAAAAGTTGAATTTAAACAAAAGATTTAAAAAAATATATTTATTGAATTACAGAGCGAATTCTGTTATTTTACTTGTTTATATAGGTCTATTTTGTTGGCGAATTATTTTAGCCGAGGAGAACTTGCCAGTTGAAAAACTACGGAGGTATTGATAGCAAATTCAGGTATGTGATAATAGCAGCGATGCGAGCGAAGCAATTGCTGGGTGGCGCGAAGCCACATATCAAATCCAGATCAAAAAATCTTATCCGTATTGCCCAGAAAGAGGTGAAACAGGGACTTGTGGATTATGAGATCGTAAAGGAAATAAATGGAGAAATAGAAGATGTTTCAGATTCCGATAAAGAAATATTTGTCGGGGAAGAAATAACACCGAAAGCCGTGGAAAAACCAAAAAAGAAAAGCTCAAAAGATAAGAGACCAAAAAAGGGCAAAAAAGCTTAGCCCCTACTCTCATTCTTTATCAACTGGACATAATCCGTCTTGATGAATTCCTTTTTTAAAAAACCCAAAGACGTTGCAGCTCTGACAATTTGACTTTGTTCTCCTTCCAGTTCTAAGTAATTTCCGATAGATGTTTCATCCAAGCATATTTTACATTTTTTCAAGCGATAGGTTGTTCTATATTTTTTATATTGAAATGTGGGGATGAATCCCAACTTTTTCAAGATTTTTTTCATCTGTTTTCCATTTTTCACTTCGGTTTCATATTCTTCGCGAATTTTGAACTTTCTCGATTTTTGAGGAGGGCCTTTAAAGGTCAGATACGTTTTTTTGTTTTCTGTCCGGAGTCTTAGAGCGTGTTTTTGGTTATAAAGAGACTGAGAAGGAAAATCATAAAGAGTGTTTTCTTCCCAGTGGCGGTCTTTAGCCAATTCGGCTCCCAAAGCAACAATCTTATCTGTTATTTCTTCTGGGTTGTCTATTCTGATTTTGACTTCGATTTCTGTCATAATCCTTATCCTGGATTATTCATAAAAAAGGCATCGGCATTTTTTATGAATAGTTCAGGCTATTTATTTCTGTATAGGATATAATCAGGGAATAGTGATAGAGCGTCCCGGTGGACAGATGGGGGTAACTGTTGGAGGATTTCCTTGGAATTGACCGAAAATTCTTCGGCTTTTCTATAGGTGTAATCCAGGGCTCCGTTGGATTGCACTGTGTATAGGATTTCCTCGAGAGATGAATTGTCTAGCTTTTTCTTTTTCAATAGATCCAAGATGCGGCTCTGCTTTTCCTTTCTATCATTTTGGAGAGTGTAGATCAATGGAAGGGTAATTCGACCTTCCCGCAAATCAGAAAGAACAGGCTTCCCCATCGTGTTTTCGTCTCCTGTATAATCCAGCAGATCGTCGATGATTTGGAATGTCATCCCAAGGTTTGTTCCAAAATCTGCCAGGATATTTTCTTCCTTGTCCTGAGCGTTGCCCAAGATCCCCCCTATTTGACAGGAAGCTGAGAACAATGAGGCTGTTTTCTTATTGATGATGTCCAGATAGTTATGTTCGTCGATATCCAGGTTCCAGCTGACATAATATTCATTCAGCTCGCCTCCGATCATTTTGGATGATACATCTGTAAGGATCTGAACAATCTGTCTGTGTCGGCTTTGGAGGGAGTTGCCGATCGTTTTGATATACAGATAGTCACCCAAGAGGACAGTGATATTGGGGCCCCATTTGGTATGAACGGATTCTTGCCCTCTTCTTGTATTGGAGTTATCGATGATATCGTCGTGGAGGAGGCTGGCTGTGTGAATGGTTTCGACGAAACTGGACATGGTGATGTGTTCATCCCCTGAGTATCCACAGAGTTTAGAGCAGAGGATAAGAAGAGCTGGCCTTATTCTTTTTCCTGCATTCTTGAAAAGATAGGAGCTAATTTCTGAAACGATCTTGTTCGGAGATTTTGTGAATTCATTAAGCTCTTCTTCAACCGCATCCAATTCCTTTTGGATATCACGAGACAGATCACGGATGCCAGGAATTTTTTTGACTTGGGATTTGTCCAGTTTTTTGACTAAATCCTTCATATTTAGCTCGTTTATCGCTGCCCTATATTAACATCTCGTTCTTTATAATTCAATCGGAAAAAGAGTAGAAAAGTTCCGCGAAGTTACCCGAGCGATTTCTCCAATATCGACTTTTTGAATATCAGCCAGCGTTTTCGCAACTTCTTTCACGTACACAGGTTCATTCCTTTTGATTCGTCCTCTATACGGGGCCGGAACAAGATAGGGCGAATCGGTTTCGATCAACGTTTTCTCAAGCGGGAGTTTTTTTGCTACATCCCTGATTGACTGAGCATTAGGGTAGGTCAGAATTCCTGAAAAGGAAATCAAAAAATTTTGATCCAGCATCATCTCGGCAAATTCCCAGTTTTCGGTGAAGCAGTGGAGCACTCCGCCTTTGGCAAAATTTTCTTCCTCGATGGCTGTGGCGATCTCATCGGCAGCATTGCGACTGTGAATCACGACAGGAAGATCCAAATCCTGAGCGATATTCAATTGGTTGCGGAAAGCTTTCATTTGTTTTTCGGGTGAGGAATAATTGTAGTGAAAATCGAGCCCGATTTCTCCAACAGCACGTATTTTTTTTTCGGATGCCAAGCGTTTTAGTGTTGATGCCATTTCCGGATGAAAATCCTTGGCATTGTGGGGATGTACCCCGGCGGCAACAAAAATATTTGCGTGCTTTTCGATCAGATCTTGAGCCACCTGGAAATTTTTGGGTTCTGTGAGCTCAGCTGGACAAAGGATGGCTTGGATATCCTCGTGGAATGCCCTTGCTATAACTTGGTCGCGATCATCTTGGAATTCTTCCGCATTTATATGAGCGTGAGAGTCGACAAATTTCAACCTTAAGCCGGTTACTGTTCTAATATCTTCTTTTTCAGATGCCTGAGAGGCAGTGCTCCATAGCTGAGGAGTTTGGACATGAATTCTTTTTCGCTGAACGAATCACCTTTAAGCTGCTTGTATTCTTTCTTCATGTCCAGAATTTCTTGCATTCCCACATAGGCGTATGTGGCATCTCCGGGAAGAAGCAGGATGCGGTTCCATTTTCTTTCCGCTTCGGCTTCGGTTTGGAATCCCACCCTGACCATATAGTTTATGGCATCCTCTTTGGTCCAGTTGCTTTCATGAATCTGGATTTCCGCGATAAAATCTGTGATAACTCTGAGCTGCATCTTGAGCTGGTTGAGACGGAGATTGAGGTCATAGTTTCCAAATCCCTCGAATATCAACATCTCTTCGAAGAGGACAGGCCAGCCTTTTAAAAGCGGCATACTGGGATAGAGCTTTCTCAATAAGGAGGAATTTTGATTTGTGTTGAATGACGGAACAAATGTTCCAGGATAGATTTTTCGGACGGCATAAAAGGGGAGCAGGTAGTCGTTGTATTCCTTGAGGAAGGATGTAGTTTTATCTGCACTCCAATCATCGGGGATTGGAGTGATCTGGTAGGTGTAATCACTTGAAGTCTCATAAGCACCAGGGGAGACGAGCCTAGTCCACGTGAGCCCCTGATAGGCTTCAGGCATAGGTTTGATATCTAAATTATTATCGGGTAGATCGACGAGCTGTTTTTCCAAAAGAAAACTTTTGATTTCCTCGACCGATGATCTGAGCCTGTCCATAAATTCATCCTTGGACATATGCTTTTCTTTGGTTTTTTCCAGAACGCCTTGAATGAATATCCTTCTTGCTCCGTCTTCCCCCCTCTGAGCCATTTGTTGCTGCATGTCCACTTCAGGATACATCAATCTGTACAAAGGAAGGCAAACCATTGACATCTCAACTTTTGTGATGTTGTTGATGTCGGCGGTCGCTCGCTCTGCGAGCTCCTGGACAGGAATATTATTCTGGAGAGTCAATCGCAAGAGCCGGGCATGGGCTTCTCCCAACCGGATATTTCCAGTGGATTTGGGCAGAAGTTCATTGCTTAGATAGTTTTGGTAATCTTCCATTGCCGGAATGACTTTTCCCAGCTCGGCGAGAAGTTTAGCTCTCTGTTGCTCGGGGACTTCGGAGATTATTGTGGGAAGTTCGGTTCGATAAATCTCGAAAATAGCAGGAAACTGTTTGATAGCTACTTCCGTGGAAATTTGTGTGGGCATCTTCAAACTTTCTTTGGCCTGTTTGATGAACTTGGGCAGGTCCTTGAGCCTTTCTATTGCATTTTTGGCCCTTGTTTCCAAAGGTGCATAGTCTTTTTCCAATAAAGGTTTCACGCAATTGATGAATATGGAGTTATAAAAAATGGGATCATATTCCCAAGGGATTAGCTGTTCATGTTTCAGTTTTTCAAGATCGAGGGCATCCATCAGGATTTCGTGATCGATCTGGAACTCAGGGCTCATTTTGGTCCTGTCCACTTTGGTTACGAGATCCTGGTTGAACTTGTCCAGTTCTGTCATTTGTTTTTCAAGGTTTCTTTCCGTGAAATTTTCCAATTTGTTGTCATACTTGTGGAAGCCGACCATTGTGCCAGCTGTAGGTTGGAACTTCCAAATGGCGTCCAAAAATTCTTCCATTAGTTTTTGAAATTTTCCATCCTCTTCATTTTGTTGGGACAGAAGCAGACCTGTGTTAAACAGGACGAAGATGATGATGAAGACTGAGGTGATGAATTTCTTCATTGGGGCCTCCTGTATGCGAGTGTTATTGTTTTCATCTATATGTGAGTTTTGGTTGAAAATATGAAGTGCAATCCTACCATAAAATATTCCTTTAAAGCAACATATCTATGTTAATCCTCATGGTTACCATCTGATTGCCGCAGAGGCCCATGTGTATCCTGATCCGAATGCTGTCAACATGACTAGATCGCCCCTTTTAATCCTCCCCGCTTCAATTGCTTCATCCAATGCAATTGGGATAGAGGCGGCCGTTGTGTTTCCGTATTTGTGGATATTTCTGATGACTTTTTCGACAGGTATTTTTAAATTCCTTGCTACCATCAGGCTGATCCTGTCGTTTGCTTGATGGGGGATCAGGTGATCCACATCTTCGATAGTCATATTGTTTTGATCTAAGGCGGCGTGCACAGCCTCTGGCATTCTTACCACAGCATTTTTAAAAACGTTTCGACCGCTCATGCGGGGAAAAAATTGATTGTCGGCTACCATATTCTCAGCAAAGACCGGATGATCCCTGCAGCTCGGCCTTTGCATCCACAAATCCTCGATATAATTTCCATCTGAAAAAAGGTGGGTGGAAAGGATGCCTCGATCTTCATTGGAGTTGCCAGGTTCGATAATCACAGCGGCCGCTCCGTCCCCAAAGAGCACTGCCAGATCTCTTCCGTCATCGGAATAATCCAGGTTGGACGACTGTTTTTCTGCCGCAACGAGGAGGATTTTTTTGTATGTTCCAGTCCTTACGAATTGATCTGCTACCGAGATAGCGTAGATAAAGCCGCTGCATTGGTTCCTGACATCAAGAGCCCCGATGTTCTCAAGCCCAAGTTTTGCCTGAACAAGAACACCGATACCAGGAAAGTAGTGGTCTGGAGAAAGGGTAGCCGCGATGATAAAGTCAATTTCAGATTTGTCGATTTGGGCATCATCGATGGCTTTCAATGCGGCTTCATAGGCAAGATCAGAACTTCCAATGCCAGGCTCAGCATAGTGTCTCTCTTTAATTCCAGAGCGCTGTTGAATCCATTCATCCGAAGTGTTCATTTTCTTTTCAAGGTCGAAATTTGTGATGATCTTTGGAGGAATGTACCGGCCAGTTCCTGAGATTACTGATTTATTCATGATTTTGACTCCGAAACTATAATATACTCGATAGTATGGGAAAAATAAAGCTTGATGTTTCCATGTATTTCGGGGTCAGACTTTTA
>CAYPGQ010000112.1:0-13861 GCA_964410125.1 uncultured Eubacteriales bacterium | reverse complement strand
ATAAAGTGTTTGTTTTCGATATCTACACAGGAGAAGAGATCGTTGAATATGACCTCTCACTCATTCCGGGGAAAGTCATCTCCAAGAGAGAGTATAGACGGGAAAATGAGAAAATGCTCCAGGAATTAAAAGACCATGTGATCCACATGTTCAAAGACGAGAACTGGAAGCGATTCATTGCAAGGAACTTCCAGGCTTTTCCCAGATATATCCGGGACCAATGCGTGGAAGCAAAGAGATACTTTGAGATCAAGGATATCGATATTTTCATCCTAAACAGAGCCCTGGAATACTGTTTAGAAAATAACACTCCGAGTTTTGCCAACCTGAATGATACTTATGCTTATTTTAAGCGGGAACATGAGAGAGAGGATCTGGAAATCCCAACTCTGAGCCTGGATTATCAAGGAGGTCATAAACCTTTAAGTGTTACGGCCAGGGACTTGTCGGTTTACAAAAAAATCATCGAGCAGCAGAGGGACCAATGAAAGCCTATGAACAGACGCTGAGCTTGTTAAAGACCCTGAATTTAAGGGGCGCAGCCAACAGCCTTGATGAGGTGATAAATGACGCAGAGATCAGGAAGCACTCCTACATTACACTCCTAAATACAGTTTTTACCTCTGAAATATCTTATCGAGTTAAACGCCGGGTTGAACGCAACATGGTGGGTGCTCATTTTCCTGTGATTAAGAATATCGACCATTTTGACTTTGGTAGAGTCAAGGGGATAGGAAAATCAGAAGTCGTCAATCTCCTTGACTGCCGCTGGATAGACAACCAGGAGAACGTGCTGTTCTTCGGTCCCCCCGGTATCGGGAAAACACATTTATCCATAGCCTTAGGAGTAAACGCTGTGGAGAAAGGATATAAAGTCTGCTTTGAGAGGATCACAAATCTCATAAAGCTTCTCAAGACAGCCGATATCCAGAAAACCTCAGAATACAGGATCAAACGCATCATGAAGTCAGACCTGATTGTCATTGATGAGATCGGCTACACCCCGATCGAGAAACGTGAGGCTAACCTCTTTTTCAACCTGATTAGTGAAACCTATGAAAAAGCATCTCTGATCGTCTCGTCCAACAAAAGCTTCGACGCCTGGGCAGAAATGATGGGCGACAGTGTGATGACCACAGCGCTGCTCGACAGGTTATTACACCACGCCAGAGTTTTTACTCTGGATGGAAAATCTTACAGAATACAAAATCAAAACAAGGAGGAATGATCATTTTCGACTCGCTGAAAAATGGGAAAACTGCTTACCAAAGCGGTGGGAAAAGTCCTTACCAAACAAGTGGGAAAAGTCCTTGACATTTACAAAAGCTGGAGGTAAAAAACATGAGCACTATCATTTTGATGTGCCTGACGGCGGGGACAACACTCCTGGGGCGGTCTGGAGGCATGTTTCCAAAATCAGGGGAGAAGACACTTACAATCAGAAAAAGCACCGTTAATATATGGGAGGAGTGTGGGGAGGTTCGATTCCTCCCCCGCCCCGCAGACTCATTAAGCTTGGGGGAAAACACGAAAAATCACCCTTAGAATCACCTGAAAAGAGTATTGAAAAATAATGAATTTGACTTTATATTTAATTATCATAAAATAAAAGATGGAAAAAGGAGTGGAAATTCTCATACAAAATGTGGGGGAGAAAAGACCTACCTATCAAGGCCTATTAGAGAGAATGATCCGAAAATAGGGATAATTGACATGATCAAGATGCCAGGATTAACTCTAGAAATTAAGGGAGAACGAATTTCTACCTATACTTTTAAGAAGGCAATTGAGAATTTCTTTAATTTCGTTAATGACGTTTCTTCTCAGATGACTGAAAAAAGAAAGCCATTTCGATGGAATGTAGATGTTGATAAAGGAAGTATATTGCTAAATCTAGCGCCAGAACCGCGAAAAGAAGACATTCCAATAATTCCAAACGTAATTAAGAAAATTGAAAGTGGAATAAACATAATCACGACAGAAGGGAAAAGGCCAAAGTATTACACAGATGAAGCCTTAAATTATTTGAGAGAGCTGGCCACTACAATCACGCCTCAAAAAGCAGGAATAAATAAAATCAATATTTTTACAAATGGAAATCAAAATGAAGTTACAACAAAAGTGATTCCTCAAATAGATGCATTATTACAAATACGTAGAGAAGAATTTGGTTCATTTGAAGGTAGATTAGAAGTCATTTCCTCAAGAGGTGGATATCATTTTAATTTATATGAATTTATTAATGACTATCCCATAAAGTGTATATTCAAAGAAGATATAATCGAAAAAGTGCTTGGTGCTTTTGGGAAGCGTATATATGTTTTTGGTCTTATTAAATACAAAAAGGGGGGTATACCTAGTATTATTCATGTTGAAAAACTGCGTATATTTCGAGAAAAACATGAAATCCCCGCAGCCAAAGATGTATTAGGTATACTTAAAGATATCAATTGAGTAATACTAGAAGATATTGGGATTCATCTTGCTTTCTGGGTTGGTTAAAAGAAGAAGAGGATAAAGTTGAAGAGTGCCGCGGAGTAATTAGCGCGGCCGAAAACGGGGATATTAAAATTTTCACTTCTGCATTCACTATGGTTGAAGTATTATTCCTTAATCGCAACAATCCAATCCCTCAAGAAGACTCTGAAAGAGTGAGGGCGTTTTTTGAAAATGATTATATTTTACTTGTTACACTCGATCGAGAAATAGCAAATGTGGCTCAAGACTTAGTATGGAATTATGGCGTCCCCTATAGAGATGCTCCTCATTTAGCTTCTGCATTACAGGTAGCCGTGGAAATAGTGGACACTTTTGATGACACACTCATTCAAAACTTCAATAATCGTATAGGAACTCCTCCTCTTCGTATTGGAAGGCCACATTGTCCACTGCAATTAAATTTAGATGATAACAGTGAATGAGAGAAAAAGAATTTATAACTCAATGGACACAATCGCAGTCACACGGGCGAGAGAATAATCGCCATTTACCCCATATAATCCCATTTTTGACGAGAGACTGAAAATCTCTGCGTCGGCGTTTAGGTGTCTATCTTTACTCTTTCCCCTTGTGTTCACACAGAATAAGAACCACTTTCACCCAACACAATAGGAATTTGTAGTATAATAACTGCAGCTCTCTCGTGCCGGCTGGAGAGAGATCCCATCATCAACCCCCCTTTTGCTGACACAGCCGGCATTCATCATATGACTTCGACCTACTGCAGGGATATTCTTATAAGGATCAAATAGTGAAATTAATTATGAGAAAATCTAGAAATGAGAATCGTTATATAGAGTGAGGCGTTTTTCCGGCGAAGAGCCGTCATTTCATCACCGGGAAGTCGGGGCCAGGCGCTTCCGGTTTCCATCCGCCTCAAATTTAGGGCTGGAACTTTTTGATTCTAGGGATAAATGCTTCTCTGAACTTAGCAACTGATTTGACATACCAATGAAAGCATTGATCCCAGTTCTCATTAATAACCGGATCGATTTTTGCTCTTTGAACTATTCTGCTTGCCTTACCCTCCGGCAGTTCATTCCATTCAAGATCACTGCTCACAACAGATTCAATGGCTTCTTTATCCTCTATCAAGAAGTGAAAGAGTTCTTTTGCATTTTCATCTCCCATGTATAATTCACATCCGATATCTTTATGGTTAGTTCTTAAAGTCAAGACAAAATGAGCCCAAGATTTTCCTAATGTAACATCATACCAATGTTGTGCCTGCGGCTTACGTATTTTTATATCAACCTTATGATCTGATATGAAGCTGGTGAATTCCGTCCAATATTCAAGCTTAAGTGTATCCCCTTTTGTAAAAGATTGTCTTTGACTTCGGATGGAGCGAGTCCATTCATTCGGTTTACTGACGATTTTAAGATTTGGAGCAAAGGGTGAATCACCAATTTGTAAAAGTTCAATCTCAATACCAAAGAAGTCCACATCTTTGACAGTAATTTCGTTTAGCCAATCGATTGCCTGTCTATGCTCTTCTCTGATCCTTTGAGCAATCCAAACTATGGATTTTGCTTCGAAAGAAGCGGCATAGGTTACAAGCTTTCCTACATGATCATGATCTGTAGAGCTTAACTGATTTTCTATTACCACATATTCATTGCTGAGAGTATCTTTAGCGACAACGTCTGCACGATAATTTCCGACGTAGACCTCTATATCTTCGAGTTCAAGCTCCATAGCAAGAGTCTCTCCGAGGAGGGCGAGCCCTTCCTTGCTAGATAGCCAAGGTGTAAAATCTTTTGCTTCATCAGACCATTGTTGTCTTAGATCAACATGTTGGAGTTTGCCTAAAGTCATGATATCCTCCTTTTTGCTTATCTCAATCGATATCCTTCATACGAGCAAGCCTCTTTCCCAAAATGACACTTCTTGTTCTTCCCGCGTCCAACCGCATCTAATATGAGATCAATATTAATTGAAATAGCTTAAGTCTGCTTAAAGACAACCAAATCATCTTTTTGATTATCCATTGGTTTTAGAAAGGATTATGTCTAATTCTGAGCGAAATCCTTTTGCCTGATCATTCCTTAACAGCTGGAAAAAGAGATTATAAGCTTTTGGAGTTAGAAAATTGAGTTGATAATCAACCTCAATACTGTCTTTCTTTAACCATTTGTTTAATCTTTCAAAATGGGCCTTTGCATATTCATACTTCTTTTTATTCTCAGGTGAAGGTTCAACAATTTCGCCGTCGTCTTTTATTTCAACTACATAGATAGATTTTCCTTTTTTGATGAAGAAGTCTGGACTGAATTCACCACGTTTTGGATGTTCGCCTTTTTTCCAAGCATATTCAATTGCATAGAAACGTTGTGGTGAACTTTTGAGCCAGCAATCAATCGCTAAAACATTTTCTCGTTCGCAGAGTAACCGTATGAACTTCCGTTCTGGCACTGAATCTGCAATCGCGATATTATATGGAGTTCTGTAGTCGTTTGAATTTGATATAGTTTCACTTCCTGCCCTATAATCACCATCTGGATCCTTGACCATTTTGAAAAAATCTTTCTGTTCCTCTGGAATTGTGCTCTCACAATCAGGAGTGAAAAAGACAGTTTTGTCGCCGCGCCTCAGTTCTGAGGCGCTTACACTTATAACAGACCGCTCTTTTGTGTTGACTTTTCGAAGGGATTGGGGACTAAGTTTGTAAACAACACGCTTCGCAGTCTTTCTATGCAATGGTCCAAGAGATTGTAATATCTTCTGACGATTTTCCTCAGTAATTCTACCTGATTTGATTTTAGCTCGCTTTGCTGATTCTTTTACAATTTCAATACAACGTTCACGTGGGAATCTTTTAATGTAGTGTGTTCGATCCTTTGGATCAGGTTCATCTTTTGTCTCTTCGTCAATAGATTGAAGACGTCTATACATCTCCTCAGCTACTTCATCTATAGAATGGGTTTTATGCCGAAGCTTTGTCTTAAACTTGGTGTGATCGCCAGTGATAGCCTTCTCAAAGTCAATTGTAACGTCCTCTATTTCAACTTGTGATGGTAAATCTACATAGCCATTCTTAAGCAAGTGGTACTCGCCTTTTTTCGTAAAATGGCTTGTATCGGTCTCACGTGTGTAATCAAGATGATATAGGTCAAAATGATATGGAGATTCCATAATGACCGTTGAGGCAAGGCGGTTTTCCATTTCAAGAATCTCGCTTACAAGATGTCGAATTCTACCAGCCCAAGCGTCGTGATTGAAAACCGTGACCAGGGGATCCGCTCCATGCCATCCATCGGGACGACGTAAACCCCGCCCTAAAACTTGTGCAATAAGTAGTTTGCTGTTAAACGCTCGTTCTTCATGTGGGACGATTTGAAAAACATTTTTGACGTCCCAGCCTTCGCTGAGCATCGAAACTGAAACAATCCACTCAATCTTGCTGTTGGGATTGTCAACTGTCTTGAGCCTTGCAACGTTCAGCTGGTGATCAGCTGCTGAACTTACGGGAAGAACCTTTTTATTAGCATCTTGAGTCGAAATCTTCTCCCAATCCTGCAAAAACGCCTGAAGTTCCTCGGCAACAAGTCTGCATGTTTTGATATCCTTAGTGACTATGATTGTGAGAGGTCTTATGTTCTGCTTTTTAAGGCGCTTCTTCCAATCCTGATGACGATTGTGTATCAACTGCCATTTCTCGTCTGGATTTTCAGTTTGAGGCATTTCGGCAACATATTCTACTTTCTTAACAAAACGTTCTTCGATCGCCTGACGCAACGAATACCTGGCAACAACGTCAGCGAAATATTCATCGCCTACATAACAAGTCCCAGACACACCGACCAAGAATCTGAAGCCATATTCAGGATTTAGTAGGAATTCTTTCCACTTTTTTACATTGGTTCCGGACTCGTTTGAGACATGATGAGCTTCATCGCTAAAGACAGCAACACGTGCTCCATGGCCAACTAGGCTATCCCGAATGGATGATTTTACATGCTTAAGAATAGCATGGTAATTCTCTACACAGATCGAACCGTCTACAATGGTTTCCGATGCATTGATAATCTTTGGTGTCCGTATTATCCCCTCTGGAGGAAGAAGATCCCTTAAATCAGAATTGCCCGCCAATTCCCGGAACTTAGTCATTAATCCATCTTCAATCGTGTTCGACGGACAAAGTACTAAAATCCGATCAACAATTCCCTCTGCCAACAAAATGGCCGCCAGGCCATAAATCACATAGCTCTTTCCAGTGCCGGTCGCCATATCAATTGAACATGCCAATTGATCTGGCAGCTGCAAATGCCTTTCCATTCCTAACCATGATCCATAACGCCGCAACAATTCGTCGTTATCGTCAAAATTCTCCTTTGCTAGTTCGCGCAGGCTCTGATACTTGCGTCCTGCAAGGTAACGCATTACTACTCGGATCGCATCTTTCTGATACTCACGATTTTCACAAAGCTCATCGATGAAAGGCTCATATTTTGCCTCGTTCCAAATCGTGGGATCGATATTAGTCGAGACTCTTAAAACAAGATCTTCGTTCTTGAACCTCTGTCTGTCTCCTCGAGTTTTGCTCATTTCCTCTTTTTCTTCACGTTTGTGCTCGATGCGGATTGGTTGTCGATTTTAGTCTTGAATTGTGAAGAGGCCAACAAAATCCTTGCTTCATTTCCGTAGATATCTAAAAAGACAACCATCATTTTCTCCCCAAGCTGATCTAATGGAAACCGTACCTTCCACTTTTCCTTCTCAATTTCTCCTACATAATGAACCGCGTCTAGATCAAAGATTTTGAGATCCTCGTCATAGTCGAGGTCAAGCATAACCATTGAAAGCGTTTCTAGATCACCCCTTTTCTTTATGGGCTCTCTGACAACGGCGTCACTTATGAACTTCTCAATTTTGATGAAACCGTTCTCGAACAAACCATCTTTGTTCTGCTCAACTCCAATTTTCACTTTCAACTCCGGAGTGCGAATGAAGTCAAATCCGACTGCTTCTACAGTGTCGTTAACATCCATTTCGTCAGAAGGTTGCTTTAATGACAAAAACTCATGCCTATGTAATTCATTAATGATCGAATATGGAATCCGCAATGCATAGTATCGCACTTTCTCTAAGTCGACATAATCTTGTTGAAACTCAAAAGTCAGTGCGGGGGCGATAATGAAAACTTTGCTTCCAACTCGTGAACCCACTGCATCATGAATCTCTTGAATTGTATCTTCAGTAATTCGAGCATTCTTATGTTTGGCCGCCAGGTGATTGAAAACTAGAACGCTTGCACCTTGGCGATAACCATCAAACTCAATTCCACCGATCTTATGTTTGTCGTCACGGCATTGAAACAACTTGAGTGCAAAAAATCGCCAATCTTTCCAAGGAAGATCTTTCAGTTTTGAAAAATCATAGAGACCTGCATTATAGAGGGTGAACGGTTTAGCTTCTAATTTTGCCCCTTTATTTCCGATTTCGGAACGCAAGTTGATCATACGTTTTTGTATTGTGTAGATAGCAAGTTTGCCACAATCGATACCAATCCATCGACGATTGAGTTTTTCGCTAACAGCCAAGGTGGTTCCGGAGCCAGCAAATGCATCAAGGATGATATCCCCAGGCTTTGAGGAAGACAAAATAATGCGCTCAAGAAGTGCCTCAGGTTTCTGTGTAGGATAGGCGATGGATTCGTTCCCAAAGCCCCTCACCATATCAATATCCATCCAAATGTCCTGAAGTGTTGTCCCCTTCGATTCATCCAAGTATCTCTTTAAGTATGGCATTCCAGATCTAGAGAAAACAATGCGACCCTCTGCATGAAGTTTATCTAATTTCGAAGGTGGATAACGCCAATGATTTCCCTTTTCTGTCGGGTTTATGCCCATCCACGGTTGTCCTGTCTCACCTCTCCTAACACCTCGTGCTGTAAGATCTGCTTTGTTATAGCGACGGCCGGTCTTATCTTCAATGTGCTTGTACCATGTATCAGCGGTCTTATCGCTGAGCGGGATAAAAATTGGATTCCATGATAGATTCGCACTACGGGAATAGTGAAAAATTGTATCATGAATCTTGCCTATTCCTTTTGTATCGTTATGTGCGTCGGTTCGCTTCCATACAATTTCAGAACGAAAATGTTGCTCGCCAAATATCTCGTCGAGGATTGTCTTAATATAATGACTCTTCTTATAATCTAACTGAATGTAAATACTGCCATTTTCACTCAAGAGTTCACGCAGAAAAACAAGTCGCCTCCGGAGGAATTCTATAAACTGGGCTCCAGCAATTTTGTCCTGATATGCTTTCTGGTCTTCAGAGCCTCTGAAGTCTTGCTTCGTTGCGAAAGGCGGATCTATATAGATTAATGGGATTCCAAGTGTTCCATCTTCGCTTTGTAGCTTGTTCATCTTCTTCATCTCTAAAAGAGTCTTCATAACTTGTGCGTTATCGCCGAATATTAACATGTTGCGCCAACTGTCGCTGTGCCTGCCAAAAGTGCGGACTGGTTGGAGCGGAACAGCAAGTGTGTCCGCCAGGATATCCTCTTTACGCATTTTGCTATGGTACACTAATTCATATTCGCGCTTTTCAGGTGGAAACATCACGTGTGCCCATTCAGGTGATATGTCTTCGCCTGATTTGAGTAGCCGTATTAGCTCTTGTCTTTGTTCGTCATCCATAATATAGACCTCTTGTCACTCCTTTTCCCTTTCTGTCAGCTAATACATGTATTTGTGATCTCTGTGCGTGGTTATGATTAGCTTTAATGCACCATTGCATATCAAACATATGGATCTGCAATGCCTGATAGATCCATGTAATACCCCCTCGTATCACCATAGAATGATTCTAAACTAGGACATGATTGAAAGCAAGAAGAAGTACAAATAGACCTCTCCCCATTTGTCACCGGTTTGTCACCAGAAATGCTTAAAATCGCCTACATTTACGTACGGCTGCTAAAACGGAAAGCGTCGGAAATCATGCAGTTTTCTCAGGAAAAACCAGGGGTAACAGATGGCGGGGCCGACGAGACTCGAACTCGCGACCTCTTGACTGCCAGTCAAGCGTTCTATGTAGACTTATCCGCTTGTCACCAGATTTGCTTAGATCCGCCTAATTACGGCTGATGATGAGAAAACAAGAAGTAATCTGTAACGTCCAGATTCTGTGTGTTACTCCTTTTTTAGTGGAGGAGGAAGCGGCAGGTCTGAGTTCCAGATGTCTATCGCGATGAGCCATAAGCCATCTTCCTGTTTTCGCCGTATCTCTATGTATTTGCCAGTCCATCGTATTGGCTCAAGTGCACCCTCTGGTTGAATCACAAAAGAACCTGTGCCTCGTACGTAGGCAATATCGCCTCGTCCATCAATCTCTTCGGCAGTTAAATTTCCCTCTGTGGCTGGCGGAGAAGCTTCAAACCATGCCTGAATCGCATCTCTCCCTTGAGCAATAGGAGCGTCCGGGGGCATTACGATAGCATCCTCAGTATAAAACGCTATAAGAGCTGCCCAATCACTGGATATTCTAGCTTGGACATATGCCTCAGTGCTTGCTTTGATGGCCGCTACATCCTCATCGGTCAATGCTCCCACTTCGGCTACGGCTTCTTCAGCTACCTCTTCACCCTGCTGGCAGCCAAAAGTAAAACACAGCATAATGACCAAAGGAACAATCATTAGAAATTTTTTCATAGTCCCTCCTTTTTCCTCAATGTAATAATCCCTCAAGTTGTTACAATTAAATCTTACCAAGCAATCCATGTCAACCTAATTGTTATTCATCCCTCATTGCAGACTTCTGGGCTAAACAACAAAAGGGATTCCTTGCGCAGAAAACGATCCCTTGTGGTATAATAATTTCAGTGTCAGGGAATCCCCCTTAATTCCCATCAACAACCCCCTTTTGCTGACATCAGCCCGCTTTTTTCTTCTCGAAGAAGATATTGAAATAACGTCCCTAGCAGGGCATAATAAATTTACGAAAGAGGTGAAAATTATGAGAAAATTAGTAATCCTCAGTGCGCTGATTTTCTCCGTCTCTGTTTTTGTCTATACTCAGGCACACAGAGAATATGACCCCTTTACAAGACAGTCTATCATCCAAAGTAATTCCGCCGAAGAATTTCGTAAAAGGAACTCATGGGAGCAACCTTGTCTAATGGTCTCTATTAAATTTAAAGGGAAATACCTGTTACAGAATCCAATAGTTGAGGGTATATTCGTATCATCTAGTGGGTACTGGAAGTATCTGAAGTATCATGACCTTTTATTTTTTGCTGATGGAGAGTCAGTGAAAATTTTAAGTAAGGCGGTCCACGAGGGCATAGTCCGCCGGTTGTCGTGGGATGAACTCCCTGCCGGCGTTTCTGAATATATTCCGTTCAAAATGGAGTGGAAGGAATTTCTGAAACTGGCAAACGCTAATAAAGTCGAGTTCAAATTGGGAGTTAACAAGTTTGTATTGCGGCCTGAAGAGGTGTCTGATTTGAAGGCTTTCACGAAGGAAGTTTTAAAAATATTGAAATTAAGAAGATAAAAGAGAGAAACATTCAAAGGCTACTCCCATTTTGCTGACTCAGCCGGTTTAATAGACTTTTACAACTTGCTAATAACAACTGAGGTGCTATTTTTGGAGGGTTTCGGCTCAACCTCGCCTGTGTATTAAAAGCTCTTTATGCAAAATTCAATGAACTAAAATAATGTCAAATTCGTTTATTTTTATGGAGGGTATAAAAATGGGAAAAAATAGATTAATTATATACTTATCAGTAATGCTTTCTTTACTTATGAACTGTTCTAGGAAAGATGAATGGAAAGGGAAAATTGAATTCGAAAATGATGTTAAAGTTGTAAAGAATTATGATAAAGGACTCTGGGAAACAAGTAAAAAGGCCAGAAGAGTAATCTTCAAAGAAGAATTATCTATCGGAATCTCAGAAGGAGATGAGAATTATATATTTCACAAACCTATGGATGTGATTGCTGACAATGATGGCAATATTTATGTTATGGATTCAGGAAATAACAGGGTCCAAAAGTTCGATAAAAAAGGGGATTTTCTTTTGAGTATAGGGAGCAGAGGCCAAGGGCCAGGGGAAATCGCGAATTGTGAGGATATTGAACTGGACAGTAAGGGAAACATTTTAGTTTTTGATATAGGGAATACCCGAATAACCAAATATGATTCTAAGGGAAATTTATTGGGGTCTTTTAATTCAACATTAAGGCCTTACGCTGGTGTCCTTGACTCAGAAGACTGCATCTATATTTACAGCCAATATAAAGGAAAATTAATTCATAAATATAATTCTCAAGGAGAGCATCTTATCTCTTTCCGAGATATCATTGAGTACGAGATAAAAAGAATAGAGCCTCATATCAATGGCTGTGGAAATATAGGCGTTACTGAAGATGACAAGATTTTATTAGTCCTTACCTATCCATACACAGTATATATATATAACAATGAAGGAGAGTTGCTGGAGAAAATACTAACTCAAACTCAATATGCTCAACCTCCCCATATTACTGCCTCTACTGATGTTCCTCCAGACGCTGAAATCACAAATTTTTTTATTTCAGGAGTTGATATCTCAGCTAAGGGATATATTTTTTGTCGAGTGATTGCATTCGATATCCCAAGCAAACTTGACTCTTTTGAAAAAATCCAAGAGCTAATCAATTCTACCTTTAAAAAATTTTCATATGTAGATATCTTTAATCCAAGCGGACATTACTTAATACATCAAAACACAGAAAATTTCAGTGATGGGGGATATTTTGATAGGGCAGGATATTATTACGTTATAGAGGAAGCAGAGGATTATTTTAGAGCGGTTAAATATTCAATTAAATTTGAGTAGGGGGGTACTTCACGGCTCTTCTGCTTCCGTGTGGGGTGGGTCAGTTGATTCCTGTTTTTAGTTGGTTCCAGTTTTTGATTTTGAATCTTTTAATTCTTACTACACCTGTTTCTTCCGAAGCAGAAACAAAATATAAGTAGCCGTTTTTTATGACACTTGGTGATACAGGTAAGCTTATCTTGTATAAATAGTATCCATCACTACTGAAAATATCAAACTCAATCTCTTTGCTCTCTTCGAGAACTGATTTTGCTTTTTTTACATATATTCTACCTTTATCGTCAGATAAGATTTTGTTATAAAATGGCCGATATTTTGAAAAATTTGCAGCTTCTTCAATAATATCTTTAGGCATTTTCCTTCCGCTTGTGCTTTCATGGCGTTTATTTATGATTTCATCTTTTTCTCCACGGCTGATGGCATGATAGGACTCATCTTTTCTGACCACTAAATCAATGTCCTCTTTCTGGTTTAAAAAATATAACTTGTATTCTGGACTGTATCCGTAAATAACTCCTTTGTTATTAACAGCAGATAAGCATAACATCGGGCTATATTTATGGGAAAGGAACAGCATGCTCTTTCCTCTTCGAAATATATTTATCCCTGGAAACTCGGAAATATTTTTTATTATTTTTCCATCTGGCTCTGTAATAAAAACTCCATAATTTTGACCTTTTTCCGAAGTAATAAAACCACTTAAAACAAAATTTCCATTTGTATTAACAGCAAAATTAATTTGAGTAATTGGAATTGCTACATTCCTTATGAACTCTCCTTTATTGTTAAATATATGAATCATCCTCATCCCAGAAACATACAGGATGTTTTGATTATCAATAAACATTTCATAAGTATCCGCAAATTCTCCAGGTCCCTGTCCCTTTTTTCCAATCGTCTGAATATAAGTTCCATTTTTATCGAATTTTTGCACTCTATGATTTCCGGCATCCAATACAAAAATATCACCTTGACTATTTACTTTAATATCACGTGCCTGATAAAACATATAGCTCTCATCTTCTTCATTCCCGATGCTCAAATCTTCTTCTAATTCAAAAGTTATTTCTCCATAAAGAGGTTCTTTTGGATTTCTAATGACTTTAATCCCATCTTCATCCTCAATTGTACCTTTCCATTTAACATCCTGACTTAAACCATGGATTTGAACTATTGAAAAACTTAACAAGATTACAGAAAGAAACAAAATCCTTGATTTCATGTTCCACCCCAATGCACTGGATTTCACCCTTCCTCCAGTTTAGAATCATGAGGCTCTGCTGTCAATTCACAGACTCAGGTCTTAGATGTGGGATTAATCGATTTCCCACGGCTCTTTGGCTCCCGGGTGTGGTGCAGGTCAGATTTTCCAGGTGACTTTGTAGCACTTGATATATTGGTAGCCGTCTTCATCTTCTTCTATGGTGTAAAGTTTGTTGTTTTTCCATGTCCGGGGAAAGAAGCCAAGAGGAATATTGGCAATGTACTTGCCTTCTTCATCAAAAATATCATAATAATAATCCTCTCCAT
>CAYPGQ010000111.1:0-13926 GCA_964410125.1 uncultured Eubacteriales bacterium | reverse complement strand
TGAGTCCTAAAATATCTTTTCAACCGGTTACACCCACACAAAATAGCGAAGAACCATCTTATCATACATCCGATCTGTCCCCAAATATGGTTGGGTTTTGCCCCCGTGTCTCAGTGTGGGTCAGTAATCGTTGACATTCCAGGGGCACATCTGGTATTCTGGCTGTTCCCCATCAAGGTGGCGCTATCGTCTAGGGGACTAGGACAGGTGGTTCTCAGCCATCAGACCGGGGTTCGAATCCCCGTAGCGCTGCCAGCCTTATTTCTTCATTTTTCCCTTAAAATTATGTTTTTTAACCTTTGCTTGTTTTCAGCACCAATGCCTTAGTTTCAGTACGATTCAATCGATTTTGTTACTTATTTGTTACTGGGGATAAGTCTATTTCTGTATCATCTACACAATCGTCTATCGCATTAGACATATATGAATATCCTCGAAGTCTTTAAAGAATAAAAAACTATCCTTAATTCTCCTCACAAAAACCCCATCACCCTAAGCCCCCCCCTTGACCCTAGGCGGGTAGAGTCCCGCATCGACATATCCACACTATACTTCTATAGATTTTTTCTTATAGGAATTTGACACTGCTCTGCATTCCTTGATATTCTTTTTTTAGCAATAAGGGTTAATAATGGCTAATAAATACTTCGAGCGTCATTCTTAAAATGATAATATTGGAAAAATTTTGTATGCAAAGTAGTGTTGATTAGACAACAATCTAATTACTATGGCAAAGAAAAAACGGACTATTAGTTCTATAAGAAGAAATTTAATTGCTAAGTCTAGAGAAGCAGCCTTATGTGCTATTCGAACTTTCAATGATCCACAAGTTACCTTCAAATCAGAAACTTACATAGTATTAATAGTTATCGCTTGGACTTATTTGCTCCACGCATATTATCGGTCTGTAAAAATTGAATATAGATATTTTAGACAAGGACCTAAAAGAAAGGTTTTTGATAGAACAAAACGAGGTGCTTATAAATATTGGGAACTTGAAAGATGTCTGAACGAGAGCAAATCTCCAATTGATAAATGTACATCTAATAATCTTAGATTTCTTATTGGTCTCAGAAATGAAATTGAACATCGAATGATTCACATCCTTGATAATTACCTGAGTGGACGATATCAAGCATGTGCCTTGAATTATAATTTTTATCTTAAAAAGTTATTCGGAGATAAATACGGCATTGACAACCAAATTACATACAGTATCCAGTTTGTACAGCTTACAGAAGAACAAGTTTTAGGACCTACCTCCGAGGTGGAACTCCCTGTAAGACTTCGTGCATATATTACTGATTTTGACAGCAAATTGTCTGAAGAAGAATTTAATGATCCGCGATATTCCTATCGCATGATTTTTACCCGCAAGTTAGTTAATAGGCTAGGTCAAGCAGATAACGTTGTTGAGTTTATAGATCCGAAATCTGACCTTGCTGAAAAAATCGATACGGCCTATTGGGTAAAAAAAGAGGTTGAACGCCCAAAATTTAGGCCAACTGAAGTTGTTGCTGAAGTACAAAAAGCTGGCTTTTTAGGTTTTCGCATCAACCCAGAACATGTAGAAATGTGGAAAGAGGAAGATGGAAAGAATCCAGCTAAAGGATATGGAGTAGACATACAGGGCACTTGGTATTGGTATCGTCGTTGGATTGATAGATGCATTGAATTATGCAAAGCTGCAGGCAACAAATATTATGATCCTAAAAAAAGAGATTAGAAACAAGGAGTATTCTTATTATTAATTAATTCCATTTTTTTATAAAAATTGAACAGAGAAAGATAATTGTAAGTTAGAATAAAGATGAAAAATATTAGAAATGGGCTCATTTTCGGTTTAAAAAAATGAGCCTGATGAGACTTTTTCAGAAAAAGACAAATATTATGGCACTTAAAAAGAAATAGCTTATATATTTTTATAAGCCATTAGAAGATGTGGGTTGACTTCTTTATTTGGTAATTATATAAAAATATCTCTAATATTTCAGAAAGGGGGATATCAATATTTTGTAATAATTTTGAAGTCATGAGGGGAATAACATATGGTTGAAACATGGCATTATCAATTTCAACCAGAGCGTTTCCTTAATAGAATTGATGTTGAAAAATTTATTCACGTAAATGAAGCTTTTAATGAAAACAAAGTTGATGCACTAGGACAACCTTGCTATATATGCAGTGGATTTCAAGGCCCCGGCCTATTGTTAAATGATAAATCATATTTATGTAGATCATGTTTTGAAAAGGTTGCGACAATAACTTATCCTGAAAAGTATGAGATGCTTTACCGAGAGCACATTAGAGCAAGGGAAGCATGGAGAACTGCAAGAGAGTTACTTATTAACAAATGTTATTATCGAAAAGCATCAAAATTTTTCTCGGGCTTGGGTTGGATTTCTGTGCTTTTGCTTTTCGTTAATTTTAAATATTTATTAATTACGTTGATTTTTGGGCTCTCATATTTGATAACAATTGCAATCCATAACAACAAAATTAAGCGATGGGAATCAAAATACCCTGAACCTGAACAACCAGAATTACGGCATTTTCACGATCCAGAGGCTGAGTTAAGCCGATATGATTTACTTGTTCTGAAAATTTTTAATCACTGGCCAGGATATCCTCCATTTTGGGGTTATTTAAGAAAAGTCGTTTTAGAACGTGATAATAACAGATGTCAGGTTTCGGGATGCCCATCACGAGTTGAGCTTCAAATTCATCACAAAAAACCTATAAGGCAAGGAGGAGAACATGCGCCAAGTAATCTGATTACTTTATGCGACTTCCATCATGCTTTGGAACCTGAGGTGGGGCATGAAAGAATCTGGGGAAAAATCAAATATCGTTACTTTACGATTGTTCGAGCACACAAAAGACGTAATCCAGTATCACCCGGATATCATTATGTTCGTGCTCATGTAAGAAGATTAGAATTGCTTGATGAATCAGAATTAGATGAAATAATTGATGTCTACGGGTTCTTATGCCCAAATTGTAAAAAACAAATTTGTGATTTCAAAATAGATCGGACTTCACAGATAGTAGAAGTTTATTGTAGAAGTTGTACAAGGATGTGGGAGGGTTTGAGAAAATTGGCTGAAGAAACTGGTCCAAGGCTAGCAGAAAAATTGGTCGTATCTAAAAATGAGGGACACTGGAAAGCTAATTGGGATATGCTAGAGAAGCGTTCTCAATCTGCTTTTAAAACACTATGGTCTCAACGAAATAATTAAGAATTAGAATTTTAGGACAGGTGGAATAAAATGAACAATGTACAGAATAAATCAGAAATATATGAACCTGAAGAATGTGAGCTTTGTCCATTTTTTTGGGGGAAGTCCAGTTAGTATTTTTTTTTAATTAGGTTTGATACTTCATTGTCTAGGTTTATAATTATACTGAGAGGATAAAATGTCAGCAAAGCTTGTCATTAATACATTTAGGAAGAATGCCAAAACAAAAACAGAAACACTTGGCAACATTGAACTAAAGTCTATTTCAGTTGGCGACATTGAATTTTATGAAAAGAACTTAGCCAAGGTTAAGGAAGATGAGGAATTCGCTTCCAGAGTGATTCATCATCAATTGGTTATCCCTGACATAGCTTATACAGAATTTAAAAAAATTCCTTTAGGTGAATTAAAGAAAATTGTGCTGGATTTTATCAATTTCGAGAAACACACCTTCAAATATTTCAGAAAAACAACCGATGAAGAATTTTTCCATAATTTCAGGAGTGCGATTCAGAAACGTGTTGAGGAGGAACAAAAAAAAATAAACAAGTTATACATTTCAGTCAGAAGCCCTTTGAAGACTTTCCTTGAAAATCATTCAGGTATTATAGGACAGTTTCAATCAACCAGCTCTCCTCTTTCAAGATTAGTGAGGGAATCATCCCAATTAACACGACTTATTGAAAATTCTCACTTTTCTTTAATTGAGAAAATGAGACCAGCGATTCTTCAGATTCAGACCATTTCAGATTTTATAGAGAAGGCCTTAAAGCCACAGATTGGAATCTGGGAAAATTGGTTTGATCAAAAGAAAAATATATTTGAGAAATTTAGCGATTCTTGGAAACAATTTTATGATCAATACGAGATTTCTGAGCTGCAGGCGGTTAAGATCCTGAAAAAATATAAATGGTTCGTTACACCTTCCATGCCAATAGCATTTGTTTTCGAAGTGGTGAAAATTGGAAGGAAAAGGGGCAATCATAGAGGTGAGATTAACAGGATGTTTGTTAGTTTCTTCTGCTCAAATGATTACGAAGAGCTTGAGGTCCTTGTTAATGGCTGGAAGTCAAATATCATTTTTAAGCCCAGGATGAAGATTTTCAGAGACTGTATTGATGGATTGAAAAATGCCAGCAAGGGAAGTAATCCCTCCAATTTTGTTTTGCCAACGTTGATTGCCCAAATAGATGGGATACAGCAAGAATATATGGAAAATAACGGATTATCGTTTGATATGAAGGGAAAAATATGGAGGGATTCAACGGGCCAGAAGGTTGATTGGAAAAAATGGTATAGGTCGCGTACTACTAATCAAGACATGGATGTTCTTGCAAATGAGATATTTCTTAATATACTCTTCCAAAAGGCATATAGGGGAACAGATTTGGATATACCATTTACTTTCAATCGACATAAAATAATCCATGGCGAATATCTCAGATATGGGAGAATAGACAACACGATAAGAGCCTTTCTTATCTTGGATTTCCTGGCTTCGTTGAAATGAGGCGACTGGAAGAGGGGAAGGCCTCTCGGACTCTCTCGCTTCCCGACAATGGAAAGGACGGCTGGGCCTGAGATTGCGCCTCGTCTAGATAGACGATGGATAAATGAGATGAATCTCACTTTGGTGGAGAAATTTATGAAAATTAAAAAAATTCTGGTTTCTTCGAATCAAAATTTTTATCAAACCGAGTTATTTCAAAAGAAAATAGATGCATAGGATAATGGAGATTGTAACTATTGGTGGGAGAAACCATCGTAAACGCCATTCTACCTCCAATAAAGGCCAAATCTTGTTTTAGATATCCCCTGACTATTTAATACACGCATTAGGCGTGGATTTCAATATTAGAAATAATATGAGAAGAATGTATTGATATTATTTAGTGTGCTGGTATTATATTCAATACTTCTTACACGAGAATGCTGTTATTAGCCGTTTATGAGAAATTGCCAATATAAGCCCAGGTCTCCCTTTATTAAATCAGCTTGTCTAATCATTAGACAAAATCCTTTGCCGAATAAAATCTCTAATTCCTTAGATATTTCAACTCGCCGGGACAAAATAAAAGACACTCCTATCCTCATCTACAATACACCATAAAAGTAACGGCTCGATTGATTGTAAATTTATTGACAGAAATAAGCCCATATATGGGGAAATTACCTGGAGCGGGGGGGATAATAATAGTCATTTATATTCACTTTCTCAGTAAAGAAAAATGTCAACACTTAGCTGTAAATACTTGCCGGCGATAAATAGATATTTATGTGGGAAAATATAGGATGCTACTTATTACCTTTTATTACATTTCCCAAGAGAAGAATGTAATCACTTTGATATTAGTTTTAGGGTGAGGAGACCCTTCACTCTCTACCTAAGCTCTATTTCTATAGGACAGGATAACATAGGTGCCACAGCATAGGAGCTGCCCATACATCCTTAGATTTTTAGAGAAAAAAGATGAATATCAAAAAAAATGGTGACATATTGAATCCAAAAATGCTTTGGAACTGCTTCATTATGCAAAACAACAGTCTAAGATTGGATTGCACATCAACAAAATCCAGAATTTTCTCTTTCACAAAATTGATATGGGGAATATCTATTTGAAGCATTTAAGGATTAAATATGGTGGAATAAAAGGGCAAAAAAGGATATTTTTGCCAATAGCTTGACAACTTCTTATTTGAGACATAAATTCTAAATAGGCAAAGGATAATCCATTTACTAATTCAACAATATGGATTATATAAAATTATATCAACAATAAGGTTTAAAACTAATTAGAATACTAATTAATAAAGGAGATTAAGATGCCAAAGAAAAAAAACCCTCGTGTAAATACCAGACGTATTTACTTAACCCCACCAGGAATACCTTATCCTTGGACAACAGATATTCCCCGAGAGTTCATTCCCACATACGAATCTCCTGAGATAGGCGATCCTGTTGAAACTGAAGGATACATTGATTTCCTTCGAATTGATGAAAAGGGCTATAGTGCTGGACTTGATACCACTAGTGGATTTGATCCCACTATCTGGGCTAATTACTGGCTTGAGTTTAAAACGTATTGTGTAGTAGGTATTAGTCGCGATATTGATGAATCCACAAACATTAAAGAGTACAGGGTACTTTACACTGATCCTAAAGGGGAAGAGCTAGCGGTTTCCATGGCCGTCATTGCCACCCTGAAAGACGCTTTTCTCAAGCGATCACGTGTTCGATTAAACGGTATTCGTAGCGAACTTGAAACACGGCTGGGGGGAATGTTTCAAATCTTGACATCCGATGAATACTATAATCTCAAATCAGCAACACTCCTCCGATCTTGAAACTTGGTTATCCATGGCAACTAAATTAACTGCATTCAAGCCTAGTATCCACGGATTCAACTTCAACAACAGCTTCTCAGCAGAAGAAATAATGGAGGAAATGTATTCCATACCAAGTTGGCTAACGCCTGACGATAGCTGGGGACTGTGTGGAGGGATGTGCTTTGCGGCTCTCGATCGATATTTTAGAGGCGATCCTATTCCGGAAACTTCAACAAAACCAAGTAGAGGTGATTCTTTATTCTCAGAACTAGTCAATCGCCAGATGGATTCGGTTGACAGTGTCGGGAAAGCTAAAATTCTGGATTATCAGATTCGACCAGATGAAGGTGCTTTGCTCGAACCCATGCATAGTTTGGGTCATTACACTCAATCAAATCAGTGGCCTTCCGTCAAAGCAAAACTGAACAGTGGAATTCCTACTACAATATGCTTGATTCGGGCAAGTCGTGCCGCAATCCACAAAATCGGAGATAATCATCAAGTTGTTGTCTGGGGCTATACCTGCAATTCAAATAATGGCGAATTGAAATTGAATATATATGATCCTAATAAGCCGAATAATGACGCTGTTATTGTAGGTCTTACCCTCGGTCAGGAAAATAGTCGTCTTGATGCTTATCAATCGCCTGGGCCGGATCCGCGAGGTTTTCTTCGTGTACCTTATGACAGAACTGAAGGCTACATCTCACCAGAAGAACCAGCTATTGCTCCACTTGATAATCTTGAGTGGATATGGACAGTGTTCTCATAATAGCTGAGAATAAACCCTAAAATGTTTACTCCCCCAATTAGTTACTGAACTGTACGTCGTCAAATAATTCGGACCACTCATGATATTTTCTAAGCGATGGTTGCGTATCCCTCGAACTATGGAAGGATGCTGACCCTGGTATTACTGAAGTTGAGGATGCCAGGAACAGACTAGCGTCCTTACAGGTACCCTTGCCTGCCGCCGTTACTCTCCCGGTACTAACTAGCCGGCGGCCAAGTTGCCCGCTCCTTTGTGCAAATAGGCACCATTTTCCCAGCCGGTACCTCCCAACCCATGCTTAGGTATGGATGCGACGAGATCCGGTCTGGCTTTATGTTCTGGACTGGAAGGTACGAAATTCGTGCCAGATGGGGGGCTACTCCTTCTATCTCCACATCCAGAGTCGCCAGGGGTAGAGCATGCCACCTACGGGCTCACAGGTTGGGAATCGGAACATGGGAACCTGTATCACTCGTCTGTTACGGAGACAGGCTAGCCGCGGAGACCGGAGATGAGTGATCGCAGGGGCGGAGCCTCCGTAGTAGTCAGAGTGCAGGAAAGCTGCACACAGGGCGAAGGGAGGCAGGAAGTCGATGCATTTCTGAAGACGGAGGAAGGATTCGTGGACTCGGATCATCAGGCGGATCGCGCCTGGCTACTCAACGTTCAGAGGAAGTTGTATCGGTGGAGTCAGGAAAACTCCGTCGGAACATACCGGGATTTATGGAACTGGGTTATAGACCTGCGAAATCTTCGGTGTGCCTGGTCTATAGTTGCCAATAATAAAGGTAAACGAACGCCGGGAGTTGACGGGAGAACAGTGGCGAGTATTTGCCGGAAACCGGGGGTCACAACCTTTCTGGAGGGAATAAGGGATGAACTTCGCACTGGAAAGTACTGTCCCAGCCCTTCCCGGAGAAAGATGATACCGAAGCCGGGCAAACCAGGGGAGTTCCGCCCTCTGGGCATTCCCACTATTAAAGACCGCGTTATCCAATGCGCGGCAAAACAGATTCTGGAGCCGATTTTCGAAGCTAAATTTTGGCACGTTTCTTACGGATTTCGACCTGGTAGAGGTTGCCATGGAGCGTTGGAACACATCCGCATGGCGATGCGACCACGTATTAAAGCTAAAGATGGGAAAAGACATGCCGTTCCTTACCAATGGGTTATTGAGGGAGATATTCAAGGTTGTTTTGATCACATTGACCATTACTTCCTTATGAACAGAATAAGGCGTCGGGTGTCAGACCGGAAAATGAACCAACTTATCACAAAGTTTCTGAAAGCAGGCGTTCTTGCAGAAGATCAATTTATTCGTACAGATATCGGGACACCGCAAGGCGGTATCATCTCGCCTCTACTCGCTAATATTGCGCTCAGTGCTATTGAGGAAAGATATGAACGATGGGTAAACCACCAACAGAAAACTCGCAAATACAGGAAGTGTGACGGCATTACCGCAGCAAGACAAGCTCGGATGACTGATCGAAAAGCAGGCCGCCTTGTTTTCTTCCCTATCCGATATGCAGATGATTTTATAATCCTGGTATCAGGGAGTTATGAGAGTGCTATGCAGGAAAGACAAGCATTGGAGATATTTCTGAAGGAGACAATGAAGTTGACATTATCCCCGGAGAAAACAAGGATTACATCGTTGAAAGAAGGATTTGATTTCCTAGGACATCGTGTACGACTGAAATGGGACGATCGTTACGGTTGGACACCACGAATGGAAATTCCAAAAACAAAATGCAAAGACCTACGCTACAGAGTGAAACAGCTTACAAATCGCTCAACAACTAGAGAATCACTGGCAGAAATACTCCGGAATCTGAATCCAATCCTACGTGGCTGGGGAAATTTTTACCGTTTCTGTACGGGAGCAAAGGCGATATTCACGAGTTTGGACTGGTACGTAGGAGATCGCCTATGGCGCTGGCTGGTAAAGAAACACCCGAAATCCAGCAGACGCAAGCTCATGACAAATCGCCAAAAGAGCCTCAAACATCCCGGATGTAGCGTTTGGAAAGACGGGAGGGAAGAGCAATTCCTTACCGGGTATCTTCCTGTGTTGAGGTTCAGAAGGGGTTGGATGAAACATCCTGATTTTGCTATGACTTCTGGAAAGCCGGATGCATAACGAAAGGTGCATGTCCGGTTTGGAGAGAGGAGATGGGAAACCGACTCTCGTAAGGGAGCGCGGCGTTCATCTCCTACTTTACCCTACATCTGGACCTGGGAAGGCTGGATGTATTTGGCTGCAGTCATGGATGTTTACAACCGCCAGATCGTCGGCTGGGCGCTCCATGACTGTCTCAGCAAAGCCCTTGTGGTCAATGCGCTGACGAAAGCCCTACAGGAGCGCAATCCTCAGCCAGGACTCATTTTCCATTCTGATCGTGGGAGTCAATATGCCAGTCACAAAGTGAAAAAGATATTAAAAGCGTGGCATATTCATCAGAGCATGAGTAATAAAGGGAACTGTTTTGATAATGCCATGATGGAGTCGTTCTTCAGCTCGTTGAAGAAAGAACTTGTTCACCTAATGACTTTTCACAGCAAAGATCAAGCCCGTCGGGCTATCTTTGAATATATTGAAATCTTTTACAATCGACAGAGAAGACACTCGGCCTTGAATCAAAAAAGCCCTTTGGAGTATTATCAAGATGCAACTCAAACTTTTTAGGGTGTCCATTTTTTTGGGGGAATTCCAGTAGGTTTGACTAGGATTAGAAGGAATATTGGTTGGCTTATAACCCTTTTTGGGCAATTCTCCTCTGCAATATTTTTTCCATTTTAATTGGCTTTTCAATTTAAGTTTCCTCGTGAATCTGCGAGCCTCTTCAAATGATCGAAACTTATAACGTGGGAATTACGGTGATCTTGTACCTGTCCCTAACCAATCCCCTAAGCTAACCCAGCCTTTATCTTTATAAGTATTCACAGGATTCGAAGGTATATCTTCTGGTAATACTCCTTTCTCGGGCAATCCCCCTTTACAATATTTCCTCCATTCTGCTTGATTTTTTAACTTAAGGCTGTGTACAAACTTACGGGCTTCTTCGAACGGACGATAGTTCCTAAGAAAAGTAGCAACTCTCCCTGTGCCTAGCCAGTCTCCTAAACCAATCCAACCTTGATTTTTATATGTGTTCCAGGGATTAGCAGGAATATCATTAGGCAGTGCTCCTTTCTCCGGTAACTCTCCTTTACAGAATTTCCTCCATTCAACTCCACTTTTTAGTCCAAGGCTTTGGGCGAGCTTTCTTGCCTCTTGGAAAGAACGATATTTTGTGTGTAAGTATTGAGAGGATAATCTACCTGTTCCTAACCAATCATTCCAGCTAATCCATCCTTTCTCTTTATAAGATTGAGAGGGTTGTGCAGGGATATCTTCTGGTAAAGTACCTTTTTCAGGGAAATTTCCCCTTTTGTATTTTTCCCACTCTGTACGGCTCTTTAGCTTAAGACTACGAGCAAATTTTCTAGCTTCTATAAAGGATCGGTATTGACGTTGCTGGGATGCAACATATCCCGTTCCCAACCAATCCCCAAAACTAATCCAGCCTTTGTTTTTATAGGTATTCCATGGAACTGCTGGAATATTATCAGGCAGCGTTCCTTGCTCGGGTAGCTCTCCTTTACAAAATTTTCTCCATTCGTAGGAATTTTTAAGCTTAAGACTACGAGCAAATTTTCTAGCTTCTATAAAGGATCGGTATTGACGTTGCTGGGATGCAACATATCCCGTTCCCAACCAATCCCCAAAACTAATCCAGCCTTTGTTTTTATAGGTATTCCATGGAGTAGCAGGAATGCCTATAGGAAGTGTGCCTTTTTCAGGTAGCTCTCCTTTACAGTATCTCCACCATTCTGATACGCTGTTAAGGTCAAGCGTTTGCACAAATTTTCTAGCTTCTATAAAAGGCTTATATTTGCGGAATTTTGTAGCAAGTTTTCCTGTCCCTAACCAGTCTCCCCAATTAATCCAGCCTTTATCTTTGTAGACACGATCGGGATTAGCAGGGATATCTTCTGGCAAAGTACCTTTTTCAGGGAAATATCCCATTTTATATTTTTTCCACATTGGATTGCTCTTTAGCTTAAGGCTGTGTACAAACTTACGGGCTTCTTCGAATGGACGATATTCCCTAAGGAAGGTAGCAACTGTTCCTGTCCCTAACCAATCTCCCAAATTAATCCAGCCTTTTTCTTTATAGACAAGAGCTGGATGAGCTGGGATATCTTCTGGTAAAGTACCTTTTTCAGTAAGTTCACCAATGCAGTATTGTTTCCATTCTGGTTGATTTTTTAGTCGAAGAGTATGAACAAATTCTCGGGCTTCGTTAAATGGTCTCCAAGAAAGTTTTGCCAATCGTGACCAAAACTTCAACCTTACTGAATTGATAAACTTCTCAGCATTAATTTTTAATCCTTCTGGAAGGTCAATTTCGACTGGAGTTTCTCTTGATGTATGCCTCCTTCCAAGTGCGATAGCTCTAAAATATTCAATTATCCGTTCATCGTTCGATGCAAGTGCTCTTAATACAGTCAAAACTGTATCAAAAGCCCGTAATTGAGCAGTTTCCTTTATATCATCAATGCCTAAAAGCACTGGTATCACAACATACCCAAGTTGTTTACCTCTGAAAGGACGTAAGGCCCGTCCTACTGCCTGCACAATGTCTATAATACTTTTCTTTGGGTCAGCAAAAAGAACGCAATCAATATTTGGGACATCCACGCCTTCTATCAGACATCGAGCGTTAGTGATAAGTCCACGTTTGGCCTCAGAAAATTCATCAAGATCTCGACGTCTTGTCGCTGTGGGCATCCTCCCGGAAACATGGAATGTCTCTAGTTTTCCATATTCTGGAAACGCTTTAGTAAAAGCATCTTGAGCCAATTTAAATGACTTGGCACGAGCAATACTGCTATGGAAAGATACTGCATGTTTTATAGGTTGGTTGAGCATTGCTTTCCTGAGTGCGATGCAAGCTGCCAACATTTCTGCTTCAACCTCCTCATTCCACCTTCCCTTATCTGGTCGCACAAAAATGTTATCTTCAATCAGCTTTGCAATCTCAGTTTGGGTAACCATTATAGTGATTATCTTATAATCGCTTAGTATCTTTGGCTTATGATCTAAAGCTTTTGAAAAACTGAGTAATTCAATAGTTTCTCCAAAAAGTTTTGGATTCTCCATGGAGACGATATTTTCACTCTGACCGGCGTAACGTCGTTCCGTGGCAGTCATGAATATACGGTGCTTGATTTTGATATTCTCGTCTCTCAAAAGATGACCGAAAAGGCTATCTCGCCTACCTACAGTTTTATGGGCTTCGTCTAAAATCCCAATATCGAAGGTAGTATTGGATTTTTTAGCCGCTTCAGCAATTGCCCTTCCACTTTGGTAAGTTGAAAAAACTACTGTAGTTCCATTAGATCTAGTTTTTAGCCAATCAGTAATTTCATCTGGATCTGTATGTACACGTACACCCAGATCTTGAGTTAACACGGCAAGGTCATCTCTTCTAATGTCACCAACTGTCTCATCGCTACATACACATATCCAAATCACATCCTTTTGATTTGCTAGAGATTCCCTTGCCCATACCTTCAAAGACTGCTGGATTAATGCAAGACTAGGTACAGCAACTAAGACCGTCTTTGCTCCAAGCCTTTCAGTAATCCAGTACGCTGCTAAGCTTTTTCCAGTGCCACATGGCATGATCAGTTTGCCTCTTGTGTTTTGATCCTCAATAAAGTATTGATACGCATTCTGAATAGCTCTTTTCTGATGAGATCTCGGCCTAAGGGATTTAATAGGTACAGCCTTGCCCTCTACTAAGTTATGAAGCCTTTGGAAAAATTCCTCTTCTAAACCACGCCATACATCGCCTGTACAAAAACTTAACCTTTCTCCGTACCATCTCAATTTATAGCTAAAACGATCTGCCGTGGCGCATACCAATCCCAATTCGATGTTTTTACATATGTTGAAAGCAAGGTCTGTAAAGGTGCTTAGCTCCTTGCGTGTGAGGGATTTGTCTTCATCCTCTCGGTATTTACATTGAACCACCCAGTATTTTCCTTCCTTTGTTTCAGCTACGAGGTCAATACCTTCATCTGGGGCAGGTAAGTTTAGTTGTTTGTGCACGTAGTGTGGTACATCGTGTAGATACCAGACCCTCTTCAACTTTGTAGCATAGGTAGGGAAAAGTTGGAGGTAATAGTATGTAAGGGTTTCAAAGCAATCTCCTTTCTGCTTACCAGAAAGTGTCTGGATTTGATCTTTGAAATTTTTCCAATTGGTGCATTTTTTTAGAATGCTAAGAGTATGTTGATTCATCTATTAATATGTTTGAGAGCAGAAGTTATATCGACATTTAAAGTTGACATTTCTTGGTATCCTTTTGCTTAGCAATAATAGGATATTAATTTGGAAAAGAAGAGTCAAATGGAATGCTTACGTTCGCTTATGCCCCTGTAATCCAGCCAGCCTCTCCCTCGCATCTTCCACCTCAGCTATCCCAGGGTCAGCGTCCTTCCAGAGGGAGAGGAATTTCTCGTATTGTCCTATGG
>CAYPGQ010000110.1:0-14050 GCA_964410125.1 uncultured Eubacteriales bacterium | reverse complement strand
GAGGCGCTAAAGAAAGTACTTGCATCACATCATCATAGAAGGAATTTCCTTTTTGGTGCTTGCTGCAAATTTCTAAAAACTTTCCCAATTACCTCCCTTTAACATCCTAAAATCAAGATATCACACCCAAAAAGAAACGGTCAAGGACCCAAAAAGCAAAACAAATCCCACGAGATCTTAAAACCACCAAGTTTAAGATAGGCTCTTCCCTTGAATCAGCAAAAAGCAGCCAAAAAGCCTTTAAAAATATTCTCCTTTCTCCTCGGCTGCCATCAGGAGTTCCTGTTGGACATGACAAGGCGGAGGCGGCCGTTCGGCTTCAAATCTCAGCTCGAGATGGCGGATGATCCTGTCGATGGCCTTGGGATCTTCGATAAATGAGATAATCTTCATCTGACCACCACAGGAAGGGCACAACAGAGGATCAATTTCATAGACCTTGCGGATCATCCCGGCCCAGCCTTACAGCCTGAGCATCTTGGGGACGGTGAAAACGACCTGACGGTGAGGAACGTCCAGCAGAAGTTTCTCCCTCATCCACTCGCCCCACTCCTCCCGGCGCTTGGCATGACACGATGGACAGAAACCGCGTGTCTTGCAGGAAAACATCAACAGCCGCTCTTTGGAATGGAAATCAAGAGGACCTCTTCATTTCCGCTATTTCCGACCTTCTTACCGAAGTCAAGTCAGATTATGTTCAGGGACAGCCTTTCATGAAGTCTTATAAATCTCTCTGGAACTACCGGGAGGTAGAAGGGATCAAGATCCCTTATGTCTTCATCAGGAATGTCGGTTCCTTGGGGCCCCCTCATGGCGGCGTCGTTGAGAAAGTTCAGATTAACGTGCCACTGGACGACGCGTTATTCTTGCCCCCGAAGGATAAGGGCCCATTTATCTCCGATTAAATCAAAGTATTGTCAACACGAAGAATATTTCAGTTCTAAGCCACAATCTCATCTCAGGTCTTTTAATCCTTCATTGGCTCTATCACAGCCATGCTACTGAATTGGCTAGATCATCACGCCGATATAACCTCCTAGGCTTTTCGAATGTTTGTGCAGCACTTCGGGATTTTGTCGATGTGCAATCCAGTCTCAGTTCTTAGGGTGAATCAGGGTCAAAGCACTTAGGATTAAATGAAGTAAAATGCGACTGAAACAGCAAAACTTGCATTAAGTTTTGTGTTTAATATACGTCGTGAAATGGTTAATTTAACGACATATTGCTTATTTTCCCACCGGAGAGTTCATTTTCCGCAGCAGTTCCTGAAACCGCGGTTCGTTTCTCAGGATGTCATAGGGTGGTCTTGTCATTAGCATCGGCAAATTGGGGTCACGCATCTCTATTACTCCGAAGCACCTCCTGCAACAGCGGGCGACAGGCTGTCCATCAGCAATCCCTTGAAACGGTCCAGGGTGATGGGGTGAAACTCCACCTCCAGGCCCGTCCAGTCGAACAGCTCCAAAATCTCCTCAGCGTGCTGCGCTATATATTCCTCGCCTAAGCCAAGGCCATCCAGGACGATGATCTTGTCGTAGAATCCTGGAAAGTTCGCGTTAGCATCGGCGCTATCCCAGCCGAAATACTTCTGGTAGACCGCCCTCCAGCTCTTGAGCCAGCCCAGTGTGAACCAAAGGATCTTGCCCTCCCTGCCCCCTGACGATCTCCTGGCCTGCTGCCTGCAGGATCGAGTCTACCCGCTTGAGTGGATCATTAACGTTGATGTGACACTTCTTCCCATACACGACGACCATCTTGTGATCAGGGCACCATTCCCGGGCCTGGGTCAGCCTCGTGAGAAGATACTCCTCCAGCTTATCCGGCAAGGCGTGCAGGCCCGGTGGTGTGAAAAGGATCCGGCGCGGATTCAGAAAATCGCTCTCCATTAGATGGGCTATCTCAGGATGCAACATCCCGCAGGATATGATGCAGCGGTCCTCAAATGTAGGGTGGATTATTTCGGCCATCGCTCTCTCATTGTAAATCTAATTTGGGATTCCTATCAAGCTTTTGAGTGATAAGTTTCGATATAGTCTCCTCCTTGTTTCATTTCAGCTAAATTCGGATAGATGAGAGCATTTTTCTTTGATTAATTTATTGGCCAATTCGGTAGAGTTTACATCCAATTGATAGCGCACGAAGGCTATGGCTGAAGCCTGAGGTGGCACCATCCGGAAGGTATCCTTCTGATTGTCAATCCATTGCTTAGTAATTGCGGGTACGCTTAATGATTCCAGGCCGTACATTGGCGGAGAGGGCCAATGCCGCCAGTTTATTTAAAAAAGGTGTACCCATTTATCAATTGAAGTAAGATTATCACACCTAAAATGACGAAATCAACGCCTCAAAAATCATCGCAATCAGGGGAAATTAATTATATCAATGTTGTAACCTCAAAAGGATATCTGTTATATTTCTCCCATAAAGATAAATCTCAAAAATGGAGGCCAGCCATGTATAGAATTAAAAACAACTTATTAATTGGCCTGGTAATTTTTATTGTCTTATTCATTAGCGTTTCCGACTTATGGGCAGAATCTAAAATCATCGACTTTGCCGATTTGGGGCAACAAGTCGATCTATCTGATCCTCAGGTATCACCCAATGGCAAGTTGATTGTAGTTGTTTCCTCAAGACCCAATTATGAAAAAAATCGATTTGAAAGTCAGCTCTACCTCATTGAAGTCGAATCCGGGAAAAAGCGGCCATTGACCTATAATCGTTATTCTGTTCATCAACCACGGTGGTCTCCAAGCGGTGATCGATTAGCATTTCTTGCTTCAGATAAAGACAAAAAGCCCCAAGTATTTGTCATGGAAATGAGGGGTGGAGAAGCAAATCAAATCATCAAGACAGTTCAAGGAGTAAAATCCTTTTCCTGGAGCCCAGACGGCAGAACCCTGGCCTTTAGTACTGAGGATGAACCTAAGAAGCGAGAAGGTGTAGAGAGACACAATAAGTCTTTCAAAGTGGGTTCTCATGTCTATCTGGCTAGCTCAGCTTCGATGCCCACTCATCTTTGGATCATATCATCAGATGGTGGCGAAGTTAAGCAATTGACGTCTGGCTCTAAAGGAATTATGTCCTATTTTGGAATAATTTCCTTCGATTGGTCTCCGGATGGAAAATCGATCGTGTATGCCGCACAACCTACACCTCATTCTGGTAGCTTTTCCCAATGCTCACTAAAGCTCTTAGAGATAGAGTCCGGCAAACAGCATGAGCTTGTCCCTGGTCCGAAAACATTATTCGCCCCAAGATTCTCACCAGACGGAAAAAGTATCGCCTACACCTATCCCAGAGGGAAAGAACCTTTCTTCAATCCCAGCTCGGTCTTCATTATTCCTTCCAGTGGAGGGAATTCTGTAGATGCGGCCGCACAAATTGACCGCGATGTCTCAGGGATATGGTTGCCGGATTCGAAGTCTCTTTTGGTAAGCGGGCCAGATATTACTCGAATATCTGTGTGGTACCAGCCAATGGAAGGGGAACCACGAAAACTTAATCTGGGGAAAATTATACCCCAAGGAAGCTTAAGTGTAAATCGTCAAGGGCTCATTGCCTTTATCGCTTCAGAACCTAACCTCCCTGCAGAAGTGTATACAATGGCTTCTTTGGATAATCCTCCCTTGCGACTGACCGATTTCAACGAGGTATTGGCATCCAGAACATTGGGTCGGGTAGAAACAATACACTGGGAAGGGCCTGATGGCTTCAAGGAGAATGGCGTGTTGATCTTCCCCTCCAACTTCAAGAATGACAACAAATATCCTCTTGTTTTGGAGATTCATGGAGGCCCCATGTCGACATCGACTGAAGCTTTCTCGCTGTCAAAGCAACTGATGGCTGCCCAGGGCTGGATAATTTTCAGCCCTAACTACCGGGGAAGCAATAACCAGGGCCGGGATTTCCAAAGAGCCGTGATCAATGATGCAGGAAAGGGACCGGGTAAAGACATCATGGCCGGAATTGCTGCCATCAAGAAGCGCGGTTTTGTAGATGAAACCCGAGTGGCAGTATCGGGTTGGTCCTATGGAGGCTATATGACCTCCTGGCTGATTGCCCACTATTCAGGATGGAAAGCAGCTGTAGCCGGTGCTGCTGTTACCGACTGGTTCGACTGGTACAATCTTGCCGACATGAATAACTGGGCAGGATTCGGACTGGGGGGTTCGCCCTGGCTCAACAACAATATGGATAACTACTGGAAGCAGTCTCCCATTGCCTATGCACATAAGATTCGAACGCCTACACTGATCTTGTCAACCACACTCGATCCCCGGGTAACGGTTACCCAATCCTATAAGCTTTACCACGCGTTGAAGGATAACGGTGTTACTGTTGACTTTATCGCTTATCCTGTAGGCGGTCATTTTCCAGGAGATCCTATACACCAGCGGGATATATATCGGCGTTGGATAGAATGGATCAGTAAATACTTTGAATAAAGCTTCTGCTCAGTTGGTATTTGTTACTAAATATAAAGTTTATTTGAGTCCAGGCATATCTGATACCTCAAAGAGCCAAAGGGGAACAGAAAACGCAGGAATTACCATAGATGCTGTGACAATTTGTTAGCTTCACTCATACCGAAGGGAATCGACAGGATTGGCTGTGGCGGCTTTGATGGATCGATAGCTCATGGCCAGAAGGGCGATTAGAAGGGAAAAGACCGTGGCCACTGCGAAAGTTCCCAGGCTGATATCAATCCTGTAGGCGAATCTTTTCAACCACTCGTGCATCGTGTAATAAGCGAGGGGAAAAGCCAGCATAATCGCCAGCACCACCCATTTGGCGATGTCTTTAGACAGCATAATAAAGATGCCTTTGGCTGATGCCCCAAGGACTTTCCGTATCCCGATTTCTTTTGTCCGCCTCTCGGCTGTAAACGAGGTCAATCCGAACAAGCCCAGGCAGGCGAGGAATATGGCGATAGCGGTGAATGATGTCAGACTGCGGCTCAACCGGATTTCGGTCCTATAAACGCTGTCGATTGTTTCATCCAAAAAGGAATACTGAAAGGGAAAGTAAGAGGAAAATTTTTCCCAGGTATCCTCCAGGTATTTCAGGGTTCCCGGGATATCATAAGAGCTTATTTTAAGCGAAATGTATGCCGCCCCGCCGGCATTTCCTCCTTTGTAGAGATGTCTCATAGCCAGAGGTTCGACCTGGTTGTAAAGGGATTTGAAATGAAAGTCCTCGACGATACCGATCACTACGCCGTGTTGTCCATCGAACTGGCAGCGTTTGCCTATGGGATTCTCCCATGGGGAAGCCCTGGCTGCTGTTTCGTTGAGGATCACGGCTTCGGCTCGGTCGGTGCTCATTCCTTCCATCATTTTCCTGCCCCGTTTTATCTTGAGTCCATAAAAGTCGATGTAATTGAAATCCACAGGGCCGATTCGGGCAAATTGTCCTTCTTCGACTCCATCCCAATTCAAACCCATACCCCATGAAATATTCAAGGGGTGGGAATAGGAAACCGTGGTGTCCAGGACTTGTGGGGATTGTTTGAAGGCTTGTAGCAGAGCTTCATGGTCGGCCCTCAGTCCATCGTCACTCAGATTGACGGTCACTACAAGATTGTCAAAATCGCGCATGCTGTTTTTTGTGAGGTAATTAATCTGGTTTTTGACGATCAGCAGGCACGTGATGAGAGCGATGGTGATGACGAATTGCGTCACAACCAGACTCTTGCGCAGAAAAGAAGAAGATCCCGAGTCCTTTGTCAGAGCCCCCCGGAACAGCCTTGTCGGCTGAAAGGAAGAGAGGTAAAAAGCCGGATAGAGTCCGGCAGCAAAACCGACTAGAAGGGAAATGGCAAAGAAAATCGGAAGGTCGGAAAGAATAGAGAACTCCAGATTTCTGCTCATCAGATGATTGAACAAGGGCAGTAGGAGTGTGACGGCGAGAATTGCTATCGCAAAGGCGAGGAAGGCAAAGATGACCGATTCCCCGAGGAACTGGCGTATGAGGCTCATCCTTCCGGCACCGACGACCTTCCGGAGCCCGATCTCCCGTGTCCGTTTGGCGGCCCTGGCCGTGGCCAGAGTCATGTAGTTGAAGCAGGCGATGAAGATGATGAAGAGGACCGTTGCAGAAAGAATATAGATGTACCGGATATCGTTTGTTTCTCCCATCTCTGATCTCATTCCTGCCCCGAAATGGATTCGTCTCAGGGGTTGGGAAAAATAAACATCTCTCTCTTCTTCATGTCCTATATCGGGGGGCCTAATGAATTTTCCCAGTTTTTCTTCGAATTGTGCGGGGTCTGCATTTTTTTCCAGCAAGACGAAGGTGTTGAAGTCATGGGAAACCCATCTGTTCATCCACTTCTCGCCCCAAAGGGTGTCGAGTGTCGCCATCGAGACCAGGAGATCGAATTGGAGATAGGAATTTTCCGGCACATCCTTCAAGATACCTCGAATAACGAATTCATGCCGGTTGTCAAAAGAGAGCGTCTTGCCTATGGGATTTTCGCCCCTGAAATATTTATCGGCTACTCTCTGAGAGATGAAGAGGGCAAAGGGTTCTTTCAGAGCATCGGCATCACCAATGATGAGGGGATAGGTGAAGATATCCTTAAAATCCGGATCTGCACAGACGAACCGGGTTTCGCTGAACAATATGTCCTTATCCTGGTTCTTATTACGACTTGTGTACCTAAAGTACCCGCCCCACCTTTTAAGTCTTGCCGCATAACGGACTTCGGGAAAATCTTTCTTGAGAGTGGAAGCAAGAAGGGCCTGAGTTCCGGCAAATTTGAGGTCTCTTCCAAGATCATGGGCGTTTACTCTGTATATGCGGTCGGCGTTATTGTGGAATCCGTCGAAGGTCAATTCGAATCTAATATACAGAAACATGAGAATGCAGACGACGAGGCCGACCGCAAGGCCTGCAATGTTGATAAACGCATAAAGTTTGTGTCGTTTGATGTTCCTCAGTGTGATTTTTACGAAGTTTTTAACCATGACTCCTCCAAACCAGATGGATAGTTTAAAATCGGACCAAAAGGCATAAAGCACCTGTCCCCAGTACCAAAAAAGTGCGCGGGATCTTCCTTTCTCGAATACACGCTCTTCGAACTCCTCACCGAAATCTCCTGAGCTTGAAAAGTCATCCTCGTAGTGTGTCAAAAAGGCTAGCAGCCACTTTCCCAGCTTGGGCTGATGGTGTTTTGTTTTCCCCATTCTTTTCAATCTCCGAGAAAACCGGGGATGCTTTTCCAGATGGCCTGCTGCAGATTATAGGATGCCGCGAGGGCTTTTTTCCCGTTGCCGGTAAGATCATAGTATA
Organism: uncultured Eubacteriales bacterium; assembly: GCA_964410125.1. Taxonomy (GTDB): domain Bacteria; phylum Acidobacteriota; class Aminicenantia; order Aminicenantales; family Aminicenantaceae. Next base: position 6,754 of record CAYPGQ010000110.1, on the reverse strand, counting down.
TGCGGGGCCGTCCGCCTCTTGCAGAAGATGTTGTGCCCTTTGTTTTTGTCACATAGCCCTTCCGCAACAGTTGGTCAAGAGCATTGTAAAGGGTTCCGTACATCAGCCGCTTGCCCGTAAGTTTTTCCACTTTTTTCCGTATGGAGACTCCGAAAGCATCCTCCTTGAGGGCGATGATCGCGGCCAATATCATTTGTTCCAACAAAGTCAATTCTTTCATGATTGTAAATCCTCGCTCAGGTTTTACGTGAAATACACATATAGTAATACGCAAATTACGTAAAAAGGTTGCAAAAAAATCCCAAAGAATTCGGTGACGGGATACTTGATTACCTAATTATTGAATTCAATCCTGGACACATTTCCTAAATTAACTGATAATATTTGACCGGAGTATTGAAGAAAATTCAATGATTAAAAGGTATCCATTAAGCCATTTATTTATGGGGGGAGTGTCAAATGGGTCAGCGTCCTTATTCTGACCTTATGGCGTCTACCGGGTTTAAAAGGGCCGCCTTGATCGACTGGTAGGCAATAGTAGAATATCCGATAACAAACACGGTAACAGCAGAAAGCACAAACGTCACGACACTGATCCCTGTCCGATATGCAAAACTTTCAAGCCAGCGATGGAGGATAATATAGGCAATGGGCAGCGCAATCAGATTGGCGATCAAAATCAGTTTCGTCACATCCCTGCTGAAAAGGAATTTCCTTTTTGGTGCTTGCTGCAAATTTCTAAAAACTTTCCCAATTACCTCCCTTTAACATCCTAAAATCAAGATATCACACCCAAAAAGAAACGGTCAAGGACCCAAAAAGCAAAACAAATCCCACGAGATCTTAAAACCACCAAGTTTAAGATAGGCTCTTCCCTTGAATCAGCAAAAAGCAGCCAAAAAGCCTTTAAAAATATTCTCCTTTCTCCTCGGCTGCCATCAGGAGTTCCTGTTGGACATGACAAGGCGGAGGCGGCCGTTCGGCTTCAAATCTCAGCTCGAGATGGCGGATGATCCTGTCGATGGCCTTGGGATCTTCGATAAATGAGATAATCTTCATCTGACCACCACAGGAAGGGCACAACAGAGGATCAATTTCATAGACCTTGCGGATCATCCCGGCCCAGCCTTACAGCCTGAGCATCTTGGGGACGGTGAAAACGACCTGACGGTGAGGAACGTCCAGCAGAAGTTTCTCCCTCATCCACTCGCCCCACTCCTCCCGGCGCTTGGCATGACACGATGGACAGAAACCGCGTGTCTTGCAGGAAAACATCAACAGCCGCTCTTTCCCACAGTCGGGACAGCGGATGCGGGCAAAGCCGCACATCGGATTGCCGCAGTCAAGATACTTCCCGACAACATCTTGGATTACCGGACGGAAGTACCCGTACTCCTTCTCGAAACGATCCTCATATTCTCGAAGGAACCTCTCAAAATAATAAAAGAACACCCGATAAAAAACCGTGTGTTCCGGGTGACGCTGGCGGTAGATCCCTGCCATGGCAGGGAGGATGATTCATGAAATGGACCAGGTGTAAAAAAGAGCCTCAAAGACCCGATACTCCTGGCATGCTTCAGTGAAAAGTCAGGCTATTTTTATAAGGATGTAATCAGATGTTGACGAAAGAAGGTATATTTTGACAACCACAGATGTCGGGAAAATATCTTTCCCAAAGAGTAGTCATGCTGATCTTATAGTTATTCTTCCCTTTCTGTCTTTTTGTAATATACTTTCTTACATCAATTTTTATAATTCTGAGACATATTTTTAAACGGCTGATTTTGTTCCTGAAAATGCAGTTCTAAAGGCAAAAAAATGGGCGATAAATGAGGTTAAGTAATTGATGGCAAATAAGATTCTGCGGTCTGTCCCCTTGCCTTACCCTTGCCTTAGTCCTTCCGTATGTGAATACTTCCCTTTGACCAATTGACAATCGACACCCTGATCTGAGAAGGGTATACAGCTGAATGGTGCACTTTGTTGTGTGCCACTACACCCTCTGTCTCATCGTAGTTGTTGCCACCTGTGTTTAGGTTGCGTGCGAACCTGGGAAAGTTGCTGCTTGAGACCTCTATGCGAATGCGGTGCCCCGGTGCGAAATAGTTGCTTGTCGATATTGAACTGACAGGGAGTTTGTAGACCTTGCCTTTTTCCATAAATACCTCTTTGTCATAGCCTTCACGATAGCGTACACGTTGGATGGTTTCACTCAAATTATAAGCTCTTCCATCAGGATAAACGTCCAGTAGCTTTACAGTGAAGTCTGTGTCTTTTACATCTGAGGATATGAAAAGAGTAATCTCAATAGGCCCACTTATTTCAACGCCTTCCTCTAAAGGATCGGTTGAATAAATTAGGATATCATGACGGGTTTCCATCTGCCGCTGATCAAAAGATCCTGGCTGGTATTCACTGCCTAAGCAGCAAAAACCACCACCATGCATAGGTACAGGGAAGTCTGGATCATAGGTAAAAGCATCTGGATTGTCCTCTGGACCTGGCCGGTTTGTAGTCAGTCCGCCGTCCCCGAAGACACTGTTGGCATTTCCATTGCTAGTCAGATATAAAGTCACCATCTTCGCATTAACCGGCGGCCAGGTATCTGATGACTGCCATTTATTAAGCCCCATGGTGTAATACTGAACCTTTGGTGTGTTTTTGAGGACTCCGTTATTCTCTCCCTTCAGCCAGTAGTCAAACCAGTCATAGGTGAGCCCATCGTAGTCGAACCTCGCATCCCCAACATTACGTTCACCTACAATGGTTTCTTTGGTTGTTCGGCTGAATGCGCAATGACTTACAGGTGCGATGACGACAATCTGATTATCAGCAACTTCCGGATCCTTTGTGTTGGAGCGAACATAATCGACCAAGGCGAGATTTGGACTAATCGAGATATCATACCAGGATATCATCCATAAACTGGGTACGCTGAAAGGCATGTCATCATGATATAATCCGCCCTTATACCAGGCTGGATCATTCGGCTTCCGCTTGATCATTTCCTCATACCTGCTTATCGGCCCACCGAGGTTTCTAATAATATCCATAAGGGGTAAATGCCGGAGTGCTTCAGACCAGTTGACTTCCGGTATCTCAGCCGCCAGATCGAAGTATTTCGATATGCGTACAAGTTCTTCACGAGACATATCTTCAGGAAAGGTCGGCCTCTGCTGATAAGCCTGGATAAAGCCATGGTCGTAAAGCCATGCCGTCATCAGCATCTGGTGGACGCCGCCGCGATACCAGTTTCCCTGCTCGTAAAATTCGCCCACACGCCCGATACCGGCGCCGAATCCCATGGGCACTATGGCAGCAAGACCCGGGGGGTCCAAAGCAGCCACCCCCATTTGCCACTCAGCTGAAGAGGAACACCCAATCAATCCCACCTTGCCATTAGACCATGATTGCTCTGCCAGCCATTTAATGGCATCGTCCCCGTCAGTTGTCGGTGTCCCCAGAATATCCCACTTTCCTTCAGAGAAATACCTTCCGCGTTCGTTCTGAACCACGTAGGCGTAACCGCGCTTTACGACGTCGTATGCCCTTCCGTAGGTGCGAGTATTTAATTTTCCGTCACCCCAGGAATTGAAGTTATAGGGAGTTCTGGAGAGTATGACAGGAACAGGCTTGTCTGTTTTTGGCCGGTAGACATCAGTTGCAAGTCTGATTCCATCGCGCATGGGCACCATAACTTTCTGCTCGATAACCGCAATTGATTTTAGCGAATCAAGGATCTTATCTTGTGCTGAGATCGGTAAGGTCCCCAAGCAGCAGAGGATACCGACAAGCGAAATAATGACATATTTTTTGGCTTTCATCTAATATTCTTCCTAAATCAAAAAGTTATGCTCTTTCGACTTCTACCTAACAATATACTATAAGAAGGAAACTCATCCGGTCAATAAATTTTTCACAATTCTTTCCTCAAATTGAATAAGTTCACTTGGAACAGGTTGTTCTACCTCTTTGAGCTGAAGAAGATCCGCTGATCCGTATTTTGTGCATACGATAGCTTTCATAAGTATTCCTCCTAATTTACTTTGATTTGGTCATTTTATCTCGTTTATATCTGTTTTGGAAAGATGATTCACGAAATGGGCCAGATTGCGGGAAAAGGCCTTGCAGCTCTGATGTTCCTGGAATACATACATCAGCAAATCTTTTGAAGAGTGTAAACAAAGGGTGACAAAAAGTGGGGCCGGAGTGCAGATTGCTCTAAATTGGGGAGGGGATGTTTTTTATGAATTGTTCAAGATTAATAGTTGACATGTTTATAAGAAATTTTTATAGTAGCTAAAATGAAAAAAATTAAATCTATATATTTAATCGGTTTATTCGTGTTTTTGTCTTTTTCTGAAACAATAGCCCAGGATGTATCCATTGACGGTATTTTTTAGACCGAGGTTCGAAAACCGTCATGGTTATATAAATATTAATAAACATGCTCGCGCTAATAAAAAAACTGACACCTTCTGAAAACTGGCGTTTACCGATTATTCTGTTATTTGGAGTGATAATTGGATTAAGTTTATATATGTACCGGATTTCTAATGCTGTTTCTTATTTTTCTGATAATCCTGAAACCTGTATTAACTGCCATGTAATGAATCCTCAATACGCCACCTGGAACCACAGTTCTCACCGGGAGGCAGCAAGTTGTAACGATTGCCATGTGCCGCACAACAATATTCTGGCCAAATATTATTTCAAAGCAAAAGACGGCTTAAGGCATGCATTGGTATTTACCATGCGAAATGAACCGCAGGTAATTTTGATTAAAGATGAAGGAAAGAAAGTGGTTCAGCAAAATTGTATCCGGTGCCATGGACAACTGGCAACCAATAATTCAGGCATTGCCCGTTTTGAGGCATCAAGACATTTTCGCATGGAACGTTCTTGTGTGGATTGTCATCGTGAAATACCTCATGGAAATGTAAACAGTTTGGCCTCGGTGCCAAATGCACAAATTCCGGAATTGAAAACCGTAGTTCCGGGCTGGTTAAACAAATTATTGAATAGTAAAAAATAATTGTATTTAAATTGGAACAATTAGGGAAATAAAATGGAAAAAAAACATCGTACCAGAGACTTACTTTTATTTATTGCCACAATTGCAGTTGTTTTTGTTTTGGGTTTATTGGCTTCATCAATTATGGAGCGCCGGAGCGAAACAGCTTATGTTTACAAACCCCAGGTTGAAATAAATGATTGGGAACCGAGGAATGAGGTTTGGGGAAAAAACTACCCCAGTCAATATCAGTCATACTTGAAAAACTCCCAAGAGGATTTTAAAAGCAAATACAATGGAAATGCCATGATCGATATGCTGGAAGTAGATCCACGCTTGGTGGTGCTTTGGGCAGGTTATGGATTTGCAAAAGATTACAACCAGGGCAGAGGGCACACATTTGCTGTTGAGGACACGGTAAATACATTAAGAACAGGAGGCCCGACAAATCAAACCGACGGCCCCATGCCAACTACCTGCTGGACATGTAAATCTCCTGATGTGCCAAGAATAATGAATGAACATGGGATCGCAGAATTTTATGCCGGTAAATGGTCGCGTCTGGGCGCTGAAATCGTTAATCCGATCGGTTGTGCCGATTGCCATGATCCGGAAAGCATGAACCTCCAGATATCAAGACCTGCACTCATCGAAGCTTATGAAAGGATGGGCAAAGACATTACAGAGGCTTCCCACCAGGAAATGCGTTCCCTGGTTTGTGCCCAATGCCATGTTGAATATTATTTCGATAAAAAAAGGCCCGGGGCTGAAGGTTCAGCTTACCTGACTTTTCCATGGGACAATGGTTTTTCAGTAGAGGATATGGAAACTTATTACGATGCCATAGAATTCAAAGACTGGACCCATGCATTGAGTAAAGCCCCCATGCTTAAAGCCCAGCATCCCGGCTATGAAGTTTATATGACTGGTATCCATGCCGAACGTGGAGTATCGTGTGCCGATTGCCACATGCCTTATGTTTCTGAAGGTGGACAAAAATATACCGACCATCATATTCAAAGCCCGCTAAACAATGTGGCCAATTCATGCCAGGTATGCCACCGCCAGGAAACAGCGCAATTGTTAAAAGATGTTTACGCCAACCAGGACCGTATTATCGAAAACCGCGATCATTTGGAAGAACTCATAGTAAGGGCGCACGTAGAGGCTAAAAAAGCCTGGGAGCTGGGTGCTTCCGATGAACAAATGAAAGACATCCTGATGGATATCCGTCATGCGCAATGGCGCTGGGATTATGCTGCCTCCAGTCACGGTGGTTCTTTTCATGCACCGGTTGAGACCGGCCGTGTGATCGGAACCGGGATCAGTGTGGCCCAGGAAGCAAGAATAAAGTTAGCACGGCTTTTTGCAGAACTGGGATTTAATGGCGAAGTCCCCTATCCCGATATTTCAACCAAAGCCAAAGCCTATAAATTTACGAGTTTACCTATTGATAAACTGAATCAGGAAAAAGAAACATTCAAACAAAACCTCTTTCTCAAATGGATGGAAGAAGCAAAAAAACGTGAAGACGGATGGGAGATTTTGTATAAGTGATTGATGAATATCGATTAAAAAATTCAGATTAACCTGAAATCGGGCGGAAAGATCCGGGATAATTTAAAGATAAGAATTTCCTTTTTGGGCTTGCTCCAAATCCTTCGCAATTTTCCGTAATTTGCTCCTGCTGACATCCAGGAGAAGTTCCTCCCTTATCTGACTTCTACCGTGTGTAAAAGG
>CAYPGQ010000109.1:0-14079 GCA_964410125.1 uncultured Eubacteriales bacterium | reverse complement strand
CTTCCTCTTCCCCTCGCGCATCCCCTTCGGCCACAAGTTATTGAGTAATTACCTTATCCTTTTAGTATTTAGTTTATTCAAATATTGGTACAAATCTTGCTTCCCAAATCAAATAGAGAAGTCTGCCGACTAGAACGATGATAAAGTTATTTACTTCTTTTATGAATAGTTCAGGCTAATTGAAGTATGAAGTGAGAGGAAAGAATCATGAAAAAGAAAAAGAGGGATAAATTAAAAAAGACAAAATCTCTGAATATTCTGGTAGCAGATGATGATGAAGGAATGCGCAAGATGTTCATGAAATGGTTATCGGTAGAGGAGCATAGAGTAAAAACAGCTTCAAACGGGGAGAAGGCCCTGGAACTTATTAAGAAAGAGTATTTTGACGTTGTCTTTTTAGATGTAATTATGCCCGGGCGTCCTTCTTTATCTGTGCTTGAAGATATAAAAAAGAATTCTCAAAAGACTCAAGTAATCATGATAACAGGAAGAATGCTGGATGAAAAATTTCGGAAGGAGATCAAACAAAAGGGTGTCTTTGAACAATTACAAAAACCGTTCACGATAGAAGACATCAACAATTGCCTTGAAAAAATTATGGTTGGACTTGATTGAGCTGATAATAAAAGAGAGCCAGTGGAGGGAGTCGAACCCCCGACCTACTGATTACGAATCAGTTGCTCTACCGAACTGAGCTACACTGGCTCTAAACGATCAATCTTCCTCGTTCTCGGCAGAACTCAATTTATCTTGAACCATCCCCAATTCTTTTTTCGCTTCTTCCAGTAACTCCGACATAAAATCCAACGTTTTAAGCTCCACCGTCTCATTCATGGTTTTCCGCATCTTTTCGATACGTTCCAAAAGCACTTGTTCCTTGCGTCTCAAATTTTCTAAATACTCTTTATTATCCATCACCCTCTCGATAGTTTAAATTCCCATCACTTTCTTTTGCCAGCATTTTTTCACTGGCTCTTTGCAATTGTGTCTGAAATGAATAAAATATTGACTCGATGCAAATTTAATGAATATTAATATAACGTGAAAAGAAAAAAAGTTCAACTCTACAAATCATGATTATCAAAAAACTTGAACTCCAAGGTTTCAAATCCTTCCCTGAAAAAACCAAAATCATGTTCCATCCAGGGATAACCGTCATCGTTGGCCCTAACGGAACAGGCAAAAGCAACATCGTGGACGCAATGATGTGGGTTTTGGGTGGCAAACGACTGAAATCTTTCCGCGGGGAAAGAGGGACAGAGATGATCTTCAACGGCAACCAGAAGAATGCACCGATGAGCATGGCGGATGTGACTCTTTCACTTGAAGATGAGGCCTACCAACTGAAGATCAATCACCGTTATTTCCGTTCGGGTGAAAGCGAATACCGGATGAACAGCAAGCTCGTCAGGCTTAAAGACATCCAGGAGAGCCTGTGGAAAAAATCCATCGGGGAGAAGGAATATTTTGTGATAGAACAGGGCGCTATAGGAGGTTTTCTCTCCTCCAAACCTCTAGAAAAAAGGCACCTTCTCGAGGAAGCAGCCGGGACGGCCTATTACAAGGACAAAAAAAGGCAGGCTCAGAATAAGCTGGAAAACAGCGAACAAAACTTGACCCGGTTGGAGGATATCATCGCCGAAGTCTCCAAGGCAAAAAACTCCCTCAAAAGACAGGCCAACGCTGCCATCCGCTACAGAAAACTCCGGGAAAATATCCGTCAGCTCACAGCAAACAACTTCCGGAAAAAAATCCATGAGTTGGAAAAACAACAGGAAGAAACCTTATCTGGGTACAACAAAAGCCTGAACAAAGAAAACCAGATGTCTCTTAGGTTAAAGGAAGAGGAAGCAAATCTGGCTGCCAAGAGAAAGGATGTCTGGGATCTGGAAAAATCCATCAAAAGGTTTCAAGAAAACCTGTATGGGATCAGGACTCGAATCGCCAAAGCCGAATCCGAGAAAGACAAAGAATCCAGAAGGAACGATTTTTTTGCAGACAAGAAAAAAGGAGCAGAGTCCGGCCGGGAAGAGTTGGCTCAAGAGTTAGAATCCATCGATCAAGCGCAGGCAGAGTCCAAAAAACAAGTTGAAAAACTGCAAGAAAACCTCGATCAAATACAAATAGACCTCAAAAATGTCGAGAACAAAAATCAGTCCGTCCATACAGACCTGGATGCCGGTCAGAAAAAGATCGAAATCCTGAGGAACGAGCATCTCCAGCACCTCTCTGAATACACCGAAATCAAAAATGAACGGGCAAAAACCGAAAAAGAATATGAGTTGGAAGGCCGGCAACAGAAAAAGCTGCAATCCCAACTCAAACAGGAAACAGATCTTCATAACCTGAAAAAGGAAGAATTCAAGCAGAAAAAAAATGAGTTTGCCAAAACCCAGACTCTTTTCGATTTGCAGTCAGAAAAATTGGACAAGATTCGCTCGGAATCAGAGGAATGCCAAGCTTCTATACTGCAAATTCAAGACAACATCTCAGATCTGTCATCGAAAAAAGAGAAAATCCTTCACCAGCTTCATGCTCTAGAAAAGCTGGAGGAAACAGAACGGGCATCGGCAATACCTTCTGATATTGAAGGGACACTGGGGATTCTGGCCGACCTGATAGATGCCGAGGAATCCCAGGCCCCGTTGATCGATCTTTTTTGGAAGGAAGAAACAAAGGCATCGCTTCTAGATGCAGAGCAATTTCTGCACACACTCTCCGAAAAAGGACTCAAAGGGAGTTTTTTACTCCTCCATCCGCGGGAGAAAAAGGTCGGCATCCCAAAAATTCAGAGCGACCCTCGTATCATCGGCTTTCTCAAATCCCATATTCGCCCCTCCCCAAAAATCAAAGATAAAATCTCCCATCTGGAAGATGCGATCGTCACCAAAGACACCCAAAACGCTGTGGAACTCTGGCTCGACCATCCTGCCCTCAACTATGTGACAACTTCAGGCGATGTATTGTTCTCCTCCGGTCTTTTGAAAGCCGGGGACAGGAAGGAAGGCCTGGTTACACTGAGACGTGAGAAAGCAAAACTGCAGAAGTCGGTCGACAGGATTGAAAACGAGATTCATCCTCTAACTATCCAGCTAGAAGAAAAAAGCATTTTAAAAACGAAACTGGATGAGAAGATCCAGACTCGATCTTCCCAAGTTTTGGAACTAACAAAAAAAATCGAGGGTGCGGAAAAGGTAAGCCTGGTCGAGCATGCGGAAGTGGAGAAAATGGAAACGAGTATTTCCATCATCGAAAAGGAACTTTCCATTCTCGCTGAAGACAAAGCGCAGATACAGAAGAACCTGACATTCCTCGAGGCAAACACGCAACTCATACAAGACAAAGAAGAAGAGCGAACAAAAACGATCCAAACGCAAGAGACCACATTGATCTCTTTACAGGAGGCGTGGGAAAAAGGAAGAAAGCGGTTTTTCGAACTCAAATCCAACGCCGATCTTCTGGCCGAAAAAATCAATAATCTTAACACGCAAATTCAGGCTTTGGAGCACAGGGAAAAAACCATACAGGCGAAAACAGAATCCCTCGGTACGGAGATCCAAAAATCAGAAGAAGAAAAACAACAAATCAAACAGAACATCCGACATTTTGCCGAGGAAATAAAGAAACTTAACAAAAAACTCAAGGACAAGGAAGACGGGTTGATCCAAGATGAGATCCGTTTCAGGCAAATGCAGAACGATCAAAAAGAACTCGAGGAGAGATTAGAAAATACGAGAGAGGGATCGGAATCCCGTAAGGAAGAACGGGTCAAATGGGAAATCAAGAAAGCCGAGAGGGAGCGGGACCTGGTGAATATGGAAGAATCCTGTTGGCAAGAGATTAAAAAAACTCTCCGCGAAGTCAAAAAAGACATGGCTATCGAAGATATTCCGGACGAAGATATCGAAGGATCTTTGACAAAAGCCCAAGAACAGCTCCAGAGTTACAAGGCTGTCAATCTTATGGCCGAGGAAGAATATGAAATCCACAAAAAGCGTCATGATTTCTTGATCAAGGAAAAGGAGGACTTGCAGGATTCTATCGCATCGACCAGAGAAGCCATCAAAAAAATCGATCAGAAGAGCAAAGCACAGTTCCTCAAAGCCATAACAGAAGTTAACAAAAACTTCAAAGAGATTTTCGGACTCCTTTTCGAGGGAGGCCATGCAGAGGTCAAATTGACAGATCCCTACCAAGTTTTGGAAAGCGGGGTGGAAATCGTGGCCCAACCGCCAGGGAAGCGGGTTCAGAATCTGGCACTGCTTTCAGGTGGCGAACGGGCTTTGACCAGCCTAGCCTTTTTCTTTGCCCTGTTTCAATACAAACCTACTCCCTTTTGTATTCTGGATGAAGTGGATGCGGCCCTGGATGAAGTCAACCTGGGACGCTTTCTCAACCTGATGAAAAAGGTGAAGGAGCGGACCCAATTTATCCTGATCACCCACAACTTCAAGACTATGGAGGTAGCAGATTATATCTACGGCACGACCATGGCCGAACCCAACATCACCAGCATTTACTCAATGAAAATCGAAGATAAGGATACTCAATAAAATATGAAAGTACAGTTGATCGTCCCTCCTGGCGGCTACTTTGCCGAACGCTGGTCTAAAGACTCGACTATGCCGCCTCTTGGGCTCCTGTCCATCGGCGCCGTTCTCGAAAAAGAAGGCATCGATGTGCGCATCGTCCCGGCTGACATGAAAAATATGAGCTGGGGGGATATCAAACAGGATATTTTAGATTATGAGCCCGATATTGTCGGCGTCACATCGACCACAGAAAACAGATTCCAGAGTTTTAAGCTGGTCAAACTGGCTAAAAAAACCTATCCCCAAGCAATGACCATTATGGGTGGGCCGCACGCATCCATGGCTGCCGAAGATTGCCTTGCCCACATCCCTGAGCTTGACCTTGTCGTCCGGGGAGAGGGTGAGGAAACCATGATTGAGCTCTGCAGGTGGCATCAGGAGGGAAAGAACCTCCAGGCATTGGACTCCGTTCCAGGTATATCCTACCGGATAGACGGCGAGGTGAAGAGCAACCCTGCACGCCTTTTGATAAAGGATCTGGACAGCCTCCCCTACCCGGCCTTTCATCTCGTCCCCTTCGAAGATTACAATTTCAAATTTCCTGTTCCAGGACAAGGGGAACTCCCCGCCGTGAACATAATGAGCAGCCGGGGCTGTCCGTTCAAATGCAATTTTTGCGCCACTCCGATCAACTGGGGCCGCAATGTCCGGATGAGAAGCCCGGAGAAAGTGGTCGACGAAATCGAAGGGCTGATCGAAAGATACGGTGTCAAGGTCATATTCTTTTTCGATGACACCTTCAACGTCAACACCAAAAGAGTGGAGCGGATTTGCAACTTGATCATCGAACGGAAATTGGATATTTTCTGGAAATGTGATGTCCGGATCGACTTGATCGATAAGCCTCTTTTGACCAAGATGAAACAGGCCGGCCTTTTTCATCTGTCGTTTGGCCTGGAGGCAGGATCGGAAAGGGTACGGAACAAGATCATCGATAAAAATGTCGATGTGGAAGACTTCCACAACCTAGTGCAATGGTGCCAGGAACTAGAAGTCATTCCGAATGTATTTTTCATCTACAGCCACCCCACAGAAACCTGGGAGGAAGCCCAAGAGACCATTAAGATCATCGAACAGTACGGGGATGGGATCGAGGCGAGCATTGCCATCCTGCACATCTATCCCGGCACACCGCTAGAGGAGACAGCCAAGGCAAACGGGGTGCTTCCTCAAGATTTCACCTGGGTGAAAAGATACCGGGGCCAAATCATCACCCTCCCCGCCGCCCAAGGGGACGTTCCCCTCTACCTAGACAAGCTCACCTGGTCTCAGGTCAGTGAGCTCATTTTCCGTTGGTCTTTAAGCGGGGGGCAATCATCGATATTGCAGAAGATTCCCAGGGTCATTTCCAACATCCGCTCTTTCGGAGACATTGCCCGGTACATGGTCATGGCCCGGGTTTATGCAAAACTCAAGATAAAAAAATTTCTCGGGACAAAATGGAATCTTGTCATACGATAAACCAAGATATTAGGGAAGGAGCAAAACCTTGATATATCTGGCGACCATCCTTGTGTATCTTGTCATTCTTTTCGTTTTTGGACTGCGCGTCAGCAAGAGGCTTAAAAGCAAAGAAGATTTTCTTGTCGCAGGACGCACCCTCACAGCTCCGATACTGGTGGGAACCCTTCTTGCAAGTTGGATCGGTTCGGGAGATATTTTCAGCGTCGCCGACCTCAGCTACAACCACGGATACGCTTCGCTCATCGGGAGCGCCGGGGGATGGTTGGGTATCATCATCGTTTTTTTTATCGCAGCGCGCGTGCGCAGGTTCGGCCAGTTTACGGTGCCGGATATCCTGGAGGCACGCTATAACAAATGGGCAAGAATACTCGCCACAATTACCACCATCGTCGCCTACGTGACCATTGTCAGTTACCAGTTCCGCGGCGGCGGTTGGGTTTTAAACATCATCACCGAGGGAAGAGTCTCAGAAAAACAGGGAATGATCATCGTGGCTGTGTTTGTTATCTCCTACACGCTGCTTGCTGGTATGCTTTCTGTTGCCTATCTGGACATCTTCAACGGAATCATCATGATCGGAGGAATATTCCTCGCCCTCCCTTTCCTTATCCAGCATGTGGGTGGGCTGGAGTACATAGTTTCGAACGTGACGCCGAGGCAGCATTCCTTCCTTGGGAACATGACCTGGATCCAAGCCATGGGATACTTTGTCCCGACCTTTCTCCTGGCTCTCGGTAACGGCAACATGTACCAGCGCTTTTTCTCGGCAAAAAACGAACGTGAAGCCAAAAAATCCGTAATCGGTTGGGTCGTCGGAGTCATCCTTTTAGGGCTTGTTTTGCAGAGTCTGGCCGTTGTAGGCAGCAGCTATTTTAAAGGATTATCAGGCTCGGATTCGGGAAAGATCCTTCTTTTTGTGGCCCACAAGGGCGTTCCTGTCGTGGTGGGTTGTGCTCTAATGGCAGCCATCACGGCTATCATCATATCGACAGCAAACGGTTTTCTGCTCGTTCCGGCAACGAACGTGATCAGGGATGTCTACCAGAGGTTCATCGATCCCGACCTTTCGGATAAAAAAATGATACTTTACTCCAGGATGACTGTCATCGTGCTGGGTGCCATCGCTTATTCGCTGATCACGTTTTTTCCGAGGATTCTGGATGCTGCCTATGCGGCTTACACGGTTTACGGAGCAGGCATCACGCCGGCCCTGGTTGCTGTCTTTTTCTGGAAAAGAGCGACAGCCGCCGGCGGAGTCCTGTCCATTATCGGAGGTCTGGGGACCACCGTCATCTGGGAGATCGTCAACAAGGCTCAAGGCCATCTCCCGTTTGGTATTCCGGCTATCTACCCCGCACTCGCCCTTTCCCTGTTTCTGTTGATATTTGTAAGTTTAATAAGCGCAAAACCTTCACCGGAAAAATGGAAACCATTCTTCCTGAATGATTCATAGAAAATGCTGTTGCCAACATTCATTTTCAAAAAAAAATCATTCACATACTTATTTAAATTATGCAACAGCATTTTTTATGAATTATTCAGGTGGTTCTCTCCCATTTTGTGTGGGTAAGCTCTAATGGAAAAAAATATCAGGTATGTCCGCAGTGCCATTGAGGATCTAGCCTTCACGAATCGTTCTTCGAGGGGATCTAACGGAGTCAGACGGCGAGGATGTATTGAGCACGACTTTACTAAGGGATCAGAGATCCGGACAATCATGGGAACAGAGGCAAAAGTAGCAGAGATGGGAGTTAACGGGCGGAGTTCCGCAGCCGCCGAGAAGAGCGGTGAGGGAATGGCGTTAAAGATCCTCACTAGAGCGGAGGACATGCCTGATAGATTTGTAAGAGAACCATTCAGTTTAATATAGGAGTTACGCAAAATGACAACAGGAATTGTCAAAGACAAACGATACATGGATCATCATATGGGGCATTTCCACGTGGAGACACCCCAGAGGCTTGAGGTGATCTACCGGATGATCGATGAAAAAATCCCTTTTTCTTTAGACAAAATAGAACCGCGACTGGCCACAGAAGAAGAACTCACTCTTGTTCATACGCCTTACTATGTCAACATGGTCAAATCGACGGCCGGAAAAGAACACGTTCAACTCGATCCCGACACATCCACCTCCGCCAAGTCCTGGGAAGTGGCTTGCCTAGCAGCAGGAAGTGTTTTAAACGCCGTCGATTCCATAATGGAAGGAAAAATTCAGAATGGTTTCGCCTTGGTCAGGCCTCCGGGCCACCATGCCGAGGCGTCTAGAGCCATGGGATTTTGCATTTTCAACAATATCGCCATTGGGGCCGCTCATCTAATCCAAAAACATGGCCTCAAGCGAATATTGGTGGTGGATTGGGACCTTCATCACGGAAACGGAACCCAGAACTCTTTTTATGGCAGCACAGAGGTCCTTTACTTCTCAACACATCAATTTCCCCATTATCCAGGCACAGGCCACTGGAATGAGGTGGGCGAAGGGAAGGGAGAGGGATTCACGGTCAATGTTCCTCTCCGAGCTGGAAAGACAGATGGGGATTATCTTCACATCTTTCAGCAAATCCTCCGCCCGATAGCCTCTGAATACAAACCTGAATTTATCCTGGTATCTGTCGGCTTCGATGTTTACGAAGGGGATCCCCTGGGTGGAATGCAGATCACGAAGCAAGGATTTGCAGCACTGACCGCAGAGATACTTGATCTGGCGGCCGCATTTTCCCAGAAACGGCTCCTGTGTACCCTCGAGGGCGGGTACGACCTTCAAGGGCTCCAAGATGGTGTGGGACAGGTTCTGTATCAACTGGCAGGTGAGACTTCTAAGCCCGCCATCGAACCCACGATATCTTCGACAACAGATCAGGAATTAGCTCCTGTTTTAGAAATCCAGAAAAAATATTGGACCTCCGTCGGTCCCTGAGTAGCAGCTGATCCCAGCTGTTGCTGCCCCCTGGTTGTTGCAACCGTCATATATTAAGGACAACAAAACATCCAAATACTACCCCATCTCTTGGGGAAAAAGTTGGCATAACAATTGCAATATATTTTTATGAAAATTAAACAAAGGAGAAAGAAAATGAAAAAATTAGCATGTCTAACAATCATTCTCCTGTTTTCTCTCTCCGCAGCCAACGCCGATGAACCGATCAGGTACACAAACGACACGTTTGCACGTCTCAGCTATATAAACGGGAACGTCTACATCCAGAGGGCCGCCGAGCTTGATTATGAAGAAGGCATGGTGAATATGCCCATAACAGAAGGCGACAGGATGGGGACAACAGAGGGAAGAGCGGAAATCTACATGGGCAGAGGAAAATATCTGCGATTGGACCAACACACAAAAATGGATTTTCTCAACCTCCCTAATCCAGTGAATGCCCTAACGCGCATTCAAATCTGGAGAGGCAACATTTTTTTCTCGATTATGTCCTTGAAAAAAGAAAAATCGATCGAGATCCACACCGATGATGCTTCTCTTTACGTGCTGGAAGCCGGGCTCTACCGGATTGACGTTAGAGGCGAAGAGACGGAAATATTTGTGTTTAGAGGTCTTTTAGAGGCGGTCGGAGAAACCGGCTCAGTTCTGATTAGAGATGCACAGAGGATGGAAACCGTCGACGGGCATTTCCTCGGACGTCCTTCGGATTTTGCTACTGTGGCAGAGGACAGCTTCGACAGATGGAGCGAAGGGCGGGATCTCGAGGTACGAAAGCGCATGGCCCGGAGGTATCTGCCTTTTGAATTGGAGGATTTTGAGTACGAACTGGCATACTACGGAGAGTGGACTTATGTCTTTCCGTACGGACATGTCTGGATTCCCGGTGGGATCACGGCTGATTGGCGCCCATACCGGCACGGACGATGGATGTGGCTCCCAGTCTGCGGATGGACTTGGCTTCCGTATGAGCCCTGGGGTTGGGCGACCGTCCACTATGGCCGTTGGAACTGGAGTGCCGGATTCGGGTGGCACTGGATACCAACCACGGTGTGGGGACCTGGATGGGTGCACTGGTACAGCGGAAACGATTATGTCGGTTGGGCACCGGCCAGCTATTGGAGACGCCCTGGAGTCGTGAAGAGTTCTAGAGCCCTGACTGTTATACACAAGGATCAAATCAAAGCCAGGAACATCTCCAAGGTCGCTCTCAGCCAGAATTCCATCAAAAATATCGGACAAATGAGCAGCAGCAAAATTCGCCTCAAATCACTCAGAAGCGACTCCTCAGTAACACGAAAAAGCACCTATACTCCATCAACAAAGATTACCAAATCTGAAAACTTTAAAAGAGTTAAAATAACAAGTCCAGAAATAAAAAAGGCCAGCACAACCCTTGGCAAGATAACCAGGGTCATCTCGAGCAAATCCTCGAAAAGTTCTTCCTCCAAAAGTTCTTCCTCCAAAAAGATAAAATCGAGTTCGATCTCAAAGTCGAAAACATCTTCAAAAGTCAAAAAATCGTCCTCACCAAAAAGTTCATCACGTACGCGTGTGGGTTCAAAAAAAGTAAAAAAAAAGAAGTGATAGGGAGTGAGGAGTTATTCCTCTTCCTCTTTCTCTAGTCTTAATCTCTCATAATAATCATATGTCAGCATGTGATCGTCATAGGAACAGTATCTGTCCGGAACTTTTCCCGGAAAAAAGTACTCGTTGAGCGGAAATAAACAAATCGGTGTGGCAAGCAAGCCGGTCTTTCTATCGATAGTTCTTTGAACGAGATTTGGTGGCACTTCGAATTCTTCCCATTCGTATTCGACACCCGCCTCTTCGGCCATCATTTTTTTATCCTCTATGACACGCTTGAAAAAGTCCAAGAAAACAGGCAGAGCTGCAACAGCGCCGGACTGACGCTCTCCGATTGTGATGCGTTCTTCTTTGTGGCCGATCCAAACACCCACAACAAGAGACGGGGAAAATCCCATAAACCAAGCGTCTGCCCAATCATCCGTTGTTCCTGTCTTCCCGCACAGATTATTTTCCAGATAGCCCGCGCGCCAGGCAGTACCCCTTTGGACCACTCCACGGAGCAGATTAGTCATCATAAAGGCCATCTGAGGAGATATGACTTCCTGTGACTCGACTGCGGCTTCCTCTTGAATATTCCCATCCTTGTCCTCGATCCTCGAGATAAAATAGGGTTTTACCCTGATACCTTTGTTGGGAAAGGTAGTAAAAGCCGAAACGAGCTCGATCATTTTTATCTCGAATGCCCCCAGGGAAAGGGACATATAGGGATAAATCGGAGAAGTAATACCGAATTTCTGGCAGTACTCAACACCCACCTGGGGGGAGATAAACTCTAGAAGTTGGGCCGTGACGATATTTCTAGATTCCTCAAGGCCCTGGCGAACGGTTACCGAGCCTTTGAATTTCTCGTCATAATTCGGGGGGGACCAGATCGTGCCCGACCATTTGTCGACAAAATCCGTGGGCTCATCCACGACCCTGTCGGCTGGAGTAAAGCCGTTTTCCAAGGCAGCGGTGTATAAAAAAGGTTTTATGACAGAGCCGGCTTGTCTCATAGCCTGCGTGGTATTGTTCCATTTGCTGCGTCGGAACGAATAGCCACCCACCATGACTCTGATCTGTCCTGTCTGGGGCTCGATGGCTAACACAGCCCCTTCGAGTTTCGGCTCTTGATCGAGAGAGGCAGCAAATGACATGATTTCCTCATCGATCTTGTCTATTTTCACATGGATGACATCCCCTCTTTTTATCAGTTTTCTCAGATCGGTCATCATGGTCCATTGGATATTTTTATTGGTCAGTTTTCCCGTGTAGTTTTTTACTTTAACCTGTGCTTCGGTTCTCTTCGCCTCTAAAACCACGGCCTCGATAATGTCGCCTTCCTCCAAGGAGGGTTTCAACCAACTGGACAAATATTCTTCACTTGTTTCTCTATTGCCGGTTTTTATGATGAAGCGCTTCTCGATCTCATCCAGATTCTCGACACCCTCATCGAGCAAGTTTCGCTTATCATTCCGCCAGCCCTGCCTTTTATCAAGAACATGGAGTTGTTTTTTCAAGGCCTCCTCGGCATATCTCTGATACACAGGATTTAGGGTCGAGTAGACTTTGAGACCTTCTGTGTAAAGAGCATCCGCCCCGTAGTTTTTCTCCAGGTGTTTTCGTATCTCTTCTTTGAAGTATCCAGCGAAGTCAGAATCCTTTCGGTTGAGGGGAAGGACATTCAGTGGCTCTGCTTGTGCTGCAGCATGCTCAGCCTGCGAGATATACCCCTCATCCAGCATGCGATCGAGCACATGATTCCGCCGGCGGAGGGTCCCATCATGATTTTCGTAGGGGGAATAGACACTGGGGCCCCGGAAAATACCGGCAATCATGGCAGCCTCGCTTAACGTCAAATCGGACACACTTTTATCAAAAAACATCTGGGAAGCCGTTTCGACTCCATAGGCTCCATGGCCCATGTAAAACTGGTTGCAGTACAAGGTAAATATCTCCTCCTTGGTGTACTTCCTCTCCAGTTGCATCGCGAGGATAGCTTCCTTCAATTTACGTCGCAATGTCTGCTGACGATGGAGCATAAGCCGGGTGATCAATTGCTGACTAATGGTGCTTCCTCCATGTAGTTTCCGGGGTGTGAAAATCAGCTTGATATCTTCTTTTACGGCTCGAAGTATTCCCCGAAAATCGATGCCGTGGTGAGAGTAGAAACGGGCATCTTCAGTAGCGAGGATGGCTTTTTTAAGGACATCCGAGATCTGCTCGAAAGGTACCTCGATCCTTTTCTCTAAAGCATACTCTCCTATTACTTCCTGTTGATCTGAATAAATATACGTGACCTTGCTGGGTTCCCACTCTTCCAGCTGGGCGATATCGGGAAGGTTCTGGAGAATGGCTTTATAAAAACCGAGAACGGCACCTAGCCCTAAGAAGCCCAAGATCAGGCAGGTGATCAGGGCCCATTTAAATAGTTTGCGCAGTTTGAGTTTCTTGAATTTAGGGATTTTAAATAGGGGCTTTTTGAACTTGATTTTTTTGATCTTGACGATCAACTTGCTTTGAATCGGCATCAATTAAAATATAACAAAAAGGAGTAAGTCAGGCAAGCTGATACGTCAGCCCCGAAGCATCATTCTTCCCATGATCTAAGAAGGTTTTATATAGGCTTTTAGGAATCACGGGAATAAGGATGCTTGCGGACAGATGTATCAGCTTGCCAAAATGATCTAGAAGGATGAATCCAACTCGATGGATTTTAGATAATCGAAGACGATTTTTTCGATGTCTTTGTAGACATCCTCCTCTGGACGCGAAGCATCAATGTGGTGAATACTTTCCCCTTCGAAGCTCCGGAATATCTCTCTCACTTTGACCAGATAGTCCTCTCGTTCAAAGTGTTCATCCATTTTTTCGCGACTTATTGCGATACGATTAAGGCCTTTTTTCGGGGAGATGTCCAGAATGAATACCAAATCGGGTTTTACTGCAAAGGCTTCGTTCTGGAGCCTGATCGTTTCGGGATCGAGCCCTCTTGCACCTTGATAAGCGATAGTCGAAAAGTAATACCTATCCAGGACGATCACTTTCTTCTCTTTCAAGGCAGGCTTTAAATTCTTTTCGACGTTCTCCTTTCGATCCTTTAGAAACAGGTCGAGCTCTTCCTTTGGTGTAATGGAATCAGCAATTACGGCTTTTGTTTTGATTGCCAATCCCCATCTGCTATCCGAGGGCTCGCGGAAATAAACCGCATCCGCTCCCTTTTTTTGGAGAGTTGCCAAAAGCCGTTTGGCTTGGGTTGTCTTGCCGGTCCCATCGATGCCATCAAAAACGATCAGAACACCTTTTTTAAGCTTCATACTCACCTGAATAATACCAAAAAAAATGGAACGGTTCTATTTTTTATTAAGCCACGTAAGCATTTCTATTTCCGTGATAAATTGGGCTTTTAGGGATGGTTGAAGCAACCATTGAAGATTTAGCCATTACGACCCGTTCTTCGAGGGAAACAATGTGGGATAATCCCCACATTGTCGGCGAGGATGTATTGAGCACGAC
>CAYPGQ010000108.1:0-14272 GCA_964410125.1 uncultured Eubacteriales bacterium | reverse complement strand
GCATCCAGAGGGACCAGGACACGCGCATGGTGGAAACGCTTTTCGGCATCCCCGACTACCGGTACAAAGTCTGGTTGACACGACTGGCGACGCTCTTCATCATCATCGCCGTTTTGATGTTTGTCCTGGTTCTCCTTTGCAGGATCACCCTGGCCGACTTCCCCGTCTGGCGTATGGTCACTCATGTTATGATGCCGGTGATCTTCCTGGGGAGCCTGGCCTTTTTCATCTCTGCCCAGTCCACCAGCGGCAATGTCACTGCCGTAATTATGGTTATCTTTCTTATATTCTTTTGGATGTTGGGGGATGAGATTCAGGACAGCAGCTGGTTTCTCTTCCATAATCCCTTCCGCAACGTCGAGGCCCTCAGGTCAGTGCTTTGGGCCGAGACCACATTCTACAACAGGCTTTATCTTGTCCTGGGATCTGTGGTCACGACGCTGTTTGCTCTGCTCCGTCTTCAAAACAGAGAGAAATTTATTTAGCCCCAGAGTAGTCATGCTGATCTTATAGTTATTCTTCCCTTTCTGTCTTTTTGTA
Organism: uncultured Eubacteriales bacterium; assembly: GCA_964410125.1. GTDB lineage: Bacteria > Acidobacteriota > Aminicenantia > Aminicenantales > Aminicenantaceae. The sequence goes on along the minus strand of CAYPGQ010000108.1, from coordinate 13,732 downwards.
ATAAACTTTCTTACATCAATTTTTATAATTCTCTAAGTTCATTGTTCATTCTTTATACAATTCCAAATTTATACCCTTTTCATGATTTGTTATCGCCAAGAGAATAAAATTTTCACCATTTTTTTCTATAACTGTAAAACTATCCAATCGACAAGGATCTCCTTTTTTTATTACGTATTCTTTCAATAGATTCATCGGCTTAATGCTAAGAACTCGCAACTCGAAAATGGTTTCCCATCCATTCTTATGAGTCATAGTGCTGCTAACAAAGTAGATTTTGTCTTTATGTAAATATCCATCTTCAAAAATAACAGATCTAGGATATCCGGATATCCTTTCATTTTGATCTTTTACTCGCTTTATATATATATCATTGTTTAATTTCTTAATTTTCTCTCCTCTCGTTCTAAAGAATTTACTAATATTTCCTTCTGCAAGAGTTTTTCCATCTAAAGAAAAGATGAGATAATTGCCAAATCTTGAGTTGAAATAAAGAATAGATTTCCCGTCAGAGAACATATTGCCCTCATATAATTTGTAATTAATGAAATTTGGATTTTTAAAGGCATGAATATCTGGTTTTAAAAATTTATCCCCAAAGGTGGATATCATCTCTCCATCCTTTGCATAAATCTCTACTAAATAGTTGTCTTCAAGATTTGGATTCAACCAATATATTTTATCGTCCAAATATACAAAAGTTGGGTTATCCGAAAATATCCTGAATTTAGACAAATATTCACCGTTCTTTCTAAAGAAAGAAAAAAAACCGGATTCCTTTATAGCGATCTCGTCGTTCCAGATGGACAATGAAAATGGACGTTGCAGGTCTCCTGGTCCCTGGCCAGGTTTTCCGACTAAAAAGTCATATTTAACTTGAGGGTATTCAAGCTTAAAGGCAATAGCACTGTTTCTTAAATTTTCAATTCCATAAACCATATCACCAAGAGTGGCTAAATCAATAATGGGCTTGAAATAATAATCTTGGATGTCTTTTGGATAGAAGGATATTTGTTTTAGTTCCTTAATATCAGCGTAAGAGAAATTAAATAGAAATAATAACAAAAAAATTACAAACTTCCTTCTTCCCAATCCTAAATTATCCATCTTAGTCTCACTCTATGCATCAATATTGCTAAATTAAAACAATAGAAACTTTCAAAACCGATGTCAAGAAGGATAGGAATTTCCTTTTTGGTGCTTGCTGCAAATTTCTAAAAACTTTCCCAATTACCTCCCTTTAACATCCTAAAATCAAGATATCACACCCAAAAAGAAACGGTCAAGGACCCAAAAAGCAAAACAAATCCCACGAGATCTTAAAACCACCAAGTTTAAGATAGGCTCTTCCCTTGAATCAGCAAAAAGCAGCCAAAAAGCCTTTAAAAATATTCTCCTTTCTCCTCGGCTGCCATCAGGAGTTCCTGTTGGACATGACAAGGCGGAGGCGGCCGTTCGGCTTCAAATCTCAGCTCGAGATGGCGGATGATCCTGTCGATGAACTCGAGATAGTCCATCGACTCTTCCTGTGAGCTGTGCTTATCATACTGATAGCGGACCTTCCCCGCTGCCTCATCGAAGAACAGCCGCTTCAAGGACAGAAGAGGTCGGATCATGTATTTGCCGACTCGCTCTTGTGGCCCTAGCGTATTTCACTGGACAGCTCTTCCAAGATTTTTTTTCCGTGGTTTATCAATGCCTCGGTATTTGCCGGTTTGGCCAGGAGGTTGAACTGAGCGACCGTTTTATTGAGGAGTTCAAGATTTTGGCTTGCCTCATCCGTTCCAGCTTTTAGGAAGGCCTCCCTGAGAATCCGGATTTTTTCAGCATCTTGAATGCCTTCGATCAGGCGTTCGAAACGAATGGAACTCCGGGCATCGGGATAAACGATATACGTGTCACCGGCCGGCCAGGTCCGGAAACGGGAATCACGCAAAGGATCTTCCACCCAGCTGCAGTAGGACCAACGCAAAAATCCGTCAAAACCGGCAGCCATAGCATACCAGCCGATAAATGTGGCTTCTACAGGTGGCGAGAAGGTGAAGGTGTTGGGGAATGGATCCCCACAGCATACATAATAGGTGCTGGGATAGCCTTTGGATTTTCTGTATGTCAAGTCTTCTTCATCGATGATGGTACGGTGGGAAACACAAAGATCTTTAATCTGGTCGCGGTAGATTTTGTAGGTTTTTTTATTATCAGCTAGAGCGGCGCCCAATTCTGGGGCAAGTTTCCCCATTAATTGCAACACCGACAGCATCCCTTCCCCCCCACGCTCATCCACGGCAATGTTCGTGATTTTGCTCCATCCTTTTTCCTCGAGGTGCGAACGGAAATTTTTCAAAAATGGTGTCCATATTTGGATGTAGTCATCCGATCCGGGCTCGATCTTGATAGTTATTTCCTCTCCTGAGGCCTCATCGAAATAAACCAGCTCAGAACTCCAAGGGATCATGGAATAACAGTTGATCTGTTTGTCGATTCCCAGATCCATCATGAACTGCACCCAGTTGTCGAAAACGGTGTAATCGAATGCCCAGCTTCCATCTGCCTTTTTTGTCCACCCAATCATAGAATCGAAAGGATCGTAAGTTTGACCTGCCCAGGGTTTTTTGTTGAGGGATACGGTGATGACCTTTTGCCCGGCATCGGCCAGCATTTTCATGACAGGTTTCAAAGCTTTCCAGTGGGCTTCAGACCAAGGTTCTACTTTGTGCAAACGGGCGACGGCATAGGGATTTTGCCACAAATCGAGGTGGAATTTCCACTGGGATGGAGGAGGCAGGACTGGAGGAAGCACTTCCAGCTCGAACGAAAAAGTTTGGGTCTTTTTGCCGCTTGCATCGACATAAAGAATCGATCTGTACATACCCGGAGTGACCTCTGCCGGCACCGTGATCGTGATCCAGACCGGCCGTGTGGTTTTTCCTTCCATGTGAAAGCATCCCACATTATCCAATGCATCTGGATAAAGATATGCGGCGAAGTCCTCGGGGTTTCGCTTGCCGCAGCCATCGGCGAATTCATCGGTGATGACATACCGGACAAATCTTGTCTGGGCGATTTGGGCAGGCAAACTTCTTCCATTTTCTCCCTTGAAATCAGAAAATGTGCACTCCACCTTCTCGACAGACTCCTTCGACCACAGGACTATTTGAGCCGAAACCTTTTCTCCTCGCCAAGCTGTTCCGCTCCACTTACCGTTTTCTGCCATGTGAGGGACTGAACTTTTAAAATAGTGCTGATCGATGCTGCCGATCGAGGCTTGAAGTCCCGTTTCAACCGCTTCCCAATCAGCTGTCTTATCTGGAGCTGGATCGGCCGCTTCAGTATAGGTCTCACAATTTGCAAACGGCCTGTTTTTCCTGCAGGATCCTGTTGATATCAATACTGCAGAAAACAGACAAACGAGCAGCGATAATTTTCTCATTTTTCCTCCAAGATCAGAGCTGGAGATAATTATAAATCATAAGTTAATTTAAAAAAATGGCATTCGTATGAATATTCCGCTAGCATTATTTTCAGTTCCATGTTTTGTTGTCGGCTGTTCGGACAAGGATTCCTGTTCGAAAATGAATATCGATCGTTCGAAAATGGACACCTCCTTCTGAATTGTCGTAGGAAAACCCCCAAAAAGCATCTTGGTCTATTTTTTGCAGCATTATTTTAGGAAAGTCACGCGTGATTTGCGAGAGACGATTATGATTCATTCCAAAATATATAAAAATGAAACTAAAGACTTAAAAGGCGGATAGACATGGTATGGCAGGAAATTAATTTAATCTAGGAGGGATATTCATGGAGGAAAATCTAGAAAAGTGAAAAAACAAAAAATCTTTTCTTTGTTAGTTTTATTCATCTTATCGATGGGGATGTCACTGGGTACGGCCCGGCAAACACAGACAATAGAAGATGGCTGGGAGCACACCTCTTTCGCTGACGAAGGACTGGATCCAGCCCGATTCGAATCGTTGAAAGCGCGAATCCGTGATGGCACGTTCAGAAAAGTGGATGGCATCTTGGTTGTCAAGGGCGGCAAGATTTTGATCGAAGAGTATTTTAATGGATTTGACCGGGATACGATCCATGAAATTCGCTCAGCGACAAAGAGCATCGGTTCTTCATTGATAGGCATTGCCATCGATCAGGGGAACATCACCGGTGTTCAAGACAGGCTTTATGCCTATTTCCGGGACTACGAATCTATCCAGAATTGGAATGTTACAAAAAATGATATCACTCTGGAGCATGTCCTGAACATGTCAACAGGGCTTGATTGCGATGATATGGACCCTTCTTCTGAAGGGAATGAATCCAATGTGCTAGATGAGGCCGATATCGTGCGGTTTATGCTCGATCTCCCGTTAGTCCATAAACCTGGTGAACACTGGGCCTATAGTACAGGGAGTGCCCACCTCATAGGGGCTATTATTGAAAGTGCGGCTGGCAACTCTGTCCAGGAATTTGCCCAAACCACCTTGTTTGAACCTTTGAACATCACTCAATATAAATGGAAGACCACCGGAGGCATTGCTCATACAGGGGGTGGTTTCTGGATGCGGCCCATAGATTTTGCCAAATTCGGTCAGCTCTACCTGCAAAAAGGGCGTTGGCTCGGAAAACAGATCATTTCTGAAAAGTGGGTTCGTGAATCTAGCAAAACCCACATCCAAGTGACGAAGGACTTGGGCTACGGATACATGTGGTGGAAGTGGATATTTAAAGTCGATGGACGACCAGTTCCCGCATTTTCTGCACAGGGAAATGGGGAAAACCATCTATTTATTTTCCCAGATTTTGATCTGGTGGTTGTCCTTGCCGGGAGTGCATACCAAGAAATTTACGGTCCGCCTCAGACGGCTATGATGATGAGCCAATATATACTGCCGGCCATCGTCCAAGACATCGATCCACATCGGGGTGAGCCTGATCTCAGGACTGTGCCCACGGCTTTATTTGCTCTATGTGCAGTCCTTTTTATCTCCGCACTTATCTTGTGGCCTATCGGATTCATTATAAGAAAGATTAGAGCGCGCCGAGACAAGGATTTAGATTCTCAGAGGGTGCGGCGATCCCCTGGTATCATCCGCATATTGGCGGGTTTTGCGGCTCTGATCATCCTTTGCTTATTAGCACTTTTTCTGGCCGATGTCTTGCCATTCGGTCTTCTTCTTAACAGCGGGATGTCCCATCCCTTGGGGATCTATGAGATATTTTTGGGGACATCCTTTATTCCTGTCGTTTCTATCATCGTATGGATTGTCGTATTGTTGGTACTGGCTCAAGCCTTTTTTATGCTTCTGGCGCATAGAAACAAGTGGTGGACTGTTTGGCAGAGATTTCATTTCACAGCGATAACGTTAGCTGCATGTTATTTTGTCATTGTTATACTTTGGTGGGGCTTCGGAAAAATACCGTTTTAGGTGACATGTTAAAAGTAGGAGTTTATTTGAAGTGAAAATTAAACTATTTATCTTGTGTTTGCTAGTTTTATCGGTAACGGGCACATTGTCACAGCAAAAAGTAAAAACTCAGTCTCCCCATCTCACAGGAAAGTATTTCGGACAAAAGGTTCCAGGAAGAGAGGCGGAACTTTTCGCGCCCGGTCTCATTTCCTTGGAAGGCAGGCACGAATTCGCCATAAGTTTTTCTCCGGCAGGGGATAAGCTGTTATTTTCCGCCGGAGAAACAGAGAAACCGGTTTGTGTCTACTGCGCAAAAATTATGGATGGAAGTTGGACAATGCCAAAACCGGTCAGCTTGAGCAACGGGGCGAAAAAAGAAGAAATGGAGGCTTTCTTTTCTTGGGATGGCCGTTACATCTTCTTCGCTCCCTATGACGAAGGTTTGGATGTCAGAATCTGGAAAGTCGATGTTCTTGAAGACGGTTGGCATAATCCTCAACTTTTAAAAGGACATATATCAGATGAGGCCGCCTTTTTCCCCACTTCTTCAAAAAAGGGGATGTTGTATTATTCGAATATCAAACAGAGAAAAATATACAAAGCTTTGCTCGAAAAAGGCGTTGTCAAAGAATCTATCGAAGCAGGATTGGAATTTGGAGGTCACGGTTTCATCGCTCCTGATGAGAGCTTTATTCTGGTTGACTCTATTCAAGATGATGGCTACGGCAAACAAGATATATACGTTGCCTTCCGAAACGAAGATGGAGGCTGGTCAAAACCCGTGAACCTGGGTGACGAGGTCAATACAGAGCATAACGAAACCTGCCCGACCTTATCATCTGACGGAAAGTATCTTTTCTTCAGCCGATACAACGAGCCTGGGGAGATATCCAATATCTATTGGATAGACAGCCGCGTTATCGAAGAAGCCCGAAGAACTATTGATCCCCAATGGGAGAAGCCAATTCTCAAGGGCCCCTATCTCGGCCAAAAACCACCGGGAAAAACACCTGAAATTTTTGCCCCGAATATACTCAATACAAAAAAAATGGGAGCATTCTGTTCCGTTTTTGCACCGGACGGGAATAAATTCTATTTTGTTTATTATGAGAGGGAAAATGACGCCTCAAGTGGTATAGCCTGGATGAAAAGGATCAATGATGTGTGGACAAAACCGGAAATGTTGCACTTTAACAGCACGACTTTCGATAACGATATGTGTATGTCTTCGGATGGGAATAAGCTCATTTTCCGCTCCTGGAGGACATTGCCGGATGGAAAAACTCCCAAGGATCACTCTTATTTATGGTTTGTCGAACGCTCAGATGAAGGCTGGAGCCAGGCAAAGCTGCTTAAGTGTGGCGGTGTTCCCGTGAGAACGGGGTGTCCCTCTATAGCTACCGATGGAACCATTTATTTTGCTTTTAGAGGGGTAGATGTCTTCGGCATATACCGATCTAAGCTTGTTAACGGTACCTATGGCGCTCCCGAATACGTATTTACAGCTGTCGATACAATCGATACCGAAGGAGACATGTTCGTCGCACCGGATGAAAGTTACATGATTATTTCGTGTTGGGACCATCCAGATAATATCTGCAGCGGACAGGGAGATTTGTACATCACATACCAAAAGGATAATGGGACATGGACTGAGGAGATAAACATGGGTGAGCTTATCAATACCCGATATGGTGAAAACTGCCCTCAGGTCTCACCGGATGGCAAATACTTCTTTTTTAACCGGTATAATCCCGATGCCAAAAAGGGAAATATCTACTGGGTGGATGCGAAAGTCATCGAAGATTATAAGCCAAAAGGGTTGAAGTGAAAGAGAAGAATTCATGAAAACTAAAGCACTTTTAGTTGGAATTGTATTGTCCATTTTTTTTGGTTTTGGGAGTTGTGGAAGGCAGGATCATTTTTTTGTTTTGAAAGGACCCTATCTGGGTCAAACGCTTCCTGGAATAGAACCGGAAATCTTTGCTCCAGGACTCATATCCACTCACTATTCTCAGAGCTATGTCGCTTTTTTGAATGAGGCGCTGGTCTGTGTGTATTCGGCTGGCACCGAAAGAGGTCATGAAACGTATTACACCTATGAAAAAAATGGACGGTGGACAGCGCCTCAGAGGGCACCATTTGAAGAGCTGCAGGGTCACCCCAATTACACAACGGGTCCGCTTGGCCGAAAGGTGTATTTCCATTCCGGAAGGCCCACTCATCCGGATGATAACCGGCAGGATGATAACATCTGGGCGATCGAATGGACCGGTTCAAGTTGGGCGGAGCCGGAGGTGCTGCCGGCACCTGCCAACTCTGATTACGGAGAAGCCTATCCGTCGGCGACGGCTGATGGCACGGTCTATTTTTTCACATGGAGGAGACCGGGTACGCGGGGAGATGATGTATGGGTCAGCCGGTGTATCGATGGATTATACCAGGAGGCAGAACGTCTTCCTTGGCCCATCAATACGGATTTTATCGAATACGATCCCTACATTGCGCCAGATGAAAGCTTTTTAGTTTTCGGCTCGAACCGCCCAGGTGGCTACGGAAACAGCGACAATTATATCTGTTTTCATAATGAGGACGGAAGCTGGACCCCTCCAATCAATTTGGGTCGCCCGTTGAATTCTTCCAGTTATGATCTGTGTGCAAACGGAACTCCCGACGGCAAGTATTTCTTTTTCATCAGCGGAAGAAAAACAGATGTTGACAAAGGTCATATCGGGAAAAAGTCCGGCGAAGAACCCGGGGAGGATTCCGATCTTTATTGGGTTGACTTTTCCTTTATCGACGACTTGAAAAATACTGTGCTCACCAAACAGAATGCCGCAGGAATCATCAAACAAGAATACGAAGAAAATGGTATCCAGTCCGCTGTTGAAACTTTGAATAAACTCTATTCGAATCAAAAGGACGGCACCTATTTCTCACCATTGGAGCTTCTGTCCCTCTGTAAAAACATGATAACCGAAGACAAAACCGGAGACGCCGATTTATTCGTTTCGGCCCTTTATGAAGTACTGCCAAAAGACCTCATGATCAAAGAAGGCTATGCCCGCTTGTGTGCCATGAACGGTCGTGTTTCCAAAGGCCTGAAAATCCTCGAGGAGTTGGAGTCGGAAGACCCGAACTTTGATCTAAGTGATTCCTTGTCCGGTCTCGGATATCTTTTTACCCTCTATCCTGACAAAACTGAAGATGCACTGTCGGTTCTGCAGTTCACTGTAGCAAAATTTCCAGAAGATCCATTTGCCTACTACAGTCTTGCCCGGGTTTATCGACAACAAGGAGACTTGGATAGCGCCATTACGAGCTGCAGGAAGGCATTGGAAATCTGGCCTAGTGTCGGTGATGTTTCACAACTGCTCGAACGATTGCTTCAGGAGAAAGAGGAAAAAAAAGCGGATAACCAGAAAAAAGAATCCTTCCCCGTACTGAAAGGTCCCTACCTCGGCCAGAAACCGCCGGGGATGACGCCGGAAGTTTTTGCTCCAGGGATTATTTCGGTCGATAAATACAGCGAATTCGTCTGTATTTTTCCTCCTGGGGCAGAGGAATGCATTTTTGACCGTTACGGAGATGACGAATATCAGAACGGGGCAATCTTTACTACTAGAATTGAAAATGGGAAATGGATCAAGCCGGAAATTCATGAGTTATTTGAAAAATTTGACGAGGTTTTTCTTCCAACCTTATCCCCTGACGGACAATGCTGGTTTTTTACGTCGAAAACACTGCCAATTCCAGAGGGGATTCAAAAAATTATCCCAATGTATTTCATGAAAAAAAACGGGATGGGTTGGACCGAACCAAAATATATAACGCAGAGCATCCATGCCTCAGTAACAAAGGATGGTACTGTTTACGTAAATTCAGGGCGCGAAATCAAGCCTCATCCCTATTTTAAAGCGATCGTAGACTTATCTGAAGCAGTTCCTTTTGAGACTGGTCATTCTGTTATATCTCCAGACGGAAGTTATTTAATATTCGATAATAGAAAACTACCTAGACAGGGTGACTGCAGGTTATTCGTCAGTTTTAAGAATACTGAGGGGTCATGGACAGACCCCGTTTCTTTGGGACAATACATAGAACAGCAAGCTTTCTGTGCCTGGATAACTTCAGATGGAAAGTATATCTTTTTCCACTCCCAAGATAACCGCAAAGGTAACATCTATTGGGTATCTACAGAGATCATCGAAAAAATAAAACCGGAGGTATTGAAGTAAATGAGCCTCACCATGAATAAAAATATGCTCTTCGCATTTATAACAGTTTTTGTTTTTGTGCTCGGGACTGTTCACACACTCGAAAGAGCATCTGATTTTCCTGTGCTCAAAGGCCCATACCTCGGCCAGAAACCGCCGGGGATGACGCCGGAGGTTTTTGCTCCAGGGATTATTTCCACAGAGGAAAAATATGAATTAAACTCGGTTTTTTCTCCGAAGGGGGATGAATTCTATTATGAAATTTCTACCACCACTCCGGAAGAGAAGAAAAATGGAATATATTTTTACATCATCATGGTCAGTAAGCAGATAAACGGTTTATGGACAAAGCCCAAAATGGTACCGTTTTCTGGAAAATATTCGACGATGGATATGTGTTTTTCTCCCGATGGAAACCGGCTGTATTTCACTTCGGACCGCCCGAATCCCTGGGATGTGTCGTCAAAGAATAATATTTGGTATGTGGAACGTACAGGGCAGAGCTGGTCGAATCCTGTGATACTGCCTCCTCCTATATACACTCCCGAAGTCCGGCAAGGCCAGGTCTCCCTGGCCGCGAATGGGTCGATATATTTCAGGACGGGTGATGACCTCTTTTATTCAAAATATATAAATGAAAAATTTTCAGAACCAGTCATTTTGTCTGAAGCCATCAACAGTCCTTATGCGGAAAGCAAACCATATATCTCCCCGGATGAGAGCTTCCTTCTTTTTGTCCGCTATGGTATGCCCGAGTCTATTGACGGCGGCAGAGGGCTCTACATCAGCTTTAGAAGGGAAGACGGGAGCTGGACACCGGTCAAAAACACGAATATCGATGGGAGTTTGCCCAAATTGACTCCGGATGGCAAATACTTCTTTTTTTCGCGCGGAGGCAAGATCTATTGGGTCAATGCAAAGATCATCGAAGACATTAAACCGGAAGAGTTAAAACTAAGGAGATAATTATGAAATATAAGGTTCAAATTTTGCTTCTACTGGTTTTTTCTGTATTTTTCATTGAGATTTCAGCCCAATTAAATAATAAAAAAAGTGGGATGGCAAACTCATATCCTGTTCCAGGTTCATGCACGATTTTTTCTGCTTCATTTGGCAACACCGTACTTTACGGTAATAACGAAGATTACAGAATCCCAAAAACGTATTACTGGATTGAACCTTCCGGTGAAAACACATACGGCGGCGTCTTTCTCGGATTTGATAACTTTTTCCCTCAAGGAGGCATAAACGAGAAAGGACTGGCCTTTGATTTCAATGCTTTGCCGGAAGCTCCTCTGAATCCTCATAATGAGCTCCCAGACCGCGGCGATATCATGAAGAGGCTCTATCAAACTTGTGCGACCGTGGAAGATGCCATTGCCTTAGCAAAAAAGCACAACTGGGGTTCGTCGATCAGATGGCAGGTGTTGTTGGCAGACGCCACAGGCGATGCCGTTGTCATCAGTGCAGGACCGGATGGTGAACTCGCATTCACAAGGAAAGAAAAAGGAGACGGGTACCTGGTTTCGACCAATTTCAATCGTGCCAATCCAAAAAATACGTATCGCGGCGGCTATCCCTGCTGGCGGTACAACAAAGCCGTTGAGATGCTGAAGAAAATAAAGAGTGAGAAAGATCTCACAATGGACTATTTCAAGTCCATTCTGGACGCCTGTCATGTGGAAGGCCCGGGCGGGAATACGCTGTATTCCAATGTCTTTGACCTCAAGAATGGCGTCATTTACCTCTATCATTGGCATCAGTTTTATGAGACCGCGATGCTCAAGGTTGCTGATGAAATAGGCAAAAAGAAACCGCCCACCCGCATCAAGGAGCTTTTTTTACAAGAAACGGTGAAGCGAGCCGAAGATGAATACCAAAGATATAGAAAGAAGAAATAATATAAAAGATAGAGGTTCAGTATGCTTAACAAAATATCCATAAGCCTTAGATTCCTCACAAAACACGCCGTGCTTTTATTTTTCCTCCTTGGTTCGGGAAGCGCCATATTTTCTATGGTAAAAAGATCGCCTTTGCCTTGAAACGGGCAGGAAATGGAGATAGTGATATCTGGGTAAAGGATGTGAAATAGAACAAAATTTAAGAAGGGGACAAGAAATGAAACAGAAAGTCATTTTATCGGCAACAATTCTTATCCTTATAATGGCCTTCTTCGCATCGGCAGAGCAGATCGCAGAGGCGGCGAAGAACGGCGATCTGCAGACCGTTAAAACGATACTAGCTCAAGATCCTCACAAACTGAATGCAACGGATGAAAGCAAATACACGGCTCTTCATTGGGCCTGTATGCGAGCTCATTGGGATGTCGCTCGATATTTGATCGAAAAAGGGGCTGATCTGAATGTTGTCGGCGGAGACGGAGGGACACAAATCAACTGGGCAGTACACCATGATAATTTGGAGATCGTCGAACTGATGATCACAAAAGGGGCCAAGCTCAACATCCAGAATAAATGGGGCATGACCGAGTTGCATACCGCCATCTGGCGGGGAAACATCCATGTGGTAGAGTATCTCTTGGATCACGGATCAGATCCGGCGATCAAGACTAACGAAGGTTGGACAGCCACGCACTATGCCTTTCGCAGCGGGCATGACAATGTCATCGATTTGCTCAAAAAGAGAGGTATCTCTTTAAAAGTCCAGGACAATACGGGAAGATATCCGCAGCACTTGTATTTCAAGAAACCGAATCCCGTCGAACTTTCCCCTGAAGAACTGGATGAATACCTCGGAAAATACTACCTCGGCGATTATTTGATGCTTGAAATCTGGAGAGAAGGTGATCGGCTGAAGATAATGGAATTCGGACCCGATGAGATCTATCCGGTGGCCAAGGATTTCTTCTATTTCAAACAGGCGCCCTGGACATTGATTTTCTCGCGAGATGAAAGCGGCAGGATCCATCATGCCCAGCTTTCCTTTATCAGGCGGTCTTACACCATCGTCAGAAAATAGGTGAAAAATGGGAGGCAAATATGAAAATTATCGAAGATCTTAAGCCAACGGAGTTGAAGTAACAGGGGAAAACAATGAAACACAGAGCCTTATTTGTCGCAATTTTATTGTCTATTATTGCCGCGTCTATGGGCAACTATCAGGAGGATGCTTTCCCGGCTCTCAAAGGTCCCTACCTCGGCCAGAAACCGCCTGGGAAAACACCCTCAATTTTTTCTCCTGGGATTATCTCAACTGAAAATCTTGGTGAAGCAGGCAGTGCGTTCACAAAAAACGGCAATTTGTTCATTTTTAACCGCCGGACGCCTCCGGAGGAACATAAAACGATTTATTTCACTGAAGTGAAAAATGGATTCTGGACAAAACCGTCTCCAGTGCCATTCAACAGTCCATATGCTGATTGGGATTTTCATTTTGCTCCTGACGGAAAAACTTTGTATTTCTCATCAAAACGCCCTGTCAATCAGGATAACATACCTTCAAAGCACTCAAATATCTGGGTAACAGGGCTCACAAATTCCGGATGGACAGAGCCATGTATACTTGAATATCCGATAAACACTTTGGGTAATCATGATTGCTGCGGTACACTTACAAAAGATGGAACGCTTTACTTTTTCAGCAGGAGAGAAGGAGGTTTGGGACGAAGTGACATTTATCGTGCCCGATTGAAGGAAGGTAAATACATGAAGGTGGAGAATTTAGGAAAGCCCATCAATTCTGAACACAGCGACTACGATTCCTATATTGCCCCTGACGAAAGCTATATCATTTTCAGTTCTGATCGCCCAGGAGGATACGGAAAATATAACGATATATACATTTCTTTCCGTAAAATGAATGGCACCTGGACGGAACCGAAAAATTTCGGGTATGAATTTAGGGACTCAGGTATTAACTGTGTCACTCTTGATAATAAATTCCTTTTCTATACCTGTGGCAGAACCGGAGAAGATGACATCTACTGGGTAGACGCAAGAATCATCGAAGATCTTAAGCCAAAAGAGTTGAAGTGAGGAGACGTCCAATTGTTGACTCTGTCTGACCATCTGTGATATGAAAGCCCTTCTTTTAAGGATAGGTAACATGATGATGTGATGCACCTCCTCCGGGAGTTTGTTACACTTCCGG
>CAYPGQ010000107.1:11232-14295 GCA_964410125.1 uncultured Eubacteriales bacterium | reverse complement strand
CCTAACGCTTCTAGTGGATTTTTTCCAAAATACCCTCTACTGTCTGAATTGCAGAGAAAGGCTTCCCTCCTCTTGACATTTATTCCTATTGTGATTAAGGTATATCTACTTTTCTCAAAGCCTTTTGAGGTGAAAACGATGAAATCCAAGATAGATTATAAAGAAATACTCAAGCTTATCGATTTATTGGAAGAACGGAATCTTTCGGCATTTGAGCTGGAAATCGAAGGATTCAAAATAAAGATAAGCCGTGGACAACCTCCAACAATCGTACCCGAAACTCCAGCCTCTCCTTCTCCCCCCACAGAATTTGAATCCAATACAGCCGCAAATGTGCCGGAATCGACGGAGAGTAAAAACGATCTTCACTACATCTCCTCTCCTATGGTCGGTACATTTTACATGGCTCCGGATCCCTCATCCCCTCCGTTTGTCGAAATCGGCGAACCTGTCCAAAAAAATCAAACCCTTTGCATCATCGAAGCCATGAAACTGATGAATGAAATCGAATCCGACATCGACGGCATTTTGGAAGAGATCTATGTCCAAAACGGAAAACCTGTGGAATACGGCAAAACGTTGTTCGCTATCAAACCGGAAAAATAACCGCACATGTTTTCAAAAATACTCATCGCCAACAGAGGAGAAATCGCACTTCGTATCATCCGCTCGGCCAAAGAACTCGGTTTAAAAACAGTCGCTGTGTATTCTGAACCAGATAAGAGCTCTCTTCATACCATGCTTGCAGACGAAAATATCTGCATAGGACCGGGAAAAGCATCGGAAAGTTACCTCAGCATCCCGAATATCATGAGCGCAGCTGAAATAACAAAGGCCGATGCCATCCACCCAGGATATGGATTTCTAGCGGAAAATCCCCGTTTTCCCGAAATCTGCGAATCTTCGGGAATCACATTCATCGGCCCCCCCGCATTTATAATGCGCTTGATGGGTGATAAAAACAAAGCTCGTCAAGCGATGAAGAGGGCCAAAATGCCCATTATCCCCGGAAGCGATCAAACCATCGCCGACCTGAATGAAGCCAATAAGATCGCAGAAAAGATCGGTTATCCTGTCATCCTCAAGGCAGCTTCCGGCGGCGGAGGCAAGGGGATGCGCATAGTAAAGTCATCCACGAAGCTGGAAGAACAATTTGCGATCGCCCAGGGTGAAGCAAAGGCAGCGTTCGGAAATCCCGCTCTTTATCTTGAAAAATACTTCGAAGCAGCCCGGCACATCGAAATCCAGGTTGTCGGCGATAAAAAGGGGAAAGTGATGGCCTTTGCCGAGAGGGAATGCTCCATCCAGCGCAAACATCAAAAACTTGTTGAAGAAACACCTTCCCCTTTTGTAGACGAAAGATTTCGCAAAAAAATAGTCAGGGCTGTCGAAGAGGCCTCTCACTCTATCGGTTACCAAAGCTTAGGCACTTTTGAATTCTTGGTGGACAAGAAGAAAAGATTCTATTTCATGGAAGCCAACACACGTGTCCAGGTCGAACATCCTGTTACAGAGATGGTATATGGCATCGATCTCATCCGGGAACAGATCAATCTAGCCGCAGGAGAGAGCCTCTCCTTCTCCCATGATTTGCACATGAACGGACACAGTCTCGAGTGCCGCATAAACGCGGAGGATGCAAAGACTTTCCTTCCTTCACCGGGCAAAATTGACTTCCTGGTCTTCCCTGGAGGGACCGGTGTCCGCGTCGATTCGGCCGCTTACTGTGGTTGGAATATTCCCCCTGATTATGACTCACTGATCGCAAAAGTAGTGATCGTAGCGCCGAATCGGATGGAGGCCATAGCCAAAATGCGGACAGCCCTCGAGATGACAACTGTCGTCGGCATCAAAACAAATATCTCTCTTCATTTAGAGCTCCTGTCCAACTCGGAATTTATCAAAGGGGACTATGACATCCAGTTTATGGAAAGACACCTCATAAAGGGCCAGCGTCAGGACTCCAAGAATTGATCAGCCCTGTTAGGGCAGGAATGTGTATATCAGGACATTGAACACACCATCGTTATCAACGGTCAGGTTCTCATTGATGCCCAAATAAAGCCGCCCATCCATCGGCATGGTGATCCTGTTGGATGAACCGATATAGAAAATTTCTTCCCTCTCGTTTCTTATCTCTTCCCCTGTCTCCTCGTCGATCTCCAGCGAGATCAGGAAATACACCTTCCCGATCAATGCCCCGATATTCTGGTCATGAAGGGGTTGTTGAAGGGATTGATAGTTATATCCATCCGGACCGCAATACGTAACAGGGTTGCCTTTTTGGAGAGATATCTGGCCAACGGCACGAAAAATAGTTTCCTGGCCTTCGACAACATCCAAGCCAGTGTCCGTCCAATCCACATGACTCATCACGGAGATTTCTAGCCCTGTCTGACTCCCCGCCTCGACAAAAAAACAGAAAAGACCAAAAAGAAGAAAAAGACAAAAGACTTTTATCCCATTTCTTTTTGACCCCATTCTCAATCCTCTGTCCTGTTTGCCATACACAAAACATCCAGCATCTGTTGGTGGATCAAACCATTCGTTCCCAGAGTTTCATGGCTGTGTATGCTAAACTCTTTATTATCGAAGTCTGTAAGATGACCACCAGCCTCTTGGACTATAAGCGATGCTGCCGCCACATCCCAGGGTTTCAGTTTCAGCTCCCAAAACCCATCAAATCTTCCACAAGCTACATAACAAAGATCCAAAGCAGCCGATCCGCACCTCCGTATCGCCTGGGCCCTTGTCACAAAATGATTGAAATGGGCAATGTTGTTATCCTCGCTTTCACGCAAATCATACGGAAATCCTGTCGCAAGAAGGCTTTTATCCAGATCATTCAAGGCCGACACATTGATCCTGTCGCCGTTCAGAAATGCTCCATTGTCCTTCGTTCCAGAAAAAGTCTCGTTCCGCATCGGATCGTAAACCACCCCACAGACAATCTGTCCGTGGAACTCTAAGGCAATGGAAACACTGAAAAAAGGAAATCTATGGGCATAATTGGTTGTCCCATCCAGCGGGTCGAATATCCAGCGATACGCGCTCCCCTTTTTT
>CAYPGQ010000107.1:0-11132 GCA_964410125.1 uncultured Eubacteriales bacterium | reverse complement strand
ATTGGTTGTCCCATCCAGCGGGTCGAATATCCAGCGATACGCGCTCCCCTTTTTTTGGTCCAGACCTTCCTCGGCAACAAAATCATGATCCGGAAAATTTTTAACAAGGCGATCAAATATCATCTGTTGGGATAGATTATCAAAATTTGTGACAAGATCGACTTCACCCTTATAAATAATTTCTCGCGAAGCATCCAGGTTTTCTCTGAGCATCTTGCCAGCTTCTCGCGCGGCTTCTATAGCTACGTTGAGATAGAATTTCGTTTCCATGGTCCTTCCATAGTAACAACTCTCCCGCGCTTGAGCAAGGCAAAACCTTTTGCCTTTTCCCCCGTACTATAATATGATATTCAACGCTTAGACTTAACTATTTAAAAAAAATGCCGATGCTTCGTTTATGAATAGTTCAGGATAAAGGAACATCTTATGGCTGAAAAAAAAGGATTCTTTCGCAGACGGAAAAAGCTTATTCTGTTTTTCCTGGTTATTGCGGTGATCGCTGTTATCATTATCTTCAACCTCCAATCCCAAAGGGAAAAAAGCATAAAGGTTTCGGTGGAAAAGGTTAAAAGACAGGACATGACATCCGTTATTTCTGCCTCAGGGGAGGTCAAACCCAAGAAAAATGTCAACATCAGCTCTCAAATCGCGGGAAGAGTCATCAAAATCGGTGTGGAAGAGGGACAACAGGTCAAGGCCGGTGATTTTCTCCTCAAGTTGGAATCCACCCAGTATGAAGCCAATGCCGACGGGGACAGAGCTCGAATCCAGTCCCTGAGAGCAGACATGATCCGGGCAGAAGCGGTAAAGAACAGAGATGATGGTTTTTACAAGCGGCAGAAAAAACTCTTCGATGCAGAGCTGATATCGACGGAAACACTGGAATCGGCCAAAGCGAACTACGAAATATCCAAGGCGAACTGCGACGCCATTCTCTTCCAGATTAAACAAGCCCAGGCTTCCCTGCAAAGCACATTGGATATTTTAAAAAAAACAGAATATTATGCACCTATAGAGGGGATCATCACAAGCCTGCGGGTGGAGGAAGGAGAAACCGCGCTTGTGGGCACGATGAATAATCCTGGAACCGTCCTGATGACCATCGCTGACCTTTCGGTAATGGAAGTGGAAGTTGAAGTCGATGAAACAGATGTCGTCGGCGTCAAAATCGGACAGAAATCAGAGGTCAAAATCGACGCATACCCCGATGACATCATAACAGGCACTGTCACCGAAGTCGGAAGTTCCGCTCTCCAAACGGTGACCACAGCGGATGAATCCAAAGACTTCAAGGTGGTCGTCACACTGGAAAATCCTCCTGCCAATCTAAAACCGGGTCTTTCTGCCTCGGCAGATATTATCATCGCAAAAAAAAAGAATGTTCTGGCTGTCCCGATTTCCGCCCTCGCCTTACGGGATAAAACGGAAGACGATCAGAATTCTGAAAAAGAACAGGAAGAAGGCGTGTATATCGTCGAAGAAAGTCGCGTGAAGTTTATTCCTATAAAAAAAGGAATCATGGGCGAATTGATGATCGAAATCACATCTGGGCTCGAGGAAGACCAGGATGTGGTTGTGGGTCCCTACAGCGCCCTCCGCCTGTTGAAAGATGACACCTTGATAAAAGCCGAAGAAAAAAGAGAAGAATGACCACCCCCCCTGACAACATCATCATCGCCGCTGAAGACCTCTGGAAAATCTATCAGTTAGGAAAACAAGAGGTCAAAGCCCTGTGTGGGGTATCCTTTATCGTAAAACGAAACGATCTCATGGCCATCATGGGACCATCGGGATCCGGAAAATCAACTTTGATGAATCTTATCGGATGCTTGGACACACCTACCAAAGGGAAGTACCATCTCAGCGGAAGATTGGTAAGCGAAATGAGCGAAAACGAACTGGCTTTCATCCGCAACCAAGAAATCGGGTTTGTATTCCAAGTGTTTAATCTGCTTCCCCGAGCCACAACTTTCCACAATGTGGAGCTTCCCCTCATCTACAAGGGGGCCAGCAAAAAGGAACGTTTCGAAAAAACACTCAAAGCTCTTGAAATGGTGGAAATGGACCACAGGAAAGACCACAGGCCTTCCGAACTCTCCGGAGGAGAAAGGCAACGGGTGGCCATCGCTCGCGCGTTGGTGAACGAACCGTCCCTGCTTCTGGCCGATGAGCCCACCGGAAACCTGGACTCACAAACCGGGAATGAAATACTGAATCTTTTCCACAAGATTCACTCGCAAGGGAACACCATCATCGTGGTCACCCATGACCCGGACATCGCCCAACAAACACAGAGAATTATCTACATTAGAGATGGGAAAATCGAACGGGAGGAAAAAAGGGGAGAGCACAATGACATTTTTTAGCCGGCTCTTGGGTATATTTTTTAATCCCAAAGATACTTTTAAGGCCTTATCTGAAAAGCCCAAGTGGGCGGATATGCTGATCGTTCTCCTCATCTTGGTCTCTGTATACGCAGTGCTGATCGCTCCCTATATACCCCAAGATCAGATAAAGCGCTTGGAGCGTGATGCAGAGGCCAGGGAAAAAATGGGGGAGGATGCCTATCAACGTCAATTGGAATTGTGGAAAAATCCCCCCCCCATCATGGCTATAGCCGGAATCATCATGCAGCCCGTCTCTGTGCTCATCGGATTTCTGATTCAATCCCTGATCATTTTGGGCATGGGACGATTGACTTCCACTGAAGGAAAATATATCCAAATCTTCTCGGCATTCATTCATGCCAATGCCATCAATCTGGTCCTGGGCAATGCCCTGCGTGCTTTTCTCATATCCAGCCGCGAATCTGTTTTTCAGACCACAACAAGTCTGGCCCTTTTTTTTCCAAAGCTAGAGACCATGTCTCCGGCATATGTTGTGCTTACACAGGTGGATTTTTTCCAACTTTGGGTTTTCGGTATCCTCGGGCTTGCCCTATCGGAAATCTTCAAGATCGAATTGAAAAAAGGTCTCATTCTCTCCTTCAGCTTCTGGTTTATCCGAAGCCTGTTTTACATCGCAATCGGACTGCTGGGCATGAAACTCGGCAGCTAATAGCACTTCCTTACGAACATCCTCACGAAATCAGCTTCAAGATTCATAACAGGAAGGCATGCTGAAAAGGAAGCCATCCGGAGGCGAGCGGGCATGGTTCCTCGAAGAGGAGAGCGAGCTGAGGAATAAGCTGATTTTCCTCGCTGAAACAAGGCGGAAAATCAGCGGGCTGACGTTTCAGCTTGCCTGACTGCCCATTGACATCTGTTGTCTGGATTTATAAAGTATGCATATGGAATCTTTCCCCCAAATCCTATTCTCCGTTTGGGAGTCGAAAATCACAGGACGCCTGCTTATAAAAAACAACACGACCGAAAAGGCGTTGACTTTTAAAAACGGCAACCTCGCTATCGATAAAGATAGTTTTGAAGAAAAGGCTTTCCTCAAGCACCTCTTGAAAAAGAAAATCCTGGACAATCCCTCTGCCAAAAAATGCGAAGTCCGGACGGCAAAAAAGAAAACATCTCTCTTGGCTGCTATCCTTGACCTTGGAATCCTCTCCCCACAGCATCTGTGGAAGAACATGGAACTCTTTGCCAAACAGGAACTTTTTCCTCTGTTCGATCTATCCCCGTTGGCCTCATCTCTTGTTTCGGAAAAAACACCTCCCGACACAGCCATTCTTTTCTCGATCCCCACTCTCAGTCTTATCCGGGAAGGCATTTATCAAATGAAGAACATCAAACTGATTGATGCCCTCATTCCAAAGGAAGCCGAGGATTTTCAAAAACTCACACCCGACCATATGGACCAAATCGACCTCAAGCCATATGAAGAACATCTTATCCATACTGCCGGAGAAAAAAGTGATCTTCAAAGTTTTATTTCAAAAAGCACATTGGGGGAAAAATACACCAAAAAGGCCCTCCTCTCCCTATTTTGTTTGGGAATTCTGGGACCTTCTCCGATGGCGACACCCAACAAACCCCTCCAGGAATTTTCCGTTGCGGAACTGAAAAAAATCCTTGATACGTTTAATGCCAAATGTTCTTATATTTATAAATCCGTCTCCAAAGAACTTGGTCCTGTCGCTCTGAATTTGATGGAAAAATCCATCGAAGACATCAAACCCTGCCTCTCGCAGCATTTCCAAAAAATCCGGCTGGGAATCGATGGGAAAATCGACCTGCAATCGGTTCTCAAATTCAACATAATCATGTCGGACCGAAATACCATCCAATTGATCATCAAGTCTTTGAATGAAATCTTGGCCGCTGAAATTTTGGCAGTAAAAAAATCGCTTGGGAGTGAGTTTGAATCGACACTGATCAAAAATTTGGAGATCATCGGTGGCTGACTTGAGAAAAAAGCAGGTGTTAGCCCTTCTGATTTTCATGACTCTGATAATCCTTGTCTTCTTGGTCAAAATTGGAACCTGAAGCCAAAAACCTCGTTATCGTATTAGGCGCCACTGCTGTAGGAAAAAGTGCCACAGCCATCCTCCTTGCCGAAGAATTCAACGGAGAAATTATCAACTGTGACTCGATGCAGGTATACAAGGGGTTTGATATCGGAACAGACAAAATCTCCCCCGATCAAAGAAATAATATCCCCCATCACCTGCTCGATATCTCCGACGCATCCACACAATTCACAGCCGCAGACTTTATCAAACATGCCCTAGAGGCAATCCGGTTAATCAGGGAAAATCAAAAACTTCCAATAATCGCCGGTGGGACAGGGCTGTATCTGAAAGCGCTTTGCGAAGGTCTTTTCCCAGAGGGGAAAAAGGATCCGGCGATACGCGCAAATCTTGAACAACAAGCAAAAGACAAAGGATTGGAATTTTTAAGAGAATCGCTTTTGAAGATCGATCCGGTCTATGCGAATAAAATCGGCAAGAGGGATAAAATCCGCATCATAAGAGCACTGGAGGTTTTTCACAACACCCAAAAAACCATTTCCGCACATTTTGCAAACACCCATTCTCTGGTCAACGATTTTTTTATCCTTAAAATTGGATTAAAATTAGAGAGGTCTGCCATTTACGAAAAGATCGAAGATCGTGTTGATCGGATGTTTGAAAAAGGCATCGTCAAAGAAGTCCAGAGTCTCTTGGCAGAGGGAGTAAAACCGGACTCTCCCCCGTTTCGAGCTCTGGGCTACAGGCAAGTTTTGAAACACTTGAGAGGAGATATTTCCTTGGAAGAAGCGGTCGACTTGACCAAAAAGGAGACCCGCCACTATGCCAAAAGACAGATGACATGGTTTCGGAAAATGGATGGTATTTGCTGGTTCGAGCCGGATGATTTCCCCTCCATTTCGGCGTATGTAAGGACCTATTTGAATTGAAAATGGAAAAAGCGATCCTGGTGCACCTCGCAACAAACAAAAGGGAGCAGGCAGAAGCTGAGGAATCCATCAAAGAACTCCGAGGATTGGCCCAGGCAGCCGGGGCTGACATCATCCAGGAGGTATGCCAGTTCCGGCCTAATATATCTCCAAAATTTTTCATAGGAAAGGGTAAAGTCGAAGAAATCCTCCAGTTGAAACAGGAGACACAGGCAAATCTCATCATTTTTGACCACAACCTTTCCCCGATTCAACAAAAAAGCTTGGAAGACACCATTAGAGGAAAGATCATCGACAGAACACAACTTATCCTTGATATCTTCGCCAAGCGTGCCCAGAGCAAGGAAGGCAAGCTTCAGGTCGAGCTGGCACAGCTGAGCTATCTTCTCCCCCGCCTTTTGGGACGGGGGAAGACTCTCTCTCGATTGGGTGGAGGAATCGGTACCCGCCGAGGCCCTGGAGAACAAAAGTTGGAAGAGGATAGGAGACGCATTCAAGATCGCATCTCACGGATTAATAAAGAAATACTCCGTGTCCAGAAACGCCGCGCCCACCAGAGGAAAAATCGCCAAAAAGGCCCCATCCCAGTTGTCTCTCTTGTGGGATACACCAATGCAGGAAAGTCCACATTGTTTAACGCGCTATCCAAAGAAAGTGTATTCACATCTTCGCAGCTCTTCGCCACTCTCGATCCCGTTCTTCGCCGAGCTCATCTTCCCGACGGGCTCTATTATTTTCTCTCTGATACCGTGGGCTTCATAAAAAAACTACCGATTGAATTGATCGAGGCTTTCAAGGCCACTCTCGAAGAGATCAAGGAGTCCGATTGCATCCTCCATGTAATCGACACAAGCTCCTCCCTAGGTAACATCCAGATCGAGGCTGTCGAAAATATTCTTTCTGATTTGGGTGTTAAGAACATTCCTGTCATCAAGGTCTTCAATAAAATCGACCTTTTGCCCAATAAACCGGAAATTTTGACAAAAAACACGAACCCTCCCAACCAATCTGTGTATATATCTGCAAAAAAAGGAGATGGGCTCGATGAACTCCGTAAAAAGCTCCGCACACACCTGTTTCGAAACATGAATTTTTATTATCTGAGCATTCCAAAATCCAAAAAAAATATCATTTCCTCTTTTTCAAAGTGGTCAATTATGCTAAAAAAGAGAGAAAACCGTGAAAATATTGAAATTAAGATAATGGCAGATTCTAAATTGGTTCTTAACTACACACCATATATCAAGAGAGGAGGAACAAATTGGTGAGAAGAGCATACGCCTTGTTTCTTTTAAATATATTGCTGTGGGGGGCATGCGCAACATACCAACCTCCACCTCCCAGCCTGTATATAGACAATCTGCCCCAATCCATAGTGACCGGACTTTCCCTCGATGAGAGAATTGTCATAGAAGATGCTTGGAGGAGCCTAAAACAGGGAAAAGGAAACAAGGCCCGAAAAACTCTAATGAGGCTTGATGAACAAAGCCCGTTTTATTATGTTGGTATGGGATACGCCTACTTCATGATGAACAATGTCGATCTATCAGAAGATTTTTTCAAAGCAGCACAGCGATATTCCCCTGAAATGACCATCGTGCATCTGGGTTTGGGACAAATTTATCACAGAACAGGCCGTGATGATCTGGCATTCGCGGAATTCCGGGAAATCATCAAAAAAGACCCGGACCACATCTGGGTCAGAGCTCCGTACGAAAATCTCAAAAGACAAAAAACACAAGAATCTTTGGATAAAGGAAAAACCTATTTTGAAGCAGGAAACACAGAAAACAGCAAGGAGGCATTCTTGCGAGCTTTGTATTACTCTCCTGAATCTATACAAGCCCACCTCGCTTTGGCCGATATTTTCCAACAGGAAAACAACTTGGAAAATGCCCTTGTCCATCTGGATGCAGCCAACAAAAATGACCCAGAAAACATCGATATCCTCAACAGGTACGGGGATATTCTGTTTTTGGCCAACGAGAACAAGCAGAGTCTCGAGATATACGAGAAATTGTTAGGGGAAAAACCCGAAAACCAAGAGTACCAACAGAGAATCGAAATATTGAAAAACCGCCTGGGAATTTTTGAGCTGCCCAGTCAGTATAACACCATTGTCACTTCTGAAGCCATCTCGAAGGAGGACATGGCTGCACTCCTCGCAGTCAAGTTCAAGGATGTCTTGGAGGAAACTACTAAGGAACCCCCTATTATCATCGACATCGCGACCTCATGGGCAGACGGTTACATTCTTCAAATGACATCTCTTGGTTTGTTGGATATATATCCCAATCATACTTTCCGCCCCAAAAAAATCATAACCAGGGCAGAAATGGCCGAAATCCTCTTACGACTGATCAATCATCTCATGGATAGAGGTTACAGATTTCTTCAGCAGATCCCTCCTGAGAGCATTCAGATATCCGATGTTTCTCCAGACAATTATTATTATCAGCCAATCATCCAGATTATATCCTACGACATCATGAGCTTATCACTTGATAAGACATTCAAACCGGATCTTCCGGTATCGGGTCAGGATTCTATCAAACTCCTCGATATTATCATGGGTCAGATCAAGTAGCCTGAATTATTCATAAAAAATGAATAAACAAAAAGAAGAGCGATTCTGGACCGTTCCCAACTTTTTCAGTATGCTCCGGATTTTTCTAATCCCGCTTTTTCTTTATATGCTGCTCCAAAACAAAGCCCTTCATGCAATGATAGTTTTTCTGTTCGCAAGCTCAACAGACGTCCTGGATGGAATGACAGCCAGGATCTGGGATCAAAAGACGAAAATCGGAGGGCTGCTCGATCCTGCCGCAGATAAACTGCTGATGACCACTGCCATCATCATCCTCAGTATCCCCTCTGTTAGCCAGCCCAACACAATCCCCCTTTGGCTAACGGTTGCCATCATCGGACGCGACATCGCCATCGTGTCCGCGGCATTCTTGATGTATAAATTGCGGGGTCATACAAAATTCCCCCCCAGCTTGATAGGAAAAACCAGCACCGTCTGCCAGATGGGAGTCATCCTGTGTGTGCTTCTGTTGAACGTTCTGGACAGAACCCCCGCCTTTCTCTCGTGGCTGTACATCCTCACGGTTGCTTTAACTATTATCTCTGGCTTTGCGTATGGATTGAGGGGAATTCGCTCGTTTAAAAACTCTTATCGATGAATCCCTTGCGCAATGTTTTCCAAAGGATCTTCAAGTCGAGGCTCAAAGACCAGTTCTGGATATAATAAAAATCGTAGTCGAGCCTTTTGTCTATCGGGGTATCTTGCCTTAGTCCGTGCACCTGTGCCCATCCGGTGACACCGGATTTCACTTTGTGCCTTAGCATATATTTGGGGATCTTTTCCCGGAATTCTTTGACAAAAACTGGCCGCTCAGGGCGAGGTCCCACAATGCTCATCTCTCCCTTGAGAACATTGACAAGCTGAGGGATCTCATCCAGGCTGAATTTCCGCAAGAATTTCCCGATCTTTATCATCCGAGGATCATCGGGAGAACACATAACCGGACCTGTCTGTGATTCGGCATCAAAGACCATGGTTCGAAACTTATGCATGATAAATTTTTTCCCATCAAGTCCCATCCTCTCTTGATGATACAACACAGGCCCCTTGGAGGTGAGCTTGATCAAAAGGGCGATAAGGACCAGGAACGGCGAGAATAACAGCAAAAAGGTCGCAGACACAACGATATCCATCAGCCTTTTGGCCAAAAGCAGCATCCCCCTCAATGGTGGTTCATCGACACTGATGACCGGGAAACCGTCGAGATCTTCGATCCGGGCTTTAAGCGTGAGAAGCTGAAAAAGATCCGGAATCAGCCTGACGTTCACCACATACTTATTGACCACTTTGAGAGTCTCGAGGATTTTGCCGTAGTTATTCAAGTCCAAGGCTACATAAACATCGGAAACATCCTCCTTCTCAAGAACCGACTCCAACTCACTCAACGGGCCAAGGACCGGGATGCCCCCGTCGACTTCCACCACCTCTCCTTTACTTCGATCATCATCTAGAAATCCCTTCACGACAAACCCCAGGTCTCTATACTGCGAAAGCTTTCCGGCGACCGATTTTCCCATATCTCCGGCACCGACGATAAGCACGCTCTTCAAATTCATTCCCTTGGCATAACGTTTCTTCATGAAGTAAAAGATCTGATTTCGGAAAAAAGAGATCATCAGCACAACCACGACGAAATACACAGCAAGAAATCCATGCGATAGTTTGAACGTCACACGAAAAAGGGGTGCTGCTCCCTGGCTGTAAGCGTTCAAATAAGCTAAAATAGCCTGGATGATCAGGATGGTCAAAATCGCGTTCAGGGTCACAAAGAAAAAATCGTCGATTTTGGTCCGTTTGAGCCTTGTTCTGTAGAATCCCTGGAGAAAAAAGATCACAAGGTGAATGGCCAGAAAAATCGGAAAAACAAGCGCGTAGGATTTGAGCGGAGGAATTCCTCGTTCCGGATTGACAGGGATGATATACATGTAAAATCGAAATCCGTAAGAGTAAAAAAAGGATATTAGGATCCCCAGGAAGTCGCTCAACAGGAACCAGCTTATCAAATCGCTACGCTGTCGTCTTATCATTTCTCACTCTGAAATTCGTTCCATTTCTCACGAAACAGGGCTGAGGTCTTTTTTTTGAATAAATCCCGAGAGAATGTAAGTGCATTCGCCCTGATGGTCGATTTATTAAAAGCGATGCTCTGAAATTTGTCAAGGGCAGTCTGAAAACTTTCGGCAGTCACTTCCGGAAAAAAGAGGCCGGTTTCCTGAGGGATTATGGTCTCGGTAGCCCCTCCCCTCCCGTATGCAATCACAGGAATACCACAGGCCTGGGCCTCGAGAGAGTTGATGCCGAAATCTTCTTCTCCCGGCATCAGAAGAGCCTTTGCTCCCTGATAAGTTTGAACTAGCTCCTGGGGAGATAAAAAATCGAGGAATTCTATGTTTTTATTGGCCGCTTTTTTGAGTTTCTTATAATCAGGACCATTGCCCACGATTTTCATTTTCAATCCATTGCGGTTAAAAGTTGTGATGGCCAGGTCTATTTTTTTGTACTGCACCAGAGCAGAAACGATCAGATAATAATCGCCCTGATGGTTGTCGGGCTGGAAAAGCTTTGTATCCACGGGAGGATAAACAATATCCGCTTTCCTCCGGTAATATCTGTAAATGCGTTGGGCAACCGTTTTCGAGTTCGCCAGGAAATGGTCCACCCTCGATGTGCTGGTTACATCCCACTGCCGCAGACGGTGGATCACAGGAGGAACAATCCGGCGGGAGAAAAATCCTAATTTATCAGGGGAAAAGTAGGCGAAATACTGATTCCAGGCATACCGGACTGGCGAATGGATATAGCTGATATGCAGAGCATCTGGCCGGGGGATGGCACCTTTGGCCACACAGTGAGAACTTGATAGGATAAAGTCAAACTCTTGGAGATTAAACAACTCCACAGCTCCAGGGTAGAATGGGAGGTACCAGCGATATCGCTTTTTTATGAACGGCATCTTTTGGAGGAAACTGGTGTGTATGGTCCTCTGCTCTATTTCTTCAGCTTGGCTCCCCGGGAAGTGAAAAAGGGTGTAGATAGGAGCATCCGGGAAGATTTCCGCAAAAACCTCCAGGACTTTTTCTCCTCCACGTTGGCCTGTAAGCCAATCGTGCACAAGAACAACCTTAGCATTCTCCATCGCGGTGATTATAAAAAACAGGATGATTATTTGTCAATCAGTACAGATGCATATTGTTGA
>CAYPGQ010000106.1:4351-14442 GCA_964410125.1 uncultured Eubacteriales bacterium | reverse complement strand
GCGGAGTTCCGCAGCCGCCGAGAAGAACGATGAGGGAATGGCGTTAAAGATCCGAACTAGAGCGGAGGACATGCCTGATATCGAAAAAAACATTTTGATAATTAGGCTCACGAAATAAGATGGAAAAGGAAGAATTGACATCGATTTCCCCTTTTGATAATCTCCCACATGTTAAGTAGAAAAAATTTCATGTTGGGGAAAGAATCGGAGGAGCAAAATGTTAGAAAAATCGATTTATGAGTTATTCAAAAACGTATGTGACAAAAATCCAGATAAGGTCGCTTACAGGTACAAAGACGGCGGCGAATGGAGACCTGTAACCTGGAAGGAGAATCAGGAGACCTGTAAGAATATTTCCAAAAGCCTGATGGCATTGGGAATAGCCAAGGATGACAAAGTCAATATCTTGTGTTCTCCCAGGCTGGAATGGATTCAGGTCGATGTAGCCACAGTAAGCATCGGTGCTGTCATTGTCGGGATTTATTCGTCGAATCTGGCAGGTGACTGTGCCTACATTATCAATCACAGCGATGCCGTCGTTCTTTTTATCGAAAACCAGAAACAGTTGGATAAGATCTCCGAAATCCGCAACGATCTGCCGAACTTAAAGCACATAGTCATGATCGAAGGGACTCCCTCCGGAGTAGAAGGCGTGTTAACCTGGCCGGAATTCATGGCCAAGGGCGCAAATATTGCCGATGAGGAGTTCCTTGAACGGGCATCGGAAATCCAGCCTGGAGACGTGGCATCGCTCGTTTACACTTCCGGGACAACTGGAATTCCCAAAGGGGCGATGCTGACACACGAAAACCTTGTTTTTACATCCTGGTCGGCCCTCGAATCACTCACCATAGAACCGCATTTTATAAATTTTTTGTATCTCCCGCTCTCGCATGTTTTTGCCAGAATTATTGTGTATGTCTGCCTCCGGGCGGCGCTCACGGTAAACATCGGTGAGAGTCAGGAAAAGATCGTCGAGAATATGCAGGAAGTAAAGCCACACTTTTTTGCCACGGCTCCGCGTCTTTATGAAAAAGCCTACATCGGGATCACATCCAAGGCCATTGATGCAGGCGGGATCAAGCACAAGATGTTCAGATGGGCGCTGGGCGTGGGATATGCGGTGAGCAAGTTGCAGCAGCAGAACAAACCGGTTTCCGGCTCGCTAGCCATCAAACATAAGCTTGCCAACAAACTTGTTTTTTCCAAAATTCAAGCCCTTTTGGGAGGCAATCTTGTGTTTGCGGTTTCGGGAGCCGCCCCGTTGAATAAAGCCATCGCTGAATTTTTCAATGCCTGCGGAATTCTGGTCCTGGAAGGCATCGGTATGACAGAAAACACATCTTTCACTAATGTCAACCGGTTCGACAACAACAAATTCGGCACGGTTGGTCCCCCCGGTCCGGAGATCGAACAAAAAATTGCACCGGATGGTGAAGTGCTGTTCCGGGGCAAAAATGTAATGCTCGGCTACTACAAAAATCCCGAAGAGACGGCCGAAACCATCGATAAAGATGGCTGGTTACATACAGGAGATATAGGCGAAATAGATGAAGACGGGTTTTTGCGCATAACCGACCGCAAAAAAGCTATCATCGTGACATCCGGCGGAAAAAATGTCGCTCCTCAGAGAATCGAAAAAATCATGCGCACATCACGCCATATCGACCAGGCTGTCGTCTACGGCGATAGGAAGAAGTACCTGACGGGGATTGTTTCGATCGATCCAGAACAGGTCGAAGAGTGGGCGACAAAACACGGAATCCAATTCAGTAATCGCGAAGAACTCAATAAACATCCGAAAGTGAAGGAGCTCATCGATAACGAAGTTCAGGAGAAAAACAAATCCCTTTCCTCATTCGAGACCTTGAAAAAGGTCATCATCGCGCCCATCGAGTTCAGCATCGCTAGCGGCGAAATGACGGCATCCATGAAGGTCAAACGCAAAGTGGTGACGGAAAACTATCAAGCGCAGCTAGACGTGTTGTATGAGGATTAAGTTTTAATCACTCATACTTCAACGATTCAACAGGATTGGCAACAGCAGCCTTCACAGCCTGATAGGTAACGGTCATGATCGCGATAACCAGAGCGAGCAAAGCGGCCAGCAAAAAAGTATCCACTCCCAGGCCGATCCTGTAGGCAAAGTTCTGAAGCCAAGTGTTCATGATGTAGTATCCCACCGGCCAGGCGATCAGAACGGCTAGTAAAACCCATTTCGTAAATTCCCTGACCAAAAGCATGGTCACATTTGATGTCGTGGCTCCCAGGACCTTCCGAATGCCGATCTCTTTTGTCCTCTGTTCGGCGCTGTAAGCACTCAAACCGAAAAGTCCCAAACATCCGATAAGGATGGCGAGGGCTGTGAAATAACCGAAGAGCTTGCCCAACCGTTCCTCTGCGCGGTACAGGGCGTCATATTGATCGTCCAAAAAAGCAAACTCCAGGGGATACTGGGAATCGAATTCCCTCCACTTCGACCTGAGGAATCCGATGGTTCCCTGGATGTTTTCCGGCCTGACTCGCAAAGACATCCGATAATAATCGCCGCCATAAGGATTGGCGTTGTACAAAACGAGGGGTTGAATCTCTTCATGGAGCGATAGAAAATGGTAGTCCTTTATGACTCCGATAATCCTGTATGTTTTCATCTCCGTCATAGACATGAGTGCGTCGATCTCCTTGCCCAAAGCTTCGTCCTGCCATCCCAGTTTTCTAACAGTGGCTTCGTTGACGATGATGGCTTCTTGGAGATCGGTGGGAAAGTCTCTGGAAAAGTTCCGGCCTTCGACGATTTCCATGTTGTAGGTGTCGATGAAGTGTTCGTCCACGATCTGTGTGTGAAGCATGATCATTTCACTTAGCGGTTGTCCTGCGATATGATGAGCGCTGAAGCTGTTTTGGCCTAATGGCAAACTGGATGATGCCGAAACGCTCAGGATATTGGGATTGGTCAGCAATGCGTTTCTTAGAGCCTCGTGTCTTTTTTGGGTTTCTTCGTTCCGGATCCTCAACGCTATGATGTGGTCCTTATCATACCCCAAGTTTTTGTTGCGAACGTAGTTCAATTGTTTGCTTACGATAAGAGTTCCGATTATGAGAACGATGGACACCGTGAATTGGAGTGATACGAGGGCGATTCTCAAGACAGAATTCTTTGCACCTCTCCTGAGTCTTCCCTGCAAAACCTCGACCGGCCGAAAGGCAGATAGGAAAAAGGCCGGGTAGCTCCCTCCTATCAGGCTTACGATAATAAAAAATCCGAAAAGTCCCAACAGGAGCACAGGGTTGGAAAGATAAGTCATAGCCAGGTTCTTTCCAGAAATATTGTTGAAAATCGGCAAGGTGAAGAAAACGAGAAACAATGAGAGAAGAATGGCGATGAATGTCAGGATCATGGATTCACCGATAAATTGTTTGATGAGCTGAGCCCTTTGAGCCCCGACGACCTTTCGCAAACCGACTTCCTTGGCTCTGTTGGCCGAACGGGCAGTGGAAAGATTCATGAAATTCAAACAGGCAAGAAGTAGAATAAATAGCCCGATTCCTGAGAAAAGCCAGACGTATGCTATATCGCCTGTACGCTCCAGTTCGTTTTCCAAGTCTGAATGGAGGTATATGCTCGTGAGGGGTTGAAGGTCATATCTTGCTGAACCCCCGATACTAGAGATCAGAGGACTGAGATATTTCTCGATAAATCCGACAAACTTTTGCTCCAGTGCTTTATAATCCGCCCCCTCCTCGAGCAAGAGGTAGGTGTAATAATCGACATTATTGACCAGGTCAGCAGCGGCATTGCCGGTTGGCTGCAGGTCGAGTGTGATGAAAGATGCTAAAAAATCGGGCCGGATGTGAGAATTTGTTGGTATGTTTTCCACAATACCCGTAACCATATATAATTCGTCATTGTGAATCCTGAGGTTTTTCCCGATAGGGTCCTGATCGCCGAAATATTTTTCGGCTATATCTTCTGTGATAACGACCATATTGGGTTTGGTGAGGGCTTCTTTAGGGTTGCCCTTTATCAGGTTGAAGGAGAAGACATCGAAGACAGAATTGTCTACCCAGATGAATTTTTCCTCAGCGTAGGATACGTCTTCATACCGGATCATTCTGCGGGATCCATAGCTGTTGAACCGAACGTAGTTTTCGACTTCAGGGTACTCTTCTTTGAACATTGGCCCCTGGACATGGGCCGTCGAGGCAAAATCCATAATCCGGTCTTTAAGGACAAAATGGGTGGTGGCTCTGTAGATTCTAGTGGATTTTTCATGAAACCTATCATAACTGAGTTCATCCTGAACATACAAAAGGATCAACATGCAACAGGTTATGCCGATCGCCAGCCCGGTTATATTTAGTACAGAATAGAGTTTATTGCGCCGGAGATTCCTTAGGGCTATTTTGATGTAGTTTTTTAACATGTTTTTCTCCCTGGGATTTGTGATTCATACACATATACGAAATAATTTATAGAAAAGTTCCCGTGGGAAAACTGCAGCGAAATTAATATTCAATAATCTGAAAAGAAGCTTTTTCCTTCAATTGACCTAAGAGTTCTTGGTAGACATCGTTTTGCTGCATCTGCCTGATTTGCGCTTCTATTTCAGCCCGAACTTCATCCAGTGGCCGTGTTTCTTTTTTTCTTTCTATAACTTTGATGATGTGGTAACCGAATGATGTCTCGACGATATCGCTGATCTTGCCGATAGGGACGGAAAATGCCGCGTCCTCGAAAGGCGGCACCATTTGCCCACGCCCGAAATTTTCGTACAAACCGCCGTTCTCCTTCGAGCCAGGGTCTTCCGAATAGGTTTTTGCAAGCTCGGCAAAATCCTTTCCACCCTTGGCCCGAGAAAGAATCCCTTCCATTTTTTTGCGGATTTCCTGTTTCTCTGCATCCGCCATCTTTTGTGTGGACAAAAGGATGTGGCGTACAGAAGCGGTTTTGTCATCGTTGTAAACTTTTTGTACTTCTTCTTCGGAGACCAGGATATTGCTCGCAAAATACCCATCCAAATATTTCTGGATCTGCACGTCCTTCTCTATGCTCTCTTTCACGAATTCAAGATCGATCCCGTTCTCATCGAGAATTTGAAGAAATTTTTCTTCTCCTCCGGAGCGGCTGTATTGAATATCCAATATTTTATCGATCTCCTCTGGAGTGGCTGAACTCTTGGCTTTTGAAGCGGCCTCGAGTAACAGTTTTCTCTCTGCGATTTTTACGGCATTTTCATCGATAATCGTCTTCAGACGATCTACATCGAATGTTTTTAGTTGCTCGGTGCGTTTTCCCATGTTGGAATACAAGGTCTGGATGATATCGCCGGTTGTCATTGTGAAAGTGTTTGTTCTGATCAACACAGCATTCACTTCTGGGTCAAGCAAGGGGAGTATGGGAGTAAGATCTTTGGCCAACTGATAACCAGGGGTTCCTTCTTCTAACCTAGCCTCTTTTTGCTCCTTGGAGCAGCCCAAGAGCAACAATATTGGCAAAAGTACAAAAACGACAAAACGTTTCATCTCTTTCTCCTGTTTAAGTTCATTTGAGGGAGAATACTAACACAGTCATGAATATCTCGCAACTCACCTGAACTATTCATAAAAAATGCCGATACCGATCCAGCCAACCCTAACATTAAGGTTTTTATAAATAGAAAGAATGGTACTCTTGAAAAGTTTTTTCAGCAATGTCAGGATAAATTCCTGATATTGCTGAAGTGAAAACAGCATCGGCATTTTTTATGAATAGTTCAGGTTAATTGACTGTCTTGTTTATAGTGTGGTAAGTTAAAAATCGTGAGATTTTTGGGACAGGCGAAAAGTTATTCTTGTAGTTGTTTCTGATGGGAAAAAATCGATTAAACAGGCTTTTATCCCGCATCGTCGATCTAAGACCGGGTGAAGAAAAACTTGTGCTTTTGCTTTTTGCCTGTTTTTTCTTGATTGCCAGCCCACATACCATAATCAAAGCCCTCCGGTATGCTGATCTTTTATGGAAAATGGGACCCGGAGGTCTCCCTTTCGCTTATCTAGCTGCCGCAGTGGTCACCGGTTTGGTCGTGATTTTCCACACCCGGGTACACTCGAAGGTATCCGGCCAAAGCATGATCACAGCAAGTCTCATATTCTTTATCATTACTGGCGTGCTTATACATCTCATGTTGTTAACAGATTACGGGGGGCGAAGTGCTATTCTGTCCTATTTATATTGGGTTTGGGCCAGTGTCCTAACCATAGTCCTCATGACCCAGTTTTGGATGATTATCAACGAAGTGTTCAATCCGAGAGAGGCCAAAAGATTGATCGCATTTTGTGGAAGCGGAGGAATTCTGGGAGGTATTGTTGGGGGATTGTTGGCAAGATTTCTGACAGACGCCAATTTGGCCAACTTATTGCTCCCCTTGGCATGCGCTATGCTTTTTGCCTGCATATTTGTTGTCAGAGCCATATACACTGTCCGCAAAAAAGAGCTTCCCTCCGCCAAGCCCTCCGCTCCTAAACAGGACCAGGAAGAAGCCCAAAGATTTGGCTTCAGAGATAATTTCAATGCGGTCCGAAAAAATAGTTATCTGCGTCTCATCTCAGGCCTAGTCGTCATCACAGTCATCGTCTCCACATTCATCGATTTCCAGTTCAGTTCAGCCGTTGATGATTATTACAGATTGGGATTTATTCAGCCGAAGGAAGCGATGCAGGCCTTTTTTGGCCTCTTTTTTGCCGGGTTGTTGACTTTTTCTTTTTTCCTTAACCTTTTTTTAACGAGTAAAATCCTTAGAAATTTTGGCATACGGCTCACTCTGCTACTCACTCCCGCAGTATTGTCTCTCTGTTCTCTGGGAATCATATTCGCTCCTTTTACATTGCTTCCTGCTATCTTTATCAAGGGCAGCGACGAGGGCCTGGCCTTTTCGCTCCATCAATCCGTCAAGGAGATACTGTACATCCCTGTGGCCTCAGGCCTGAAGGCTAGAGTCAAACCTTTCATCGATATGTTCATCAACCGGTTTGCCAAAGTCTTTGCCGCCATCCTTCTTTTAATCATTGCCCTTTTATTAAAAAAAGAAGTTGATCAATTGACTCCCGTTTTGGATCCTGGCTTTTCCAAAGATCTGATCTGGGGAATTCTTGTCCTGTTGGTATTGTGGGCAATTATCAGCATTAAAATCGGAAAAGAATACCTCGGAGCCATCAGAAAAAACATCCAAATTAAGTGGGGCCGGGCGGATAAGGATGTGGCGGAAATATTGGATGTCGACTACACCAAGCTTGTTTTCGACACCATCGAAAGCAAGAATCGCAGCTCTGTTCTTTACGCCATGCATCTTTATGACCTTCTGGAAAAGGACAAACTCACGCCCGAAATCAAAGAAATGATCACGCAAAAAGCAGACGAGGTGAAAGCCTCATCTCTAGGAGATCTATTCAATGCAGAAGGTGCAAGCTGGTTTCCTGACGTTGATGACGACATCAGTCAAGAAAACCTTGTAAAAGATATCCGAGAAATCGTATCGTTGGATGCCTATCAACACGTAATGGGACTGCATGCTGAGCAGGTGATGGAAGAGGGCGATAAATCAGAGACAGAAAGAATGGAGATGGCCAAAGCTATCGGGTTGATGGAGCCGGACGCTCCTCTTGTCAAGAAGCTTGAAGCCTTGATTCTAGATGAGTCTCCCGAAGTCTCTTGTTATGCGATCAGGAGTGCTGCCAGACTCCAAATAGCTGAACATATCCCTGTTATCATTCAAAAACTGGACAATCCCAGAACCCACGAAGATGCTGTAAGTGCGTTGAAAACTTACGGCCATTCAGCCATGAGCAATCTGGAAGAATCTCTTGACGACAGTAAAAAAGATCTCCAGAAACGGAAAGCGGTGATTAAGGTCCTGGCGAACATCGGGTCGCAAGATGCGGTCAGAGTCCTTTTGAGAGAACTGGAGCGTAAGACCGAAGAGTTGGAGACAGAAATCGTGGATGCATTGGACCGCATCCGTTCGGAAAGAACGGATATCCACTTTCCTGCAAAGTTGACCCAAAGAGTGACGCTTTCTATCATTAAAAAATACTGCCAGACCTTCATCGATCTTCACGAACTGGAACCCAGCGATAAAAATACAGAACAAAGGTTCCAATTAGAAAAAAAACTGAGAATCTACTTCTGGGATATTTTCAGGTTGCTGGGATTGTATTATCCTCACGAGGACATCGTAAAGGCTCGCCAAAATATAAAGACCGGAACGCCGAATTCTGTTGCTTACGCGATCGAATTGCTCGACAACACCTTGAAAAAAGAAATGAAGGATAATGTAATCCCGTTGGTGGAAGACCTGTCACCTGGACAAAGGCAGCAAAAATTTCAGAGAATCCTCAAGAACCTCTGACTACTCAAATTTTGGAGGAATATGGTGAATAAGCGATCTGTCAATGTGATATTCTTGATTTTGGTTTTTAGTCTATCGAGTTGTTTATATGCCAGTAGCTTTTCAGGGATCAAAGTTTTAAGCAGGGAATATATTGATGCCTGGAAACGATTTTATCCTTCCCGGGCATTTTCCCGAGGCTTCCTCAGCTCCCTCTTTTATTTTGAAGATTTTTCGCAAGCAAAAATTGAAAACTGGCTTAAGAGAAATAAAGCAACACTCGATGAAATTTCAAGCCGTGAATCAGGAATGGTTTCTGAAGATCGAATCGATGCCAGGTTGCTCAGGATACAGATCAAGTCGGAAATCGATAAGTGGGAAGTGGAAGCCCCGCACAAAAATTCGTTGTCGCTGTATTCGACTCATATCACAAGAACTGTCAACAGTGTTATGAACTCCGATCTCCTCATGCCCGGAGAAAAGGTCCGGATCATTCTGGACAGGCTCGAGGGAGTCGACAAAATGTGTGCTGCGGCTCTTCATCAGCTCGAGGATGGGAGCCCAAAAGGCGTTGAAAGAAACCTGCGTGCCCTGGAAACATCAGCCGGTTTTTATGAAAAAAAACTCCCGGAAATGGCAAAATCATGGATTAAGCCTGAAGATTTTGAAGGATTTGTCACAAAATGCCGGCACACTTCGGCGCAGATTCAAGCTTTGATATCTCATGTGAAGACCGATCTTGCACCCAAATTATCAAGAACGGACAGCGTAATCTTGGGGAGAGAGGAATTTGCCCGGAAACTCAGGCTTTACACAGATAGCGACTTAACACCGGAACAGCTCGAAGAAATGGCCTTAAAAGAAATTCAACTGGTGAGGGAACTGATTACCCAAGTTTGTGAAGAATATATACACGAGGCCTATCCCGAGCAGAAAGTTCCCGAAGAATTAAATGAGTTGGTGAGTAAAGCACTGGGTGACATGGAAAAAAATCATCCTTCAGGCCAGCAGCAATACCTTCGATTCTGGGAAGGGTTGGCCAAGGAGGCCGAGGAATTCGTCAGGGAAAAAAAGATTGCGACACTGCCGGAAACCCAAACCTTGAGCATCCGATTAGCCCCCGAAAGTTCCGGCCCAATGGCCAGGATCGGCTGGGTCAGCCCTGCCCCATCTTTTCACCCCTATCCCTGGACGACCATATTCCTTCCCAACATTCCTGATTCCCATCCCGAAAAGGAGAAAAAAGAGTTTTGGAGGTCCTTCAATAATCATTTCACCACATTTATCATCATCCATGAATTGTTCCCGGGCCACTACATACAAAGCAAGATCAACCGGGAAAATCCACACCCTGTCCGCATTCTTTTTCCTTACGGTCTTTATTCAGAGGGGTGGGCCACCCTGTGTGAGCGAGTAGCTTTGGATGTGGGTTGGGACAACCATAATAAGCTGACATATCTCGCCCATTTGAGAAAAAGAATAGAAAATGCCAACCGGGCTTACACC
This sequence comes from uncultured Eubacteriales bacterium, assembly GCA_964410125.1. Lineage (GTDB taxonomy): Bacteria > Acidobacteriota > Aminicenantia > Aminicenantales > Aminicenantaceae. The sequence goes on along the minus strand of CAYPGQ010000106.1, from coordinate 4,573 downwards.
AGTGTTCAGGTCCATTGCAATGGATGGGATCAGGAGAAGGTCCAGGAATTTTCGGTCAACACATCGCTGCTTGCCCCTCAGTTCGCGAAAAGTCTATGGGGGAGATTGATGAGGTCGCCGATGCAAATCACATCCTATTTTCTGGGCACGCAAAAGTTCACCGAGCTGTATGAGAACGAGATGAAACGCCTTGGGGATAAATTCCGGAACATCGATTTTATG
>CAYPGQ010000106.1:0-4251 GCA_964410125.1 uncultured Eubacteriales bacterium | reverse complement strand
ACCTTTGATTGCGCAGACATTTACACCGGAGTGGAAGAGCTCATCGGGAAATTCATAAAAGAATGTAAACAGGTCCAGATACACACCAAATACGTTCCGGATTTGGATGAGCTGCCGAGACTGACCAAGACTTATACTGAAAAAATAATCGATAGATCCTTGATGCGATTAGGAGTCGAACGGTTGGACATGGTTCAGTTCCATTGGTGGGATTATTCTATTCCTTTTTATGTCGATGCTGCCTATCACTTGGTGGAATTGCAAAAAGCCGGAAAAATTCGGTGTATCGGTGTGACCAATTTTGATGCCCTGCACCTCCGGGAATTGCTCGATGCCGGGATTCCGGTCACAACCAATCAAGTTCAGTACTCTGTCCTGGATCACAGGCCGGAAGACAGCCTCCAACAACTTGCTCAGGAATACAGCATTGTCTTCCTTTGTTACGGCACGGTGGGAGGAGGGTTTTTAAATGCACGCTACCGTGGCATCACAGAATTTCCAGATCCTCCGGAGAACCGGTCTCTTGTGAAATACAGGCTGATTATCGAGGAATTCGGGGGGATGGAGTTGTTTCAGGAAGTTTTGTTTACTATCGCAAGGATCGCCGATAAATACGATGTCGGCATTGCAGAAATAGCCACGCAGTATATCCTTCAAAAACCGTGTGTGGGAGGTGTTATCATCGGGGCTCGCAATACAAACCATCTGGAGAAGATAAAAAGCCTCTGCTTTCTTACCCTAGACAGTGAAGATATCGAAGAGATCCATGCTGTCATCGGAAAGGCCAGAGGTCCTGCGGGGCCGGTGTACAGTCTGGAGAGGGATCGTGACGGAAGGCACGGAGAGATCATGAAGTATAACATCAATAAACAATGATTGATTCATCAAAAACGAATATTTCGCCTTCTGTCCGCTTTCACGGGGGGATAGCAGGGGCCCTTTTTCCTTTTATCGTGTTTCTGGCAGGAGTTATGGTCATTGCCTTATCCGGGGCTCCCGATGAACGGGGATTCTGGCCGGTCCTGATACTTTCTTTGTGTTTGGGCCTTCTCCTGGCAAGGGACCGGAAAAACTATTGCGTTTCTGTGATCGAAGGAATGTCACAACCGATTGTCATGATTATGATCACGGCCTGGATGTTGGCTTCCGTCATCGGGGTGTTGATGAGCGAGACGGATTTTGTAGAAGCTCTTACGTGGACGGCAGGCCAGCTCCATCTAGGAGGCACGGCTTTTGTCATTGCGTCCTTCCTCATCTGCTGTATTGTTTCGGTGTCCACAGGGTCGAGCTTTGGAACGATATTGATCTGTGCCCCTCTTCTGTTTCCTGCCGGAGGAATTTTGGGGGCACACCTGGCTACATTGGCCGGAGCGATTTTAGGAGGGGCCACTTTTGGAGACTGTATCGCTCCCATCTCTGATACGACCATTGCCAGTGCCGTGAGTCAGGATGCAGATATCATCGGAACGGTCCGGAGCAGGTTGAAATATGTCATTCCTGCCGCATGTGTTGCGATTATTTTTTACGCCCTGAGTGCGGGATTGAGAAGCAGCCCGGTACCTAAGAATGTCCCTGAGTTGGCCGGGAGCCCCAGAGGACTTCCGATGCTTATAGTCCCGGTTGTTATTATTGTGCTCCTTCTAAAAAAGAGGCATCTGCTTCACGGACTGCTGGCCGGACTTATGGTGGGCGTAATTTTGGGTCTTGGCCTAGGCCTTTTACCCTGGAACAGTCTCATCGCTCTGGACTTGGAAAATTTTACCGCCCAGAGCTTTGTCATCGACGGGATAAACCGGGCTGTTGGGATCAGTTTTTTTACGATATTGCTGATGGGTCTTGTTTCTACCCTGAAGGCAAGCGGTTTGCTCAGCCGGCTCGTGGAGTTTTCTGCAAAACGGAGCCGGACTTTGAGGCATACGGAAGCCTGGATATCTGGTGCCGTGGGTGTGGCTGTGCTTTTGACCTGTCACAGCATTGTAGCCATCCTGACAGTGGGGGAGTACGCCCTGGAGGCTGGAGAGAGAATCGGCCTCCACCGTTACAGGAGGGCCAATCTTCTCAGCCTCGTTGTCTGCACATTCCCTTTTATGTTGCCATACTTTATCCCGGTCATCCTTATGGCCAACACAACAACTGCAGGAATGGAATACGGAATCCCTCCGGTAAGCCCTCTCCAGACAGGCCTTCACAATTTCATCAGCTGGGCATTATTAGCGATGGTATTATTTGCTGTGATATCCGGTTTCGGTCGCCATTCCGATGAAAAGGCGACCTAGCCTGAATTATCCAGGTTATAAAATTTGTTTTGTCGGTGCTTTTCCATTTTGTGTGGGTTATCTCTAAGGGAAAAAACATCAGGTATGTCCGCAGCGCCTTTGAGGATCTAGCCTTCCCGATTCGTTCTTCGAGGGTAACAATAAGGGTTATCCCCATACCCACACAAAATGGAAGAAGGCCGTTTTGTCTAATAGGATGTATCTGTCTTCGGGATTTGTTTGATCTGTTCTTTTATAAAAGCGATATCTTTTTTTGAATAATCCCTGGGAACAGAATAAGTTCCAGCCGGGGCAGGTTTTTCCGTGACTTCGAGGTTTTGGGATTCAACCTCTATTCGAGCGCCAAATATCTCTATGGTAATTTCCGCAGCGATCTGGAATCCATCGACAGCCTCCAATTTACCCATCTCTTTTTGGGAATTTTCATCGATGTTTAGTATGCCCATTATGCTTTTAAAAAAAATTTCACCCATCTCCGTGAGTTTTTCATAGTCTTTGGGGAGATCATTTGTCGTCCACATTTTCATTTTGAATTTTGGCATCATATTTATGGCCGGGATTATGAGAACCATCTCGAATTCAGATGCGGTGCAGTTCCAATTAGCAATCTTTTTTGTTTCGCCCCTGAGGTTAACCTTGGTATCGGTGATTTTTATGGATTTAATGGCTTCAGCGACCTTAGGAGAAAGAAAAGTGATGAGCTCGAGAAATTTATTCCCGTCCATGTCTGTCGGAAACTCAAAATAAATCTTCTCCGTATGTATAACAAAATAAATTTTTTCTTTATCCATATCGACAATCACGTTGAAATCTTTGCCAATTTGAGCAAATTTGTTCTTCCCAAACCACTGCTCTTTCATTTGCATCGTTTCTTTTTGCTTTTTTCCCATTAACTCGAACGCTTTCACGCGCTCCACACTTTTTGTGTAAACATCTGCTCCTAAAAATAGCGAGATAAATAATATGAGAATTACTATCAAAGCGAGTTTTTTCATTTTTACCTCCAATTCATAGTTTTTTTTAAGTTAATACACGTCTGACTGGTTGATATGGCGAACAAGGGTTAAGGCAATGTCCACCAACGGGGATGTTTGTTCTGACCGAGGTTGGATAGAATTACCACTTGTTTCACCAATCAAAGTGCGAAGCAAGTATCCCAACGGCTTTTCATCAGACTGTGCCAACGGTGTACTCATGCCTATTTCTCTGAGCTTCATGTTCAGAGATTCCTGCCGCAGTAAAGAGGCTGCCGTGATCTCACGAATCTGCCCAATTTCTTGTTGGAGTTGGGCCAATTGACTGCCCTTTAGCCCGTTTGAACGGAAGAAGTACCCGGCTGCAAAACCTACGATCAAAAACAGGAGAACAAAGGCATATTGCAAGACGGGTTTTTGCAGTGTAAAACGTTCAAACCAGCTGCCTTTCCTTTTTAAAGCCTTGGCCGAAATGATTTGCCAAGATTCCTCCTTGTCTGGAAAGGGGATGTTATCTTTCTGATTGCTTAGATCACTCAATTTACCTGACCTTTCATAGATAGCCGCGCATTTCGAGCAATCCCGGAGATGTGCTTTGAGTTGAGTTAGTTCCTCTGAAGTCAATTCTCCAAATACGCTTATGGTGATTAAATCTTTGTATTCGTCGCAGTTCATTTTTCCCTCCATAGAGGTTCCAATTGAATCCTCAATTTTGCCACCGCTCTTTCAAGCTGTTTTTTAACAGTGCTTGGACTGACATGCAACCGTTCGGCAATGTCTTTTAAGGTCTTGTGTTGGAGATGCCGCAAATCGAATATGATGCGCTGCTTAGGAGACAAAATATTAAGTGTGTTTTTCACCTGCTGAACAGCCTGATTTGTAATGGCCAATTTCTCCGGCGAAGCATCTTGTGATTCCGGTTCCGTGTAGATTTCTGAAAGAGATGCTGTCTGATCTGATTTTCTTTTTTTCCTATTTCTGTGAAAGTCATAAGAACATCG
>CAYPGQ010000105.1:0-14448 GCA_964410125.1 uncultured Eubacteriales bacterium | reverse complement strand
TCGCTTATTCGGTAGATAAAGAAGGGCGCATCTATTTTGCAGAAGAAGAAGATTTCCCCAGAGTAGTAAGATGTAAAATAATTGAAAAATAAGAATTATTTTATAAAAAAAACACGAAATCGGCATATAAAATAAATTAGACCTTGATAAAAAAGAATAAGAAAAACCGAGGCTCGTGGAAGCTCCAGACCCTAAAGCCCTGGCTTCCCGACGGTTGAAAAAGGACGCTGAACGAATTAGAATTTATATGAGGGAGTAGAAGTGAAATCCAGAGTCAAGATTATTTCGATCGTGATATTCCTCTCGGCCCTCACTGTACTTGTTTCAGGTGACGGAAAAACTGAATGGGAAAGGATGATAGAGACAGAAAAAGAAGTTGCGGATAACAATATCAAGCTGGAATTTGTCGGCCATCTCGGAGAAATGGATAGCGAAGACGAAAACTACATGTTTTACCGTCCCTGTGATATTGCCGGAGATTCTGAAGGCAATCTCTATGTTCTTGATGGAGGCAACCATAGAGTTCAGAAGTTTGATAATAAGGGTAAGCATTTAAAGACCTTCGGTCACTCTGGTCAAGGACCTGGAGAATTTCAATTGCCTTTATCGATAGACATCGATGAAGATGGCAATGTTTACATTGCTGACGGGCATAATTGTAGACTTGAGGTTTTTTCGTCTCAAGGAAAATACCTTCGTTCGATAAAATTAATGACACCTGTTCCCCGAATCAGATTGTTGAGTTCTGGTGAAATCGCTATTATGAATCCGCGCGTTGGAAGAGACAACTCGCGCTATGAAGAATCAACGGACGGGAGAAAACCCTTTCTTTCTCTTATCAAAATAATTGACGAGAGCTTTAAAGTAATAAGAAAGTTTGGAGAGGGAATTATATTTAAAATCTTTCCTTTAATAAATGGCGGAAACAGGCTGTTATTCACAAATGATGATGATGACAATATATATCTCACTTTTTTGTTCCAGAACAGGATTGAAAAATTCACTTCAGAAGGAAAACTTGTTTTTAAAACAAATCGTCCCGTTCCTGATGAAATGCACCATAGAACGGCAAAAATGTCCAACGTTTATACAGGGATCTCTCGAGGAATAGGCGTTGATTCTCAGGACAGAATCTGGATTATAACCTGTACAAGAAGGCCTATCAAAGAAGAAATCCCTCCTGAAGGATTGTCATTAATCGAAACTGACAGGTACAGATTGGATGTAATCAGAAGTAACGGTGCTTTCCTGAAAAGTTTTCCCCTCAGTCATTTCTGCGACGATATGAGAATTATAGATGACAAGATATATATCCTTGACCAAAATCGGAGTATGAGGTTTTATATTTACAGAATGTCTGAAAAAGACAACTGAGTGGAAGCCGATAGCTCATGGCCCCGGCTTCCCGATGGTTAAAATGACGTCTTAGCAACTAGAATAGTCTTAACGGTGGACTACGAATCAGAAGACCGTAGGTTAGAATCCTGCCAAGGGTATATGGGGCAAATAGCGCCAACCCCGACCGCACGAACTCGCGACACATGTCAACGGATAACAATAATCCGATCATTATGAGGATAGAGTGCCTCTACTCCTTTCTCGGTTACAATCGCATCGTCTTCGAGATTAAGGCTCATTCCACTGTTCGTATCCGGATTCCAGGTATTAACCACAAACTCAAAAGCGAAGATATTGTTCTGCTGAATTTTGAGATGAGAACGGAACGGACGGAAGGGAGCCATTGATGGACCCAATTCAATCTCGCTGTTTCCTGTATTGCCCACGGTATGGCAGTCAATGGTGAATCCGGATTTGTCAGAATCTCCAAGGGCATTCATTAAATCCCTGTACTGTGAACTGACATCATCGGACGGTGTATAAACAAATCCTTCTGCTTCAAGGGCTTTTACCATCATACCCAACATTTCGCCGGCAGTGTAACCGATCTTGATCGTTTTTCGGATAATCTCCCGCGCCTTTAAACCCCGGTTCCATACATGTTGAATTCCTTTCGGGATGTCCGTTTCAAAATTCAAATATTTGACACCCCAGTCCCACGACAGAAAATCTCCACGTTGATAGACACGTCTGCTCAGACGTCCTCTGGGTGCGCTGGGGCCACGCGGTACGAGGCCAGGCAATAATCCTTTCTCCAAAAGCTGATCCTGAACCCACCAGCCGAGTTCCTCTCTTGTCGTTACACCCGGAACAATTCTCCGGTATGTCTCTTCCATAAGTTGTCTCTGAATCTCAGCTATCTTCGCAAAAGCAATAATCTCGGACTGCACCCTTCTCACCCGAAAATCAGTAACAAGGTTCCCGGAAGAGACCAGTCTTGACGCATATTTGTCACCGATCAGTCTGACCAATTTCAAATATCCGGTATGGCTCATTCCATTAGCAATGGGAAGATCATCAGACATATTGACGGCAATACGCTTGGGATCACGCTCGGCGACAAAAGCTCCCAGATCATTTTCCGATCCTGATATGCTGTAGAGTTCCGGGTCTCCTCTACAGGGCCCAAGAACTGCACATTCAATTCCCTCATCACCACGGTCTGTGAAAATAACAAAACAGGTTGTCTCAATAATGGACATTCGAATATTAACACCGAGGTCCAGACTGAGGGCGTCAGTATGGCCGTCCTGCATCACATTTATCCACATGTCGACGTTATTGTCCCGCATAGCTCCCGGCAAAACGAGGTCAAACTTATCCTTGCGAATCGTTTTCATCATTTCGTAGCGGGCACGTGCTTCCTGTCCCTTTGCATCGATCCCCGGCAGAAATACAACGACAAGAAACATAACTGACAAAATCCGCAATTTTTTCATGATTGTGCCTCCTGATATTTATAGAAAAAAATAAGCTTATCACAGTGAAAACGACACGGTCAACGACAAGGCTCTTGCTGCAACAAGCGGATGTTTCGAACACGGCCGGCCTTCATAATATGTGAAGTTATATGTCAGCTTTCGATTTGAAATTCAAATGGAGATTAAGCAGGTTTACTTCCAAGATAAAAAAGGATATAACTTGACCAATAACAGAGTGGAGGCTGAAAAAAATGATATTTAGATCTACTCAAAGGACATTTTTGTTTTATCTCAACATATGCTTGATTTTTTTTGCGGTGGGATGTCAATCTGCAATCCAGGCCGCGGATGACTTTTCCACCAAAATCGACGAATATATGCAAGCCCACGTAAAGTTAAAACAATTTAACGGTTCCATTCTGATCGCCAAGGACGGTAAAGTCCTGATAAGCAAAGGATACGGAATGGCCAATTTCGAACATGATGTACCTAACAAGCCGCAAACCAAGTTCCGCCTGGGTTCCGTCACCAAACAGTTTACTGCCACAGCCATAATGCAGCTGCAGGAAAAAGGCCTGCTGAATGTTAATGATCAAGTCAAAAAATATCTGCCCGATTATCCTAACGGTGATAAATTCACCATTCACCATCTGCTGACTCACACCTCTGGAGTGACCAGCTTCACAGGCTTTCCTGAATACGAAGAGATGATGGTGAATCATCTCTCCCCAGAAGAAATCATTGCCACATTTAAAGATAAACCATTGGAATTTGCACCCGGCTCCCAATTCAAGTATAGCAATTCCGGCTATTTTTTATTAGGTTATCTGACAGAAAAAATCTCTGGGAAACCTTATGATGAATATTTACAGGAAAATATTTTCGGCCCTCTGGGCATGAAAGATTCCGGTTATGATCACAATCACCTCGTTCAAATGAATCGAGCCGCGGGTTATGCCCTGGATAAAGGGGAACTTGTCAACTCCAGTTATATCGATATGAATATTCCCCATGGTGCCGGGGCCCTTTTCTCTACCGTAGAAGACCTTTACAAATGGGACAGAGCTCTTTATTCGGAGCAGATTCTGAGCAAAGCCTCCCTGGAAAAAATGTTCACTCCGTTTAAAAGCAATTATGGATATGGCTGGAGCATTGGCCAACAATTTGGACATAAACGCATCTCTCACGGCGGAGGTATCAACGGATTCGTGACGAATATTTCCCGATTTACCGAAGACGATGCTTTTATTGTCGTACTCTCCAATCTGGAAAATTCCCACATGAGGAAAATCAATCGTGATCTGGCCGCAATTTTGTTTGAAGAGCCTTATGAGCTGCCGGAAGAAAAAAAAGTCGCTCAGATCGATAATAACATCTATGACCTTTACGTCGGGACCTACCAACTGGAACCGAAAATTTTCCTCTCCGTCACTAACGAAGACAACCATCTGTTTGTAGAGGCCACAGGCCAGGGAACAATCGAGGTTTTTCCAGAATCAGAAACCAGGTTTTTTTCTAAATCGATCGATGTTGAGATTACTTTTGTCAAAGATGAAGAGGGTAAAGTTACAGAGCTGATCCTGCACCAGGGGGGTGAAGAAGTTCACGCAAAAAAAATAAAATGATCTCTTGGGAATTTATAAGTATTTCTTTTTTGGTCTTGCTGTGAATCCCGCACGGTGTACAACTTCATTATCAGTTGCTTTGGCTTTCTACAATAACAAAGTCCTTTTGTCGATAACAAATTATCACTGATATATGTGATTATGTGAATGTCAGCAGGGGTAAATAAGATTCTCTTCGCTTTTGTTATTATCTCTGAAGAATGAAAGAAATACTTGACAAAGTCAGGTGATTTGTTCCAGACTACAGATATAATCAAATAAGGAGTTATAAAATGAGATTCTTATCGAGACCCGAAGAGCTAGTTCTCCTGGCTGTCTGTAAGCTTAAGGAGAACGCATACTGCGTTCCGATTCGTGATTTTCTCAACAAAATCACAGGCAAGATCTGGTCTTTCGGCTCTGTCTACGATCCTCTGAACCGTCTGGAAAAGAAGGGACTGCTGGAATCCTACGTATGCGGCCCGACCAAAGAGCGCGGCGGCCGCAGCAAGCGAATATATCAGATCACTTCGGTCGGTCGGCGGGAACTCGGCGAGATCAAGGCTCTTCAGCAGGCAGTGTGGAACGAAGTCCCTGACTTCTCTCCCGAAACATAGGAGACTTGACCATGCACAGGAAGAACAATGTTTCCCCGAAGCCGCCCCGGCTTGCCGAATGGATCCTTGGTTTCCTTTATTCGGACCGGCGTGCCTTTACTCATCTTGGAGATTTCGAAGAAGTCTATGCCGGAATCCGGGCCAGACGCGGCGCTGCAATGGCTTGTTTTTGGTATGTAGGTCAGATCCTCAAGTCGATCCCTGGCTTCCTTTTTGCCCGGTTTTATTGGAGCGCCATCATGTTTAGAAACTATTTCACCATTTCTCTCCGCAATACGATCCGAGACAAGGGGGCTTCTCTGATCAACCTTGGCGGGCTCGCTGCGGGAATGGCCTGTTTTTTGTTGATCCTGACTTATGTCCGGTTCGAAACAAGCTTTGATCGGTTCCACCACAACGCGGACCGGATTTATCGAGTTATTAGCAAATCAGGAAACATGCACCAGAGCAACCGTGCTCCCGATCCCCTGGCTCCGGCTCTGAAGGCCGAGATTGTCGGGATCGAACGAATCACCCAAGTTTTTCCTCCTTTTGGAGGGAAGACAGTCCTCCAGGCTGGCAAAAATCAATTCTATCAATCCGGTCTCTACACAGACGCCGCTTTCCTGGATGTGTTTTCCTTCCCGCTGGTTCGAGGCAACCGAGAAACCGCCCTGGCCGGTCCGTCCAAGATCGTCCTGACGGAGTCTGTGGCCCTAAAACTCTTCGGCGCAGACGAGCCGATTGGAAAAACCGTGGTCTGGAAGGATCCAGGGGATCCGCGCGACCTGGTCGTCACAGCCGTGCTTGAGGACATCCAGGCCAACTCGCACCTTAAGTTCGACTATCTCATATCTCTCGACACGCTCCGTTCGGATAAGGGATTCAACTGGATGTTCAACAACTGGAGGGTCTCGAATTTTCCGACTTACCTCGAGCTATCCGAGGGGAGATCTCAGGAATCCGTAGAGACGGCTATTTCCGGCATGATCTCCAGGCTTTCTGCCCAGGGCGATAAAAGCCGGGCCTTCCAGTCTTTTCATCTCCAACCTCTTCTGGATATCCATCTCAAGTCGAATTTCAGCAGCGATATCGCGGACACGAGCGATCTCCGGTACGTTCGGTTGTTCATGGCCATCGCCTTTCTGATCCTCCTTATCGCCTGTGTGAATCATGTGAATTTGGCGACGGCCCGCTCCGCCGTCCGGGCCCGGGAAATCGGCATCCGTAAGGTGACCGGCGCCTACAGGAACCAGGTCTTTCAGCAGCTTCTCGGCGAGTCTTTCGTCGTAACAGCCCTGGCTGGGGGCTTGTCGCTAGGGCTCATCGCTCTCGTTATGCCATGGTTCGACAACGTGACCGGGATTCCTTTACGTCTCGATCTTGTCAGTGGTGTTGGCGTTCTGCCCTGGCTCGCTGCGACCGTTCTTTTTGTCGGGCTCTGCGCTGGGATCTATCCAGCTGCTCTCCTGTCAGGTCTACAGCCCGTGCGGACGTTGAGGGAATTCTCTTCCTCCGGCAGGAAGGGTGCTTTCCTCAGGAATCTGCTAGTCGTCTCTCAGTTCACGGCCTCTGTGGTCCTCATCGCAGCGACGGTCATCGTTTCGGGCCAGATGAACTATATTAAGTCAACGCGGCTCGGCTACAACCGGGAGCACGTAGTCGTCATTACGGCCTACGAGCAGGAGACGCTCCGGAAAATCTCGGTCATCAAGAATGAACTGGAAGGGAGGCCCGAAGTCCAAAAAGTTTCCTTAACCTCGGGGCTACCTACCGATATCGGTCAGCACTGGTACGGTTTTGAAACCGATCAAGATGACGGAACGAAAATCGAGTGCGACTTCAAATGCGATTACGTAGACGAGAATTTCCTGGACGTTTTCGAGATCGGACTGGCGGCAGGGCGCAACTTCCGGCCTGGGGATAAGGACGTTATCATCCTCAACGAGGCTGCCCTCAGGGATATCGGGTGGAAGGAGCCCGTCGGGAAAAAGCTCAGGTTTGGCGATAAAGATTACGAAGTTGTCGGAATCGTAGAGGATTTCCATTTTGTCTCGCTCCACAGTAAGATCAGGCCGATGGCCCTGCTCTTCGAAACAGGGAGGCGTCTCGCCGTGCGGATCCGCCCTGGCGATATGGCCCAGACAATGGGAGTTCTCCGCTCTGTCTTTGAGAAAAACACTTATGGCCAGCCTTTCGATTTCTTTTTCCTGGACGATGCCTTTGATGCCCTGTATCGAAAAGAAATCCGGACGGGAGAGATTTTTAAGGCCTTTGCAGGACTGGCGGTCTTGATCGCCTGCCTGGGTCTTTTCGGGCTTACTTCGTTCAATGTGGCCCGGCGTACGAAGGAGATCGGAATTCGGAAGATCCTTGGGGCTTCGGTCTCGCGTCTGGTCCTCTTACTCAATTGGGGCTTCGTCCGTCTGGTCATCGTCGGCAATCTGATGGCCTGGCCGCTGGCCTACTTTGCTATGAACAAGTGGCTCGAAAATTTTGCCTATCGGATTTCAATAAAACCAAGCATTTTCCTGGTGTCGAGTATTCTGTCACTGGCGGTCGCGCTTCTGGTCGTTGGAGCGAAGACCGTGAAAGCAGCACTGGTGAATCCGTCGGAGACGCTTCGCTACGAATGAAAGGAATTATTAAGCATTGTCAGCATAAAGAGACAACACGCAGCAGCGCATTGTAATATGCGGGGGAGGTTTTTCTGCATAAGTTCAGGCAGTTTGACTTGTTGTTGTTCCAGATTTATTATTATGGAGAAAAGAATGAAATTCCAGGGCATCTTATTATTCATTCCTTCGATATTGTTTTTTTCGTGTAGCCAGCAAAAGTCTGAGTGGGAAGGCACAATAGAAGAGGTGGATGGAGTGACGGTTGTCAAGAATCCGAAAGAGCCGATGTGTGGGGAAGATGTTTTCAGTCTGGATGAGGAGGTATCATAAACATGGAAATACTAGATGATATTCCGATGCACCTGGATATTAACGAGGTGTCGAAAAAGCTGCACCTGGATAAAAAGAAGGGGTATTCGAATACTGCTAGAGAACTGGTTGAGCTTGCTATCTCTGTGATCCGCCCCAAGGTTATTTACGAAGTTTCATACGTTGGTAATAAAAATGAAGACACGGTGGATATCGGTAACGTAAAATTTACTAGCCATGTACTCAGGGTTAATTTAGACAAAATAGGAAAGGTTTTCCCATACGTTGTAACAATTGGAAAGGAATTAGAGGACAACGCAGCTTCTTTTGATAACCTGTTAAAGGCATATTGCCTGGATGAAATAGGAAATATGTTTGTCGAGTTGGGCATGGAATATCTCGAGGATTATTTAAAGAGACGATACAAACTTGAACAGCTATCAAACATAAGTCCAGGCAGTTTAGAGGATTGGCCAATAACGCAACAAAAACAGTTGTTTTCAATTTTTGGTAATGTTGAAGATTTAATTGGAGTTAAGTTAACCGACAGATCACTTATGATTCCTAAAAAATCCATATCTGGAATATTTTTTCCTACCCATGTTAAATTTTATAGTTGTCAATTATGCCCAAGAGAAAATTGTAAGGAAAGAGCTGCACCCTATGATAAGAACCTGGCAGAAAGTTACAGGAAAAAAGTGTCGAGATAAAGTTTCAAGATTCTTCTCTCATAGATGCTGAATTTTCCCTTCAAAATGGGGGACAAATCAGCCAAAACTTTCAAAGCATCCAGTTTAAAATAGATTTAAATAATAGTAGATAAAGATACTATTGACTTTTCCTTGATCTTTTCATAAATTATGAATAGATGTGCAAAAGGAGAGGAAAGTGTCAGATCTAACAAAGTTTGAGGAACAGATATTATTATCAGTCTGGAAACTTCAGGATAAAGCCTACGGTATTACCATATACAATCATATCCGTGATATCACAAAAAAAGAGCTGGCAATAGGTGGAATCTATTTTCCTCTTGAGAGGCTTGTTAAAAAGGGTTTTCTTGAAACCCAAAAAGGAGAACCCATGCCAGTTCGTGGTGGACAGAGCAAGAGATATTATCGCTTGACCCAACTGGGTTTTGAGGAATTGCATAAATCCAAAAAAACACAGGAAGCCTTCTGGAAAGGTCTCCCATCACCTAAGTACTTAACGGGTGAAGAAAAATGAGTCTCATCAGGAAAAAATCATTCAGAGTAGGGATCTGGATCTTAAGCCGTCTGATCAGCAAGCGAAAGAACTACGGATTATTCGGCGATATCGAGGAAATCTATAATCTGCAGGTTGTTGAAAGAGGACAATTCAAAGCTGATTTATGGTTTTGGAGGCAGGTCTTGAGGACGATTCCGGCATATTTGTTCGATTCACTTTACTGGAGTGTAGTCATGTTCAACAACTACCTGAAGATTACCTTCAGGAATTTCAAACGACAAAAGGCCTACTCCATCATCAATATCGCCGGCCTGGCTGTAGGGATGGCCTGCTGCATCTGTATCCTCGTATATGTCAACTACGAACTCAGCTATGATAGGTTTCATGTCCATGCAGATAACATCTACCGCTTGGTGATGAATGGAGATACTTCAGGAAGACCTTTTGATGTGGCACTCAGCAGCGGACCAATTGGACCCACCTTAGTCAAAGATTTCCCCGAGGTTGACAACGTCGTGAGATTCCAACGCATAAATCGTATCCCTGTAAATTCCAAGGATAAACAATTTTTCGAAGAAGGTATATTTTGGGCAGATAAAACGGTTTTTGAAGTTTTTACGTTCCCTCTTATTAAAGGAAATCCTGAAACAGCTTTAAAAAATCCATTCTCGGCTGTCATAACCCAGGAAACAGCGAATCGTTATTTTGGCAATGAGGATCCTCTGGGAAAAATCCTGCAGTTTAACCGAAACACGCCGTTCACCATAACCGGGGTAATGCAAGATGTCCCGGAGAATTCCCATTTTGCCTTCGGTTTTCTCCTTTCTTTTGAAACTTTGTTGACATCAAACCAGAGGCAAACACAAAGCTGGACGCAGTTTATCAATTATACGTATCTCCTTTTGAACGAGGATGCCATTCCCGAAGAACTGGAGCAAAAAATCCCTGCTTTGAACGAAAAACACATGGGATATAATCCTGAAGAAATTGGATGGAATCTCATTTTTACCTTACAACCTCTTAAATCGATTCATCTGCACTCAAACCTCCAAGGTGAAATCAGTGGAAACAGTGATATTGCCTATGTTTATATCTTCTCATCCATAGCATTTCTTATACTTTTCCTAGCCTGTATCAATTTCATGAACCTGGCGACAGCTCGTTCAACTAACAGGGCCAAGGAAGTTGGTCTTCGTAAGGTGCTTGGAGCTGTGCGGAGTAAGCTCATCAAGCAATTCCTGGGAGAATCTCTCATCTACAGCTTTATATCACTTTTTTTTGCAATTATTCTGGCCGAGTTTACTCTGCCTTTCTTCAGTTTGCTCTCTGGATGTCCTCTGGAGATTCGCTACGCTGAGATGCCTTGGATTATTCCTGGATTTATTTGTATAGCTCTCTTTGTCGGACTTGGAGCCGGCATATATCCGGCTTTTGTTCTTGCTGGATTTCAACCTTCAAGAGTCATAAAGGGAGGTCTTGATTCGTTCCATCAAAGGAAAAACTTTCGCAACGTGCTTGTTGTGTTCCAACTTGCTTTATCCACATTTCTCATCATCGGGACCGGGATAATTTTTAAGCAAATCACATTCATGAAGCATGAAAGATTGGGGTTTGAAAAAGAGCATATCATCGTTCTCCAGATGCTAGACAGGTCTGTCAGACGATCTATTGGTACGATCAAGCAAGAACTAAAGGGTCTCCCCGGTGTGTTAAATATCACCGCCTCGTCACACATCCCCGGCTGGGAAGGTTTGGCTGCTGCTCATCTCCCAGAAGGATTCTCCCTGGAAGAGTCCCAAATGATGAGGGTCATCCATGTGGATCACGATTTTTTGGACACGATGGGCATCGAGCTCATCTCCGGCCGGAATTTTTCCCCTGAATTCCCCAGCGATTCTCAGGAATCTGTCCTTATCAATGAAACAGCAGCTAAGAATTTCGGATGGGATGAACCCTTGGGAAAAAGGATTCAGGAAATATATGGGAAAAAGCTGACCAAAACTGTAATAGGGGTAGTTAAGGATTTTCACATGTCATCTCTTCATGCCCCGATTGAACCGATGTACATCAATAATTCATATCCGGAGATTGAAGCCATAAGTTTAAGGATAAGCTCCGAGAATATCTCAAAGCAAGTAGATCTAATCAGATCCAAATGGAAAGAAGTTGTTCCTCTTGCTCCCTTTGATTACTTTTTTCTTGATGAATCATTTGACAATCAATACCGGACTGAAGAGAGATTGAGTCGTCTGTTCTTTAATTTTAGCCTGTTGGCGATATTTATTGCCTGTTTGGGGTTATTTGGAATGGCCTGTTCCTCAGCCGAACATCGGACTAAAGAAATTGGCATCAGAAAGGTGCTGGGTGCTTCAACATCGGGCCTTGTGGTGATGCTTACTAAAGATTTGACAAAGCTTTTTTTCATCGCAAACCTTGTCGCCTGGCCAATGGTATATTTGGCATCACGAACATGGCTTCAGAATTTTGCTTACCGCACTCATGTCGGATTAGGGATTTTTGTCTTCTCAGCTATTTTGGTATTGATAGTATCCTTGGGCACGATAAGTTACCAGGCTATTAAAGCAGCAATGGCCGATCCTGTGGATTCTCTTCGGTACGAGTGATAAACAAAACGACGGGGAATTAAAAATCCGAGGAACCTTAGAAGTCCATTCTCTTGCTCACTAATGCGAAGTAGATTTCGGGCGCATGAAGTTGCGGTTTGACTTGAAGTCTATTCAGCTTTATCCTATGAAAAAGGAGAGTAAAATACAGAGGGGGAGACTAAAATGCGAAATCTAACAACGCTGCTTTTTTTATTACTGGCATTTGTGTTCTTTTCCTTTTCGCAAGAAATCATCGAAAATCCTGAAAAAGCTTCAAATACCAACGCCGGTAGAATCGTCACGCTCGAAAAAGTGTTGATGATTAGCGACACAGGTAGCGGTTACTACTTCGAGACTCCTCGACTTCCTAAGGTTGCACCAGACGGTTCGATTTTTGTGTTGGACCAGGAACAGCTTTTACGGTTCAATCCATCGGGGAAATTCCTGCTTAATTACTTTAAAAAAGGGCAGGGACCTGGCGAACTTGAATATGTCAGCAATTATTTTCTGACAAACGACAACATCATCATTCATAATGCCCGACCTCACAAGATTGTATGCCTGAATTATAAAGGAGAGTTGGTTAAGGAGTTCCGCATTGAACAAGCGGGCTCATTTATGACACTGGAAGCATACTCAGACGACCTATTTTACTTTCAAAAAGGCGGGATTCCTCTGGTCAAAGGTGAACCGAGAATCGTTGATGTTCCCAAAAACATCGTCATGGTGTCGAATGGTGGAAAAGATATGCAGGAACTCAAATCATTTCCTACAAAAAGTTATGTTGCGGCACAAGGTGGAACCAGGGGCTCACTAGGTATTAACAGGCTAATTACAACTCTGTATAACAAAAAATATTTATTTATCTCTCATATCCCAGATTATCAGGTGAAGCTCTTCGACCTTGAAAATAACAATGTGCTCCGAGTGTTCAAACGGAATTATAAAAGGGTAAATACACCGGATGAAATTAAAAAAGCTAAAAAAGACTATGTCGTTCTTAACAACCAGAAATTTACAGCTCCGGAACAAAAGCACCTCAATGACATTTATCATCTATTAGTCGTCAAGGACAGGCTGTGGGTGATGACCTCCACACTGGAAAAAGAGAAAGGCTGGCTCGTGGATGTTTATGACTTCCAGGGCCGGTATGTGGATAGTTTCTATTTAAAATTCCCAGAACTTTTAACATATCAATCAATTCCCAGCATGGGACGAAACATGCATGTAACAGATTCTGGCGATTCTCTATTCCGCCTGCGTACAAATGAAGAGGAACTTGTGGAGTTAGTTAAATATCGTATCCCCAAAGACTTTTAGCCATTGCCTTATCCAAAATTTGAGCAGCCTTAGATTCAGCTCACATGGACTCCTTAGGAGTTATTTCAAAGATTGGGAACGAGATGAAATCAGCAAAAGAGGGTAAAATGAAAAACAAAGATTTCATTTTTTCAATCGCTCTATTCCTCTCAGTATTTATTCTTCTTGTTTCTTGTGGCCAGCAAAAAACCGAATGGAAAGGCACCATAGAGGAAGTGGATGGAGTTACACTTGTCAAGAATCCCAAAGAGCCTATTTACGACAACGACATATTTCATATGGAAGAGGAGTTGAATATTGGTGAAGCGGAGGGCAAAGAGGAATACATGTTCTCACAGATTGGATCAATCGCTGTAGATGATGAAGAAAGAATATTTGTGTCGGACTGGAAGGAATCTCACATTAAGGTTTTTGATAAAGATGGCAACTATCTCATGACAATAGGAAGAAAAGGGCAAGGACCCGGTGAGTTCGAAAGTATCGCAGCAATACAAATTACAAACCAGAAAGAGCTTATGGTCTACGATGGAAATAGTCGTCGCATATCATTTTTTTCACTAGACGGAAAATTGATTAGATCTCAGGGCACAAGTGAAATACAAGCTCTGAATTTCAGGCTAAATTCTGAAGGGCATTTTTTAGCATCTAAAGTAACGCTGGATCCCAAAAATTTTCTCGCAGTTACCGAATTAAATATTTATGATTCTGACTTGGATAAGGTAACAAACATAGTAACTTCTGAGCCAAATGATATTTTTACTCCATTTCTGCCGTTTGCGGTTTGGCAACTGACTAAAACGGATAAAATTGTCTATGGAAATAACCTAACCTACGAATTTTATATCCTTGATTCTACAGGAAAGCCCCTGAAAAAGATTGTAAGAAATTATGACCCTGTTAAAATCACAGTAGAGGAAAAAAAAGAAAGCTTGAGGCGTTTGAAGCAGCCGGAAAATAAAGAAGTCCCAGATTTTCATCCTCCGTACAAAAGATTCACGGTCGATAACGAAGATAGAATTTTTGTGCAAACATGGGAGAGGCCCAAGGATAGTGAGGGATATCACCACGATGTCTTTGATTCTGAGGGAAGATTTATAACAAAAATTATATTTAAGTTTCCTCCGCAGCTCTGGAAGTTAGGAAAATTTTATACAATAGAAGAAGATGAAGACGGCTATCGATACGTAAAACGATACAAAGTCACCTGGAAGTACTGACTCACCCAACACGGAAGCCAAAGAGTCTGGTGGTGGGGGTGAGAATTGGATATACAAAAAATCTGTAGAATGAGGTCTTATAATTGGGAGAGAGACCGCCAAATGATGCATATAGACTGGGGCAGATTACAGAAAATAATTCCAATTATTGTC
>CAYPGQ010000104.1:0-14827 GCA_964410125.1 uncultured Eubacteriales bacterium | reverse complement strand
TTGATTGGGTTAAGTCAGCAATCAGAAGCTCGCAGAGCGCTTTCCGCCAATGATCTAAGCTTTCATCACCAGAATTATTTTCAAAATAAACGACGGCAAGAGAAGGCTTACCTGATGGGATAGGGACAGTTTCTTTTTGCGACCAGGGCTGCCAAATTACCACCACTAAGATTACAAGAGCGATTACAACTAAGGCTGGGATAAAGAGCTTCTTCAGGCCTAATGTAACGGTTATTTCTTTTGAGGTTATTGGTTTTCTCTTAGGTAGTACTTTCTCGGTTGTAGGGATCCCTTTCTCAATATTCTTTAATTCAGAACGAACTTCTGCTGCACTCTGATACCTCTGCTCCTTATCCTTCTCCAAACATCTCAGAATCACATGACATAGATCTTCAGGTATCTGAGCATTGAGTTCTTTTGGATCCTTAGGAATCTCGCTCTTATGTTTAATACCGACTGAAAAAGGCGTGTCTCCTTCAAATGGTACTCTTCCTATAACCATCTCATACAGAATCACTCCTAGTGAATAGATATCGGAACGCTGATCTGTCTCTTTTCCCTCTACTTGCTCGGGCGACATGTACTCTGGCGTCCCTATCATCACTCCCGTCCCTGTAATGCCCTTGGCTTTTATTGACCGGGCTATACCAAAATCCATAATTCGAGCGTTGCCTTCTTTGTCGACCATAACGTTGCTTGGCTTTAGATCTCGGTGGACAACTCCCAATCTGTGGGCTTCCTCTAATCCCTCACATACCTGTTGAGCAATAGAAATGGCGCTTGGAATGGACAGTCTTTTTGATCGCCTTATGAAACTCTTTAAATCCTCCCCTGGCACAAACTCCATTGTGATGAAATAAGTTCCTTTTTGTTCGCCAAGGTCATACATCCCGCAGACGTTCTTGTGTCTAATCCTGCGAGCTGTAGTCAATTCGGTACGGAATCTCTCAATTGTCTTTTTATCCGATGCGATTTCAGGCTTGATTAATTTTAAGGCAATTTCTTCTTTTGTTTTTGTATCCTCAACACGGTAGACATTGCCCATCCCGCCTTTGCCGAGTTCTTCGATTATCTCGTATCTCTCAGCGAACAAGGTCCCCCTTGTAAACTCCTCAACAGGTGTTTCAATAGTCCTGGTGACGCCTATATCCTTTGATAGCTGGAGAGGTGTAGCACATTCGCTGCAGAATTTTGCGGTATCAGGATTATCGGTGTTACATTTAGGACAAGTGTTAGCCATTGTTTTCCAATTATTTTCCCATATTTGGTCGGCAGAATATTATCAAGGAACGAAGGGGGTGTCAAATTGAATACAAGAGAAGCTATAGAAAGTATATTGTAGATATATCGATGAAAGACTTTACCCTATCCAGGGCCAAAGGGAGGCTTTGGGTGATAGGGGTTTTTATATAAGATTAAGAATTGTTTCTTTCTTTCAAAACTTCGGAAGGATTCCGTGATGTCTAATGCGTTAGACAATTGCAGGATCGATACATAAATAGACTTATCCCCATGTGACGCATATGTGCCAAAAATTGTTTAAAATAGCTGAAACTACGGGTCTGTAGTATAAAAGACAAAAACAAGAGAAAGGCTGATTTTCAGGGGAAACCTCTGGTACGCCCGGCAGGATTCGAACCTACGGCCTTCTGATTCGTAGTCAGACGCTCTACTACAGACTCAGAGTACTTCCAATCCTGTTGGCCCTCCTGATAATTTATGAAATTTATCTGAAGATTCTGGCTAACGGCTTTTGAGAAAAGTACAAAGATCTAATTGTACGTGTTGCTGGATATAGTGATTATTCTGTTGATTTGGGAATAGATTTACAAAATGATACAATTAAATATATAGAGCATTTGAATTACTAATTTAATAAGGAGAAATTATGTTTGATAAATCAGTTTATATTCAAAGAAGGAAAAAGCTGATTGAGGATATCGATTCTGGCATTATCTTGTTATTAGCTAATGATGAATCACCAATGAATTATAAAGATAATCCTTATCATTTTAGACAAGACAGTTCTTTTTTATATTTCTTTGGTCTTGATTCCCCAAATTTAGTTGGAGTAATTGATGCCGATGCCGGTAAAGAAATAATTTTCGGTGACGAATTAACTATAGAGGACATAGTATGGATGGGTGCTCAATCCACATTAAAGGAAGAATGCCTGAATATCGGTGTTGAAAACAGGGCTCCATTGAATAGATTAAAGGAAGTCCTGAACCATGAACTAAAAAGGGGTAGGAAAGTACACTATTTACCCCCTTATAGATCAGAAAATATTCTTAATTTATTTAATCTTCTTGATATTCATCCCTCTCATGTTAATGGAAGTGCGTCGGTAGAATTGATCAAGGCTGTGGTTAAACAGCGCTCAATTAAATCTTCCATGGAAATTGAAGAATTGGATAAGGCGGCCACAGTTTCAACTGAAATGCATATCAAAGCTATGCAGATGGCTAAACCGGGGATTAAAGAAGTTGAGATAGTTGCAGCAGTTCAGGAAATCGCAATAGCTTCAGGCGGTCATATTGCTTTCCCCGTGATAGGTACCATAAATGGGCAGACACTGCATAATCACTACTATGGTAACACTCTTAATAGTGGGGAGATGTTTTTATTGGACATTGGTGCTGAAACAGCGATGCACTATGCAGGAGATTTATCAAGTACGATGCCGGTCGATCCAAAATTTTCGGAAAGACAAAAAGAAATTTATTCTATTTCATTAAAATCACACGAAGATGCAATTAGAATGTTACGATCTGGAGTGAAATTTAAAGATGTTCATTTAACTGCATGCAAATCAATTGCCCAAGGTATGAAAGCTATGGGATTTATGAAGGGGGATGTTGAGGAAGCCGTTGAAGCCGGTGCTCATGCGCTTTTTTTTCCATGTGGTACAGGACATATGATGGGTCTGGATGTTCACGATATGGAAGACTTAGGCGAAGTTTATGTTGGATATGAAGGACAACCCAAGAGCACACTTTTTGGTCTAAAATCTTTAAGACTAGCAAGAGAATTAAAACCGGGATTTGTATTAACTATTGAACCTGGTATTTATTTTATCCCTGAATTGATTGATTATTGGAAAAGTGAAAAGAAATTTGAAGAGTTTATTAATTATGAAAAAGTTGAAACCTATAAAGATTTCGGCGGATTAAGGAATGAAGAGGACTTTTTGATTACGGAGAAGGGATTTACAAGACTCGGGAAACAAAAACCAAAGACGATCGAAGAGGTTGAGAATATTACAGCATAACCTGTAACTCGACATTAATATATTCACTAACAAATGGACAAAAGCATGATAATTTCTAAAATAGAAACTATTCCATACAGCCTTCCGATTAAAAAATTTGCAGATGCATATGCACCATTCGATAGGTCAAACGCAGTACTTGTGAAAATATATAGCTCCAAAATTAATTAGTGAAAATCCGATTGATATACAAAATATATTATCGATCGTTGATAGATCAGTAGCAAGGATTACGTGTGCCAAAGAAGGGATTGAAAGGTTCGCGTGAGTATGAAAAAAATATCCAAAGAATCAAAGTTGTGCGCAAATAGACCGCTCCCTATGTGGCTTTGGTGCATGAATATATGGCGGTGTTGACATTACATCAGTGGACGGCTGAGAGCTAAGAATGACGATGCTCAGAAGCGGGAAGCTGCGATTGGATAGAAATGTTGGTTAGAAGGAGAGGTGCTCATGTCTTCAATTCATGCAACAAAGCCATTCAATTATAGACTTTGACTACAAGTCTTATGATGATATAATTATTCCCGGGAATATTAAAAAAGCACACACCGTTCTCAGTAAAAAAGTCCTTTTGGAGGGATACTGCAATAAATGCCGAAAAAGACAATAAAATTTTTTTTCTTTTTAATAGGTTTCATTACTAGTTAGTACTAGAAATTAAAAACGGAGGTTTTGAATGGAAAAAAGTAAAAAGAGATTGACTACGGCCTTTGGCATTCCCATAGCCGACGACCAGAACAGCATGACGGCAGGCGACCGGGGACCTGTCCTGATGCAGGATGTTCATCTGTTGGAAAAGCTGGGCCACTTCGATCGCGAACGTATCCCCGAACGCGTTGTCCATGCCAAAGGAGCAGGGGCGGGTGGCTATTTTGAAGTCACGGCTGATGTGACCAAATACACAAAAGCCAAGTTCCTTTCGGAAGAGGGCAAAAGGACCGAAGTCTTTGCCCGTTTTTCTACCGTGGGAGGCGAAAAGGGATCTGCCGACGCGGCGCGTGATCCGCGAGGTTTTGCCGTGAAGTTTTATACCGATGAGGGCAACTATGACTTCGTTGGTAACAACACCCCTGTGTTCTTCATTCGGGATCCCTTGAAGTTTTCCGATTTCATCCACACCCAAAAACGGCACCCTGCGACTAACTGCAAGGACCCGGATATGTTTTGGGACTTTCTCTCGTTGACACCCGAATCCATCCACCAGGTCACTGTTTTGTTCTCTGACCGCGGCACTCCGGCAACTTTTCGAAACATGAACGGCTACAGCAGCCACACCTTCAAGTGGTACAACGACAAGGGAGAGCAATTCTGGGTACAGTATCATTTCAAAACGGACCAGGGTATCAATAACCTCGCCCGAGAGGAAGCCACTCGCATGTCGGGCGAAGACCCCGATCACGCCACCATGGATTTATACACAGCCATAGAACGAGGCGATCATCCATCCTGGACGCTCGAAATGCAGATTTTGCCCTTCGAGGAAGGATTAAACTATCACTGGGACATCTTTGACATCACCAAAGTCTGGCCGCATACCGAGGTTCCCCCCATCAAAATCGGCAAATTGGTTCTAAACCGGAATCCTGTCAATTATTTTGCTGAGGTGGAACAAGCGGCTTTCTGTCCGGGCAATTTCGTTCCCGGAATCGCAACATCACCAGATAAGATGCTCCAAGCCCGTCTATTCTCCTACCATGACACACACATCCACCGTCTTGGACCGAACTATCATCTACTGCCCGTGAATGCGCCAAAAAACGCCTCCGAAACCAGCTATCAACGTGATGGATTCATGCGTGTGGATGAAAATAGCGGTGGAGGACCCAATTATTGGCCCAACAGTTTTGGCGGTCCGGAACCGGATCCGACCACGGGAGAACCACCGTTTAATGTCTCGGGTACGGCCGCTCGCACGACCTATCCCCACCATAACGATGATTTCGAACAAGCCGGTGTTTTGTACCGCAGGGTAATGACCGATGAGGACAGGGCGCATTTGGTGGGCAATATCATCGATCATCTCAAAGGGGCCCAGAGGCGCATCCAACTTCGTCAGGCCGCCCTTTTTTACAAGGCCGATCCTGAATATGGAACCCGTGTAGCCGAAGGAGTTGGACTGGATGTGAATGAAGTCGAACGCTTGGCCGCGATGTCACAGGATGATCGGGCCAAGGCCACAGCTGAAGGGGCTTAAGCCAAACTTCCAATCCTATAATTCGAAGCTAGACAATTTATTTTATGTATTCCGTGACCATATTGTGACCACTTTAGATATACTTTCCCATACCTAGGTATACCTACAGATACCTAGAACAAATTTTGTAAGTTGCTGATAAGACTGGCTATTACTTTGTTTTCAAGAGGTTAGCGAAAATGCCGCCATCTGATTCGAAGTCCACCGCTCTTCTTATTCCTGCCCTACACTTCTTTGCTTGTCTTCTTTTCTTCAGCATCCAAGTCAGAGGCAGTATCAGTATCTTTGGCCATTCCCATGATTTTTTCCTCTGTTGGCTTCGTGCCTTCAGCTCCGGGTTCATTGCTCGGAGGTGAAGAGCGACTGGATTTCCCCACCCAGTCTGTCTCTGTGAGAAAGCATATCACCGAGCTCATGCTTCCCGATGGCATCGACATTTACAGGGACTGTATCCTTGGTGAGGGTGGTTTCGGCCTTGAAGTCAGTAACACGGATAGATGGATCGTAAGTCCAATGAGGCAGAGAACCACAAGGATCATGTGGCTGACAAACGTGCCTGATCCCATTTGGATTTCTACTAATCCTGTGAGCTCCAGCGCGCCGGTAGCAATGGTGGTCTTCACCTGATCGATGATCTGCCGGTAAAAAGGAAAAGACTTTCTGCTTAGAATTATGATTTCATACAAAAAAATGTGAAAAACACTGGAAAAACGGTATCATGCAGTCCTTGGTTACAGGAACAAATGGCCTAGTTTTGCAGCTCCGCCAACCTGTTGCGGGCGTCGTTGACTTCGGGGAGGCCAGGGTCGGCGTCCTTCCAGAGGTCGAGGAATTTCTCGTGTTGTTATTCCTTCTTATCCACCGGGAGGCCTATCCGGCGCAGCAGGTCCTGGAAACGAGGATCGGAGCGCAAGGGATCATAATGAGGGCCACCGCTGTAAGGCAGGTTGGGTTCGTAATCTTCGTAGGCCTTTTCGAACCAATCGATGGCCAAGTCGTAGTCACCAGCACGGAAATACCACCCGGCGATGCCTTGAGCTCTATGACTCTTACCTGGTTTCCCGTTTCGTTCTGCCATGAGGTCCGCTAGAGCACGATAAGTGCCTTTATAATCGGCTTTTTCAAAGCCATCCTCTAATGCTGCAGTAAACTCGGCATCATCAGCGTACTTCTTCCGATAAATGGCAAGTTCCTCGTCGTGTTTCCCTTTTGCGCCAAGTGCAGCAGCCAGGTTGACTTGAGTTTTATCGGCAATGGCGCTTGCCATTTCACTGTACATTATCAACACATCGGTCATGGGCCGGTCGTAAGTATCAGCCCAAAGGTTCTGCTCCTCGGGAAGCACATCGATCAACTGAACCCTGATGCGCACGCTTTCACCGGTTTGATACACCGTCCCCTCTACCACAGCATCGACGTTTAACTCCCGGGCAATCTCGGATAGGGGCTTGTCCACTCCTTTGTACTGCATAACCGAGGTGCGAGAAATCACCCGCAAAGCTCCAATCTTTGCCAGTTGACCTATCAGCTCATCGGTCGCTCCATCGACGAAATATTCCTGGTTGGTGTCACCCGTAAGGTTCTCAAACGGCAGGACTGCTATCGAATCTATCGCTTCAGCACGCCCCCCCATGAAAAGGCTAAGCGCTGTTACAACCATTGCTATGACCACACCTGCTGCACATGCATAAAGAATGGTCCTCTTTCTCCTGTGCAGCTTGGCTTTTCTCAGCCTGACTTTGATCTCTTCCGGTACGATTCCTGCTGATATCGACTTCAGGTCATCCAGCAGTTCGTCTATCTGCTGGTAACGCTCATCCGGATTCTTCTCAAGCGCCTTGGCCACAACCTGACCTATGGATATCGGAATCTCTGAGCGCAAGTCCGTGATCGGCCTGGGTTTCTTATTCAGGATGGAATACACCACAGCTTGATCCTGCTCCCCCTTGAAAGGCAACTGACCACCGAACATCTCATACAGAACCACACCGAATGACCAGATATCTGTACGAAAATCGACCTCTTCCCCTCTTGCTTGTTCAGGAGACATGTAGGCGATCGTCCCCATGGTCATCCCTTCCTGTGTTATCAGAGTTCCTCCTGACATCCTGGCCAGTCCAAAATCCATGATCTTCGCCTGGTTGTCCTCCGTAACCATGATGTTGGCGCTTTTGATATCCCTATGCACGACTCCTTTCTTATAGGCTACCTGCAAACCTTCTGCCACTTGTGTGGCAATCCTAAGGGCTTCATCCAGCTCAAGTGGGCCCGATTCGATCTTCTTCCTTAAGCTCTGACCTTCAATATAGGCCATTGATATGAAGGCTTTCTCTTCAGCCTCGTCAAATTCATAGACCGTACATATATGGGGATGATCCAGGGCGGCAGCAGCTTGTGCCTCGCGCATGAATCGTTCTTTGACGTCAGGAATGTGGGTCAACTCTGGTGGGAGAAACTTGAGGGCAACTGTTCTTTTGAGCTTTGTGTCTTCTGCTTTGTAGACAACTCCCATCCCTCCTCTGCCCAGCTCTTCGATGAGCTGATATCTTCCTGCAAAAGTTGTCCCTTTGATTATATCCTTGGCAGGTGTTAGGAGAGTCTTGGTTTGGGAAATAGAGATTTTCTCTGCTGATGGAAGTTGGGTCCACACTCACCACAGAATTGCTTGGTATCAGGATTATCAGCGTTACATTTTGGACATTTATTTGACATTGCTGTCCCCTTATTTTTCCATGCTTGGTCGGCAAAAGGATATCAAGGAATACTATGGGTGTCAATTGAATAGAGATTACAGCGATCGCTGAAAGCATCACTGACTTATCTCCGCCGTGGACGCACAAGGCCGGAGCATCAGGATCAGCGGAATCTTCCGAGCTCCCAGGTCAATTTTGTCATCTTGTTGACTTTATCGATTAGGGCGTGATAGCTTTATTTTAGAATACCAGCAGGTATAAATTACGGAATATTGGAGGGATTTGACGTAAATCCGAAATGTCAAACAAGGAGGTAAAATCATGAATAGATATAGAGGAGTTCTATTATTGGGCTTATTGGTTTTTGTCTTTTTCCTTTGTTCATGTTCAGATGGAACAAGCACGGCGCAAAAGGAATGGGTCGATCCCTTGACTGAGACCGTAGAGCAAAGGGATTCGAGAATGGAATGGTGGCGTGAAGCACGTTTTGGACTCTTTATTCACTGGGGCGTATACGCGGTGCCTGCCGGAACGTATCGTGGAGAAAGAATAGGTGGAATTGGTGAATGGATACTGCGGAATGCGAAGATTCCTGTCGCTGAATATAAAACCTATGCCAAGGATTTCAATCCAGTCCATTATGATCCCAAAACCTGGGTTAAGATGGCAAAAGATGCCGGGATGAAATATATTGTTATTACATCCAAACATCATGATGGATTTGCCCTGTTTGATTCAAAAGTCACAGATTGGGATATTGCTGATGCTTCACCTTACGGTAAAGATCTTCTGAGACCTCTGGTCAAGGAAGCAAAAAAGGAAGGTATAAAAATAGGGTTCTATTATTCTCAAGCTCAGGATTGGACACATCCAGGTGGAGCGAAAAGCGGATACGAAGAGGGTGAATACTGGGACGAAGCGCATGCTGGAAGCTTTGATGCTTATTTGAAAGAGATCGCTTATCCTCAAGTCAAAGAAATCCTTACTAATTATGACATCGATATATTGTGGTGGGATACTCCATACTGGATGACCAAAGAAAGGGCAGAGCTTTTAAGGCCCCTTATTTCTCTAAGACCTGGCCTTATTACAAATAACCGCCTGGGTGGAGGTTATAAGGGAGATTCAGATACTCCGGAACAACATGTTCCTGCCACAGGCATCGAAGGCCGTGATTGGGAAGTTTGTATGACAATGAATCATACCTGGGGGTACAAGAGTTATGATGAAGATTGGAAATCGACCAAAGACCTGTTGCATAAGCTTATTGACATCGCATCCAAAGGAGGGAATTTTCTTCTCAATGTAGGACCTAAACCGGATGGGACTATTCCTCAGGCTTCCATCGACAGATTAGCTGAAATTGGCAGCTGGATGGATATAAACAGCGAATCAATTTATGGAACTGAAGCCAGCCCATTCCGTCGTCCCTGGTGGGGAAGATGTACTCGAAAGGAACTGGAAAATGGCGATACCCGCCTTTATCTGCAGGTGTTCGATTGGCCGGAAGATAAGCTGCTGTATGTCCCGGTAAATAATGAAGCTGTTCAATGTTATTCTCTTTCTGGGGATAGGGAGAAGTATGAAGTAGAAAAGACTGAAGAAGGGCTTGCGGTCCGCTTAACAGGTGAAGCAGCTGATGAGATATCATCTGTCGTTGTCCTAGATATTAAAGGATCACCTGATGTCCCGAATCAGAATATTATTCAGAATGAAACTGGAGATCTCATTTTAAGCCCTGAACAGAGCGATCTGGAGAATCGTGGATATGTATCATCCAATCACGCCAAACTGATCCGTGATACAGAGCGATCGTATATAACATGGAAAGAAACAAGAACATGGATGGAGTGGCCCATTGAGATCGGTGCTGATGAAGTTTTTGATATTTATGTGACAGTAGCAACGATATCTGCTGACAATAAAATAATAATCGAGGTTGGAGAAATAAAAAAGGAGTTTCTACTGCCCAACACAAAAGGTCTGGATTCCTTTCAGGAGGTCAAGCTTGGAGCCATTAATATCCCTGGGGGGACTTCAACTCTCACAGTAAAAGGGAATAAAGATAAATGGCAGGAGTGCTATATAAGCAATATTGAGCTTAGACCTGCTAAGTGATTGAAATCACGAAATGGACACAAGCCTATCTTAACCACTTCGCATAATAGTCGCAATGGATTTAAAAACTTCAGGTTATTGGTTCTTCAATCCCGCCAGCCTGTTGCGGGCGTCGTCGACTTCTGGGAGGCCGGAATCAGCGTCCTTCCAGAGGTCGAGGAATTTCATCATAAATTGCTCTTAATTTTTTTTGCCAATCAGCAAATTTTGAAGGATCATACTCTGGGGGATAGTCACGATATACAGCTGCAGCTTCTTTTGATAAGCGAATAGTTTTTCTTAAGTTTTTTAATAAAGATATCCGGTCTATTCCTTTTAGCAGTTTTTTTAATGTAGAAAAGGCACTTTTTTGTTCATTTGACCTTTGGATATCCCTTGCCTCAATAATTCCTCGTTTAAAAAGGTAATTGAGATCTTGTTCCTGATCATTTCTTCCCATCAAAAAGAGTCTAATAATGTCTAAGGCTACAAAATCTGATCCTATTTTTGTTTTATAAGTGAAATTGTAGTTCCACAGTGTCTTTTTATCTAAAGGTTTATTTTGCTTAAAAGCTTGCACAACTGAAAAGGCGGCATAGTATCCTGCATACATAGATGCAGCAACTCCTGATCCGTCAATGGGATTTATTTGACTTGCTGAATCGCCCATTAATAAAAAGTTATTTGCTATAAATGAGTCTAAACATCGCCGGACAGGAATAATTCCTCCGTATCCTGCACGTATAATTTTATCTCCAATGTCTTCCTTATACTCTTCGAGATATTCTTTGACAATGCTTTTTGGATTGTCATGGTTCGGAAGATTAAATGTCCCTGCCAGAATATCTACTAATCCCTTCTGACGAAAACTTATCCATGAAACTCCTTTATGATGACCAAAACGAACAATTCGTTCATTTCTTGAAGTAGTTGTCTCTCGAATTTCCCGATATAAAATAAAAGTATCTTCCCTTCTTATTTCTTTTTCAAAATCAGATTCAAATGGAATCTGCTTTCGCAAAATTGCATCGATTCCAGTTGCATCTACAATTAGCCGGGCAGAAACATCTCTTTCTTCCTTATTTCTGTCTTGGATATAAACACCTCGAATCCTATCTTCAGATACTATTGGCTTCAATACCTTGGTTTTATCCTGGAATTCTGTTCCCGCTTCTAGAGCTATTTTTAAAAGCCGTTTAGCTAGGAGTTTTCTATCAATAGAAAACTTTTTACCGGATAACACTTGCATTCGTGTTTTTCCATCAGGTGATGTATAGATAGAAGCGCCATAATTCAACCGCTCTGGAGGTAATGGGGGAGCAGTCTGAGTGTCTTTAAAAACTTCTTGTGTAACAGCATCCCACCAATCATGCCCAAGTTTTTCTTTAGGTTTTTTATCTAAAAGAAGAACTTTCAATCCTTTACTTGCAGTGTAACGCGCAAAGGAACATCCAGCCACTCCCGCACCACAGATAACGATATCATACATTTCAAATTACCTTTTTTTCTTTTTGTATCAAAAAGTCGGCATCCTTCCAGAGGTCGAGGGATTTCTCGTAGTCTTAGTGATTATTCCTCAAACGGGAGGCCGATGCGGCGCAGCAGATCCTGGAAGCGTGGGTAGGAGAGCAAGGAGTCGTAGAGCGGACTGCCGAGAGCGGACAGATTGAGATCGTGCCCCTCGTAGGCCTTCTCTAGCCAGTCGATGGTCCGGTCGTAGTCGCCGGCGTCAAGATACCGAAGGGCGATGCCCATGGCATCGAAAACCCACCTGCCGGACTTCCCGTACCGTGCTGCCAGGACGTCCGCGATGCCCCGCTGCGCCCCCTCGTAGCCGCCTTCTTCGAGGCCCCGCTCGAACGCCGCCACGCGCTCGGGATCGAGGGCGATTCGCGCCCGCTGAATGGCCAGTTGCTCGTCGCGCATCCCCTTCAAGATGTAACTGTACTGTAGCGCCATGCGGGCGCCCGGCACTTTGGGCTGCATAGCCAGCGCGGTGCGGGCCGCAGCGATGGAGTCGTCGTAGCGCCGCTGGTAGTGTAGGACATTCGCGTACAGGCCGTGGAACAGCGCGGTGAGCGGGTCCAGCTCGAGGGCCCGCTCGATGTACGGCAAGGCCTCCTCTGTGCGCCCCATGATCGACAGGAAGAGGGAGTAGTAAGCGTGCACATCCGGATAGTTGGGATTGAGCTCGATGGCCCTCAGGAACGCTGTCTCTGCATTCTCCCAGTCCCATTCGCCCCAAGCTCTGATGACTGCCAACGCATAATGAGCTTCCGCTAGCGTGTTGTCCAACTCCACGGCTTTCTCCGCCGCCGCCTTTGCTAGTGGTACTGCCTTATTGGGTGGCACTATTCCAAATAGAGCGCGTGTTCCCCAGACGAGGGCGACACCCGTATGGGCCAGTGCATAATTCGGATCTTTCTGCAAGGCTAATTCGAAGTTCTGCAGCGCGGTCTCGAAGTCCTGTGGAGTCAACTTGTACCAGTGAAGCCGGCCCTTGATATAGGCCTCGTAGGCGTCAGGGTTGACCCGGCGGGCGCTGGCAAGGCGTGTCGTTTCTTCCGGCGTAAGCTTGACTTGGATCTCGTCTGCAATGGCACGTGCCATTTCGCTGTACATCACCAAAACATCGGTTTTAGCCCGGTCGTAGATCTCTGCCCAAAGGTTCCTCTCTTCGGGCAGCACATCGATCAACTGCATCCTGATGCGTACGCTTTCGCCAACCTGATGTACCGTCCCCTCCACCACAGCATCTACGTTCAACTCCCGGGCAATCTCAGCCAAGGGCTTATCCGCACCTTTGTACTGCATAACCGATCTGCGGGAAATCACCCGCAAAGCTCCAATCTGAGCCAGCTGGCCGATCAACTCATCTGTAACTCCATCGACGAAATACTCCTGCTCCGGATCACCCGTTAGGTTCTCAAGCGGCAGGACCGCAATCGAATCTATGGCCTCAGCACGGCCTGTGAATAGGCTCAGTGCTATCACAGCCATGATGATGATCAAACCTGCTGTGCCTGCATAAAGAATGGCCCTTTTTCTCCTGAGCAGCTTTGATTTCCTCAGTCTGACTTTAATCTCGTCTGGTATTATTCCAGCTGATATGGACCTCAAATCATCTAAAAGGTCATTTATTTGCTGGTATCGCTCATCCGGATTCTTCTCAAGCGCTTTGGCCACCACTTGCTCTATGGATGTTGGCATCTCTGAGCGTAAATCCGTAATCGGCTTGGGTTGCTTATTCAGGATGGAATATACCACAGCTTGATCCTGCTCCCCCTTGAAAGGCAACTGACCACCGAACATCTCATACAGAACCACACCGAATGACCAGATATCTGTACGAAAATCGACCTCTTCCCCTCTTGCTTGTTCAGGAGACATGTAGGCGATCGTTCCCATGGTCATCCCTTCCTGTGTTATCAGAGTTCCTCCTGACATCCTGGCCAGTCCAAAATCCATGATCTTCGCCTGGTTGTCCTCCGTAACCATGATGTTGGCGCTTTTGATATCCCTATGCACGACTCCTTTCTTATAGGCTACCTGCAAACCTTCTGCCACTTGTGTGGCAATCCTAAGGGCTTCATCCAGCTCAAGTGGGCCCGATTCGATCTTCTTCCTTAAGCTCTGACCTTCAATATAGGCCATTGATATGAAGGCTTTCTCTTCAGCCTCGTCAAATTCATAGACCGTACATATATTAGGATGATCCAGGGCGGCTGCAGCCTGTGCCTCGCGCATGAATCGTTCTTTGACGTCAGGAATGTGGGTTAACTCTGAAGGGAGAAACTTTAGGGCGACAGTACGCTTCAGCTTTGTGTCCTCCGCTTTGTAGACAACTCCCATGCCTCCTCTACCCAGCTCTTCAATGAGCTGATATCTTCCAGCAAAAGTCGATCCTTTTAACAAATCCTTAGTAGGAGTTTGGAGAGTTTTTGTATGAGAGATTGAGACATCTTCGGCCGAAGTTAGCTTAGCCCCACACTCACCGCAGAACTTGAGAGTATCAGGATTATCAGTCTGGCATTTAGGACATTTTACTGACATTGACTTCCCTTATATTGGTCGGCAAAAGGATATCAAGGAATATGATTAGAGTCAATTGTAAATTGAGTTACAAAAAAATATTGAATATAACGCTTGACATTTAACGCAAGGCGTTATAGTCTAAATACGTGATAAAATCTTTCAAATATAAAGAGCTGCATTGAGAAAGCTAAGGATGTTGAATAGAGCGGAAAATCTAAATGATTTAAAAGTGCCGCCTGGAAATCGTCTGGAAGCACTTAAAGGGAAAAGAAAGAGACAGCACAGTATTCGAATAAATAATCAATGGCGAATATGTTTTTCATGGCAGGATAAGGATGCGTTAGATGTAGAAATTACAGATTATCATTAGGAGAAAATTCATGAGCAAAAAAAAGATGCCTCCGCTTCATCCTGGAGAAATCCTTTTTGAGGAATTTCTAAAGCCGATGGGATTGAGCCAGAACAGGTTGGCTCTAGACATCCGTGTGCCTGCCCGAAGGATAAATGAGATTGTTCAAGGAAAACGCAGAATTA
>CAYPGQ010000103.1:0-15150 GCA_964410125.1 uncultured Eubacteriales bacterium | reverse complement strand
TGGTCCAGGTCCCCGACGAGAAAGTCCGGAAAAATTTTCTTTATATCTTCGCATCTCATGACACGGTTCCTCCTTGGAGTTCGAAATAAATTTTCCCCAATTCTTTTATGGCCCTGTGGACATGGGCCTTCACCGTCCCTATGTGGCAGTCCATGAGTTCGGCGATTTCTTTGTACTTCAAGTTCTGGTAACGGCTGAGGATCAAAACCTCTCTCTTTTTTAAAGGAAGTTGTGCCAAGGCTTGCCGCATGAGCTGGACCTCCTGACCGCCTTCGAGTTTTTCAGCTGGGGAGGCTTCCGATGTAATGGGTTCGCTCCATTGTTCATCGAGGGACAGCGTGTTCTTTTTCTTCCTTAAAAAGTCGATGTGGGCATTCCGGGCGATCTGGTACATCCAGAGCGTGAATTTACTCCGGCCTTGATATGTGGAGCGATATTTCAGCATCCGCATGAATACCTCTTGAACAAGGTCTTCGCTGATGTTGCGGTTTCCTGTGAGGCGCATAAAGAAATTGAAAAGCGAGACATGGTGTTTTTCGAAAAGCACAGCCATTTTTTCGACGTTGCCTTCTTTAACATCTTCCATAAGCCTGTTGTCGGAGTATAAATTCACGTCATGTAATCCTTGGTTTTTGGTGCTCATATTTTTAGACTTGCCTTTTTAAAAAAGGTTACACGAAATCAAAAAAAAAATAAATGTCAATAAATGAAACTTGGCTGAGGCAACTCATTGATTTTATTTCAGTTGCTTTTTATATCTGGAAAAAATGAGCCTTAGAATATTGTTTTTGGAGTCCAATACATCTTGATTTCCCCACTTGTTTGACTTGATAGGAATGGGGTGCTATAAAGGGAATACCTTCAAGGATAGGGTGATAAAAGTGTCCGGTATAACCTATAAAAAAGCAGGAGTCGATATCGATAGGGCTAATGCATTCCTCAAGAAAATAAAACCTCTTCTTGAGAAAACGAGCCGTCCGGAAGTTGTTGGAAAAGTGGGAGGATTTAGCGGATTGTTCGAGCCCCGAATCAAAAAGATCAAAGACCCGGTTTTGGTTTCCTCCACGGATGGGGTTGGCACAAAATTGTTGATCGCCGATTTGCTGGGCAAATACGACACGATCGGCCTGGATCTTGTGGCCATGTGTGTGGATGATGTGGTGGTTGTGGGAGCCGAACCGTTGTTTTTCCTGGATTACATTGCATGCGGGAGACTGGATAAGGAAAAACTCTATGACTTGATGAAAGGTATAACCAAAGGCTGCCAGGAAGCCGGATGTGCTTTAATCGGTGGGGAGACAGCAGAACTCCCCGGGATGTATGCCAAGGATAAATTCGACCTTGCCGGTTTTTGTGTTGGCATGGTAAGCCGGGAGAAAATCATAGACGGCCGCCAATGCCGCAGCGGGGACAAATTATTGGGATTAGCCTCGAGCGGTCTTCACTCCAACGGATATTCGTTGGTACGTAAGCTCTTCCCTTCCGAAGAGATAAGAGGAAAACTGGGAAAAGAATTGATCAGACCGACAAAAATATATGCAAAAACCATCCTTTATCTTTTGAAAAGAATGAACATCAAAGCCATGTCCCATATCACAGGAGGTGGTTTTTATGACAACATCCCGAGAGTACTCCCCGAAGGGAAAACAGCACAAATAATCAAGGGCTCATGGCCGGTTTCCTCGATTTTCAAGAAGATCCAACGCCGTGGACACATAGAAGAGTCCGAGATGTTCCGCACGTTTAACATGGGGATAGGAATGGTGCTGGTCCTCAGTCCCCGGGCTGCTCGCAGTGCCCTAACTTTGGTGGCCGAACTTGGACAGAAAGCATGGGTTATCGGGGAATTAGTCGAAGGAAACAACACAGTCGAGATTATCTGAATTATTTCTGGTTTTTTATAAAGCTTTTCCACTCGAATAGATCTTCCTCCCATTCATATTTCTGAAGTGCCTCGACAGTTTGTGAGGAGAACGGTTGGAAGAATGTCCCGAGAGATTGAATTTTCTTTTTTGAGATTTCGACCATCGACACTATTCGAACCGAAGTATCTGTGTTTTGAAAACGATTTTGATACTGGGAGCGGAATAAAAAATCGTTCATCTTGGAATTGGAATTCAGGAATGCTACAGGCTCTACGCCGAGGCCGCGAAATGCGTTTTTCCAAAGATCTATGGAATATTCGTAGTGAGTGCAGTTGAGGCTCACAAGCAATGGAGTACTGCGGGTGCTGATTTTCTGGAGGGCTTCATCCACATAGGCGAATATCAGCATATCTGTCTCGTCACCCCTGTAATCCGCCTCGATGTATCTGGCCAGCTCAGGGCAAGCTTGGTACACGATTCTCTCGGGAAGGAATCCCTTTTTCAAAAGCTGATTCTTATGGGAGTTTTGGGCGACGGTCGTTTGTGTGGCAAATAAAATGATTTTTGATTCGGGATGTGCTTTGAGAGCATCATAGGCTACATTCACGCCTGCATCGATGATTCCCTTTACGGGAGTTTTTGTTTGTTTGGAGAAAGATGTGTCGTCATAGATGATTGATAGGGTGTTACACCCAAGAAGGATCAAATCCGGATTGCACCTATTTTCCAAGCTGTTCAGAGCACTATCGAATATGCTTACTTTTTCTTGATGGGTTTCAAGGGTATTGTAGCCGCCTTGGTTTGAAAACAGGGCATTGAAGTAAATGAAGTTAATTTTTTGGAAACTTTTCCAATTTTTCGATCGCTCGACGGCATCAGCCAGGATAGAAAGCCCTCCTAAGCCGGAATCTGTGATAGCGATCGTGACTTCATTTCTACGGAAAAAGTTCAAAAAAATGTCTTCCCGAGCAAACGTCGGATTCTCCGAACATGAGGCACACATCAGGATTAACAGGAAAAAAGGAAGAAAAACTCTGAAGCTGATTTCCATTTTAGCCCGCTTGTCGGTACCTTGTTTCTCGAGAAAGATGAATCAGGAATATAGCACTCCTCTTTCTCCAAGTCAATGCTTTTGACAATTGGATGGGCCTCTGTTACCCTTGAGGCATCACGAGGAGTTTTTATGGCAAAAAAGGCAATCATAAATCTATACAAAGAACAGCGGGTCGGCGTGTTTGTAGATGTTCAAAACTTGTATTACTCGGCTCGAAATGTCTATAAATCCAAAGTCGACTTCCGCGCAATCCTCAAGGAAGCCATTAAAGGGAAAAATCTCATTCGGGCCATTGCTTATGTTATACGGGCCGATGTCAAGGATGAAAAGAATTTTTTCGAAGCTTTGAAAAACTTAGGATACGAGGTCAAAGAAAAGGACCTCCAGATTTTTTATGGAGGAGCCAAAAAAGGAGACTGGGATATCGGGATAGCCATGGATTTGATCGAATTGGCACCCAAGCTCGATACCGTCATTTTGGTAAGCGGAGACGGTGATTTTGTTCCTCTCGTCAGACATTTGAAACATGCACTTGGGTGTTATGTGGAAGTGATGGCCTTCGGGAAATCCAGCTCCCAAAAACTCATCGAAGCAGCGGATAATTATCTTGACCTGGATTCAGACCCACAAAAGTTTTTAATGCAGACCGGAAAATAGCCAATTTTTCCAGAATTGATCCCAAAAAATTTACTTATCATTTGTTCCCCAATGCTTTAAAATAGTACTTGAAGAAGATGAAAAAGATATTTCTGCTGATCTGCATTCTATCGCTCAATTTTTCTGTGTTTTCTCAGGAAATCCAGGAACAATCTTTTGTCGTCAACATCGAGGTCCCTGTCAGGGTTTATAAGGGGGGTACATTTGTGGGGGACCTCAGTATCGATGACTTTGAGGTTTTGGAGGACGGTATTCCCCAGAAGATTGAAGCTGTTTATCTGATCAATAAAAGAAATGTCGAGCGGAGCGAAGAGAAAAGAAGCTTTACGCCTGAAACTCACAGGAATTTTTATCTTTTTTTCGAGATCACAGAATACGACCCGAGAATTAGGCAAGCCATAGAATATTTCATTCAGAATGTCGTTCTTCCCAGTGACAATCTGGTCATTGTGACCCCGATGAAAACCTACCGGATGAAAAGCAAGTTCTTTGAACTCGTGCCCAAAGTCAAAGTAGTGAAGCAACTTGTCGAAATCATCCGGAAAGATGCTCTGGTGGGAAGTTCAGAGTACAGATCGATCATTGATGAGATTTCTGCAGTGGCAAGAAGTTTGGCTGGTTTCCTCAATCCCACAGCAGGTGGGGAGATAGAATCTAACCCTGTTGACGATCCCGGCAGTGAAGTAATCAGAGGATTATCACTCGAAGAACAAATCAATATGTATTCAGTCCTTCTTTCCAAGCTCGAGAACATTAGAAGGGTCGACCAGAAAAAGCTCATGGACTTTGCAAATTATCTTAGAGAACGGATCGGACAAAAGTATGTGTTCATGTTTTACCAGAGAGAATTCATTCCACAAATAGAGCCAAGAATTTTAGATCAGGCAATCACAGAGTTTAACGACCGGCCGGACATCGTTCAGGCTCTTACTACCGTCATGAATCTTTTCAGGAGAGAAGTATCTTTCAACGTAGATGCTGTCCAACAGGCTTATGCCGACTCATCCATTGCCATCCATTTCTTGTTCCTCACCAATCCTCCCCCAAATAGGCAAGGCGTCCACTTCGAAGAACATTCTGAAGATATCTTCTCTGCCTTTAAACAAATATCAAGTGCGACCGGAGGATTCTCGGAAAGTTCTATGAATCCTGACTTTCTGATGCGAAAAGCAGTCGAGGCTTCGGAGAATTACTACCTCCTATATTATTCACCGAATGAATACATATCAGACGGAAAATTCAGGAAGATCGAGGTCCGTGTAAAAAAATCGAGACATCAAGTGTCTCATCGAGCCGGTTATTTCGCCAACTAACCCATCCCCCCCCTGAGCATTTGTCTTTTCTAGACATCGTTCCTCTTGATTTTCTTTTGAATACACATGACTGTCGTCTCGAAATTCTTTTGGTTGTCATAGGTGTTTTTTATGAATAATTCAGATTTGACAGGGAGGTTTTAGTTTGCAGATTCCGATGCAACGATAAATACCAATTCTGAGTTTAAATATCGGATGTGAAACACAAGGGAGGTCAGACATCATGAATAGAGGAAAGCGCTTAACATGTTATATGGTGGCCTTAGTATTTATGGTTTTGAGCCTTTCTCCTTCATCCATTCCCCCGGAGATTTCCGAGTTTTATGAGGATTACAATTTTGTGGCCTCGTTCAGTACCCCTTCCGAAAGAGATACGCTAATCAATTGTTTTTCACAAGATGTCTTGCCGGAAGATATCCGGACTGACCGGATGAACCGCGTATTCCGGCTGATGAAAAAGCTGTATTCCCGCATCGCAAGGATAGATCCCGAAATGGTGCAACATGTGGGACCACGCACGCCGTACATCAGGTATTTTTTCCACTCAGAACTCCTGGATATTAAAAAGATCGAGCGGTCGAGCAAAAAAGCCGCGGTGGAGATCCTGACCTATTCTATCGAGCCTGAATTTGTCAGCAGATACATCCAGCAGTACGAAACAAATCAGGATGAAGAGAAAAAAGTTCCTTCGGATGAAGAACGGATCGAATCAGCTAAAAACCGCATTATTCCTAAGACTGAATTCCATATATGGCTTTATCAAAACGGACTCTGGATGAAAGCGGAATACAAAAACGTTTACATCAAGAATTAGAGCCTATCTTCTACCTCCTACCGCCAATTCTGCAACTTTGAAAGACGGACTGCTCAAGCTTCCCCGCATATCCATATCATTTGCGACCACTTCGATGTTTTTCAGGATTTCCGCCGTGTTTCCACCGAAGGAGTCAGTCTTGGATTGGTTTTTTACATAGTTGTTTCCTTTCTTTTTTTTTAATTACATACTACAATTCTTTTTGTATAAAAAAATTCAAGGAGCGATAATGAAAAATAGGATCGAACTTACAAAAAAAGCCAAGGTTATTCTATTCGGATTCATATCCATTATTCTTTTGATACAGCCAGCTCTGGCCGAAAAATACCAGGTGTCCCTTTTCGTGGGCATGAACCATGTTTTTCATTATGGTTCTGAAGGAGATTATGTCCTCGGCGAGAATGATTTTCCTGTGACCCCAGTGCATACACCTCCGAATCTGGGTGCATCATTCGCCCTGTATTTGATAGATAATATTGCTCTGGAATTGGATTGGCGGTATACGCTATCTTCCAAGCTTACGCTGGTGGATCCTTTTGACCAGGACGAAGTTGAGATAGACTCCTCCAAACGCCATACGATTAGTCTTAATTTTATCTATCGATTCCTCCAAGGCAACGTTAAGCCTTATATCGTCGTGGGTGGAGGATTGGACAAGATTCTTGCGAAAGACCAAACGTACACAACAAAATATGGCTTCGAGATGGATTTTCTGGCACCCGACAAAACTATCGATCCTATCGCTAATATAGGGGCAGGAGTGCAATTTTTCTTCAGACCAAATATCGGAATACGGCTTGACCTTAGATATGTAATGATTTTTGCTGAGCCGGACAATCTCAGCGGTTTGAATGGTGTTGCTGGAATCTCCTTTTTCTTCTAGCCTGAATAACTCAGGCCTGTTGATTGCGTTTTTTTCGATTCCTCGGCAACTTAAAACCGAGATTGCACGTCTTATTATATAGCCTGGATTATTCGCGAGCTGAGACCCGCCGCCCCACCCTAGTATTAAAGGAGGCGAGGCGTGACCCATGCAGCTGTGGATGGACGATTTTCGTTTAAATTATCGAGATAAAAGGTTATACTTTTAAGGCAAAAAGTACAGTCCGATGAAATGTTCAAAATGCGGTTTTGACAACACCCAGGCAAGCCGGTTCTGCAGCAACTGCGGAACGCAGCTTTTTCCTGTTTCTTTAGTCCAAGAAACTCCGACAAAAACTCTCCACACCCCGATGAAAAGGCTAAAAAGGGGCCGGGTTTTTGGGGAAAGGTATGAAGTGATCGAGGAGCTCGGTGAAGGAGGGATGGGAATAGTCTACAAAGTCTTCGACCGAAAGATCGAGGATAAAGTGGCCTTAAAAGTTCTTGCCCCGGAAATTGCTGGGGATGAAAAAACGATCGAGCGATTCCGGAATGAATTGAAACTAGCCCGAAAAGTCTCTCACCGGAATGTATGCCGGATGTATGATTTGAGCGAAGAGGAAAAAACGCCATTCATCACCATGGAGTTTGTGCCAGGCGAGAATTTGAAGAGCCTGATAAAGCGAATTGGCCAACTATCGAAAACCAAAACCCTATCCATCGCCAAGCAAGTTTGTGAGGGATTGGCAGAAGCACACAGGCTGGGAGTTATCCATAGAGACCTTAAGCCTCAGAATATCATGGTTGACAGCGAAGGGAACGCAAGGATTATGGATTTCGGGATTGCCCGGTCCATCCGAACCAAGAGTATCACAGAAACCGGGATGATCATCGGAACACCCGAGTACATGTCTCCTGAACAGGTGGAAGGAGTTGGGGTTGACCACCAATCGGATCTTTATTCTTTGGGAGTTATTCTTTTTGAGATGCTCACCGGGAGGGTCCCTTTCCAGGGTGAGACTCCTCTGAGCGTGATATTGAAACACAAAACAGAGCAGCCTCCTGACCCGAGAAGATTCGATGACCAAATACCTGTCGAGATCAGCCAAATGATTCTCAAATGCATGGCAAAGGATAAAAACAAAAGATATCCAACGGCGGAGGCACTTCTTGCTGACCTTGTCGAAATCGAAAAGGGATTAACCACGACAAAAACAGTTAGTATTCGGAGAAAACAGGAAGGGACCGGAAAACTTATGGACAAAAAAATCGCTCTGATAGCTGTTTTGGCTTTCCTGGTGGTTGCAATGGTGGTCACTGGTCTGTTTTTTTATCCTGGAGTATTCAAGGGGGGACAAAAAAGCCTGAATTCCATCGCTGTCCTGCCTTTGAAAAATTTATCGGGAATTTCGACACAGGAATACCTGTCCGACGGGATGACGGAAGCCTTGATCTCGAATCTTGCCCAGATCGAGGCCCTTGAGCGCGTGATATCGAGCACTTCGGTCATGCAGTACAAAAATACGACTACACCTTTACCGGAAATTGCCAGAGAACTTGGTGTGGATGCGGTCGTGGAGGGATCTGTCATGGTCTCTCAGCAGAGAGTCCGGGTGAATGTGCAGCTGATAGAAGCACGGACGGATCGGAATATTTGGTCCAATAGCTACGAGAGGGACCTCAGAGATATCCTGGCATTACAGAGTGAGCTTGCTCGGGCTATTGCCCGTGAGATCAAGATCGTTGTGACCCCGGCCGAACAGGCCCGCCTGGCTCTCACACGCCCGGTCAATCCGGAGGCTTATAAACTTGTTCTAAGCGCTCGTTCATTGTGGAATAAGAGAACGGAGAAGGATTTGTTGAGGGCAAAGGAGCTTTTCGAACAAGCGATCGAATTGGACCCAACATATGCTCTTGCCCATGCAGGATTGGCCGATGCTTACAATATGTTGGCGAGTTACTATTTTGTTCCTCCGTTAGAAGCATATCCCAAGGCCCAAGAAGCAGCCAATACTGCCTTGGAGTTGAATGAAAACCTTGCCGAAGCCTACACTTCCTTGGCCTGGGTGAAATATCGATATGAAGGAGATTGGTTTGGTGCTGAGACGGATTACAATTGGGCCATCGGTCTCAATCCCAGTTATGCCATAGCTCATCACTGGTATGGATCTTTGCTGAGAGATATGGGGCGTTTCGATGAGGCTCTGACGGAGTTGGAAAGAGCGCGGGAACTAAATCCGTTTTCCCTTTCCATCAACACCAGCATCGGCTATTTGTTCTATTTTGCGCGTCAATACGATGAAGCTATCGTCCAAGGCCAGAAAGCGCTCCAAATGGATCCCGATTTCCACTGGGCTCACGATGTCATTGCTTTGGCCCGTCTTCAAAAAGGGGAATTCGAGGAGGCGCTTGCAGCGTTCCAAAAGGCCGTTTCTTTATCTGAATCGAGTGTCGATTACCAATGTCATCTGGCCCAGGCCTATGCCCAGGCAGGCAAAACAGAGGAAGCTAGGAATGTTCTTGAGGAACTGCTCCAAAAAGAAGAAACCAATCATGTGCCTTTACACGAGATTGCGCTGTTATATAAAGCTTTGGACCAGGGGGATCAGGCCCTTTCTTTCCTCGAGCGGGCTTCTGACGAACAATCTTTCATTGTCAATGCTTCAAAAAAGGATCCAAGATGGGACAGCTTCCGTGAGGAACCCATGTATGCAGAAATTTTAGAAAAAATTGGCGTGGAAGATTAGCGCATCTAGATTAAAATGTGTTCCATATCCATCAGGCATGTCCTAGATAAAAAAATATGATGAATGGGATTGGATGCTGAATATTCCTGTGATATAAATCAAATAAGATTTATGTTAAACAGTGCCCTTTTTCTGATCGCGTCTTATGGAGCTGCTGTTGCGGCAACCATTGCCGGCTTCGGGAGTTCGGCTCTGTTGATCCCGCTGGCGTTCCTTTTCATGGATATCAAGACCGCTGTTTTTGTGGTGGCTGTCTTTCATCTCTTCAATAATGTTTTTAAAATCCGGATGTTCTGGAAAAGTATAAACTTTAAAATTTTTTTACTCTTCGGAATCCCAAGCATCCTTATGGCATTCGCTGGAGCTATGCTGATATCCGTTATTCCCCTC
Organism: uncultured Eubacteriales bacterium; assembly: GCA_964410125.1. GTDB lineage: Bacteria > Acidobacteriota > Aminicenantia > Aminicenantales > Aminicenantaceae. Next base: position 5,449 of record CAYPGQ010000103.1, on the reverse strand, counting down.
GATGTTGTCAAGGTTGTTCTGGGCGTGTTTTTGATCGTTTATGCCGTCTATTCCTTCATCAAACCGGAGTTTGGGCTGAAAAAATCCAAGCCCACAGCAGTCGTTGGGGGCAGCCTATCCGGATTCCTCGCGGGATTGATCGGTTTGGGCGGAGCCATTAGGGGGGCCTTTCTAACAGCCTTCAACCTGCCCAAAGAAATCTATGTTGCTACTTCAGCCATGATCGCGGTCGTGATCGATACAACCAGGATTCCGGCTTATTTGATTACTAAGGCTGTCCAGGATGATTTTTATTATATTCTTTTGCCTTTTCTTTGTGTGATGGCCTATTTCGGAGTGAGGACTGGCAAGGTTCTGCTGCAGAAAATAAACCAGGATACATTCCGAAGAATCGTTAGCATCGCCCTGTTCGCTGTCGGCGTCAAAATCCTTTTTTAACAGGAGCGTGATATGGAAAAGAAAACAATCTCCAAAGAACGATTGGCAAATCTAAAGGCATTGGCCAATCAGATGAATAAGCAAAATTCCAGCTCCATTCCCGTGACCCGGGCATTACTAAATTGTTTCGATGTCGTGATCACACCGGAAGAAAACGAGTTTCTGCTGAAAATTGGCACTGATCTGCTGAATTATAAGCAAATCTCTTCATTCTCCGAACTTCCTGAGGAATCTTTCCATCCCTTCCTAAAAAAACTCTGCGAAAAAGGGCTTGTCTGGACACGATACACCGAAGAAGAGGAAGAGCTGTATATGTTGGCCCCGATCCTTTTGGGCTGGTTTGAGGTGTTTCTTTCTGATGGGGGAGATACTCCTCAAAAAAGAGAATTTGCCCATCGTGTGGACGATCTTTTTAATTCATGGGGAAAATTCAATGTTTTTCCGTTAAGAAGCTTGTTGAATTACCATACCCAGAAAAAATCCAGATCACACAGAAGGATTGTCATTCCCCAGGAAATGAACGAAAAGGTCAAGACGGTCCAGGTCGATGTGCATCAACAGATAAAAACTCCTGAAACCAAGATTTATCCGGTCCAGAGTGTTTATGAACTCCTTGAAAAATACGGGGACAATAACCAGATTGCCGTGGTCCATTGTTTTTGCCGGCAATGGCGGAAATTTATGGGTGAGTCCTGCCGGTTTAAGCACAGTGATGAATCTTGTATTGTTCTCGGAGGGTTCACCAAGTACGCGGTCAATTACGGGATTGCCCGTTATATCAGCAAGGAAGAGGCCTTGGCAATCATCAAAGATGTCCAGAAGAAAGGTGCCATTCACCAAGTCTACCATGAACGGGAGGACCTCGATCTCCCGGAGATCGCGATATGCAATTGCTGTTGGGATTGCTGCGGGGTTATCGGTTCCTATAATCGGGGATTGATCCCGATGCGTGTCCGATCCTATTATATGGCGCAAATCGCGGATGAATCCTTGTGCACGGGGTGTGGCACGTGTATCAAATATTGTCCGGTAAGGGCCGTGTCGGTAGCTAACAAAAAATCCCGTATCGATGAGGCAAAGTGTATCGGGTGCGGGCAGTGCGAACTTCAATGTCCTGAAGGTGTGATAAGACTTGCCTATAAGGAACGAGAAGTGGTCCTTCCTCTGGAGAAAAAATCCGAGGCCCGTATCAAAACATAGCATTCTCGGCAACCTGACTAAAACGCTCCCGCTTCATTGTAAGTCTGCTTCGGTTGTGAAGTCTGTTGTCTTGGTATATGATAGATTGTTTTAATTTTTTAATTATCCAGGAGGTTGTTATCATGTCACAATCTCGTTCATTGAACAGACGGAGTTTCCTTCAAAGTTCACTGGCGGGTGCGGCCGGACTTAGTCTGGGAATTCCGAAGCTTGGAGCCAAACCCCATTTCGACCGGAATCGGATCTTTACCTCCCTTCGGGAAGGGAACGACTCTAAAAAAATAGGCATTATCATCTGCGGTCGGTATGAATCCTGCGGCGGTGGAAAATGTCTGCGCTCGATCCGCGAACGAGTCGGCGGCTTCGCTCGTTACCCAAAAGAAATGTCCATCGAACTTGTGGGCTTCGGGCAGTGCGGAGGCTGTCCAGGAGTCAACGTGGAATATGTGCCTGCGGAAATGCAGAAGAACGGCGCCGAAGTCATCCATTTGGCCACAGGCTACGTAGTCGGCTATCCCCCCTGTCCCTCTACTATCTATTTCAAGGACTTCATCGAAAGTTATTATCAGCTGCCTGTTGTGATCGGAACCCACCCCATTCCGCTAAAATATCTAAATGCCCATCAGCAGTTGTCCTCGCTCCCTGATCTTAAGAAACAGGCGGACTACCTGCTTAAGGAAAGCCGGGCCGTGATGAAAGCGTACAACTGAGACGCTCTCAAGAATAAGACCTCCGTATATTTCTTTGTTTCATGCTAGCCGGATTTGTGTGAAGTCTCTATTTATTTTGAACTTTTATTAATCCGATTCCTTCTTTCCATTCAACAGCTGTCCCGAAGGACTCGGAGAGCCGTCTCAAGTCATTGAGAAAGTTCCTATCTATTAATTTCTTACGGATGATTCATTACAAAGTTTCGATTGCGATTCTCGTAACCAATTGAATGTATTGGATTTATAATCGGACACTAGAGTATGGTTATATATTTTTAAACAATCTGGCTAAAGGATTTCCAGGGGCTTTGACGTCAAGATCAAGGAAATAACCGAATGGCGTCTGATAGACCTCGTATTTGGCTTCTTTTAATCGCTTCTCTGAATTATCGAGCAATTGCTTTGTCATTTCAGACGAAGCTTTACTCTCAGATAGATGGGTGAATGAGTGTAGTACTATTTTTTTTGTTTCATTTTTTCTTGCTGCCCATTTAAGATTTTTAATCAATTTCGTCTCAACTTTAGACAAGTTCGCTTCATCTTTTTCTTCAACATGAATAAAGCCAATAATAGCATTTTCAATTACTTTATGTTCGTTTTTTTCAGATACGGATTCAAGGCTTTTTAAGCTTGTTTTGTAAGCAAATCTGTTTGCATAGATCATTAATAATCTCATTTCTCACCAAGCCTCTTTGGCGACATCAGCCACTGCTTCTTGTATATTCCCCTTCCTAAAAAAGAGTTTCATTCCTTTTTCTTGTAGCCTTGTTATTCCTTTTTTGCCGATACGCACGGATATAATGATGGAACAATCATCAATTAAATCATACACGTCTAAAGTCTTTAAATGCTGCATAGTATTTTCATAAGGATTTGTTCTTTTCTCAATAAGTCTAAACTGAGCTCCATTTTCAATTTCATAAATAAACATCTCTTTTGCCATTCCCAACATCTTCGGGAAAATATTTATTCCATCATTCGTTGGAACGGCAATTCTTACGCTATTTTTTTGATTAACATCTAACTTTTTGGCTTTAAATAATCTGACATAATTTTTGAAGAATAAAGATTCTTCAAAGCCGGAAAAATAATAACTTGCCAGTATCTGCTTCCAATCTCTTTTAATGAAGTCAAAAGCATATTTGCATTCAATGCTTTTAAAAATAAAGCGGTAAAATGGCGGCATCTCATTCATGTTAAATTCGGCAAAATCTAGCATGAAAAATGCACCGCCGGGTTTTAAATGATTGGAAACGTTTTTGAGTACTGTTTGGCGAACTTCATGCGGAAAACCGTGGATCACAAAGCTAATAACTACTTTATCAAATTGCTCTGATAGTGAGAATGGCAGATCAATTCTTTGCCGGATAAATGTAATATTCTGATGTTTGATGCATTTTTTGTTGAATTGCCATTCCATGACAGGCGATACATCCATTCCAGTTATTTTCCCTTTATCACTCAGATATTTTGCCATAATGCAGGCATTGCGACCGGTGCCGCAGCCTAAATCGAGAATTTTATCGCCACCCTGAATATCCATTGCTCTAATTATCCTATGAATGAAGCCTCTATAAAGACCAAATGTAGCTATGTTCATGACTGTATCATAATTTTTTGCTGTAAAGGGTTTTAATTCAACACCCGAATCCGGATATATTTTGTCTGTTTTTGAGTTCATTTTTTACAATCCATTTTATGGATAAAATTGAATGACAAAAAAATAATAAGTATGAATAAAATAAAAAAAAGTGTAAAGCCGAATTCAGTTATTATCCAGCCACCTAAAAGTGGAAATAGGGCAGGGATAATGTTGCCCGCACCGGACAATCCAGTATATAATGCCCTGTTTTCATTACTGGTAATTTCCAGCAGGACGCCACTGATTGAAATCATGTGAATTGTAAAAACGATGCCGCCGGCTAAAAAGATGTATGGAAATAGAATAGATCCCGGGAGTATTAACATAGAGAGAGGAATAAGAATAGCAACAATAGAAGTCGTATACAGCATGTGCTGATATTTTATTTTTTTTGAAAAATAAAAAAGTAGACTGCCGGTTATAATGCCACCAATCACTTTCAGAAGTAAAAAGTTACCAATTTCCTGACCCCCAGCATTAAAACTTTTCTTGGCATATAGGATTAAAAAAGGCATCAAAATCAGGCAGATTCCCTGAGTATTTACCAGAAACACATAATTTTTAAATTTTTTATTGGTGCGAATCTCACGGATAATAATGTGTATAAATTTCACCAGTCCATCAATTTTAGACTTGGATGCAGAAATTTCCTTGATTCTCCAGAATCCCAAGGATGCTATTCCAAGCAATACAGCGGCAATAAAAAACAATGTGGCATAATTTATAGGGTAACCGCATTCTGACAATACAACCCTCGCAAGAAAGGCTGACAGAAAAACAAAAATACTGGATATAATCTGCTTGATAGAAAAAAATGACTTTCTCTTTTTCTGTAATACGGATTTCCCTAGAATATCAACGTAATTGATGTTTGCGAAGGCGCCACTTAATGAAAACAGGGAAATCAAAATAAAAATAAACCAGATTGTAAAATATTCACTGACATGAGATGAAAAATAAAATAGCAGAGCAATTCCACCCAGGGCGAAAATACGAGCATTTATACCTCCCAGTAAATAACCTTTCTTCGAAGACTGATTATTCAAAAATGGGGCAAAAAAGAGTTGCGCAAAATTTCCTCCGCCCAGCATTATCGTTGTCAATATTCCAACTTGAAGCGAGCTGCCGCCCGCATCAACCATCATGGCCGGAATAATGGTGTCCACATCCATGAAATTTTTGGCCAGCGCAAGAAAGACCGCGTGCCATAAAAAAGCATAATAATTGTGTTTTGATGTGTGGTTGTTTAATTTCACTGTATACATCTATTCAATATCATTAGTCATTATCCCTTTCAATATTTTTTAGGGATAATTTTTTCTCCCTTAGTGAACACAAAATTTATCTTTTTATTCCTCAAGTTATTTTATCGCTATGTCCATTTTATTTTTTAACCAACCTTACTTAGCCTGGATTATTCAGTGCGCCACGATGGTGCAATAGACCAGCGGATGAAAGT
>CAYPGQ010000102.1:8512-15330 GCA_964410125.1 uncultured Eubacteriales bacterium | reverse complement strand
CGGATGCAAAGGTAATCATCATCACGGCTTACCCTTCGGTTGAAACGGAAAAAGAAGCCATGCGCAGAGGAGCTATCGAATATTTGCAAAAACCCTTTGAGATGAGTTATCTCGAAACTTTGATAAGGCAGTCTCTAGAAGTTGAAATCATCCCCACACCGCCTGTTGAAGAGCCAGTTTTTGAAGAAAAAATTATCGCCCCATGCATCTGGATGCAAGCAGGCATAATCCCAAAGCGCATATGCACCCTCGGCTATCAATGCCAAAATGTATGCAGCTTCCACGTGGCAATGATGAAAAAAGAGAAATTCAGCAGCGATCCAAGGATAAAACCTTTCTTGGACCATCTGGCCTCGCAATCGGGGAGAAACGAGTGCAGATACACGATGAGTGGAGAGATTTCTGCCAGGGCCTGTTCACAGGTTTATAGCTGCGAGAATTGTGAATTCCACCAAACAATCCAAGATGAAATAGATCGCCAAGCTGTCCTCAAGGCAGAAAACAGAAAACGGTTGCAGAAAAAACTGCAGACCGAAATGACATTGAAACATAAACCAGTCCGCAGAGACCACTAACGAAAACGTCATTCGGAATTAACACGATCCCATGTCATCGCAAGGCCCCAATCGGGCCGAAGCGATCTCATGGGATCGTTTTTTTTAAATCCCAGAATCCCCTTCTAAAACAATCTCTGTTGCCATTTTTTTCTTGACATTACTTCATCAATATATTTAAATACAGCACTAAAAAAATGATCCATATCGGACACAACGTTCTAACTAATATTATTAATTTCTGCAAAAAAGGAATTCTTTTTATTAAATGAAACACAAATATAAGGATGAAAGTGAGCTCTTGAAAGCAGTCGCTCACCCTATGCGTTTGCAAATAATTGAACTACTATTATTAGGACTTCCTATAGAAGGATGTAGTGTTACTGCAATACAAAAAAAATTAGCCATCCCTCAATCAACAATTTCTCAACACCTCCAGACATTAAGGAACAAAGGAATAATCGATGGGAGTAAAACGGGAGCAGAAGTTTGTTATAAAGTAATAGATAAGCGTGTTGTTAACATCTGGCAAATACTTAAGAAATAGTTTTTTTTGTGTTAACACATCCAATTATTACAATATCTAAATATCCAAATATGGAAGAGGATAGGAATAGAGGAAGTATAAGATTCAAGAGAAAAGGAGGCGCGATGGCTGAAAGGAAAGGTGTTTATGTGCGTTATACAGTGCTGTTATAAACTAATATGGTACTAAAAAATTTTTTTTACAAGGAGAAAAAAATATGAGAAAACTATTTGCTATTTTAACCCTAGCCGGATCTATTTTCTGCTTCACAGCAAATGCTGGAGCAGCAAAGATCAAAATTTCAGACAATGCTTTTCTCGACATCCATGGATACGTACAGCATTGGCTGCATATGCCATTTGACCAGGGGCCTAGTTTCAAGACCGACTTTTATTTAAAGCGAGTCAGGCTCCTGTTTACTGGACAGATAGCCCCGAATGTCAACTTTTTTATCGGAACTCTGAACGGAGATATGGGTAAAAACGGCGACATGAGTTCACGCACTCTGATTGCAGATGCATGGATCGAATTTGTCATCGCTGATTATTTGAAGATCAATGCCGGTTTATTAAAACTGCCGTTTTCAAGACACATGCAGCAGACAGGTGCAAAACTGCACGGGCTTGACTTCCACGGCTCATATTTAAAGAGATATGGAGGAATAGGTCACAGGGATATGGGAGTTATGGCAAGAGGATTACTTTCAAACAATAAAATAGATTACCGCATCGCTCTGCTGGATGGAAGAGAGTACGCTCCGGGTAATCCCAATGCAACACCTCCAGTGGCGGATATAAACGAGAACGACAGTCTGCGTCTTGTTGGCCGTGTCGGCTACAATGTTTTTGATCCAGAGCCTGGCTACTTCTGGGCAGGCACATACCTTGGCACAAAAAAGATCCTCTCATTTGGTGCAAGTTTTGACATCCAGTCCGGAGTAGGCGGTGAAAATGGAGATGAGCTCTATTCTGCTTTTGCAGTTGATGCCTTTGCCGATATTCCCATGGGGAAAAATGGTATTGTAGGTACACTGAATTTTTACAGTTTTAGTGCGGGAGGCATGCTTCCAAAGGGATGTGGTTTGTGGGCTGATTTTGGATACCGCATCGATAAAATTGAACCCCTTATTGCTTTTGAATGGTATTCACCAAATGAAGGCAATGCAGGCAAGCGGCAGGCAATTCTGGGCGGTTTAAACTGGTGGATCCATGGGCATAATGTCAACATCAAGTTTCAGTTCGGAGCTGAAAACCTGAACGGTGCTGATGAGTGGACAAAAACTGCTGTCATCCAGGGACAGTTGTTCTTCTAGCCTGGATCGATAAATAAGCACATTAAAACAAATAAAAAAAAATTAAGGAGGTAAAGTTATGACGGTCAAAGCAGATCAAACTTTGGACTGCAGCGGGCTTTCATGTCCAATGCCAATCCTCAAGCTTGCTAAAGGGATTAAGAATATTGACGTAGGCCAGGTATTGGAGATGCTTGCCACAGATCCTGGTTCTAAAACCGATGTGCCAGCATGGTGTGAGAAAACAGGAAATGAGTTTATAGAATCAGATGAGGAAAAAGGAACATTTAAATACTATATTCGGCGAGTTAAGTAAGAACATTATGTGATGGTCTTCAAAATCAACGAGGAGGTTGTTTATGTCAAAATCCGTTTCTGAAAAGGGCGGAATGAAGCACTTGTTTCATTTGTTATTTGGAAAGTCATGGGCGATGTGGGTAGGTGGCATCCTTCTAGGCGTGGGCAACATTTGCTTGTTTATTGTCTTAAAACCATGGGGAGCCAGCGGAGGTATACTCAACTGGGGTCAGAATATCTTCGGCTCACTTGGCATTATTAAATTTGGCAGTGCGGAAGCAGCGCTGCCAGCTGTAAATGTGCACCCATATGCGATCCTCTGTTTTTTAATGCTGCTGGGTGCTTTTGTAGCGGCATTGATGTCCAAAGAGTTCGCTTTTAGGATTCCTCCGATAGGAGAATCAATCAAGGGCTTCCTTGGCGGAGCCTTAATGGGAATGGGCGCTATTATAGGCAAGTCCTGTACCATCGGAGGTTTTTTCAGTGGATGGCCAGCTCTTTCTCTTGGTGCTATAGTGTTCACGATAGGGTTGGTGATTGGGACCTATGTTGCCCTCAAATACTTGCTGCTTGAGATGGAAAAGTTTCCAAAGATAAGCAGTGGAAAGTCGGCATCACTCCTGTCAGCCGCAACTAATAGGGCATCGGCACAACCACTGATTGGCGTAATTGCATTGATTGTGGGGCTAGGTATTGCCTATAGCTTTAATAAAGGTGGCAACAAAGTTTTAGTCTGCTATGTATTGATCGGTCTTTTCTTTGGATTTGTCTGCCAGCGATCTCGCTTCTGCATAGTGAGAGCACTGCGCGAGCCGTTTATGACTGGGGAATCCTCTGCCCCTATCGGCGTGATGGCAGGCATATTGGTCAGTATGTTCGGCTTTGCGGTTATTAAGTTTATGGGTTCTGGTAATCCTATAGAAATGATCTGGGTCTGGCCGCACTTCTGGTTGCCGGCAATAATCGGCGGTATAATTTTCGGCATCGGCATGACGTTGGCAGGGGGTTGTATCGTTGGTTCATTGTGGCGCGCAGGTGAGGGACAAATAAAGCTTTGGGCTTCTTTAGTCGGTATGATAATCGCCATGCCGCTTACTGCTAAGTACATAGCAGCACCTTTCTATAAGGCTTTGTCTCCGGGTATGAAGCAACAAGTTTTTCTTCCTCATAAAATAGGCTACGGAGGATCAATTCTACTATTCCTGTTAATCATACTTTTATGGTATTTGTTCGTGAAGTGGAACGAAAAAACAGGAAAGTTCTCTGCATTATAAATAAGACACGACAGGAATTTCCTTATAATGCAGTTATAATACAGATTTATTTTTTTTCTTGACATTGTATTATTTATATATTTAAATATTACATTAAAGTAAATAATGCGCATAAAAAAACCTCACTATATTATTAAATTCTTCCAAAGAAGAGGTCTTTCAATAAATGAAAAATAAATATAAAAATGAAAGTGAGCGCTTAAAAGCAGTCGCTCACCCTGTGCGTTTGAAAATATTAGAGCTGCTATTATTAGAACTCCCGGTAGAAGCATGCAGCGTTAATGCAATACAGAAAAAATTGGACCTCCCCCAATCTACAATTTCTCAACATCTCCAGATATTAAAGAACAAAGGAATAATTGATGGAATCAAAACGGGAACAAAAGTATGTTATAGGGTGACAGATATGCGGGCTGCTAAAATATTACAAATTCTTAAGCAATAATTTTTTCTCGACACAAAACATGAATAGGAACGGAATTATCATTATTGGGATCGGCAATCCACTACTCTCAGACGATGGTGTAGGTCCTTACCTGGCAGAACAGATCGGTCAAAAGTTCGATTTTCCTCACAGGTCCGTAACACATCTTTCTCTTGAGCTCCTGGACCTTATTCTCGGCCAGCGGCTCATCTATATCATCGATTCGTTCCGAAATTCAGAAATCCCCATCGGGGAAGTCGCTCAGTTCACATTGGACGACCTGGAATACCGACAGAATCCTTCCTATTCACACGGTATTACAATTCCCATAATCTTTAACATAGGAAAAAAACTTTACAAAAGCATGCCGGAAAACACGTACTTTTTTGGCATCAACGTTGCCGACAACCAGACCATATCCGAATCTTTTTCCAATGAACTGAGTCATAAGCTCGCGGAAATCCGCAATTATTTATTTAAAAAAATCCAAAAGGATGCAGGAGGAAAAACATGAATGAGAAAGAACGCGTAGGATTATTTCTATGCGAGTGCAGTAAGAATATTTCTGGCACGGTCGATGTTCATAAGATCAAAGACGAACTGGAGAAACTGCCGGATGCTGCTACTGTAGAAATAACCAACTTGTACTGTTCCCCAGAAGGAAAAAGCGAGATCGCCGACAGCATCAAAAAAAACGATCTCACTAAGGTCATCATCGGAGCGTGTTCCGTAAAACAGCATGAAAAAACTTTTATGGAGGTTCTGGAAAAGGCTGGAATAAATCCATATTTTTTGCAGTTGGTCAACATCCGGGAACATGTCGCCTGGGTGACGGACGACAAGGAGAAGGCTACAGCCAAAGCCCTGTCGCTCATGAAGGCGGCCTACAATCGCGTCCATTACCATGAGGCATTTGAAAAGAAAGAGATCGATGCTGTGGCGGACGTCCTTGTCGTTGGCGGCGGATTGGCAGGCTGCGATGCGGCCCTCAATCTTGCCTCGGAGGAACGTAAAGTATATCTTGTTGAGACCAATCCCAGCCTGGGAGGTCAGGCCACCAAATACGAAAACTCGTTCCCATCACTGGAATGCTGCTCATGTATGATCCTACCCAAACTACAGGAAGTAGTGGAGAATCCCAACATCGAGCTTCTTAACTACAGCGACGTCGAGGAAGTAGTAGGATTTTTCGGGAATTTTAGGGCCACGGTCAACAAAAAAGCCAAATATGTCGTCCCTGACAAATGTATCGGTTGCAATGAATGTTTAGAGCCCTGTCCGGTCGAGGTCCCCAATGAGCACGATGATTTCCTTGGCAACCGGAAGGCTATCCATTTTCAGGTTATCGGCGCTACACCTTATATTCCGGTTATCGACAAAGAGAACTGCCTGCGGTTCAAAGACCAGGATTGCACAAAATGCCGCGATGCCTGTATGTTCGATGCAATAAACTATGATGACCAGGATGAGAAAACCGAACTGTCGGTGGGGGCAATCGTTCTGGCCACGGGATTTGAATCCTTCGATCCCACCCTCATCCCCAACTTGAACTTCTCCCCCGGCACCGAGGTCTATACAGCGCTCCAATTTGAGCGCCTGATTTCCAATACCGGCCCCACCGGAGGCAAGCTGGTCAAACGTGACGGCACACCGCCGAAATCTTTAGTTTTGGTCCACTGTGTGGGCAGTCGCGACAAACGTTACAACAATTACTGCTCGAACGTCTGCTGCTCGGTGCTGCTGAAAATGAGCACTCAGATCCTGGAAGAAAAAATGGCAGAAGGCATCCAGATCACACACGTTTACCGCGACATGACCATCGGCTCCACGGGCATGGAAGAGATGTATGATAAGCTTAATGATGAAGGCGTTCGTTTTATCAAGGTCCCCAACACCAACGATATCGCCATCCATGCCGACGACGGCAAAGCTCATGTCACGCTCCCCAAGGAGACCCTGCCGGCTGATATGGTCGTTCTGGCCACCGCAATGGTCCCGAACAAGAAGGCAGAAAAATTCATCGAGATGCTGATGCTGGACCGGGATAAGGATGGATTCATAATGCCCAACCATAATAAAATCGACGCCCTCGCTACGCCCATCGAGGGAGTGTTTGTCATCGGAAGCGCCAGCTTTCCCAAAGACATCACCAATTCCATCATCGACGGCTCTGCTGCCGCCGGAAACATCTCATCCAAACTTCAGCCTGGGGAGAAACTCCTAGTGGAAACACTGATCTCGACCATCGATGAAGAAAAATGTTCAGGCTGCAAGACCTGTATTTCTATTTGTCCGTATAAAGCGATCGGTTATGACAGTGAAAAAGGCATCTCGGTTATCAACGAGATCCTTTGCAGAGGCTGCGGGACCTGCGTGGTCGCGTGTCCATCAAACGCCATAACCGCTCGACATTTTGAAGATAATACTATTTTAGCTGAATTAGGAGGATTGC
>CAYPGQ010000102.1:5452-8412 GCA_964410125.1 uncultured Eubacteriales bacterium | reverse complement strand
ATAACCGCTCGACATTTTGAAGATAATACTATTTTAGCTGAATTAGGAGGATTGCTATGACAGAGACAGGATTTGAACCCAAGATCGTTGCATTTGTCTGCAACTGGTGCTCTTATGGCGGTGCTGACATTGCGGGAAGCATGAAGCTGAACTACACGCCCAATGTAAAATTGATCCGAGTCATGTGTTCGGGGCGCGTCGACCCGGAATTCATCATGGAAGCTTTCCAGGGAGGCGCCGACGGAGTCATGGTCCTGGGCTGCCATCCGGGAGACTGCCATTACATAGAGGGCAACTATAAAACTCTAAAAAGGTACAACATGCTCAAACCCCTGCTGGATCAATTCAACATCGAACAGGATCGTCTTTATCTCGACTGGGTCTCAGCGTCCGAAGGCGAAAAATTCGCACGCGTCATGGAAGAGATGAACGACCGGATTACCCAGCTGGGACCATTGAACTGGGACAACGTTATTGACACCCGTCAAGGTGGGGAGGTATAAACAATGAGCGACAAACCCAAAATCGGAATATACTGGTGTTCAAGCTGCGGGGGCTGTGAAGAAGCCATCGTGGATTTAAATGAAACCATCCTCGATGTGGTGGCCGCGGTGGATATCGTATTCTGGCCGGTCGCCATGGATTTCAAGTACGAAGATGTGGAAAACATGGAAGACGGAGAACTTCTGGCCTCCTTTATCAACGGTGCCATTCGCCTCTCCGAGCAGGAAGAGATAGTCAAACTGCTGAGGAAAAAATCCCAGCTTGTCTTCTCATTCGGAAGCTGCGCCGTCATGGGCGGCATTCCGGGTCTCGCAAACATGACAAACCGCGAAGGAATTTTTAACCGGGTCTATAAAGAGATCGACACCAATGACAACCCGGAAAACATCGTGCCCCAGACTGAGACTTTGGTGGACGGCAAATACAATCTTGAGCTGCCTGATTTCTTCAATTCCGTCTATCCCCTTGATCAGATCATCCCCGTAGATTACTACATCCCCGGCTGCGCTCCCTCTCCCGACACCATAAAGGACGCGTTCACTGCAATCCTGGAGGGCAAACTGCCGGAAAAGGGCAGCGTGCTGAGCCCGAATAAATCCATGTGCGACACCTGTCCCCGAAAAGAGACCAAGCCGGATAAAGTGGAGATTGAAAAATTCATCCGGCCCCATCTATACGATAAACTTGATGATGGGAAGTGTTTTCTTGAGGCAGGCATCATCTGCATGGGTCCGGCTACAAGAGGCGGCTGCGGCGAGCGCTGCATCAACGCCAACATGCCCTGCCGCGGCTGTTACGGCCCCCCGAACGACGTCAAGGACCAGGGACTGCGGATGCTGAGCGCACTGGCTTCTCTCATCAAGTCCGATAAAGAGGAAGAAATAGCAGAAGTACTCGCAACATTGCCTGACCTGATAGGTCCTCTCTATATGTACGGATTACCCAGCTCTATACTATTCCACAAAAGAATAGAATAGACACAGGTAAAGAGCAATGAGACTCGAGAAGCTTAAAGAAAATACCATATTTTTTGGAGGAAAATAATGCCAAATAAACACATCTCAATCAGACCGATTACCAGATTGGAAGGGCACGGCAATATAGAGATTTTTCTAAACGACGAGGGCAATGTCGAACGGGCATTTTTACAAGTGCCGGAACTGCGCGGATTTGAAAAGTTTTCCGAAGGCAGGCCCTCTGAAGAGATGCCGCGTATCACGCCAAAAATTTGCGGTGTATGCCCGACCGCACATCACATGGCATCGCAAAAAACCCTTGATGATCTATATAATGTTGACCCGCCTCTTCCGGCGAAAAAAATACGCGAGCTGATGTATTCGGCCTTTATGATCGAAGACCATGCTCTCCATTTTTACTTTCTTGGAGGACCCGATTTTGTCGTGGGCCCCGACGCCCCCAAATCCGCACGCAACATCCTGGGCGTTATAGACAAAGTTGGCCTGGAGGCGGCCAAAGTCGTCATAAAAAACCGCAAACAGTGCCGCGAGATCATCACAGCACTTGGCGGAAGAGTAATCCATCCCGTCAGCGGGCTGCCCGGCGGCATATCCAAAGGCATCACAGAGGAAGACTTGGAAAAATTCAAGAAGTATGCCGACGAGGCGGTGGAATTCGCTCAGTTTACAGTTCAGTTATTTAAAGACATCGTGTTAAAGAACGAAGAATACGTAAAGATCATTACCTCCGATCCCTACACTCATAAGACCTACTACATGGGTCTAGTGGATGATAACAATCATGTAAATTTTTATGACGGCAAACTCCGTGTTGTTGATCCTGAAGGAAATGAATTCGTTAAATTCGACGGCCGCGATTATAAAAACCACATCAGCGAGCATGTGGAAAAATGGAGCTACATCAAATTCCCGTTCCTTAAGAATGTGGGTTGGAAAGGATTTGTCGACGGCCAAGACAGCGGTGTCTACCGTGTGGCGCCCCTGGCCCGGCTTAACGCCTCCGACGGCATGGCCACTCCACTGGCCCAGAAAGAATATGAGTTCATGTACGACACGCTGGGGGGTAAGCCCGTTCATCACACACTGGCCTTTCACTGGGCCCGGGTCATTGAGCTCCTCTATGCGGCCGAACACCTGCAGGAACTGATCAACGATGACGATATCCTTAATCCTGACATTCGTACAATCCCCGATTCAATACCCAATGAGGGCGTCGGCGTCGTGGAAGCACCGCGAGGAGTCCTGATTCACGACTATGTTACAGATGAACAAGGCATAATGAAAAAAGCAAATTTGCTCGTTGCTACAGTTCATAACTCCGCACCTATAGCAATGAGCATCGAGAAAGCCGCAAAAGGTCTCATCAAAAATTTCCAGGTGAATGACGGACTGCTCAACATGGTGGAAATGGCTTTCCGTGCTTACGATCCCTGTCTGGCCTGCGCCACTCATTCGCTGCCCGGAAACATGCCTTTAAGA
>CAYPGQ010000102.1:0-5352 GCA_964410125.1 uncultured Eubacteriales bacterium | reverse complement strand
CGATCCCTGTCTGGCCTGCGCCACTCATTCGCTGCCCGGAAACATGCCTTTAAGAATCAAGATTTTTAAATCGGACCATACGGTCCATGATGTGATCGAGAGGTTTTAGTCCGCCCTAATCTTCTACACTTGTTAATTCTTCTTCTTCAAATGTCGTAACAGGGATTTTTTCCTCAATGTCTTTTCCGGGTGTGTATTCGAACAGATCCTGAACCGCCTTGCCAGTTTTCCTGAAAATATTTGCAACTGGAATATCGACGGGACACACATCACTGCACATCCCACAGCTCACACAAGAAAGGTTCATATGGGTCATCCGGCCTATCTGGAAGGCTATGGAGCCCGGAGGTATTTTTATCCCTCCTCTCTTGCCCATCTCGGTTTTAAATTTTTCTGGCTCATATTCGCTGCGGGTAGAATCAAATTCACACAAGCTGCAGTAACAAATCGGGCAAACCGACCGGCATCCATGACAGCCAATGCAGGTACTGAACATTTCCACCAGTCCGTCCAATCCCTTCAACTTTTCTTGTAAATCAGCCAGCATCTCCTTTTCATTTTCCTGCCGCAGCTTCCGGATAGTCTCCGTGCCTTTTGTCTCCAGTTCGGATTCCTCTATCTTCCCATCCATCTCTTTCAGCAGATCAGAGCCCTTTTCTGTATTCGCAAACAATTTGATTTCTTTCCCCGTATGCGGCTCACCCGCTATGGATACAACAATGTCGGCACCAAACGGAATAAAAAATTCACAGCACGAGCACGATTGGCGGATTCCCTCAGCCAGTTTTCCATCGGCTACAGCCGACCAGTAATCCTTCAACAACTTGTCCTCGTCCTCACGAACTAATGTTTTTAAAGGATAAACTCCCGGACAAACCGAACTGATGATGACGATGTTGTCCAAACTTCCCTGCTGGCGTTTTACAAGCTCCACGAACGCTCGCTGTTCACACGGACGCAAGACTACCGCAACAGGTGCATCAAATGGTCCTTTGGACGTGAGGAGCGAGAGATACTTACCCGCGTTGTAGGGCATCACCGGATAAAAGGGAACCGCTTCCGCTATTTTCTCCGGATCAGAGACCAGGCTGTAGCTAACCGACCCGGACGCCCCGTCTCTCGTCAGTACGGCCACACTTCTCACTTTTTTGCTGTCTAAAAGATAGCGCAGGAAATCTCTCGTCCCGTCTGAAATTTCTTTATTTAGTTTTAACATTTTCGGCATTCTGTGTCTCCAATCCAATACCGCTGGTTTAAACTTATCTGTCTTCTACTTCCGTCAATTCATCCAATTCGAATGTCTTGAGCGGATGTGCCTCATCGGAATTTTTACCCGGCACATAGTCAAATATCTCCTGTGATCGATCGGCTACAACGCTGAATATTTGTCCTACCGGTATGTCCACCGGGCATGCGTCTTCACACATTCCGCAAGACACACACGATAAACTCATATGTGACATCCGGCCCAAATGGAACTGCAGAAGTTCATCGGTGCATTTCATTACCCCTTGGGCCTGTGCACGATCCAGGTATTCTCCGCCGGTTTCCTGGAAAGTGTCCTTATCGGAAAAGCAGAGCCGGCAATAACAAACCGGACATACACTGCGGCAGTTGTGACATTCAATACACTGGCTGAATGCCTCCGCCAAACCGTTCAGGCCTTTTATCTTCTCATTTATTTCTGTCAGAGCTTTCTCCCGAGCTGCCTTACGCTGTTTTCGAAGTTTTTCTGTTTCCTTTATCCATTCCACGGTTTCTTGTTTTTCGTCAATGCCCAGTTTCTCCAGCATTTCTTTTCCGTCTGGACTCATTGGGATAAGCAACATCTGCCCAGCCTGCACACCCATGGTTGCAACCTGCATATCAACAACATCAACTCCGGCATCTTCAAAAACACTGAAATCCGTACAGATTTTGCAAAGAGGCCGAAACTTCTTTCCTGCATTGGAGGGATCCTCCAAGTATTCGGAGAGGGGTGTTACACCATTACAATCCACACTAATGATAAAAACGTTCTCCAAATCCGTCTGTCCCAACTTGGAAAGCTCTACGGCAGCCCGGATTTCGCACATCCGCATCACTACGGCGATCTTCCCGCTTTTCCCGTGCCGTGTCAGGGCCTGCAGCACTTTGCCCCCCTGAACAGGCATCACTGGAGGCATAATCTCGGCCTTGTCCAGAAGGTCGGTGTTGTCCGTCAAAACATAGGTGTAACTCTCGTCTTTACGTATGGGCACAAGAACGGCCTCAAAGATGTTCTTCTCCAGAGAACTCTTTAAAAGCTCGACAATTGCTTTGCTCGCCCCTTCAGTTATCTTTATTACATGCCCTTCTTTCATCGCAACACTTCCATCATTTCTCTATAAATTTGATTCTGGGTAAATTGTTTATGTGCTGCTGCTCCGGAAGGACATGCGGCCGCACAATTCCCGCATCCTTTGCAAAGCACCTCATTAACGACACAAATTCCCCTTGATTCATCATACTCAATTGCGCTGTAACAGCATACCGTCAGGCAAGTTTTACAGCCTGTACACAAACTCTCAGATATTTTTGAAGTCCTGGCTTCTGTTTCCAGTTTCCGACCCGGAATTAATGACGATAGTATTTTCCCCGCTACTGCTCCTGACTGCGACACAGCATCACGTATAGTTTTGGGGCCTGAAACAGTTCCGGCCAGGCACACTCCTTCGATAGTTGTAGTAACCGGGCCTATTTTCTCGTGTTCTTCCATAAGAAATCCGCCCTTTCCCTTTTCAATACCCAGCATTTCGGAAATCTTCAAAGTGTCTTCTGCCGGTTCTATCGCAGGCAGAAGAACCACCATGTCTACGGTATTAACTTTACCGTCATGATCTATTTGGATATTTTTACCGGACTCCGACAATTTGACCTTTTCGGTATAAACAAACTCCACACCCGCATTCCGGGTCTCCTCGTAGAATGCCTGCACTCCGAGACCCGGGATACAGAGATCCTGATAAAACTGCGTTACCGAAGCACCCGGAATCTTTTCCTTCATATAGCGGGATATTTTCATGCCTGCTCTGCAGCATACTTCCGAGCAGTAAGCTTTCTCTTTTCGACCAACACAATGAATAATCCCAACACTTTTTGGTTCTTTTCCGTCTTCAAGTGTAACGCTTCCTTTCAGATTCATTTCTTCAAACTCGGCAGCAGTAACAACATTTTTTATCTTTCCGTAACCATATTCCGCAAGAGCACTGGGATCGAATAGGTCCGCACCTGTGGCCACCACAACAGCACCCACTTTGAATTCCCTGGGATCGTATTCTTTTTCGCGGACAGTAACCACAAAGTTTCCGAAAAAGCCAAGGATATTTTCTACCGTTGTACTTGTCATCACCTCGATATTCTCATCTTCTTTCAAGCTCTTAGCACGGCCTTCCGTAATATCACTGCCTTTTATCATATCCGGAAAGATTTTATTGAATCCAGAAACCATTCCTCCAAGTTTCTCATTCTTCTCAACCAAAAATACTTTCCGGTTCGGACTGCTCAGCAGCAGAGCTGCCGACATTCCGGCAATACCTCCACCGATGACTAGCACATCCGCATTACATTCAATTTCTTTCTGCTCCAACGGTGCATGATACCGGACACGCCGTATAGCCGCTTTCATATGCCTTATAGCTCGCTCGGTAGCTTTTTCTTTGTCTGGGGTT
The DNA here is from genome assembly GCA_964410125.1 of uncultured Eubacteriales bacterium. Taxonomy (GTDB): domain Bacteria; phylum Acidobacteriota; class Aminicenantia; order Aminicenantales; family Aminicenantaceae. The sequence goes on along the minus strand of CAYPGQ010000102.1, from coordinate 1,663 downwards.
ATCCAGGCTATCTGCTCTCGAAGATTTGCCATCTGCATTAGGAAAGGATTCATCCCTACTTCCTTACATATGTTCATAAAAGTCACTTCATGCTGTTTCGGGGAGCACGCTCCAACCACCAAGTGTGTAAATTCATGTTCTTTTATCTGTTCGGCAAGATATTTCTTCCCATCCGGAGAACACAGTAGTTTATATTTCTCGACAAAAACAACATTCTCCATACCCGACACAGCTTCGATGATTCTGTCTACATCCATAGCATTCGCTATGTTCGGTCCACATTCACAGACATAAACGCCAATCTTTCTGTCCATTATGCTCCTCTCTGCTCAACTAAGTAATGCGAGTACCTTCCCTGCCGCCGCTTCGGCTTGGGCAATTGCTTTGCCAATGTCTTCGGGCCCGAGAACGCAGCCTGCGAGATAAATCCCATCTCTGCCGCTCTCGTCCGGTGAACGGTCACTCGATTGAAGCCCGAAAAATCCGTTTTCAGTTTGCTCGATACCCAGTATCCCGGCCATTTCCGATGCCCCTTCCGCAGGTAAAACAGCAGGCGCAAGAATCACCATATCCACATCCAGTGTTTCCTTCTGGTCCGCCAAAGTTTTATAGTTGATCCGTACCTGACCGTTCTGATGCGCTATCTTCAGGTCTTGGAATCGGATCGACTCCGTTTTGTCTTTCAAATGCTCATAAAAGGGTTGGTAGCTCTTGCCCGGCATACAAAGGTCAGTGTAGAAATCATACAGTGTTATTTCCGGCAGCTTATCTTTCAAATAATGAATGAACTTGAAATTGTACATACAGCATATCCCGGAACAGTAACCCGCCTTCTCGCGTCCTACACAGTGGATCATTGCCGCGGATGCCGGTTCTTTTCCGTTTCTTAAAGTGATCTTTCCCTCAGTCGGCCCGTTTGATGCATACAATCTTTCCATTTCAAGTGAGGTATACACGTTTGCTTCGCCATTATAACCACAGTCTGAAATTTTTTCCGGATCCATAAGATCAAACCCGGTAGCTACAATTATCGCTCCCACATTGAGTTCTATTTCTTCATCTTTTTGTTCAAAATTAATTGCTTCAAACATGCAGGCTTCCTTGCACAACTGGCAATCTTCTCCCTTTGTAAACCGCACACAATTTTCGATATCTATTGACGGGGCATTCGGCAATGCTCCAGGACAGGGTGTATATATGGCTTTTCTCTCACCCAGATTCTCCTCAAATTCGCTGGGCAAACTTACCGGACAAGGTCCGAAACACTCGTTACAGCCTATACAGTCCTCAAGGCTCACGTATCTTGCCTTTTTCTCGATCTTTACCGTAAAATTCCCTGCTTCTCCCTGGATTTCTTTTACCTTACTCATTGTAAGTAATTCGATCTTCTCATTCTGAAGCACTTCCTGCTGCTTCGGTGCCGCCATACATGTAGAACACTCCATATTGGCAAAGACTTCTTCGAACTTGATAACCTTTCCACCAAACAGCGGCTCTTTCTCTACGAGATAGACATTCTTGTCGGCAGCAGCCAAGGTAAGACTTGCCTCTATGCCGGCCATGCCCGCACCGATTACCAGAACCTGATCCTTTGCCTTTTGTTGCTTTTCAGTCATAGTCTTTCTCCAGTACCAAGAGGTGCTTTATGTTTTCTGCTTTGCAG
>CAYPGQ010000101.1:0-15536 GCA_964410125.1 uncultured Eubacteriales bacterium | reverse complement strand
CATTTTTTTATCAGCGATATGCATTTGTTCAAAGCTCGCATCGAGGAAAAAATAGTCCAAAGGATAGTATGGAACCATTTTATTCCAAGTTTTTTGGATATAAGCGATTGTTTCAGATATGTTTTGGGGAAGTATTCGTATGGAAAGATAGTTGTGACTTTGGATAGATGTAACCATATAGCTGATGGAGTGTGGTTCTTGATGAAGAGAATAGATGTTTATATCATTGACGATGCCGACGATATGGCCTCTGTACTCATGAAAATCCACACCTTTTCCAACCGCCTCGTGAGGGGAAGAATAGCCGGCTTCCCGGGTCGTCAGCTCGCTGACCAAAAATTCCGATGTTCCCTCTTCTGAAAGCGGGAGCCGGATGTTCCCTCCCGACAAGAGCTTAAGCCCATATGTGCTGACAAACTCCTTGTCGACGAGATATATCACTTGGTCAAGGAGTTCCTTCGTGCCCTCGAACCGGAAGGAAAGATGACCGCTTCCTCTAGTCGGGACATAGGAAGATGTCGTGGTATTTTCAATTCCAGGATCTTTTAACAACTCATTTCTAAAACCCTCATAATTTTGCCGAAGGTCTTTGCTCAACGGAATGACCATGATCTGTTCCTTGTCATATCCGAGATTCCGGGATCGTATGTATTTCATCTGCTTATGGACGCTCAAGGTAGCAAAGATGATCCCTATGGAAAGGGCAAACTGAAAGATCACAAGCCCTTTGCGCAACGCGGTTCCGGAGAACGAATATCCGGTTCTGGATTTAAGGGAATGCATCGGTTGAAAAGCGGACAAAAAGAAAGCAGGATAGATTCCGGCGATGAATCCGACAGCAAGAGCGATGGCGATGATGCCTAAAACAAACGAAGGATTTGTAAGGGATAAAAGAGCAATGCCCTTACCCGTAAGCCTGTTGAACAGCGGCAGAGCCATGATGACAAGAAGAACCGCAGCCGATGCTGAAAATATACTGAGTAAAAGTGATTCTCCAAGAAATTGGCGAACCAACTGATTTTTCCGGGCGCCCACAACTTTTCGAATGCCGACCTCTTTAGCCCTTTTGACGGCGCGGGCCGAGGTAAGATTCATGAAGTTAATACAGGCAATCATCAACACAAATACAGCGATTGCAGTAAAGATGTAGACATACAGAATATTCCCAGTGGGTTCGATTTCCGATTTCAATCTGGAGTGGAGGCGGATATCCAGAAGAGGCTGGAGGCTGATGGTGTACCAAGGATCTTTTTTCCAGTTTCTATGAAGAAATTCCAGTAATTTACGATCTAAGGTTTCGGCTGAAGATTTGCCACTTAGAAGGACGTATGTAAAGTGTTGATAAAAACCGGAAAATTCATTGGTGTCGTCTTTTAGGCTTATGTAAGAAGCAAGAAAGTCAAAATGGAAGTGTGAATTACGAGGAACGTTCTTTGCAATCCCGGTTATGTGAAAGAGCATGAGTTCTCCATCGTTATAAGGATCGGCTTCGATAGTCTTCCCGATAGGGTCTTCGTGCCCGAAATATTTTTTTGCCATTTCTTCGGTCAAAACAATGGAGTTCGGCTGATCTAGGACTGTGGTAGGATCGCCTTTGACCAATGGGAAATTAAAAACCGTAAAAATAGTGGGTTCAGAGAAAAAGAACCTGGGCTCATAATATTTTTTATCTTTATATCCGATATACCGCTTTACACCCTGCCCCATCTTGCGCATGCGCACAGTTTCAATCACTTCGGGAAAATCCCTTTTTAGTGCCCGGCCCACAGCGAAGGAACCATTCGCATTTGTTGGCAACCCATCATCAGATGTCGAGGAGACAACTCTGTATATCCTGTCTGCGTTTTCATGAAACCTGTCAAAGCTCAATTCATCCTTTACCCATAGGAGAATAAAAATTGTACAGGCAATGCCCACAACCAAGCCGGCAATATTGATGAAGGAATATCCCTTGTGTCTTTTCATGTTCCGGAGAGTAATCTTTAAATAATTTTCTAACATCGTTATCCTCCAGCGGATAGATTCTCTGAAAAATTTGGGAATGGACTTTACGATCTCCCACCAGTACCAGCGTTTCGATCGCAAGAGGCCTTGACATTCTGTGCGGTCTTGGAAAAGCTCCTCTATATCGCCTAGAAAGGCTTCATCTTTTTCACGAGATGACAGGATTTTTAACAGGAACTTTGCCAATTTTGGAGGCTTGTTCATCTTTAGATCTCTTCGGTAGACTTTAAAATGTCAGAAACACCTTTCCAGGCTGTCTCATGCAGAGACCGGTTCTCCTGAAGGACCTTGATGCCAGCCTTGGTCAGCTTGTAGTATCTCTTGCTCATACCGCCTCGCTTGGAAGTAGGTTCGCCCATCGAAGTCTGGAGATACCCCTTTCTGACAAGTCTTTCTAGAGGAAAATAGACACTGCTGACTGAGACTTTTTTTCCAGTCAGGTCGACAATAGAGTTATAAACAGAGATGCCATAGGCTTTATCCTTGAGTCTCAAGACAGCGATCAGGACCATCTCCTCAAGTTTTGTCAGCAATTCCATGATTTTGCCTCCATTTATTCTGACTCTCTAAATTAATATACTCCAGAAAAGCAAAAAGGTTTCTGATTTTCAGAAAAAATGAGAAAAAAAAAGATCCTGCTGCATATGAGAAGAGGGGAGAGGCTGGGAAAAATATTAAAAGTTAAGAAGGCCTAAGATTTTGACAGCTTTAGCCTTTTGATGATTCTATCGAGGTCTTTTCTATCGATTACACGCATAATAGTAATGCTTTTCTCCTTTACCCTGTAAAGGATTCTGTAATCTCCTGAACTAATCCTGAAAAGTGGCGGCCTGAATCCCTTAAGTTTTTTAATCTTGGCCCCAGGATTGAAAGGATCATTAGAAATTTTTTTTATTATAGCAATAATTTTTGTGTGCTGATCTTCAGGAACACATTCCAGATCCTCTACGGCAGAATGTGTAAGTTGGATATCGAATTTTTTCAATATTATTTTTCTGAACAGGACAGATAATCATCTAAAGATATTACCTTTCCTTTCTGAATATCATTTTCAGCTTTTTGAATCCTTTTGCGGATAGAAGGGCTGTGCTCAATGATAAAATCTTCCAGATCGTCTTCCGTTAGTGGGAGGATAGAGGCGGCAGGTTTTCCTCTGTAAGTAATGATCAGAGGATTCCCTTTCATAACTTCAGCCAGTAGTTTATTCGTTTTATTTTTCAAATCAACCGTATTGGCTACTTTCATGATGCTTTCTCCTATATGGCTATTATAATAGCCTTTTAGAAAAAATCAAATCATCAGTTTCTCCCTCCTCAATATATAAGGACGCTATAATTTAAAATCTTCTCTCACAAAATATTTTTGTTAAGAAGTGAAAGGCTTGCCAAATGTATGGGATAAAGAACCTGTTGAATATGAGGATTAGTTTTGATATTGTCATTACGCTGATAAAGGAGGTAACGCAATGATAAAAAATCTAATCTTAATTTTGGTGGTGATCGGATTTTTATTTGCCGCATGTTCTAAAACATCGGAAACTCCGACAGAAACGCCTACAACAGACAACCCATTTTTTACTGAATATGATACTCCGTTTAAAGTACCGCCATTTGATATCATCAAACCTGAACATTTTATCCCGGCCTATGAAAAAGGGATGGAACAGCAAAAACTAAAAATTGAAAAACTTGTTAATAATCCCGAAGCCCCAACTTTCGACAACACGATCGTGGCCTTGGATAGGTCGAACAAGCTATTTTACAATGTGTCAAGGGTGTTTTCTGGGTTGAGTGGAGCCAATACCAATGATGAGCTCAAATCGATCCAGAAACAAATGGCTCCCCGATTAGCAGCCCATCGTGATGAGATCAACCTGAACAAAAAACTGTTTGAACGGATAAAAGCAGTATACGAACAGCGGGACGAACTGAACTTCACTGATGAACAGCTGTATTTGCTCGAAAATCTTTACAAAAGGTATGTCCGTAGCGGAGCCAACCTGAATGACGAAGACCAGGCCAAGCTCAAAGATATCAATCAAAAGCTGTCAACGCTGGGTGTCCAGTTCAGTCAAAATGTTTTGGCTGAAACCAATGAATTCAAACTGGTGATCGAAAATGAAGAGGATCTGGCTGGTTTACCGGAATCATCCATTACAGGAGCTGCTGAAGCGGCCAAGGAAACGGGATTAGAGGGCAAATGGGTATTCACGACCCATAAACCCAGTATGATCCCGTTTCTACAGTATTCTGAACAGCGGGACCTTAGAGAGAAGCTGTATAGGGCTTACACAAAAAGAGGGGATAACGACAATGAACACGACAACAAAAAAATCCTCTCCGATTTCATCAAACTTCGTGTCGAGCGCGCAAATCTCCTCGGTTATAAGACTTACGCTGATTATGTTCTTGAAAGCCGGATGGCAAAGAACTCACAGAATGTTTACAAACTGCTGAATCGGCTGTGGGATGCCTCCCTCCCGGTTGCAAAAAGAGAAAGGCAAGAAATGCAGGCCATAATCGACAGGGAAAGCGGCAGCTTCAAACTGGCCTCCTGGGATTGGTGGTATTACGCTGAAAAGCTGAGAAAGGAAAAATACCAACTCGACGACACTGAATTGCGGCCCTATTTTGTGTTGAATAACGTACGGGATGGGGCATTCTGGGTAGCCAACCAGCTCTATGGACTGACATTTGAGGAACTCGAGGGAATGCCTTTGCCGCATCCGGATGCCCAAGTCTTTGAAGTAAAGGAAGCAGATGGATCCCATTGTGGAGTCCTTTATATGGATTTCCATCCCAGAAAAAGTAAACGTGGGGGAGCGTGGTGTGGAACCTATCGAAGCCAGAGCCGGAAATATGGAGAAGAGATCGACCCTGTTGTGAATCTGGTTTGTAACTTCTCCAAACCCATTGGAGACAACCCGGCGATGATCACTCTTGAAGAGGTGGAAACACTTTTTCATGAATTCGGGCACGGATTGGATAATCTTCTCTCCAATGTGACTTATGGAACGACCTTTAGGTCTTCAGATTTTTCCGAACTCCCATCCCAGATCATGGAACATTGGTCCATGGAACCGGCGGTTCTTAAACACTATGCCAAACATTATCAGACAGGTGAACCCATTCCCGACAACCTGATCGATAAGATCGTAAAGAGCGGCTTGTTCAACATAGGATTCATCACGGTTGAGTACTTGGCTGCTTCTCTGTTGGATATGAATTACCACACACTCACAGAACCACAAGACCTGGATATCAATCAATTTGAAAAAGATTATTTCGAAAAGATCGGATTGATCCCCGAGATTGTTTCCCGGTACCGGAGCACCTATTTCAATCATATCATCGGGGGATATGCCGCTGGATACTATGCCTACATCTGGTCAGAAGTTCTGGATTGCGATGCATTCGAGGCATTCAAAGAGACCAGTTTGTTCGACCAAAAGACAGCTAGTGCCTTTAGAAAACACATATTGGAGAAAAATGGTACGGCTGACTACAAGTCCATGTATTTAAACTTCCGTGGACGAGAAGCCCAGATCGAGCCTTTATTGAGGAAAAGGGGATTGAATTAAATGAAATATCGTCGCATAGGAAAATTCATGTTACTGCTTTGCATGGTGGTATGGGTATTCCCTTCTGTAGCCCCTTCTGCCACAACAGAACCGCTCTCTTCAGAACAAACCTACCTGTATAGAGCCACGTTTATACGAGCAGCCCCTGGGAAGCTTCTCGATCTGATAGACCTCTTTAAGGGCCAGATGTCGGTGCATGATGCCTCGGGCGACAAAAGCCCGTTCTGGTGGCGTCACACACAAGGAGATCAATGGGATCTGGTGATGCTTTATCCCATGGAAAGCTATACAGAGTATTACTCTAAGGAGAGGATAAAACGCCGCACACATGCCCAAGACAACTCTTCCATATCTTCGATGGAACTTAAAAAGAGATTCCAAGAGGACGTGTCATGGTATGAAGATATTTTCGTGATGGGTCCGCCTCTTGAAATCGTGGAGGATGTCTTCAAGGACACTTCTTTTTATCACTGCGAGATCTTCATTGCGCTTCCGGGAAAACACGCAGAACTTTTTAAACAACGTAAAATGGAAAATGCCTATTTTTTTAATATTGAGAGGCCCCAGAACCTGATTTTCACTCGCGATCGAGGGGCTGCATGGGATCTTTTTACATTGGGGTGCTACAAGGATATGAAACAATGGGCTGCAAGCTCTGATATATCAAAAGAAAAACGTGAAGCAGCAGCGATCGAGGCCGGCTTTGAGGGACCCGACAAGATCGGTCCTTACATGCGGACGTTGATCCTCATGCACCGGGATACCATAGGAGTGGCAATTAAATAAAATCTATATCGCCAGTGTTCACTCATACCTCAGTGCATCCACCGGATCGGCGGTGGCGGCTTTGACTGTCTGGTAGCTTATCGTAAGGAAGGTGATAATCAGAGTGGCAAACGCAGACAGGAAAAAAACCTCAAAATGAATCCCAGTCCGGTAGGCATAACTCTTAAGCCACCAGCGGATGATAAGATAGGCGGCCGGCCAGGCTATCAGGTTGGCTGTCAATACCCATTTTGCGGTTCCGCTGAAAAGAAGCCACACAATGCTGGTTTCTGAAGCACCGAGAACTCTTCGAATTCCGATCTCTTTGGTTCTCTGTTCGGTTAAAAAGGAAGCCAATCCCAGCAGTCCCAGGCAGGAAAGGAAAATCGCTAAAAAGGTTAAATATCTGGTCACTGCACTCATTCTCTGCTCGGATTTATAGATTTCGTTGAGTCGCGCATCGAGAAACTGATAGTCCGCCGAATATCCCGGCAGAACTTCTCTTATCGTATCCCGGATAAACGCTATTGTCTCCGGCAGATTTTGGGATTGGATTCGGATAACAACATCGGTTAATCCGGCCCGTCCCATGACCATCACTGCCGGTTGAATTTCCCTCTGAAGGGAATAAAAGTTGAAATCCTGCATCACGCCGATGACGTTCAACTTCCATCCCCACAGAGAGAATCTTTTCCCGACCGGGGACTCCAAACCCGTTTCCCTGACAGCGGTTTGATTGAGTATAACTGCCTCATTCCTGTCAGAGGGAAACTCCTCAGAAAAAAAGCGCCCATCGGCCATCTTTATCCCAAAGGTTTCAACAAAATCCTGATCCGCACTCAAAACATGAATAGTTCCGATATCTCTTTCATCGCTCTGTCCTTCCCAGCTTATGGTTGAGGTAGAAGTAGTCGACCGAACCTGATCAAGAGTATTATTCGTGCGGCACATACTTAAAATATTCGAATTCCTTAAAAGTTCGTTCTTGATCGCGCTGTAGTTCCGGTTTATTTCACTTGTCAATCTCATGCAAATCAAGTTCTCCCGATTGAATCCCAAATCTTTGCTTTTCATAAATTTCAACTGCTGCCCCACTACGACCATGACGATAATCATAAAAATCGAGATGGCGAACTGAAAGGTTACCAGAAACTTTCGGATTCCAGGCATTCCCCCTTTAGGATTAAGGACACCCTTTATGACCCTTATGATCGGAAACGAAGAGAGAGCCATGGCAGGGTAGCTTCCGGACAAAAGTCCCGTCAGAACTGCCGTCCCAATCAGAAGCAGAATCCATTTCACATCGAGGTTGAATTGAATTTGAGCCTCAACCAGACGATTGAATCGAGGCAGAAAAAGACGAACAAGTATACCGGCGAACAAAACGGCGACAAAAGCCAAAATGATAGATTCTCCTAGAAGCTGTTTGAAAATTTGAACCCGATTGGCTCCGATAGTCTTCCGAACCCCGACTTCTTTGGCCCGAAGGGATGATCGGGCGGTTGAAAGGTTCATGAAATTGATGATGGCTATGATGAGAATAAAAACAGCCAAGATCGAGAATATATAGACATAGGTAATCGGTCCTCCTCCGTCCAGATCGTGAAGGTGGATTTTTGTGATCGGTCTTATCGAAACTTTGGAAGAGATTCTGTCTGGGTTGTAATTTTGATAGATGTTTTTTATTTTCTGTCCCACAAGATCGTAAGAAACGTTTTCATGAAGCTGTATATAGGTCCGGTAGTTCTGTGCTCCCCATGCCTCAAGGTTCCAGCCAAAAGTCCCCCCCAAAGATAAAGGAATGAGGCACATCGATTTGAAATGAGAATTCTTCGGCATCTCCTGTATTACTCCGGTAACTATAAGATCTGTGTTTCCCGCCAGCCTGATCTTTTTCCCAATCGCCTCTTCAACCGGAAAATATTTTGCAGCGACAGACTCAGTCAGAAGAATGGAATTGGGTTGAGACAGAGCGCTCTTTGGATCGCCATCAATAAAACGAACGGCAAACATCTCCAGAAAAGATGGGTCCACAAAATTCACTTTCTCCAGAAAAAGATCGTCTTCTGTCCCCAACGTCATTTCCCAATCGAGAGATCTGGTCACATTTTTTATCTCGGGATAGTCATTTTTAAGGATAACTCCGAGAGCCGAAGCATGAGACCATGTCAAACGGACGTCTCCCTCTTTACTGTGATATTCGAAAACGACTTGATAGAGGTCCTTGTGATTCTCATGAAACCGATCATAACTGTTCTCATAATTTACCCAGAGGAATATCAGAAGGAAACAAAACATCCCCACCGCCAGGCCGGCAATGTTAATAAAAGAATACAGTTTGTGCCTCAGTATGTTTCGCACCGTGATTTTTAAATAATTTCTAAACATGACAAACCCCCAAAATATTAGATTCATGACAAGCATCGGAATGGATCTGATAACCTGAGACCAATATGCTGCTGCCTTTTCCTCATAGAGCTCAGCGAAATCACTTTGGACCGATCGACGATCGCAATCGCGTGACAGTCGCTTCAGCAGCCAAATTGAAAAAGCAGGTGGTTTTTTTCGGCTATGAATCATTTTTTTGTCTTTTTATCTACGGCTAATTCAGGAATCCTTTCCCAAAGAGAGATCTGGTAGTCTCTGACCTCCTGGAGAGCCCGTTTGCCTTTAGGGGTCAAGCGGTAGTAAGTCCGGCTGCGCCCGCCTTTTTCCTGCGAAACGTTTCTTGCAATCTTATTCACATACCCATTACGAAACAGTCGGTCCAGGGCAAAATAAAGCGCGCCCATGGTGTAATTCTTGCCTATGATCTGAGAAACCCGTTTAGTGACAGAAATTCCATAAGCGTTTTCCTCAAGGCTCCAGATGGCAATGAGAATGGCTTCTTCCAATCGTGTCGTTAGATTCATTGTCCGATCCAGTTTTATTTGATTCAAATATATAGACGCAACTCAGTAAAAAAGGTTGCTTTAAATCCAATATTTACGGATCTTTTTTAATGGAAAGATTCAGAGCGTAGGGGAGAGGCAACCCTCTCTATTTTTTATTCTTCAGCAGGTAGAGTGTGAATGATTTTCCTTCCAGCTTGGTGTATTTGAAGTCGACAGAATCTTCAAATTCTGTGCCCTCAAAGTCGAAAGGTTCATAAAATTTGGCGTATTTGAAATCTGAATCGCCTTGGAAGATTGAGTTTTTAAAGCTCACGCCGCGCGGAAACTTCGTATACTTGAAATTTGCCAGGTCTTGAAATTCCACATTTCTAAAATTGACCTTTCTGGGGAACTTCGTGTATTTAAAGTTTGCATCGTTGGAAAAAGTGGAATCATCAAAGCTGACCTCAGTAGAAAATTCCGTGTATTTGAAGAGCGCTTCTTTATGATAGGTCGTTTTCGTGAAGTCTGCTCCCTCATGAAATTTGGAATACTTAAACGCGGATATTCCTTGAAACTCGCATTCCTGGAAGCTTACATCGGCATGAAAAACAGCGTTGTGCGTCTCGTTTTTCCTGTCATCATGAAAGTAGGCAATAACATCGTCTTTGAAGGTGCAGTCGACAAAGCTCAGGGGACTCCGGACGTGGTACCAGAAGACTTTTGTGTTATTCCGGGAACGCGTGTTGTTTTTGTCCGCAACTTTGTCCTGAATAGACGTCAGATCCAGATCTCCAACGATTTCTACGCCTCTGTAGTTGACGGCTTTCCCTTCATCGATGCTTTTCAGGATATCTTTGGCATTTACTCGGGATTGCGCGAAGGCTGAAACGGAAAAAAACATAAAAACAAGGATTATTGCGGCAGACTTTTTCATAGTGTTCTCCTTTTAGCAATATATTGCATCTCTCATTAAATAAAGACGTTTTTTAGAGGAAAAAAGTTTACAAACTTATTAACTTCTTAAATACGGCCTCACACCCATCATGATACTTGTTCATGGCAGATAGCTGTGGTATATAAGTTAGATAATGGATAAGGCACTTTTGGAAAGAACTGAGATCTTGAACCGGATCATAAAAGCCAAGAGACAGCGGCGAAAAAAGCTTGCCAGTCTTTCCTATAAGGAAAAAATCCAAATACTTATCCGGCTTCAAAAGTTTGCGGAGGGTGTCAAAAGGCCAGGGAAAAAACGGAATTTAAGCACCTGGTCGATTTGATTATGAAGCCTAAGGTTTAAACAACATGGAAAAATCAAATCCTTATCTGAAACTTGCAGTCATGGAAGTTGTCGAGAATCAGTTGGAAACCAACGATCCACCCGAGACAAGACTGACGTTGAAAAGGTTGACTGAGCAGAATATTTCAGAGGAAGATGCAAAATTGCTCATTGCCCAGGCTGTTACTGTAGAAATCTACAATATATTGAAGAATAGAGAAGAATTCGATAGAGAACGATTTGTCAAAAACCTCAGACGACTGCCCAGGGAACCAAAGGAATAATAGGAAATACCTGGTTTACAAAACCGGTCATCCCAATGAAATCTCCGTGGCCAATCGTGTGCATTTTTGCCAAATCTGGTCAGATAAAATCGCGCCCGATACTTTATGTTTCTCTGAAAGAACAATCTCAAATAGGTATCCTTTTACATTGGGGTGCTACAAGGATATGAAACATTGGACCGCGAGCTCTGATATATCAAAAGAAAAACGTGAAGCAGCGGCAATCAAATGAAATTTACTTCTTGGATTTAACTCGAGTGTGCTTGATTAAATAATCAAGCAAGCGGTGTTCCTCCAGTTTTTCAATCGCCTGGATCGATGATCTCAAATTTGGGTTTATCTCCAGAGCTTTTTTGTAATATTCAATAGCTTTTGTTTTATTTCCTTTGGCAAGATAAAACTCCCCGAGAGAATCGAAGAGATTGGCATCACTGGGAAATAATTCAACTGCATCCAGAAGCACCGAGAGCCCTTCATCCGGCTTCTTCTCTCCTTTCAGGTAATACGCGTATAAATTAATGAGGCTATTCAACCTGGGATAGACTATTTCGCCCTTGAATTTATCCTTGATGTCATTAATATATTTCCCAAAATCCACAAGCGGTATGAGAAAATATTTCCGTGTTTCCTCAGTCCAGGTCTTTTTATATGAACTATGCCATTCCTCCAACATTCTCTCGAAATCCTCGTTGAATCTGTACTCCCCAGGTATCGAATTTTCGCTTTTGTAAAGGTCGATATATGTTTTGAAGAAAGGGATGGAGCCGTTTCTGCGCAATTCATCCAGCCTGTGCTCACCGTGGCGTTCCTTTATCTTCTCCGCCATGTGTGTACCGACTTTAATCAATGGAGCACCCGTGAATAAATCCGCCCCATCGTTTATTTGCTGCCTGATATTCTTTGCTTTAGGATCCAGTTTATTGAAGTAAGCAAAGCTTTCCTTTAGATCCTCATCGTCAGCGGCAAAAGTCGTAGCGAACTTGCTGTAATATCCAAGCCCGACAAGGAAAGTCAGCCGAAGCCTCCAGATATCATCTTGGGAGGGAGCCTCCATCCGATAGGGGAAAGCTCCGAGTATTAGGGCACTTATTAAGTAAGCATACCTGGATGTGTTTTGGCTTTCATCGTTGCACATCACGGCTACAGCAAATTTCTCTCTGGGGAATCTCAGCAGATGAGTTGAGGTACCTTGTTGGCCGCCACCGTGGCTTACATTCCAGAATCCTTGAATGAAATCAACGCCCCAGCCCATTCCATATTCGGTTACACGACTTTTCTTTGTCACCATGCTGGTGTACATCATCATCTGGTTTTCTTCAGAAACAACTTTACCTTCATCTAAACCCCTGGACAGGTTGATCAAATCGACGGCTGTCGATCTTATTCCCCCTCCAGCAAATCGGCTGCTGATGTCTACAAATTCACAGTTCTTCACTTCTCCTCCGATTCTACGGTATCCTTTGGCCCTGTTTGTTATAATGTCATCTGCTATATCCATTGTCGTGTTATTCATCCCTAATGGCTTCCATACATTTTCTCTCATGTATTCAGCATAGTGCTTGCCCGAAGCTCCTTCTATAACCGCGCCAAGAAGATTGAATCCATATGTTGTATAGTTGTATTTGGTGCCGGGTTCTTGCTCGAGCCTCCAATCTTTGAACACTCCGATTGAATCTTTTGTCGTGAAATGGGTTTTGAAATGCCCTTCTTCATCATAGTTCCGATAATGGCTGATACCGCTCAGGTGGCCCAAGAGATGTCGTATAGTGACAGGCCATCGCTTCCTCGGAAAATAGGAAACATATTTCTGCACCTCATCATCCAGGTTGAGTTTTCCCTCCTGCATGAGTCTGAGAATGCCAACCGCTGTAATGGGTTTTGAAATGGAAGCGATTCGATAACGAGTATCCGGTTTGGCAGGGATTTTGTGTTCCATGTCAGCGTAGCCGAAACTTTTTTTCCAGAAGAAATCCTCTTTGTAAAAAGCGATGCTGAGAGAAGGGATTTTTAATCTTTCCATTTCTTTCTTGACGCAATCCTCTATCATGTTTATCTCTTCTGCGTATCTATCATCCTTTTGGGCAAAGCCGTAGGAAGAATTAACACTGATGGATAAAATTACGATAAGCAGAAAAGATTTGATAGCTGGCAAGCGCAGCTTTGAATAGAGTAAAATCATTTCAAACCTCCTCCTCTTTCTTTTATGTCATGATGTATATTTATATTATTGTACTTAATAAATCCAGAAAGGTTTACAAAAGGCTTTTGATATCATATTTTAAAGAAGATGAGTTTCTATTAGACGGGGGGAGCAATGAAAAAATTCATGGTTTTGTTTTTGGTATTATTTTCGTTTCCATTTTCAGAAAATCTATATGCCAAGAAAAAGGGAGCAGAGCTCATAGTCCAGCAAATAGACGGGCAGCAAGCAATAGGTGAGCTTATTGCTGTAAAGGAGAATTCTCTGTTATTGCTGGATTCTGAATCAGGAGCCGATGTATCTGTTTATATCAGGAAGATTAAGCTTATTGAAATTGTTAAAGAATCAAAAACTCTGGCTTGGGGAGGTATTGGATTAGTAAGTGGAGCCGTTATTGGAGCATTAATTGGATATTTAGAGGGAGATGATTTTCCAATCGGGGAAACTGGAGTTGTAATCACATGGCCGGGACCTACCCCGATTACAGCTGATGCAAAAGCATTAAATTACGGAATTGGCTGCGGCATTGCAGGAGGTGCCCTTGGAGGTATTGCAGGTACAATTGCAGGATCAGATAAAATAGTCCAAATCGAGGGAAAATCAGAAACCGAAATAAAAAAAGCACTGAATAAACTTAGCAAAAAAGCGAGGATTCAGAACTCCCAATAATAACGCCTAGACGTAATCCTCTACGGCCGACAAGGGGAGATTCCATGCTAAATCCATTTCAGCTTGTCAGCTCGGATTAAAACCAACAAATATTTATTTTAGTTCAGATACGTACATTGAATGTTCGAGAATGGACATACCGTGTTAAATAAGCCTTCGAAAATCCCAGGAGGTAATATTGGCATATTTTTTGCTCTAAAGTGAGTAACATCGGATAAAGGAGTATTTTTGTCTATGAAGCAGAAAAAATGTCCATTTTTTTTACTTGTTTTAGGATATTTCCTGATTGCTTTTGTGATTTTTGCCAATGCCGACCAGTCTATGGCCGGAAACAAGATGCTCATCATTACGACTTCGAAATATGCGAAAGTTTTGAATAAATATATCAATTGGAAGATCAAAAGAGGGCTCGATGTCGAACTGGATATTCTATCCGCTGAAAAAGGTGCTGAAATAATACAACGGAAGCTACAGGAAAAATATGATCATGGAGGCCTCACTTATATTGTTCTTGTGGGAGATATCGATGATGTCCCCAGTGTTATGCTAGCAGGATATCCTTCGGATCCCAGCTACACTCTACTGGAAGGCAATGACTTGATTGGAGACGCCTTGATCTCAAGAATATCGGTCAACACACCGGCTGAACTTGAAAATCAGCTGAACAAAGTTTTGAAATATGAGAAGGGTGATTTCGAGAATTTTGATTGGATTCGCCATGCTGTTGTTGCCTCGATGACAGGGTTTGACGGGGTTGACCATGCGGGGAAACTGGAGACAAGTTTGAAATCTCATCCGGATTATTTTGACGAAGTGATCAAAATCATGGAATCGGACAGCAACATCACCAAAAAAATACGTGATTCGATAGAAAAAACCGGAGTTAATTTCATTGCCCATCACGGTCACGGGAGCACAACAGCATTCGCAAGCCTGCACTTTTCCAGGGAAAATGCGGCCAACCTAAAAAATTTTGACACAGGATTCCCCATCATCCATGGAGCCGCATGCAGCACCGGCAGCTTCTGGATCGAGGATGGCGATTGCCTGGCGGAAGCATTTATGAAGGCCGGTACCGTTGAAAAACCAGCAGGAGCAATTGCTTTTCTCGGCGGTGCCACATCGATGGACCCTGGAGCCTGCATCGCCGCTCAAAAAGAAGTGTTCATGAATTATTATTTTGACGAGGATGTCGAAACGATCGGAGAGCTGTTTTACAAAGGAACTTTGGCTGCCATGAAAAACCTCAGCGAAGACAGGGGCGAGCGTTTGTTCAGAAGATGGCACCTTTTTGGAGATTGTTCGACACCGTTGTGGAGAAAGATCCCTGCCAAGACTTCAAAAAATGAGCGATGATTGAAAATAATTAAAACTAAAATAAGTAAAAATCAAACCGGATATGCCATCATCTGTGACCTTATCCAGTCCAGATATACCTGTGATTGCAGCAATCATGACCCTGCATCAGTGTTTTATCCCGGATCATTTTAATTTTGGGGTTAAAATCCGAGGCCCAATTGTAATCGCCCCAACAGACCGCTGCATAACCGATATCGCCAGCTTTGTGTGGCAGAAAGGATTCCGCAGCCATACAATCGGTTACCCTGATCTCAAATACCGTATCAGTATCCTCTATTATTTCCATGGTTAGACTTGCCAACATCCCAGGATCTCTAAAAATACTTATGTAAGATTTAAAATCGGATTTTCCGAGCCTTTTGAGATCTCTTTTTGCCTGCGCGTACAGCCTTTGCTCCGTTTCTTTTTTTATGAGTTCAATTACTCGTTTCTCACCAATTTCTTTTTGTAAAAATCTAGCAAACCTGATGAAACTCCGGTGACGGATAGCGGCGAATCTGCGGTATGTCATATCTGGCCCTGG
>CAYPGQ010000100.1:0-15549 GCA_964410125.1 uncultured Eubacteriales bacterium | reverse complement strand
CTGGATCGTCAATCCCCTCTCCTTCTCCTCCGGCGCATTGTCTATCTTGTCGAATGCTATATACTCCACCGACCCTGTCTTCTTGTTCAATACCTTAGTTATCGCACTCGTCAACGTCGTCTTCCCGTGATCCACATGCCCCACTGTCCCTATGTTCAAATGCGGTTTCGTCCTCTCAAACTTTGCCTTCGCCATTTTCCTTACCTCCTATTTGCTTAAGTTTTATACAATATAATTATGAGTCTTTCCTTTTGAAACCTTATATTTGCGATATCTTTATGCATATTCAAATTCCTATCGATACCAGTCTACCTAGTGGCAGGAATTCTTCCCTCGATACGTGCTATGATCTTCTCCATTACAGCTGGAGGTGTGGGTTCATACTGAAAATATTCCATCGAAAATACCCCTCTTCCCTGGGTTAGGGTTCGCAGAGTCGTGGCATACCCGAACATCTCGGCGAGAGGAACGGTTGCCTTGAGGACACGCGAACCACCTCTCATGTCCATCTCCTCCATCTTGCCTCTTCTTGCCCGGATGTCGCTCACGATATCTCCAAGGTACTCATCTGGAGAAAGGACGACTAAACTCATGATCGGCTCGAGAAGGGTCGGGCTGGCCTTCGATGCCGCATCCTTGAACGCCAAGGAACCCGCGATCTTAAAGGCAATAAGAGTGGAATCTACCTCATGGAAGGATCCATCCAGAAGAGTAACCTTCACACCGGTAAGAGGAAAACCGGCCAAAATTCCCACTTCCATCGCCTCGCGTATGCCATCTTCAACAGAAGGAACAAATTCATCCGGGATAGCTCCTCCCTTGATTTGACAAGAAAATTCAAAACCTTCGCCCTCCTCTAGCGGATCGATATGAATCTTGCAGTGACCGTATTGACCTCTTCCCCCGGTTTGCCGGGTGTATTTTCCTTCCCCTTCTGCCGATCCTGTGATCGTTTCTTTGTAAGCCACTTGAGGTTTTCCCAATTTCGCCCTAACGCCGAATTCTCTTTCCATACGATCCATCAGGATATCCAGATGAAGTTCTCCCATACCATATATAAGAGTTTGCCCCGTCATCGGGTCCTGCTTTACCTTGAATGTCGGATCTTCTCGGGTGAGTTTTTCCAAAACCTCTCCCAGCTTCACATGTTCGGTCCGGGATCGGGGTTCGATGTAGGCGTTAACAACAGGTTCAGGAAATTCAGGAGGCTCGAATACGATCGGGTGATTCCGGATGCAAAGGGTATCCCCGGTTGAAAGATTCTTCATCGCTCCCAAGGCGGCGATGTCACCGGCATAAACTTCTTTGATTTCTTTTCTCTTGTTGGAATGCATTTCCAACAGCCGGCTGACGCGCTCTTCCTCTTTCTTGGTGGCATTGTAAACAGATGCGCCCACCTTTGTTTTTCCTGAGTAGACGCGGAAAAATGACAGGGTTCCTGCGTAGGGATCATTCATGATTTTGAATACGAGGGCTGAAAAGGGTTCTTCGTCCGATGTTTTCCGTGTTTCGATATCAAAAGTGCGCGGGTGATGGCCTTGGACTGGAGGGATATCCGCAGGAGAAGGGAGATAATCCATCACCGCATCCAATATTGGATGTACGCCCTTATTCCTGAAAGACGCGCCGAAAAGGACCGGGACGAATTGAAGGGTGCTCGTTCCCTTCCGGATGACTCTTTTTATATCATGCGCAGAAATCTCTGTTTCATCTATATATCTCTCCATAAGCTCATCATCCATATCGCTCAACATTTCGAGCATTTTTATTCTCTTTGTATGGGCCTCTTCTCGGTATTCTGCGGATATTTCACGCGTCTCGAACTTGGTTCCCAGCAAATCTTCACCCCACTCGATCTCTTTCATCTCAACGAGGTCGATCACTCCTCTGAAGCCGTCCTCTCTTCCGAGAGGGATCTGTATTACCAAAGGTTTTGCAGCCAGTCTTTCCTTCATCTCCTGAATTGCTTTTTCAGGATCAACGCCGATTCTGTCCATCTTATTTATATAGACTATTCGAGGAACCTGGTATCTATCGGCCTGTCGCCAAACGGTTTCTGATTGAGCCTCGACACCTCCGACACCGCAGAGAATAACGATTGCGCCATCAAGGACTCTGAGCGAGCGCTCCACTTCTACCGTGAAGTCCACATGTCCAGGCGTATCGATGATATTGATTTGGTGGTTTTTCCAGAAACAGGTGGTCGCAGCAGATGTTATGGTGATTCCACGCTCTTGCTCCTGCGCCATCCAATCCATAACAGCGGTCCCCTCATCAACTTCCCCTATTTTGTAAGTAATGCCTGTATAAAAAAGGATGCGTTCCGTAGTGGTAGTCTTCCCCGCATCGATATGCGCCATGATACCGATGTTCCTGACTCGTTCGATAGAATAATTTCGCGCCAACTTGTCGCTCCATTTTTTATTACAGATATAGCCAAAATTATAAGACTACCATCTATAGTGAGCAAAAGCTCTATTGGCTTCTGCCATTTTATGCGTATCTTCTCTCTTTTTTATCGCCCCACCTCGGTAATTGACAGCATCTAAGATCTCTGCTGCCAGCTTATCCGTCATTCTCTTCCCAGATCTTTCCCCGGCGTACCGGAGGATCCACCTGACACCCAAAGATGTCGATCTTTTAAGAGGAACTTCGATCGGAACCTGATATGTCGCACCTCCTACCCGTCGAGATTTCGTCTCGAGTAAAGGGCGGACATTTTCCACTGCTTTTTCAAACATCTTCAAAGAATCTTCTTTGCCCTTTTGTTTCACCTGTTCCATTGCCCCATATATGATCTTTTCGGCCAGACTCCTTTTTCCCTTGTGCATCACCGTATTCACGAACCTTGATATGAGCGTACTGTTGTAGAAATGGTCTGGCGTAGGTTTCCGTTTTTTGATCGTTCCACGTCTAGGCATATCTATCCCCTCTAAGCTACAACCTTTTTCTGTTTAGGTTTTCTGCTTCCGTATTTGGACCTTCCTCTCATCCGGTCCTGAACTCCCTCGCAGTCTAACGAACCCCGAATGACATGATACCGAACTCCTGGCAGGTCTTTAACCCTTCCTCCTCGGATAAGAACGATGGAGTGTTCCTGAAGGTTATGGCCTACGCCGGGAATATAACCTGTAACCTCTATGTTATTAGTGAGCCTGATGCGAGCCACTTTTCTCATGGCAGAATTGGGCTTCTTGGGAGTCGTTGTGAAAACACGGGTACACACGCCGCGTTTTTGCGGACATCTTTCCAGTGCAGGAGATTTGCTCTTGTACTTCTTCGCTTGTCTCCCTTTTCTAACCAGTTGATTTACTGTCGGCAATACTTCTACTCCTTTTATATAAGGTAAATATTAAAAACACTCGAACATCAGGGATAGACTCCCTCTGGACGAATGTGTGGATAATAGCAAAATCGATTTGCTATGTCAAGGAATTTGAGGCATTCAGAACAATTTTTAACTGGGTATAGAGAGGTCCACTTCCTCCTGTATTTCCGCCTCGATTTCCTCTTTTAATTCCACATCACGGTAATACTTGTAACCAGTTCCTGCAGGGATAAGTCTTCCCATGATGATGTTCTCTTTCAGGCGGCGCAAATGGTCCACTTTTCCATAAAGGCTTGCTTCGGTCAACACTCTTGTCGTTTCCTGAAAGGACGCGGCAGCAATAAAACTATCGGTACTCAGAGCGCTCTTGGTAATTCCCAACAGGAGAGGTCTGGCCTTTGCAGGCTTCCCGCCGTTTCGAACGACTTTTTCATTTTCCCCCTGGAAAATGAATTTGTCAATTTGTTCGTCCACTAAGAATTCGGTATCTCCGTCTTCCTCCACTTTAACCCAGCGGAGCATTTGCCGGATGATGGTCTCGATATGTTTATCGTTTATAACGACTCCTTGGAGCCTGTAAACTTCCTGGACTTCTCTGAGGAGGTACTCTGCCAGCTCCTTCTCTCCGAGAACTTTCAGGATATCGTGGGGATTGACAGGACCGCCCATCAGAGGAGTGCCCGCTTTGACTCGTTCTCCTTCGCCAACGTTCAAATGGGCTCCCTTGGGGATGAAATATTCCTTTTCTCCTCCCTTTTCATTGTGGACAGTCAGCTTTCGGTTTCCACGAACGAGTCCTCCGAATTTCACGGTTCCGTCAATCTCAGAAATGACAGCAGGATTCTTGGGCCTTCTGGCCTCGAACAACTCTTCTGCTCGTGGAAGACCTCCGGTGATGTCTTTGGTTCGGGCCGCTTCTCGCGGTATCTTCGCAAGGACATCTCCCGCAAAAACCTTCCCGGCGTCTTTGACCTCAAGGTTTGCACCTGCCGGGAGAAAGTATTTTCGGAGCACAACAGGTTTGCCGCGGCTATCCTTCTTTTTGGGATGAACGATGACAATCTGAGGTTGCAGTTTTTCATCCTTGGGATCGATGACCACTTGCGTGATCAAACCCGTGAATTCATCTTGGACCTCTTCCATAGTCAGGCTGAGAACAACATCATGAAACATAACCTGGCCCGATTCCTCGGTCAAAATGAAGCTTGAAAAGGGATCCCATTCTGCGAACTCCTGTCTTGCCTTGACTTCTTCTCCTTCCTGCACGAGGACCTTCGCACCATAAGGAACCTGGTAATGTTCCACTTCCCGACCTCGGTGGTCCAGAACAGCAATATTGGCATTCCGGTTCACAACAACTACAATCCCTTCTTCATTAATGACGTATTTCAAATTGTTAAACCTGACAATGCCATTATTTTTAGCCTCGAGCTTCGACCGCTCTGCACCACGCATAGCAATGCCACCGATATGAAAAGTCCTCATGGTCAGCTGTGTCCCGGGCTCACCGATGGATTGTGCTGCTATTATCCCAGCAGCCTCTCCCAGTTCGATTAGTTTTCCCGCAGCCATGTCCCGGCCATAACAGAGTTGGCATATACCTTTCTTCGATTCACAGGTCAAAAGGGATCGGATTCGCACCCTATCGATTCCCAAATTTTCTAGTCTCTGAGCGGTTTCTTCCGTGATTTCTTCGTTCACATCTACGATGACCTCATTGGAATCGGGATGGAGTACTTTTTCCAAGGATGTTCGTCCCACAATCCTGTCAACAAACGGTTCGATCAATTCTCCGTTTTCAACGATTGCACTAACATTCACTCCTTTGAGTGTGCCACAATCATGTTCATCCACGATGACTTCCTGGGAAACGTCGACCAGCTTTCTGGTTAAATATCCGGAATTTGCTGTCTTTAATGCCGTATCCGCCAATCCTTTTCTTGCCCCATGAGTAGAGATGAAGTAGTACAACACGTTGAGGCCTTCGCGCAGATTGGAAATGATAGGCGTTTCCATGATCTCTCCAGACGGTTTGCTCATAAGACCCCTCATTCCGGCAAGTTGACGGATTTGCTGTTTGTTTCCTCGAGAGCCGGAATCTGCCATCACAAACAGGGGATTCAATTCATCCCCCTCAAAACTGAGCTTACGCATGGTATCAATCATAGCGTTGGAAACCTTGTCTGTCACAACTCCCCAAATTTCCACGACCCGATTGAAACGTTCTCCGGCTGAGATTGTTCCTTCCCGATAGAGGACCTCTATTTTCTGGATATCTTTTTGGGCCTTTCCGATCAATTTGGCCTTATCTTTCGGAATGACAAAATCGTCAATCCCCAATGAAAAGCCAGCGGAGGTTGAATAATTGAATCCAAGCTCTTTCAGTTTATCCAGCATTTCTATGGTCGGCGGAAGCCCCAGATTCAAGTAGACATAATAGACAAGATTTTCGAGCCCCTTCTTCTTCAAAATCCCGTTTACAAACGGAATCCCCTCTGGAAGGACAGCATTGAAAAGTATCCGTCCCGGTGTTGTCTCGACCAGTTCATTGTCTATGTCTGAGATGGGGCATGAGAGGATAGCTTGGCTATCGTAATAAATAGACAAGTTCATAAACGGACCTTTGTATCTCACTTTGATGGCTGCCTGCAGGTCGATCTCTTTATTCTCGAAGGCTAATAACACTTCTTCTTTAGAAACAAAGATTCTTCCCTCGCCTTTGCGCGATTTTCTTCCCAGCGTTAAATAATAATACCCAAGAACCATATCCTGGCTAGGAATGGCAAGAGGCCGCCCGTTTGCCGGGGACAGGATGTTGTTGGTGGCAAGCATCAAAGTTTGGGCCTCGACCTGAGCTTCGACCGATAGCGGAATATGAACAGCCATTTGATCACCGTCAAAATCGGCATTAAAAGCTGCACAAACAAGAGGATGAATCTGGATAGCCTTCCCTTCGATCAAAACAGGTTCAAAGGCCTGGATACCTAACCGGTGCAATGTGGGTGCACGGTTGAGAAGGATAGGGTGTTCCTTGACGACTTCTTCCAAGTAGTCCCAAACTTCAGGTCTTTCTTGTTCATGCCACTCTCGAGCGATTTTCACGCTGGGGACCAGACCTTCTTTTTCCAGTTTATGGAAAATAAACGGTTTAAACAATTCGAGGGCCATTTTTTTGGGAAGGCCACATTGGTGCAGCTTCAGCTCCGGCCCCACGACAATGACTGAACGACCGGAATAATCTACTCGCTTTCCGAGAAGGTTTTGCCTAAAGCGGCCTTGTTTCCCCCGAAGTGCTTCACTCAAAGATTTCAAGGGCCTTCGGTTGGCTCCTAGATGAACACGACCCCTCTTTCCGTTGTCAAACAGGGCATCCACAGATTCTTGGAGCATCCGTTTCTCATTCCGTATGATCAGTTCAGGAGCACGGAG
Organism: uncultured Eubacteriales bacterium; assembly: GCA_964410125.1. Lineage (GTDB taxonomy): Bacteria > Acidobacteriota > Aminicenantia > Aminicenantales > Aminicenantaceae. The sequence continues at coordinate 8,792 of CAYPGQ010000100.1, read as the reverse complement.
TTCGATCAGCTTTTTCAAACGGTTGTTTCTGTTGATGACCCTGCGGTAAAGATCATTTAGATCAGAGGTCGCAAACCGTCCACCATCCAACCGGACCAGAGGTCTTAAATCCGGGGGGATGACCGGAATGACATCCAAAATCATCCAATCCGGGCGATTTTCTGACTTTTTGAGAGCCTTGAATACTCTGAGTCGTTTGGCATGCCGAAGTTTTCTCTGCTGGGAAGTTTCTTTTTTCATCAACTCTCTTAGCGACTCTGCTTCCTTGGTGATTTTGATTCTCTCCAGGAGTTTTTTTATTGCCTCCGCTCCGATGGAAGCATTAAACTTCTCTCCGAAATTCTCATGAGCCTCTTTGTATTCTTCCTCGGTTAGAAGTTGCCTTTCTTTAAGGGGCGTATCCCCCGCGTCTGTAACGATATAGGATTCAAAATAAAGGACCTTCTCCAGATCTTTGATCGAGAGGTCGAGCACGAGTCCTATGCGGCTGGGCGTTCCTTTGAAAAACCAGATGTGAGCCACCGGAGAGGCTAGAAGAATATGCCCCATGCGCTCTCGACGAACCTTAGAACGTGTCACTTCCACACCACATCTCTCGCAGATAATCCCTCTGTATTTCATCCGTTTGTATTTGCCGCAGAGGCATTCGTAATCATTGATCGGACCGAAGATCTTCGCGCAAAAAAGCCCATCCTTCTCCGGTTTGAATGTCCTGTAGTTGATGGTTTCTGGCTTGGTCACTTCACCCCAGGACCAGCTCTTGATCTTCTCCGGCGAAGCAATGCTGATTCGCACCTGATCAAAATCGACCTTTGGTCTTCCCCCTAATGGATGCCTGGTGTCCATTATTTATCTCCTTCTAAGATTTGAGGAACATCGATTCCCCATGGCAAGATTTCTTCCTTTTCCGTTTTTTCCAACTCCACATTCAAGCACAGGCTCTGTAGCTCTCGTATAAGCACATTGACCGATTCAGGAAGTCCTGGAGTGAAATCTAAATCGCCTTTGACGATAGCTTCGTAGATCTTCGCTCTTCCTTCTACATCATCTGATTTGGCCGTCAAAAGTTCCTGAAGGGTATAAGCTGCTCCATAAGCCTCCAATGCCCAGACCTCCATCTCTCCAAACCGCTGTCCACCAAATTGGGCTTTTCCTCCCAATGGTTGCTGCGTGATCAGAGAGTATGGGCCTGTAGATCGCGCGTGGATTTTGTCATCCACCAGGTGATAAAGCTTCATGATATAGATGTATCCTACTGTCACTTTGTGATCCAGCAATTCCCCGGTTATGCCATCATATAACGGGAGTTTTCCCGATTCAGGCAATTCGGCCTTTTTTAATAACTTTTTTATCTCCGCTTCTGAAATGCCATCAAAAACAGGAGTGGCGATCCAAAGTCCGAGGTTTCTTGATGCCCATCCAAGATGTGTTTCCAAAATCTGTCCTACATTCATACGAGATGGCACACCCAAAGGATTCAGGACAATTTCCACAGGTGTTCCATCAGGCAAACGAGGCATGTCCTCTTCTGGAACGATCTTGGCGATGATTCCTTTGTTTCCGTGACGTCCGGAAACTTTATCCCCGACAGACAGCTTGCGCTTCATGGAAATGTATGTCTTTATGACCTGAATCACACCCGGTGTCAACTCATCTCCTTTTTTTAGTATATCGATTTTTTCCTTTACACCTGCCTTTAGTGCTTCGATCTGCCTATTGACTTTTTTTTCAATGTCCTTAACTTCATTTTCTCTCTTGGTATCGGATTTAAGCTTAAGCTTGGCAAGATTCTGTGGCCCCAATTTTTCCAATACGGCTTCGGACAATTTCGATCCTTTTTTCAGGGAGATGTTGCCTATTTTTTGATCCTTGGTCAGACTCTCATTTTTCAGGATATTTTTGATTCTTCTCCACTTCTCTGTTTCAAGGATGCTGGTCTCATCATCCAGGTTCCTCTTCATCCTCGTGATCTCATCGCCTTCGATGGCTTTTGCCCTGGGTCCCTTATCGGTTCCGCGGCGTGAAAAGATCCGCACATCGATCACGGTCCCCTCGATGCCTGGAGAACAATACAAGGATGCATCTTTCACGTCTAGGGCTTTTTCTCCGAATATGGCTTTGAGCAATTTTTCCTCAGGGGAAAGTTGGGTTTCTCCCTTGGGAGCCACCTTGCCTACCAAGATATCTCCGGATTTGACATGGGCGCCAATCCTGACAATACCGTTTTCGTCCAAATTACGGAGGAGGTTTTCAGGGACGTTAGGGATATCTATAGTGATTTCCTCAGGACCTAGCTTGGTATCCCGGGCCTCGAGAGATTCTTCGACGATATGAATGGAGGTAAAAATGTCTTCCTTGATCAATTTCTCACTGACGATGATGGCATCCTCAAAGTTGTATCCTCTCCACGGCATAAAAGCACAAAGAACGTTTCGGCCGAGGGATAACTCACCCAAATCCGTACAAGAACTGTCGGCCAAAACCTGTCCCTCTACTACACGGTCTCCCTTTCTGACGATCGGTCTGTGAGTCAGGCATGTGTTCTGGTTGGTTCTCAAAAACTTTGTCAGGATATAAAGATCCGTACCCACTACGTGTTTTTTGGCTTCGTCCTTTTCATCGACCCTTATCAAAATTCTATCGGCGTCCACGAATTCTACGACTCCTGGCCGCTTGCAAATGATGACATCCCCTGAACCTTTGGCCACAAGATGTTCAAGGCCGGTTCCTACCAACGGGGCCTCTGGCTTGAGGAGCGGAACGGCCTGCCTCTGCATGTTCGATCCCATAAGCGCCCTGTTGGCATCATCATGCTCTAAGAAAGGAATGAGTGATGTGGAGAGGGATACGAGCTGTTTGGGGGAGACATCCAGGTAGTTGATCTGTTCTCTGGGTAGCATTTTGAAGTTTCCAGCTTGTCTGGCACTCACCATCTCATTGATAAAGCTTCCTTGTCCATCCACAGGAGTGTTCGCCTGCGCGATATTATATTTTTCCTCTTCCCAAGCGGTGAGGTAAAAACAATAGGGCTCAGCCACAGGGAGCTGTTTTTTGTTACTCTTTTTTTCTTTGGCGGTTGCTTTTTCCAGTTCTCTTTTTTCAACAACTTCTCCCACTTTGAAAGAGCTGTTGCCGGGGTGGAGAATTTTAATATAATCTATAACATTGCCGTTTGTAACCTTGCGATAAGGAGTCTCGATAAATCCGAATTCATTCACACGGGCATAGCTGCTGAGAGAAGAAATCAACCCGATGTTGGGTCCTTCTGGCGTTTCGATGGGGCAGATTCTTCCGTAGTGTGAGCCTTGGATATCCCGAACTTCAAAACCGGCTCTCTCGCGGCTCAATCCCCCGGGACCCAATGCACTCAGTCTTCTCTTGTGAGTGACTTCCGCCAAGCTGTTTATCTGGTCCATGAATTGGGATAGCTGAGAGCTCCCGAAGAACTCCTTTAAAGCGGCTATCACCGGTTTGGAATTGATCAGATCTTGGGGCATCGCCGAGGCAAGATCCGTTGCGACCGTCATTTTTTCCTTAATCGTGCGTTCCATCCTGGTTAGACCGATCCGAAATGCATTCTCGACCAATTCCCCGACAGATCGAACCCGCCTGTTTCCGAGGTGGTCGATATCATCCACGCTCCCCTCACCTCCTCTTAGACGGATCAGATACTTAATGACTTCGATAAAATCCAAAGGAGTCAGGGTTTTTTCCTCTAATGACGTCTCCATGCCGAGCTTGATGTTCATCTTCAGACGGCCGATTCTTGAAAAGTTATACTTCTGCTGGTTAAAAAACAGGTTACGGAAAAGGCCGTGGGCACTCTCAAGTGTGTGAGGCTCGCCTGGCCTCAATTTTTTATAAATCTCACCCAGTGCTTTGTTGGAATCCGTGCTGCTGTCCTTTTTCAGCGTATAAAGGATAAGGTCGGCAAATTCATTCTCGCCGGGGTAAAAAATCTCGAAAGGATCTGTTGTTGCGCTTAGCTTTTCTAATTTATCTTCCTCCAATTGTTCGAATCTCTCGAGAACATCGGGAACAGATGAAACGGAGACGGCTCCATGGAATTCCTTTTTGGAAAGAATGACTTTGTCTATTTTGTGTTTCTCCAGGACTGCCAGATCTTCTTTCTTGATTTTTTTGCCAGAGCGGAAGATCACCTTTTTTGAAGAGGGATCGATGATTTCCTTCCCTATAACCTTCCCGATCAAATCTTCTGAAACTTCCCAATAGATATTTCCATCTTCCGGAACGATCCCGAAAACTTTGAAAAAGAGGCGAAGAATTTCTGCATCGGAGCCAAAACCCAATGCTCTCAGAAATACAGTCGCCAAAAACTTTTTCTTCCGATCAAGTCGGGCATACATGATGTTTTTGGAGTCGTATTCGAACTCAACCCAAGCTCCTCTATACGGAATGATTTTCCCGATGAAAAAACCCTTTGAATCTCCCGGTCGGAAAAAAACACCCGGAGATCTCTGGAGCTGGCTGACAACCACTCTTTCAATCCCGTTGAAAATGAAGGTTCCTTTGTCGGTCATCAGAGGGATATCGCCAAAATACACCTCTTGCTCCTTGATGTGTTTCAATCTTTTGACCTTGGTGGTGGGGTCTTTTTCCCATGATATCAGCCTCACCTTGATCCTGAGAGGCACGGAAAACGTGTATCCTTTCTGGAGGCACTCATTCGGTAAGTATTTTAGCTTGAGATTCACGTTATCCCCACAGAAATCACATAATGGTACGACTATCTTTTTCATGGATCCACAGTAGGGACAGATCTCCTTCTCAGTCAACTCGACATCAGGGGGTAGAAGCGTGTCACACCCCTCGCATTTCCGCCTGGCATTTTCGACTCCCTTCAATCGTCCGCATTTGCACTCCCAGTTACCGATAGAATAGTGGATGAAATCCAGTTGAGTAGTTTCTTTAAAATCGGACACAGGGAAAATATCTTTAAATGCCGCTTGTAGCCCAACATCTTTTCTTTCTTCAGGCAACAAATCCATCTGCAGAAAATCCGCATAGGACAGCTTCTGGATAGCTAAGAGGTCAGGCATAGGAAAGGTGCTTTCCATCTTAGAAAAATCGAGTCTTTTGCGATAAATATGACTGGTTTCTTCTTGCATATTATGCTCCCAAAGAAAATTTATTGAAGTTCGATTTCCGCACCGACTTCTTCGAATTTTTTCTTGATTTCCTCAGCTTCTTCCTTAGGAACATTTTCTTTGACTGCTTTGGGCGCGCTATCCACCAGATCTTTTGCCTCTTTCAATCCGAGAGTCGTGACTTCCCTGACGGTTTTGATAACGTTGATCTTCTTATCACCCACGCTCTTTAAAACGACGCTGAACTCAACCTTTTCTTCCTCTGCCTTAGCCTCTCCCTGCGCAGCAGCTGCACCGGGAACAGCCATGGGCATGGCTGCAGCGGCTGCACTCACTCCGTATCTTTCCTCAAATTCCTTGATGTAATCAGCAAGTTCCAGAACGGTGAGGGTATCCAAGTGATCAAAAAATTGTTCCTTTGTGAGTTTTGTTTTTTCCTTTTTTCCCTTCGTGGTCTCACTGGCTTCTTTTGTTTGTGCTTTGGGCATTTTTTACCTCCAACCCTATTTTTTTGATTTAAGTTGACTCAACAATCTGCCTAAGCTTTCCATAGGTGCTTGCCAAGTCCGCAATAATTTCATTAAAGGATGTGCCATCATAAAGGCTAATTTGGCAATGAGATCTTCCCGTGAAGTCAGACTGGCCACATCCTCAAATTGGGCTACTGGAAGGAATTGGCCTTCCAGCAATCCCGCCTTGAATTTCAAAACCTTATGTTGTTTAGAAAAATCCCTGAGCATCCGAGCCAACTGCAAAGGATTTTCGGATGCAAAAGCTATCGCTGTGGGCCCCCTGAAATGTTCTTTTAAATCTTCGGGCAGACCCTCTGTCAGCGCTCTCAGAGCTAATCGATTTTTAACTACCTTCATCGGGAAGGAATTTTCATGCAACTGTTTTCTCAACTCCATGGTTTGTGCAACAGGCATATTGATGAAGTCCAGGAGATAAAAAGAGTCATGTTTGGCAAAATTCTTATTCATCTCTTTGACCAAGTTTTCTTTTTTTTCTCTGTTTACATTCATCCTTTAATCTCCTATCGTTCAAGAACGGCCTCTGATATCCTTACAGAGGGCCCCATGGTCGATGATATTTGGATGTTTCTGACATACTTGCCTTTGGCAGCAGGGGGTTTGGCTTGGAGCACAGCTTGAATAAATGCATTGACGTTTTCAACGAGTTTTTCTTCCGAAAAAGAAACTTTGCCAACAGGAGAATGAATGATGGCCGTTTTGTCGACACGAAACTCCACACGCCCTGATTTAATTTCGCTAACGGCTCTTTTGACATCAAAAGTGACAGTCCCAATCTTAGGATTTGGCATCAGCCCTTTTGGACCGAGAATTCGACCAAGCTTCCCTACGCTCCTCATCATATCAGGGGTGGCGATAACAGAATCAAAATCTGCCCAACCTTTAGTAATTTTTTCAACAAGCTCTTCCGATCCGACATAGTCAGCTCCCGCTTCCTCGGCTTCCTTAACTTTTTCTCCAGAAGCGATAACACATATTGTTTTTGACTTTCCGGTTCCATGAGGGAGCACAATAGTGCCTCTAACCATTTGATCGGAATGCTTTGGATCCACGCCTAATCGCAGAGAAAGATCCACCGACTCATCGAACTTCACGTAGCTCAGTTTTTTCACCAGGGCGACAGCCTCCTCCAAAGAGTATTCTGGCTTTTCTACCAATTCCTTTGATTTTGTATAGTTTTTTCCTCTTTTAGCCACTGATAATCTCCAATCCCATGTTTTTTGCTGTGCCGATGATAATTTTCTTCGCTGCATCTATATCGTAGGCATTAAGATCTTGCATTTTTTGTTTTGCGATCACTTCAACTTGTTTTATTGTTACTTTTCCAACCTTCTCTTTATTAGGCTCACCGGATCCTTTGGCAATTCCCGCCGCCTTCTTGAGCAGATAGGATGCCGGAGGGGTTTTCATGGTGTAACTAAAAGTCCGGTCTTTAAAGACAGAGATGACGACAGGAATGATGGTCCCAGCTTCCATTTTGTTTGTCTTGTCGTTGAATTGGCGTACAAAATCCATGATGTTGACATTGTGTTGCCCCAGAGCAGGGCCCACGGGGGGAGCAGGGCTAGCCTGTCCTGCCTCTATTTGAAGCTTAATTTTTGCTTTTACTTCTTTCGCCATTCTTTTCTCCTATATTTTCTCGACCTGCAAAAATTCCAATTCGACAGGGGTTGAACGGCCGAATATCGTTACAAGGACCTTTAACGTGTTCCTTTCTGGATTCACTTCCTCGACGAGTCCGTTGAAATTGAAAAAAGGGCCATCAATGATTCGCACCGCTTCTCCTTTTTCAAAAGAGTGCTTCGGCTTAGGCTTCTCTGAGGTGGTCTCCATGTGCTCGACAATCTGGTTAACCTCATCTTTGTTTAGAGGTGTAGGACGTTTCCCCGAACCTACAAAACCCGTTACTTTGGGCGTTTCCCGAATGATATGCCAGTTTTCATCACTCATTTCCATTTCTACCAAAATGTATCCGGGATAGGACCTTTTGGTGGAAACCACTTTTTTTCCACCTTTAATTTCCACAATTCCTTCGGTAGGAATGATGATCTTTCCGATCTGATCTTGGATGCTTAATTCTAGCGCTCTTTGCTGGATAGACTCAGCGACAAATTTCTCAAAACCGGAATACGTATGAACAACAAACCACTCTTTTGCCATTTTTTTATCTCAACTTATCCAAAAAAATCTTTAACCTTCGTGATTAACCAAGAGAAAATAACATCCATGAAGAACAAATAGAAGCCAAAAAATATCGTTGCCAAAACAACAACGATGCTTGTGCTGTAAACCTCGTTCTTTGATGGCCATGTCACCTTTTTCAGTTCTGCCCGGACTTCTCTCAAGAAAGAGATGAACCGCCTATACCTTTTTACTTTTTGACTCATTTTAGTTCCTTTTTATGTAGATGTAATAACAGGGATACTTTCCGTGCTCTCTGTCAAAATATTTGTGAGCATCTGGCAGGTGAGGCAGGACTCGAACCCGCAACCTCCGGTTTTGGAGACCGATGCTCTACCAATTGAGCTACTCACCTACCTATCTCTTCTCTCCTCCTTTAATCTCCTCGTTTCTTTCTTATTTAATGTTCAATTTTAAACTTTTACTTAGTTTCCTTATGCAAGGTATGCTTCCGGCAGAACCTGCAATACTTTTTCTGCTGGATCTTTTCCTGCTGTTGTTTTTTATTACGAGTTGTGGTGTAGTTCCGCCGCTTGCATTCTGTGCACTGGAGTATAACGATATCTCTCATTCTCTTCTCGCTTAGTTAAATTGTTCGATTTATGGTCAGCCTATTCGATGATATCGGTGACAGAGCCGGCACCGACTGTGCGGCCGCCCTCTCGGATCGCAAACCGCATCTCTTTCTCAATCGCCACGTTCGTGATCAAATTGATCTCCAAATTCACATTATCCCCAGGCATCACCATCTCCACGCCCTGGGGCAACTTCACCGTCCCCGTCACATCCGTCGTCGAAAAATAAAACTGCGGCCTGTACCCCGCGAAAAACGGCGTGTGCCTCCCGCCTTCCTCCTTCTTCAACGCGTATATCGACGCCTTACACTTCGTATGCGGCTTGATCGACCCAGGATGCGCCAACACCATCCCTCTCTCTACCTCATCCTTATCCGTCCCTCTCAACAAAACTCCCA
>CAYPGQ010000099.1:0-15866 GCA_964410125.1 uncultured Eubacteriales bacterium | reverse complement strand
TAAACCCTTGTGCTCTCGTACCGCCCCTTCGGCCACAAGTTATTGAGTAATTACACATAAAGGGACATTTAGGGAACATTTCGGAACATTTTCGTCTCACCCCCCCACAGAGCTAAGTGTTGATATGATTGGAGTTATGTGATATCGGTCCTCAATAATGCCCAGAAACGATGAATTTCAAAAAATGCAAAAAAAAATGTGTGCCGAATTTATTTGGTGATAATACAGATACTGCCAATTATTTTTAGAGGTTGCAGAGAAGGATGAATGGGTAAATTAGGGGTGTACAAAATAGGCTAAGTTATTGTATACAAAAGAGATCATTTTGTACACTGGGGGGTGTACAAAATAAGATTTTTGAGAAATTTTAACCAAATATTGGACTTTATCAACCTCTAATAGAAAGATGCTAGAGTGCTGTGATAGAGAGTGAGTTCAGGATCAACCATCCCATATAAAAAGCGCTATTTTAGCAGCAAAAACTCTGTCATCCATATAAAAAAAGAATCAGTTAACTCCATTCGAAGAGACGCACCTGTTGGAGTCGAATACTATCAAATCGGCCCCTGAAAAATGGGTCGTATAATTGATAATTGAACTAAACCGCTCCGCGGTAGATACCTGATTCCTTTATCCATCCTTCCCGCAAGAACATCTCTTTACATTCTATCCCTTCTTTCTATCCTTTTTGCTAAAAGATTCCTTCCGTAATAAAGTTCTCCTGCCACCGGATATGGAGGTGGAAAATTCATGTTATTGTAAGGAGATTTTATTATGGGAAAACTGAGAGAGCAGATGAAGGGAGACCTTGAGCTAAAAGGCTTGAGTCCACACACACAAGAGATTTACCTAAGGCAGGTAAAACAGTTCACACATCACTACGGCAGATCTCCCCGCCAACTGGGTGAAAAGGAGATTAAGGAGTATCTCCTTTATCTTATAAGGGAAAAGAAGGCTTCAGCTGGGTCAGCCAATCTTTGTTACCATGCCCTTAAATTTCTCTATAAGACAACCCTTAATCGCGAGTGGGTTATTGCTAGGGTTCCCCGCCTTAAAAGTATTAAACAGCTCCCTATTGTTTTAGACAAAGAGGAGGTGGCATCTTTATTTTCTGTGACGAAAAATATAAAACACCGCGCCATCTTGATGCTGATTTATTCTTCAGGACTGCGGCTTATGGAAGCCGCTCATCTGAAAGTTACTGACGTTGACAGCAAACGTATGTTGCTACGGATAAAACAGGGCAAAGGCCGTAAAGACCGATACACCATTCTTTCCAAGGTCGCACTTGAAGCCCTCAGAGAGTATTGGAGTCAGTATCGTCCAAAGGAATGGTTGTTTGCAGGAAGATTTCCAGATAAACCTCTCACAGGACGGTCGATCCAGAAGGTTTTGATAAAAGCTAAAAAATTAGCAGGGATAAAAAAGCCGGCAACGGTCCACACGCTCCGTCACAGTTTCGCAACCCATCTCCTGGAAGCAGGCACGGACCTCTATCATATTCAGCTCCTTTTAGGTCACAGGTCGATAAATACAACAACGATCTATCTCCATGTCAGCCGGAAGGAACTGGTCCGCATCGTGAGTCCTCTTGATCGTAAACGCAAAAAAAAATCATAGCCTCTACAAGATGACTCTGACAGAAAGTGTAGAAGTTGCGGATATCTTTCGTAAACATGGATATGTTTACAGAGCGTCCCATAAAATACCGCTTAACCATATCCGCACCATGCGGGCTATAGAAAGATGCCGAACTGCAGAGCTTGGAGGCCATATAGATGAGTGTGACTGCTGTGGCCGTATCAAGATATCCTACAACTCGTGCCGAAACAGGCATTGCCCGAAGTGCCAGTTCCTTAAAAAAGAAAAATGGCTTGAACAGAGGAAAGAAGACCTCCTTGCAGTGCCATACTTCCACGTGGTTTTTACCATTCCGGCGAAAATCAATCCGCTTGTCTTAAGGAATAAGAGAGTCCTATATGACATTTTATTTCGTTGTGTTTCTGAGACTCTTTTTGAACTTGCCGGAGATCCCAAGCATCTGGGTGTCGAGATCGGGTTTATCTGTATCCTGCACACTTGGGGACAGAACCTCATGGACCATGCTCACATCCACTGCATCGTAACAGGGGGAGGTTTATCTTATGATGGGAAAAGATGGCTGTCCTGCCGGAAGGGATTCTTCATTCCTGTAAAGGTTCTCTCCCGAATGTTCAGAGGAAAAGTGCTTGACTATCTCAAAAAGAGTTGGGAATCAAAAGAACTGGAGTTTTCAGGCACTATCGCCAAACTCAAAGACCGGTTTTCTGTTTTTATAAATGACCTCTACAAAATGGAATGGATTGTGTACGCAAAGCCTCCCTTTAAAGACACTGAGATACTCCTCGAATATCTGGGAAGATACACCAACAGGATCGCCATCGGGAATCATCGTATTCTTAAGATGGAGGACGGAGAGGTCTTCTTTATCTGGCGTGATTACGCTGATGGGAACAAGAAGAAAATAATGAGACTGGAGGCTTCTGAGTTTATCCGCAGATTCATGCTACATGTTTTGCCTGAGAAGTTTGTAAAAATAAGATATTACGGTCTTCTTGCTAATAGAAAAAGCAACACGATGTTATCTCAATGTCGCAAACTCCTTGCAGATGCTGCTCAGCCAAAGAAAAAGAATGGCTCTGAGACATGGCAGGAATTTTTGCTCAGAGTCTGTGGGATGGACCTTATAACGTGTCCTTTTTGCAAAAATGGCAAAATGACAAGAAAAGAGGTCATTCTGCCACCAAGGTGCAACAGCCCTCCTTTTCAAAAAAGAACATGGTAGTCTATAAATATCATTCCAGACGGTATCCCCTTTATACTACCCGTCTGCCTAAAGACGATTTTTGGAGCATCAAACCTCCAATGACTGCTAAAGCACGATCTCGGAGAATGTGCTTTTCAATAAACCTTCAGGATACACACATCCTGAGACATAAATCTTATCCTTCACTCTGCTGACTACTCTATAAATCACATTATTGAAATCCCATAGTGTCGCGTAGCGGCTTCGTCCAATATTTTCTTCCTGAAACTCCCGCATCAGAAAGAAACTTAACCATTATGTAAACTTTTTGGAAACGGAACTTAATCATTATCAATAACTTAACTATGACAAGACAAATGTCCACTTTTTATGAGGAAATGCTCAAAAAAACGGCTGATTTTGTCACTAAATCGGCGGAATAAAGTAACAAAGGTCCATAATATTCTCCTGAAAAGTAACAGCAAGTTTGACAAGAGCGGACGAATTTTGTAAATTTATGGTAGGTTTTACAGGTAAAGGTTAGGGGTAAAGGTCAAAACAGCCCAGGTCAGGGCTAGAATCACTTTGGTATTGGTAAGGACTCTTTGGTTGTCCTGTGAACGTTTGACGTTCTACGGGCCTCTCAGGAGCTTGTAGGAGGTAAAATATGGGGAAAGCTAACCCCGAAAGGGACATTAAAACCGGCAAATTCCTTCCTGGAAACACGCTAGGAATGAGACACGGAGCACATGCAGTGAAACCTTCAGCAAAGGTACCGAGTGTGAGAGGAATCAGGGCTTTGGCACGGCATTTGGACAGGCTCAAATCAGAGTTGGAGTCGATCACCCCTCACCTCGACATTAAAAAGCAACTCCTCATAAACCAGATCATTTCCCTTGAAGAGAAACGGCAGCTCATAGACATGTGGGTCAAGAAAGTGGGCCTCGTCATCCCGGAAAAGGTGCGGAAGAGACGGCTAGAGCTTCAACCCGTCATGTCATTCTACATCAGTCTTATGAACTCCCAGAGACTCGCTGTCTTATCACTTGGATTAAACGAAGATCATGTGAGGAGGCTCATGACTCCTCTTGAAATAGTCCAAGCCGAAGAGAAGAAGAGGGAGAAATGAAGGACATCATATCTTTCATCGAAGATAAGCGGTTCATCGGTGACACTTCCCTATCGAGCTATCAAAAGGTACTGCTTAAAAGCATGTATGGGTTGCCTCTGGATAGACGAGAGAAGAAAATCTTCAGGGAGTGCACAAGACTGAAGAGGTACAGGCCGAAGGTCTACCAGGAGTCAACCATTATCTGCGGAAGGCGGGGCGGCAAGAGCAACCAGATCGCATCAAATGTCTGTATTTATGAGGCTACATTAGGCAAGCACGAGGAGCATCTGAGCATAGGAGAAGTTGGGACGATCCTTTTGATCGCCACGAGCAAACGTCAGGCTCAGACAGACTTCGGATATGTACGAGGCAAACTCAAAAGCAGCGAAATCCTTGAAGGGATGATCGTGAGCGAGACAAAAGAGACTATACTCCTCCGCAACAACATCTCAATCTGCGTGTATCCATGCTCTGAAGTCGCAGCACGTGGCCTGAGTGTGGTCTGTGCCGTACTCGATGAGATCGCATTTTTCAAACACGAAGGAGTAAGCGTTGATAAGCAGATCGTCGACTCGATCAGACCCTCACTGATCCAGTTCCCCGGCAGCAAACTCCTGAAGATTTCCAGTCCCTCGAAAAAGAGTGGGGTTGTATATCAAGATTATAGGGAATATTTCGCAAAGGATTCAGAAGTCCTTGTGTTTCAGGCCCCCTCTCACAAGATGAACCCTCAAATTTCCAAACAGTTCGTGGACGGTGAGCTGACCAAGGACAGGGCCTTCGCCGCTAGCGAATATATGGCCCAATTCAAGGATGATATCGGTGACTACATTGATCCTGAGAACCTCGACCTTGTCATCTCAAAGGGAAGACGGGAGCTGCCATACATCCAGAACATGCAGTTATTCGGTTTTTGTGATCCGTCGGGCGGAAAATCCGATGAGATGACCCTGAGTATATCAGGACGGGAGCAGGACGGGCGGATCGTCCAGGTGTGTGTCCGTGCTAAAAAGGCACCCTTTAACCCGTCAGCTTGTGTGAAAGAGTATGCAGAAGTCCTAAGGGTCTATAACCTCCATCAAGTCACTGGTGATAGGTACTCCGGGAACTGGGTACAGGAGGCCTTCCTAGCCGAAGGGATTCACTATGAGGTGTGTGAGCAGAACAAGAGTCAACTCTATCTCGAATTTCTGCCTTTGATAATGCAACAAAGGGTTGTCTTGCTTGATGTCAAGACTCAGACCGTCCAGTTCCGGCAGCTCGAAAGGAAAGCAGGTAGGAACCAGGACGTTGTAGATCACCCTCGTGGCTTACACGACGACATAGCCAACGCTTGTGCCGGATCATGTGTTTTAGCGGCACGGGTTGACGGCTATCCGCTGCCTCCTCCTTCATACGGTCTGGTCGAAGAGATCGAATCCGAAAAAGTACGAATGGAACGAGAATCAACACGTTGGCTTCTAGGACTGCCAAAAAAGAAAAAGAAACCCGATGAAATAGACCTCGGAGACCTAGAGGACGAACTCCATCAATGGGAGGAAGAATTCGAGATAGAACTCCGAAACAAGAACACGTCGGAAGACATCCAACTCCTTCGAGGATGGGGTAATGATGAATAATGACAGGTATCTCCTCGAAGATTTAGACCTACTACACGGCATAACTACGGCCACGATCTCACATATCCTCGGAGTCCGGGAACGTGTGGTGTGGAAGTGGGCGACAGGCCAAGTCCCGATCCCCCCAAAGTACAGGAAGAAATTGACGGAACTTATCCAGAGTCTACGATCCTAATCAGTAATAGGAGCCATCTGAAATAGTGTTTTCATTCTACTGTTCGCCCTAGCAAAAAGCCCATTATCTATCATCATGGCCTCGATAAACACCATCATTGCCCCATAAAAGTCCCTTACTAGGTCAGGGGCGCTTACCAAGACTACATCTTCATTGATTGACGGGTCGTACCTGTGACCGCCTCCATTATGGTACTGGAAAACCTTACACTCTTTTCTTTCACTGAGGTTTGAGTATGGTGAATATCTGTGGACTAAGCCGCACCTCGCACCCCAAAGGTCGATCCCACGATATTGGTAGGGCTGGTCTTGGTGTGCTTTCATGTATGTATGTACCCATTTCTGGAAGTCTTCGCCTTTTACATCTTTCTGGTCCTCTGGCATTATCAAGGACGCCATACAGTCAATCGCAGAGTACGTTAGGATGAGAGATGCTACAAGGTGCCCGTTTTTCAACGTGGACATGATTGAATCACCAATGTCTTTTAGAAACCTCGGCGTTTCATCGTTCATAATCCCCCCTTTATGAGAATTTCTCTCACCTTCCTAGGTCTTTCTTAATGAGGTGTCCTTCCGGCGAAGAGCCGTTATTTCGTCACTCAAATATGAATCACAGTGGAATTGCGGTCAGGTTCAGCACTTCGTCAACCTGCATGTCGACCATTCGGCTTGTGATTTAGTGTGCTGCTAATGTATTGGCCTCGCGACTGTCCTGGTGCGGTAAACTCCTCCCAGACATTAGGAGGACAAGCCGCGTACCACCACTCTATACCGTTTGGAAACCGGACGTAGATTTTCTCGGTTTCTGGATCGTATGCCTCAGCGATGATTCGACTTGAACCGCCGACTGGACGCCATTCAATCATTGTTCTCCTCCTCATAGGTGCCACGCCATGATGCCAAAGCAGGTCCGACATTGGGCAGGCTTGGCTCCTGACGCCATGGTTTCAGTGACGGATCCTCGGCTTGTGTCCAGGGATTTGGATTGTCAAGGCAAGCGCGAGCAGGAAGGATCACGGCCTCACCGCTGATGATTGCCTCGTGTGTGCGAAGTGAGGGAAGTACGGCAGCTAATCCGGCAACTGCATCTGGAAGTGCCTACTTGATGGTGCCTTGATCATCGGAATTCGACAGGCGAAGCGCGATAATAGTACCGCACTGCGCCAACGCCGTCTTAGGGAGTTCCGTCGGACGCTGAGTAACCAGCAAGAGTCCAATCCCGTACTTACGACCCTCCCGCGCTATTCGGTTGGCTGAATTGCGCGTCAGTGTGCTAGCGCTTTCACCGAGATACCGGTGGGCTTCTTCTAACACTACAAGAACAGGACTGGGCCGACCAATCCCTGGTCCGCCCGGTTTACCGCGCAGCGAGACCTCGAAGAGGAGATTGAGCACGACGCCGATAGCTAAATCAGCGGCATCAGCCGGAACACCACTAAAATCAAGGACTGAAATGGGCTGCTCTTTGCCAAGCCACTCCTGTAAAGCCTCAACAAGCGGATCTTGTCCCTTCGGATCTCCAACTGGCTCCTGGAAGAAACGCAATTGCGGGTCGAGAAGGCCCAGACGGAGAAGGTCAGGGACTGTTCCATAGACACCGTACAGTGGGCCTTTGTGCGGTGCCTGACCTGCAGGACCATACGGCTCAAACTGCGCTGCGGACAAAGTGGCCGGATCGCCCGGGTTCGTCTTTGTGGCTGTGCTCGGGTCGCCCTTGTTTGTACGGGTTTCTCGATTCTCCGAATCGAGTATATGCCAGATGGGACGGATATCGAAGGGTACCGGTGTATCGGCAGTGACAGTAGTGGGATCTTGCGTCAACCAATCCGCATCCTCAACGAACTTACGTCGTGCCTCGACCACAAGTTCCGCGAAACGATTGGCGAATGTGGCTCCCCCAGGGGTACCCGCAAAGATACGCACTATATCCGAGGCAGGTAGCGCCCAGTAGGGAACACGGAGCCGATTGTTTCCCACGGCAAGAACGCTTCGTACCGAGGCACTATGCTTCAAGGCAGGCGCGTACTCGCCATGTGGATCGACAATGACTATATTGGCCGCCTTCCATCCCCCGTTCACGAAAGCCTGCATTAGCGAAGCGACTGCACTTGTTTTCCCAGAACCAGTAGAGCCTACGACTGCGGAATGTCGTACAACGAGACGCGAAGCATCCAAGGAAACAGGTACTCCCTCGGCTGCAGCTAAACGTCCTAAACGTACGTGTTCGCTGTCGGGTGGCGGAAAAACCGACCTGAGTTCATCAGGCATAGCGAAATGCACAGCGTCATCCAAGCCAGGGTACGATCCCACTCCCCGCTGGAAGCGACCCGTTGCACGATCAATCTCGCCTAACAGCTGAACTTGGAGCCAGCGCTCGTCAGATTGAACAGTATCGGTTGGTGCGAGAGATCCGGCCAATTCAGCAATGCCAACGAGATTCACGGTAGCGATGAGGTCAACGAGTCCTTGCGGAATGCGCACGAGCGAACCGATTTGGCCGACTGGTTGGAGTCGTCCACGGTAGATTGGAGCAACACCCGCCAAGTCAGAATCGAGAGCTACTGTTATGGTTGCGCCAAGGACATGGCGTACTCTGCCTATGCAGGTCGGATCTCGCTCAGGCATCGTTTTTTGTACCTCCTTCGACCATGTTTTTCGTACTGACCTTCTCGAGATATTTGCGTATGAGCGTTTCACTCTCCGGTTCCTGGGGCACGCTTCGAGCGAGGTAGGCAGACAAGTGTGTGAAGTCCCGAAGACCGAATTGGTCGTCAACCCAAAGGTCGGGCGGCGGGTCTTCAGAGGACTTCCATTCGCCCCGCTCACTACCGAGGATTGCTTCGCGGCCACTGGCAACCTGCAAATTGGGCGTTATCATGGCTCGTTTGGCTAATACTTCCGGAATATCCGAGTAGCAGAAGATTTGGAATTCTGAGCGCGGGCAACGGGAAGCTGCATCAAACATCATGTCGTTCAAATGCGAGTCGCTGAAGGAGTATCCTGAAATCAAGATAAGTGTTTCTGGCTCGTGTAACGCCCGCCGAAAGCGATCCTGCAATACCACGAATGGAACCCGCCGGGATTCCTCGTACTTAGTGTCGGAAGGGAAGATGGCGGCGGCATCACCTTTGGAGATTGGCTGGCCCAGCCGTGTGATTGTCCGATCCTTCTCCCAGGCCCAATTCACAGAACCATGAAGTTTCCAAAGTCGCACAAAAAACGCTGGCATCCATTCCCGATCAGATCCAGCCCTGCCTTCGACAAGCTCCGTGTGGAATCTAGCTCGAACATTGCCGACGAAGCCGTCGAAGTAAGGCACTCGCAAGCTATCAAGAGTGGTTTCTAATAACAAATCGTAATTTACTGTAAAGAGTTCGATCGGGAGATTGTAGTCCGCACGTGCAGCCCAGGCTGCGAATCGATAAAAGGGTTCGAGGTTGGCGTTTTGGATATCGAGCGCCTTGACGATGGCTTTGCACACGGCAGCATCCAAAGTCGTGGCTTTCTCGTTCGTCAGGCCATCAAATTCTTCCTCGTCACTGACCAAGGCTGCAATGCGACGGATGCGCGTCAGCGCTTCTTCGAGGTTGCACTCTTTTAGTTGACACTGAAACGCCTCTTGGTCGCCAGCCTCCAAAGCTGATACCACCTCTTGCTGTAGTTGATCCACGCCCGGAAGGCCGCATGCTTGAGCACATCCTGCGCCGAGGAACGCACACACATGACGTGACCTACTAGCCAGCTTCGCACTCAGTGCGGTCGCGAAATCTAATGGATTGTGCTTTAACATGGTCGATATGTCCTCCTATTCTCTATAACAGACTGACAATTACGATACTGCATGCTATATTTCGAGAGAATTACCGCTGCAATATCTTCCAGTTGTAGTGAAACCCTCTAAAAATATGCTGAAAATGCAACAATACGTTATCAACATCCTTGTTATATTGCAATCAACCTGTCAATCCTTTTCACTCTCATGAGAATTTCTCACACCCTTACACGTCCATCTTAGTGAGGTGTTCTTCCGACAATAGGCCGTCGTTTCGTCACTGGGAAGTCGGGGCCATCCAGGAACGGCTTAAGGGCTAACGTTTCCCTTCGGAAACTCGCTTATATATTTCGAATTCACGTTCGCCGTTGGGGACAGATTGATGCCAAATAGTCGGCTTTGAGAAATTTAACAAAGTATTTTGCGGCGACTTCTCTTCAAATGACCACGATACGCCGATCGAATATTTGACTTCAACGACACCTCCGGTTGTAAGGTGTGTTCCGTCGTAACGGGTTTGACCCCAGCTAGTCCCTAAGATTTCATTAACAAGCAAATCTCCGCCCACCCATACAACGAAATTCTCACCCCTCCCATTATACGTCCCGATGATTCGGACCCGCTCCACGTACGTTGGCATGTCAAAGACGGTGGTTCCCATCCCGCTCTTTTTCCAGATGTTTCGGATGGTCAATGTTTTGTTGCCACGTCCGCCCTCTGTGTTGTCAAAAAAGATGTCTACGCTACCGGCCTGATTTCCCGTGACTACCCCAGATTGGTTTACTGTTGCCACGACCTCGTTACCGCTACTCCATGTTCCATCTCCGGCTTTGGTTGTCCCGTCGGACATAGTGACGGTAGCTGTCATCTGCTCTGTATTGCCAACCACGACCGTCGAGTGGTCCGAAGTTACAGTGACACCTGTTATCGTTGGTGGACTCGGAGGTGTTGGAGTTGTTGGCGTTGAAGGGCTTTTTTTGCCGCAGCTGCAAAATAGAAGACAAATAATCAAAAGAATCAGACAGTATTTTTTCATTTCAACCCCCTTTAAATATTGTGAAATTTATACACTATTTTAATTATTATTTCAGTTACTATAATAAAATCAAAGCAAAGTCAACACAAAAAAACCTCTCCCAATTTATCATCGATTTGTCACCATAAATGCTTAATGTCGCCTAAGTATATGTATGGATTGAAAAAGAACACCGACCTAAAGCAATTATCTCAACCCCGCCAGCCTCTTCCTCGCATCCTCCACCTCAGCAATACCAGGGTCAGAATCCTTCCAGAGGTCGAGGAATCTCTCGTAGTTCTCGATGGCTTTGGCTGTGTTGCCCTTCTGTTCGTAGATCTTTCTGCGCATATTAACGGATTTTGTGTTTAATGTCCCTGACAATCGATTCAGGGGAGGACTTATTCTTGGTACTCATGCATCCTTCCTTGCGTGATTTTATTATACGAAAACCATCGCTTAGAAAATATTATGAGCTGTCCGAGTTGTGCTGAAATGTCACACCGCGGCATCTGTTTCGTGCTTTTGTGTTTCTGAATATTAAGCCAGAGTTGAGAGCCAAACACACTCATCTCTATTTTGCCACGCTCATCTCTTCGGCCCTGTATGAGGGAATGTATCCGAAAATTCCACTCTGAACTCTGCTCTCTTCTTCCTAGCCTCAGGAAATTTTTGTCTTCTCAATGCAGCGCCTATAAGGAAAGTGTTGTCTAAACCCAAAAATAACCAGAATTTATCAATAAAAATGATCTTGTATTTCCCTAATCTGAGTCTATTCAAAGTGGTTATTTGCCTTTTAAAGGGATGATTTTGTATTTTTGGAGTAGCTGCGGAATCGCTGAGCCCTAGGATATCGCCTTGAAAAAACAAACCTCTTTTGATATAAGGGAAAAAAGCGGATGCTGCGCAAATTCAAAGAAATCGCAAAAGCAGGATTTCGTGTTTTTGGCATCAAGATTCGAATGGCCCAATCGGCTCAACAAGAAATTGTTCCCCTGGAAGACCAAGAGGCTATGGTGGAGGATCAGCTGCAAGTATTCAAAGCTGTAATGGGACGAGACTACGAGACCGCGGCAGAAACAAGATATTCGGTTGATAGTGAGTATGAAGCAATAAAGCCCTTCGGTGATCCGCAGGGTCTGAGCGGAGATCTATTGATTGCGGCGGGCACAATGATAAAGCTGTTGAATCTTCTGCCGGGGGCGGCGGTGCTTGACCTGGGCTGCGGCTGTGGTTGGACCTCTAACCTTCTGGCTCGCGTCGGATTTCACGTGACAGGAGTAGATGTAAACGCTGCATCACTCGCCATAGGCCAACGCAATGCGGATGCTTCCGGCCTCGCGGTGAAGTTCATAAACGCCGATATGCAGACGTTCACTCTAGATCAACGCTTCGACGCCGTCGTTATCTTCGATTCATTGCATCACTGCTTAAGGGAACAATCAGTTCTGTCTAACGTTGAACGATTGCTCATCCCCGGGGGGAAGATCGTTTTATGCGAACAGAGTTACCCTGACGAAGAGAAGGCGGGTCTTCTAACGCACGACGATGCCATACAAACCATGCGTCGACACGGTACGCTTGAAAAGGGTCTAGGGACAAAGTATTTAGTGAGTGCTTTATTGGGCTGCGGCTTTGATGCCATAACTGTGTTCACTTCGCAAGGTCATTATCGCAGGTGGCACATTGCGCGTAAATCCTATGAGGGACTGAGTGAGGCGGTGCCTAACGTCATATATACGTCGGATTTTGCAGTGTACGAGAGCAACGACGAGGCTCAGATGAACGTGCTCGAGAAGAAGCTGAAGGCTCCGTACCCAGACAACCCCATCGTCTACGAGAGCGGCTGGTACAACCTCGAGGTCAATTCCGAAGCTGACCTCAAGCAGTGGCGGTGGATGGCCAAGGAGGCTAAGTGTCTCGTCAACAACCCGAAGCGCGATGCCCTGCTCTTAATCCGCGGCGGCGTCAACTTGAACGCCGTCGAGAACCAGAAGGTTATCTTCAAAATCAACAACATGGTCTTGGCCGAATTCATTCCCAAGTGGAGTCTATTCGAGAAATCTTATTACATCAAGAAGGAGATGCTCGGGGACAATGCGGAATTTCTCCTGACCATTTCTTCGGACAAGTCATTCGTTCCGGCCCAGATATTTCCCGGTTCGAAGGACCGGCGCGAATTGGGCATTCAGATTTCTTTAATTTATTTGCACAACATTTAACGGGTAACTTGGCCTTAGGGTATGCACCGGCCGCTGGCTATAGTACCTGCAGGGTTGCTCCCCTCTTATGCGTATCTTCTACTTCTTCTATCCCTCGATTGGCACAGTTGCTGCAGAATCGGGCAGCGTCGGAGTTGTCAGAATGACATTTCGGACATTTTATTGTTATTGCTGTCCCCTTATATTGGTCGGCAAAATATTATCAAGGAATATGAATAGAGTTAATTGCAAATTGAGACGGACTTATCCCCCCGCTCCTCGCAAATGGAAGAAAAATGGAAAAAGTGACTAAACTTGCATAAAGTTGAACACGTTTGACTAAGCAGAAAGTGGGCTTCTTCCTCTGAAAAAGGAGTACCCCTGGCCAGACTCGAACTGGCGACACACGGATTAGGAATCCGTTGCTCTATCCATAGACGAATTCCTCCCCATTTGTCACCAGTTTGTCACCAGAAATGCTTAAAATCGCCTACGTTTGCGTACGGTTGCTAAAACGAAAAGAGAGAGAAAGTAAGAATTTTTTCAGGGAAAAACAGGGGAAATAAGATGGTAGCGGGGGCTGGATTTGAACCAGCGACCTCCGGGTTATGAGCCCGACGAGCTACCAGACTGCTCTACCCCGCAGTACCGGAAATTATTATAACACTATGATTTTTTTTGTCAAAACAATTGTGCAAAAAGTAAAGTGTTTTGATAGCAAAAAAACCTTGACATTGCAGGATGGCAAAAAATATAATTAGTGACTTAAAAAATGGCTCATTTTTTGTTTTTTCTACTCGCAATCATCTGCATAGCATCAGTCTTGGGTATGATCGCATCCAAAGATCAGGCCTACAATGCCCTCTTCTTGATTGTAGCATTTGTCTGTATGGGCGGTCTGTTTGGCCTTCTCGAGGCTCCGTTTATCGCAGTAGTCCAAATTATAATATATGCAGGGGCCATCATGATACTTTTTATCTTTGTCGTCATGATGGTCAACCTGAAAAAAGGCGTAGGGCCAGAAAAAAAGAAATGGACAATGTATTTTGCTGTTGTTATCGCTGTTGTTCTTATAGTGGAGCTAGTTCTAACCGTAAAAGGGACTCTGGAACCAGTCAGCTCCGCTGCCTTGGAAAAATTGGGCAGCCCGACTGACCTCGGCCGGCTGCTGTTCACCAAATACCTGTATCCGTTCGAGATCACATCCATATTGATTATTTCAGCTTTGGTCGGTGCGATCGTGCTGGTTAAAAAGAGAGACAAGGAATGATTCCGGTTAACTATTTTTTGATTCTGAGCATCATCCTTTTTGTTCTTGGGACAATCGCATTTTTTGTCAAACGGGATCTGATCACCCAGTTTATGTCGATTGAGATCATGTTCAATGCCGCCAATCTGGCTTTCCTTGCATTTGCCAAGTCGGCAGGTTCCCTGGATGGCCAAATTATTGTCTTTTTTGTGATCACCGTAGCGGCCTCCGAAGCCGCTGTGGGGTTGGCCATAATCCTTTTGATATTCCGAAAAAAGAAAACCATAAAATCCGAAGATATAAAATTGATGAAAGGATAAAATGACTGATTACTTCTGGCTGATTCCGTTTATCCCAGCTTTGAGCACACTCATTCTGGCCTTGTTCGGGCAAAAACTTCCTAAAAAATATGTTTCGTTTCAGGCCTGTTTTGCCGTTTTTGCTTCCTTTGCCATCTCAGTCATTTCCTTTATCGGACTTCTCCAGACCAGCCACGAGCATCTTCCAATTTTAAAAAACCTGTTCTCCTGGATCCATGCCGGAAGTTTCAATGCGGACCTTGCTCTCCAGCTCGATCCTCTCTCCTCGATCATGACCCTGGTGGTCACAGGCGTGGGTTTTCTTATCCATTGGTATTCCGTGGGATACATGGCCGATGACGAGGGATACACACGCTATTTCACTTATTTGAACCTTTTTACCTTCGCCATGCTCATTCTTGTGATGGGATCCAATCTTGTTGTGATGTTCGTGGGATGGGAAGGAGTCGGTCTCTGTTCCTATTTATTGATCGGATTTTGGTTCGATAAACACTCGGCAGCCAATGCCGGCAAAAAAGCTTTTATCGTGAACCGGATCGGCGATGCCGCTTTTCTCCTCGGCATATTATTCATCTTTATTAATATTGGAAGCGGAGAGTTCAGCGTTATAAACGCAGCTATCGGTGGCGGTGCGATTACACAGGGTTTGGCAACTTTGATCGCCATCCTTCTTTTTGCCGGGGCTACAGGAAAATCCGCACAAATTCCTTTGTATATCTGGCTTCCCGATGCGATGGAAGGTCCGACACCTGTCAGTGCCCTCATCCACGCGGCAACCATGGTCACGGCCGGCGTTTACATGGTCGCCCGGATGAACGTCCTTTACACATTTTCTGGTTCTGCTAATTCTATCGTTGCCATCATCGGGGCGGTAACAGCTGTTTTTGCTGCCACCATGGCATTGACGCAAAACGACATCAAGAGGGTATTGGCTTACTCGACAATATCCCAGATCGGATACATGTTTATCGGATGCGGAGTTGGCGCCTATGCAGCAGGCATGTTTCATCTGTACACTCACGCTTTTTTCAAGAGCCTTTTGTTTTTGGCCGCCGGAAGCGTGATGCATGCCTTGTCTGGCGAGTTGAACATGCAAAAGATGGGAGGTCTGAGGAAATATCTTCCCCTCACCTACCCCACGTTCCTGATCGGCGCCATAGCAATTGCAGGGATTCCTTTTTTATCCGGATTCTTTTCTAAGGATGCAATTTTGACAAGCGCCTATGCCAACGGCCAGTATTTTGTCTGGGCTCTCGGCATATTTGGCGCGGTTTTAACCGCCTTTTACATGTTCCGCCTGATTTTTCTAACCTTTTTCGGCAATGAACGTCTCACACCCAAAGCCAAAAAACATCTGCATGAATCCCCCCCTGCGATGACTATCCCTCTTGTTTTTCTGGCTTTCTTTTCGATCGCTGCCGGTTATATCGGCCTACCTGTTGTCGTCGGGAAAAACCTGAACTTTTTCGGCCGGTTTTTGGAACCGGTTATACATCAAGCTCATGAAGTCCACTTGAGCTTGGGAACGGAATGGATGCTGATTTTGATCTCGGTAGCCGTGGCTGTAACAGGCATTTTTATCGCCTGGGTGTTCTACATCAAGAATCCCAAAATCCCTCA
>CAYPGQ010000098.1:0-15939 GCA_964410125.1 uncultured Eubacteriales bacterium | reverse complement strand
TAGGATCGGTGATGATCTGTGTGTTTTGAGATGTCTCGATCAAAAAACAAGCCTGACCAAACCACTTAAACGTGACTTCTTGGGCACGGAGACCAAGACCGGCAAATGCAAAGATAACAAAAAAGGAAATGGCAAAAATAATGATATTTTTCATTTTGGTTCCTCCTATAAGTAAACTTACCAGTCATCGCAAGGCCCGGCGATTACTTCGGCCTTAAAGGCCTCGTAATGACAATTGTAACATAACTCTAATCAATCAGCTTAGCAGGGCCGTAGTAGATAGCATTGAACAAGTACCGGAAAGTTCCGTGGGATTGGCCGCGGTAGACCACAGGAAAACCGATCAGGATGACCTTTCCCTCGCCGCAAGGAACATCTACGATAGCACTCTTGATAACCAGTTTATCCTCTCCGGTCAACCACCCGCTAAGTAGGGAGTGAGTCGGATATTTGACAACACTGTGGCCTTCATTCACCGAAAATGCCGGGCTCCTGCGGAAAAAGATGGCCGACAACCTTTCATAACCGTAAGCAATCGGGTGAGACGTGTCATTCAAAGCTTTGAGGATAGAACCCGGAATGAAAAAGTCTTTCCTGTCCAATCCATCCACGCTGTTCTCAACAGCCAAGTGGAGATTTTTTATCGCAAAATCTGCCCCTCCATTCAGTGTGATCACAGTGCCGCCTTTTTTCACAAATTCGTTCAGATTTATTAGCCCCATTTCACCGATCCCGCCAGCATATTCCGCAGGAACCGCTGTCTCCGGCGCTCCTCTGATAATAGCACTCTCTCTGAGATCGGGGATAACAAGCACATCTAGGATTTCGTTTAAATCACCCCTCCGGATCTCCTTATCAAAAACACTCTTGAAGGGAATTTCATACTGTTCGAGAACCCAGCGTGTCCATCCCTCATCCATCGATGCAGTCCAGCTCTTGTAAAGGCCGACCCGCGGTTGTTTCAGGGCATAGGTCTTTACATTCGGCTCAGCCAACAACCCGTCAAAATGGACCCAGAGATTTTGAATGATCGATCCGATGTCATCCAACAGGCCATCCTGGTTTTTGACGATCATCGTCCCCTCTGGATAGGTTTTTCCATTGGCTTCAAATTTCTCAGCCATCCAAAAAACTGTGTATTCCTTATCCATCAACCTGTTTAATGCTACGATGTCATCATTGGTGGCATGCCCCCAAGCATAACCATAGGCACTTTCAACAGTCTCAAGCTTTCCCTTTTGCATATTTATTTCATCGAGAAGCACATCATCGACCTGGAAGGGATTATTGGCCTTGACCACATCCACTCCCATCAGGAGGGGCAGCGTATGGCCCACCACATCATACGGGATCTTCAGAGGCCCACCAGGCGTTTCCCGAATTTCTGGATAGACCTGCCTCTCTAATAGTGTTTTGGCAAATCCACCGTACGGCTGGGCCATGTAAACAATAAAACTCCCTGCCGGATATTCGTACCCATTTACTTCGAAAGAGTCTGATGCCCTATGAATTTCCACATCACCCAGCTTCAACACATTCAGCATTTTGACTGCCGTGGACAAATCCCTTTGATTAACCGGAATGATAAAGGCATACGGAGGTTCGCTGCGGGTAACCGCTTTTTTGTGGATCCTGTAGAAATTCCGAAGCCAGTTCTCACGAAGTCTTGCAGCGTTCGTCAAGGCCGCTTTTACGGCCGCGTAATCATACTCCACGATATCCCGGAGCTTCCATTCACCGCCCTTCCAGGGTAACGGCATCTTGACTGAAGCCTCTTTCACAGAGGCGGACAGATCTTCAAATCTCACCGTTATCGGAGTGGCTCCTTGAACACTGGCCGCTTCGGTCAAAATCCGGATACCCCCATGATAGTGATGATAGGCTCTGGCAGGCGTCCAGGCATCGAATCCTATGCTGTGAGCCACCCCGGCCTTTCCCTGTGCCGTTAATTCTGAGGCGATAAACGTACCCATCATGGCCACCTGCTGGCGGAGGATGGGATCGACATTTGGTTCGTAGGGATCGACATATGGCGGGACAAAAAGCCGCGCGCCACGGCTTCCCATCTGGTGCATGTCCACGATAACCTGGGGATGCCAGGCATTGTGCACTTTCAAGGTTAGCCGCGATTCAACCTGGGTGAACATGTACCAATCGCGGTTGTTGTCGTGTCCCACGTATTTGTGGTAGAGCCAGGGCATCCGGCCTCCCTCATAGTTTGTACCGACATTTTTTTTGTACCAGTCCACCACCATCTGAATCCCATCGGGGTTGTGCATCGGTATGAGAAGGAGGATGACGTTATCCAGGATTTCTTTGGTTGTGGCATCATTTTTTGTGGCCAAGTCATACGCCATCTCCATGGACATCTGGCAGGCGCCGATCTCTGAGGCATGGAGCGAACAGTTAACCATCACGATGGTTTTGCCTTCGGCGATAATTTTTTGTGCATCAGCGTCTGAGATCTTTCGCGGGTCGGCCAGGAGTTGCTGGTATTTTTGATATTTTTTGAGGTCTTTTTGGTTTTTTGCGGATGTAATTATGGCCACGACAAACGGATTTCCTTCTGTCGTCTTTCCGACCTCCTGGACCAGGATCCTACCGCTCTGCTCGTCCAGCATTCGGAAATATTCGATGATCTGAAACATATCTGCCAAGTTTTTATCCGTTCCCACTTTAAAACCCAGAAACTGCTCAGGGCCTGTGACCTGAGCCGAAACTATCGGGGCGATAAGCAAAAAGACCAGCACAAAATTCCAAAGTTTTCTTTTTGTCATTCCTCCCTCCTTTGAAGGATTAAGCACCATGTATTATGCTTTATTTGCCGCGGTATGGCACGCCTTTTTTGATCCATTCAGGAGCCGGCATGCCTTTGAGGTAATGGTCAAAGTATTGCTTCATCTTAATCGAATAGTCGAGTTTATTCGGATATTTCCTCAGATGGTGGGGCTCGCCACGGTACTGGAGAAAAATGCAGTCCTTTTGGAGGCGGCGCATGGCCAGGTAAAGCTCGATACCCTGGTACCAGGGCACAGCCCCGTCCTCATCCCCGAACTGGATAAGTAAGGGGGTTTGTATGCGGTCGGCAAAAAACACCGGCGAGTTCTCGATATATCGTTCGGGATATTCCCAAAGGCTTCCGCCGATCCGGCTCTGCTCCTGTTCATACTGCATCTGGCGGGCAAGGCCTGATTGCCACCGAATGCCGCTGTAGGCGCTGGTCATATTAGAGACCGGGGCGCCTGCCACAGCCGCCGAAAAAATATTGGTCTGCGTGATCACAAAAGCAGCTTGGTATCCACTCCAGGAATGGCCGTGCAGCCCGATGCCTTTGGGATCAGCCACTCCCATGTCGATCAATTTCTGCACTCCCGGCACTAAACACTTTGTGGACGAATACCCGGGACGCCCGATGTCGAACCACACATCCGGCAGGAATACCGCATAGCCGTTGCTGGTGTAAAACGGAAAATTCGGACGATGGTTCACCCTCATCTGGTTGAATTCAAACATCCGCTGGGAGAAAAAGTGATAAAAATACACAATGACAGGGTATCTCTTGCCTTTTTCGTAATTTGCGGGTTTAATCAGGACACCCTGCAAAGGAATGCCGTCTATGCTGTTCCACTCCACAAGCTCTGGTGTGCCCCAGGCAAATTCATCGATCTGAGGATTGACATCGGAAATCTTTTTCGGGGATGAAAATTTCAAATCGGCTACCCACAGATCAGGGAATTCTTCGAAGCTTTCTCGTGTGTACATCAGGACATCTGCTTTTTTGGCCTTGGCCCGGAATTGAAACTTCTTATTTTCCTCGAGGAGCTTTGTAACAGTCCTTTTCCCGATCTCACAGGAGTAAAAACCATGGTTCTTTTTTTTATTGTGGTAGGAGGACAGCCAAAGTTTTTCACTATTTTCAAAGTATTGTTTTTCTCGGTCTAATCTCAGCACACGGAAAGTCATCTCGGTTTGGCGCCCTTTCCCCCCCGTTATGTTTCTGGACTCGCCGGTGGCCGTCACAAACTGCCAGATGTCGTATTTGTCGTAGATCAGGACAAACTCATCATCCTTTCCCCATCCTGCTATCCTGTAGCTGGGGGCCATTTCTGGATAGTCATGGTCTTCATCGTAAAATGGCACTTTAAGTTTATCGGTCAAGTTGCAAGTTTTTCCGGTTTTCCCAGCATAAAGACACCAGTGTTCATCATCAAAATAGACAACGTACCGGCCTTCGGGCGAAAGAGAAGAACGGTCTTCGAGTTTAGCCGCTACTTTCTGCCTTTTACCATTTTTTAAATTCACAAGATAAAGGTCCTCCAGATTGCCGTACCATGTGATTTCCTTTTGATAGGGGATATTGGAATGACCTAAAGCGAAATCGGGATTATCATTCAGGTCCAGTTGGGGCATATCCCTGTCGGCAAGTTGGACAAAACGTTTGGAACCGGCATGGTAAACCGCTGTGTATGTCCGGTCTTTGGTTCGTGACCACTGGATTTTATCGTTAGTCTTAATCAGCGGATCATTCCAGTGCCAGACATCCAGTTCTCTTTTTTCGAGGATCTTTTGAGTATCGAAAAGGTCTGATTCTTCAAAATCCTTTTTTTCATCCTTCTCTTCCGATTTCTGAGTAGCCTGATGGATCTCCAAAGGCTTGAAACCGAAAAAGAGGCGCTTGTTGTCTCTGCTCCAGGAGATTTGGTTCTTTTCGGGAATCATCCATCCCTCGGGCGCCACATCCGCTCCGACAGCCCGGGTTTTCTTCTTTGAATTTCCGTCCCAAATCCAGAGGGAAAAATATCCATCTTCACCATCAACAGCACTGGCAAGAAAAGCCAGAAGGCTACCCTTTTCTGTCCAGGAAAAGCCAGAAAATTTTGCACCTTCACGTTGGATAATCGGCTTATGTGGCAATGATTCCTGCATCAAGTCCAGATAAAAAAGACCATCCTCACTTTCATTCGGACTTGCTACAGTGAAAACGAGATATTTGGAGGAATTGTCAAAGGAATAGGCCAGGACATTTTGAATTTTTTTCTCTTTTCCGTTTTCCAACTGGCGCAAGATCAAAAGGCTTCCGGTTGTCTTTTTTGTTTCCTTTTTCTTTTCCGCTGTCGGTTTTTTTCCCGCAGAAGCTTCATTCTCTTTTTTTTGGGGCTTTATCTCCTCTTCATGGTGGAGATAGGCTATCCAAAGGGAATCATCCGCAAAAGCAAAGCTCTGCACCCTTTCGACATGCAAAACTTCACCGGTCCCCGTCTCCAGGATAGCCATTCCCTGTTTGGGCCTATCCTTTGGAGCCTTCTCCATCTCCACGGCTTTGGGTTGCACGATCATAGCGACCCATTTCGTATCTTTCGTGATCTGGGGCTGGTGGCCTCTTTCAACAACAAACTTTGCGCCGTTTTTCAGGCCATGTACTACGGCTTCTCCATCTCCCCTGTCAGGTTGGGTGCCATATGCCAACCACAATCCATTCTCGGAAATCACAGGATTCCGGATTTCCTTGAACTTCATGACATCTTCGAAGGTCAGGATTTTTTTTTGGGCCGCTTGGGATGGATAAGCAGACAGAAAAATGATTATGACAAGAAAAATAACAGCGTAAAATTTCAGAGATGATTTTTGCAACATCGCTGGTTCTCCTTTTTTTTGGATGGAATGAAATAATTTTTGCCGGATAGGAAGTATATAGACATGAAAAGAAGCTTATAGCAAAAAACAGAGGTGTAGGCAAGTTTCTCAGACATTTTGATTTGCAGATGAGGGAAGATTTGTATAACATAATCACAAATCAGATGATATAACCGACAAAAAGAAATAAAAAGGGCAGCTGTGGAAAAAAGAAAATTCCTCAAAGACTTTTACGAAACACAAAAAAAGCAGTGGCAAAAAAGCCTTTTTGTGTTTGTGATGATGATTCTATTTTACCTGTTCGTCGTGAGTCTGGTCGTTTTTTCCTTTGCAGCCATTGTCGGCCTGTTCATGAGAGAAAAACCGCTTTCCTCCATAGATACAATACTAGCCCTCATTTTTGCCAGCGTTGTCATCGCTTTGATCATTGCCACGTTCCATTACTTCGATGCCAAAAACCACGGCGCCAAATTTATCCGCAAACGTTTGCAAGCCAAATCACCCGATCTCTCCGACCGTTATCACAAACAGTTCGCCAACACTTTAGAAGAGATGCGGATAGCGGCGGGATTGCCCGAAGTACATCCCTATATCCTTCCCACATTCGCCATAAACTCGATGGCATTGATCGAACCGGACGGAACGCCGAGCGTCTTGGTGACTGAGGGATTGGTCGCCGAATTCACCCGGAATGAACTCCAGGCTGTGATCGCTCACGAACTGGCCCATGTCGTCCGAGGCGACACCTACTACATCACGCTGGTTTGTTCATTGGTCAATTTTTTCGAAAGATTGCGGGATGCGTCAAAACCAGAGGTCCATCCTGAAGCTAAGGCCCATTCTGGGCAGTCCCAAATAAGCGGGGCACCCATTGTCTGGATAGCCCTCACCATTTCCACCCTTATCATGCATCTTCTGAGCACCCTAATCAGCCGGCAAAGGGAAATTCTGGCCGATGCGGCAGCTGTGGAATTCAGCCGGAATCCCACACCCCTCGCCCGCGCTATTTACAAGGCTCATCTTAAAAATTCCTTTATCGGAGATTTTAACGTAGCATACAGCCCGTTGTTGATGGTACCCCCTCGATCCACAGGTATTACGGACGGATTTTTCTCCCGGCTGTTCAACACCCATCCTCCTTTGATGAGAAGAATCCGGTCGCTTGCAGATATGGTGCCGACTCGTCCGGCTAAGATCATCCAGGAAGTCTGGAATATCCACAAGAGCCGGGAAAAAGCCCGTATCGTTCTCTCCTCCAAAGAAGAGATTCAGGCCAAAAAGGAGGGCAAGCCTGAACCAAAGGATATTGTTCCCCAAGAGGGAAAAATATGGATGCTCCAAAATCCGGAAGGTGACTGGGAGGGTCCCCACGCTCTCGCAGATCTTCTCCTCCTGGACTTTTTCCTTCCATCCCGATGGACCAGAAACATGCAGGAACAGATCGAGGCGCCGGCCTCAGAATTTCCCCAGATTCAAAATGCTCTTCAGAAATGGGGCAAAAGAAAAAAAACCAAACTCTCTAAACAAAACAACTGCCCGCGGTGTCATATTCCGCTTCGCGAGAATTATTACGAAGGAGTTCCCTTAAAAATCTGTCCGGACTGCGGAGGAAAACTGATCGATGCTGCGGTCATGGAACGGATCATCGCGCGAAAAGAAGTCGCATTTTCCGAGCACCTGAAGGTCAAAGCCAAGGATTTTGAAAAAAACTTTTTGTTCGATCCTGTGCTGCGGAAAAAGATCCATGCCGACAGATCACCCAAAATAGCCTGTCCCAATTGCGGGGCGAAGATGAGGCCCCGGCCGTACAATTATCAGTACGTGATCCCGGTGGACAAATGCTTGCACTGCCATAATATCTGGTTTGATGCGGATGAGATGGAGATTCTGCAAATCCTCATCGAACACTAGCCTGGATTATTTATAAAAACGGTTGATACTTTCATCCATTTTCATTAAAAAAAAATTTCAAATTCAATAATTTTTTATCAGCCGTTTTTACCCTTCGGGCGAGCCAATCTCACTACATCGACTTCGTTGCAGCCCATTTGCGGTAGTTTACTACAGCTGCATGAGCCACTGCCTTGCTGCTACAGCAATCTTGACTCGTGAATAATCCAGGAAAACTATTGATTCAGAAAGGTGCGGGAGAGGATTTGCATATAGTCTTCGGCTCTTGCTTCGCGTGGATTAGAGGGATTGGAATTGTTGGCAAAGGACTTTTGGGCGATCTCTGGGAAATAGATTTCTTCCAAACCGATTTCTTTTGCCGTTGGAATTTTCAGTTTCCTGGACAGACTTTTGATCTTCTGGATGAGCAGTTGAGCCGCTTCATAATCGTCCACCTCGTGGATACCGGCTAATCTCGAAATCTCGGCAAAGCGTCTTGCCGAAACAGGGAGATTGAACTCCATCACATAAGGAAGAAAAATGGCGTTGGCCACACCATGGGGAGTATCCAGGAGGGAACCAACGGATTCTGCAATGCAGTGCACAGCACCTACATCACTGTTTCCGAAAGCAAACCCGGCAAGCATGCTTCCCAGCATGATTCTTTCGCGGGCTTTTATGTTTCCTTGGATGTCATCATAGGCCTCTTCTATGGACTGGAAAACATACTTAAGAGAAGCCCGGGCAAATATATCCGTGATGTAGGAAGCCGGTTTCACGGTGTAGGCTTCGATAGCGTGCGTAAGAGCATCCATACCTGTCGATGCTACAAGAGAAGGGGGAAGGGTTGCGAGTAAATCCGGGTCCACAAGGGCGACGGCCGGAAACATGAGCGGGCCTTTTATGCTCATCTTGAACTTCCGCCCGGTGTGAGTAATCACAGCCACCCAGGTCACCTCGCTTGCTGTTCCGCAGGTCGTGGGGATGGCCAAAACAGGAAGAGGAGGAACCTTGTATTTGGCGCGGCCTTCGTATTCTTCGATTTTGCCGGAATTGGTGGCGAGCAAGGCGATAGCTTTGGCCGCATCAAGAGCGCTTCCACCGCCCAGGCCGATGACCAGGTCGGGCTCGAACTCTCGCACCAGGTTGCCGGCTTTATCGATAGTCAGGTGTTTGGGATTCTGTTCGATCTCATCGAATACAGGCATATCCGGAAATGGGAAAATCACTTTTTCGGCAATTCCAGATTCCCGGATTCCTTTATCCGTGACAAGAAATGGTCTTGTGGCCTGCAGTTCGGCTTCCACAATATTTTTGAGTTGTGTTATCTTTCCCGGTCCGAAAAAAATCTTGGTGGGAACCTGGAATCTCATCCATCGCTCCACTATTTTCGGAAGTCAAGGGAATCCTGGTTGGCCATATCCAATACAGCCAGGAAAAGAAGTTGGGTTACATCCTCGAGGATTTCCGGCGTTATGGTATCGATGTTGTCGAGAGGATTATGGTAGTATGAGGGGGAACCATAAACAGCAAATGAGATGGTGGGAACGTCTTTCCACATGAAGCGCGCCGCATCCAATCGCGGGCGGGCAATGTTGGAAAAATAGCTTGTATTGATAATGCGGTGGATATACTTCTGGTTGGCATTATCTATGAATTTCCAGAATTCCGGATAATTCTCAGCTGCCGTGGCGCTGATCTTGTCTCCACAACCCACACCATCCATGTTTAGGAAACCGATGGTTTTTTCGAGCGGCAAAATCGGATTCTCGCAATAATAATCGGAACCGGCAACACCCTGCTCTTCGGCTCCAAAAGCGATGAACAAAATGGAACGGCGGGATTTGACAGGACATTTGTGGAAGGCTTTTGCCATCCCCATCATAACGGCCACAGCCGAGGCATTGTCATTGGCGCCGGGCATGATTTCGTAACATCTCCCGAGGTGGTCCAG
The DNA here is from genome assembly GCA_964410125.1 of uncultured Eubacteriales bacterium. Taxonomy (GTDB): domain Bacteria; phylum Acidobacteriota; class Aminicenantia; order Aminicenantales; family Aminicenantaceae. The sequence continues at coordinate 6,461 of CAYPGQ010000098.1, read as the reverse complement.
ATGCCCTCCGATAATGATGATTTCATCCTTGAGCTCAGGGTCCGAACCAACAACCAATCCGACAACATTGTTAGCGATGCCGTCGGGATGGTGTTCTGTCGTGTTTTTGACGGTTACCACTTTGCCTGTGGCAAAAGAGTGAGGCTTTAGAGTTTCACGAATCTTTCCTATGACTTTTTCATGATCGTATCCGGTTCCGGCAAAAACATCGTTGGTCACGACATCGCCCACATGGGAGTAGATAAAACCTGCATCATACGAGTTGTTGGGATTGCCGATCGGCCCGTAGTTGTAGATCATCCCCTTGGCCCCATGCTTCACGGCATTCTCCAGCTTGTACTGGTGGAAGGAATACGGACGCCATTTTTTGAAGAGTTCTTCATCGTCGCGCGCAGACACAGGCACCTCACGCTCCATCAAGACAATCTTTCCATTCACGTCCATACCTTCATAATCATCATATTCCAGCTCGGGTGCTGTGGCGCCGTAACCCACATAAATCACTTCGGCTGTCACCTTACCCGATCCAGAAGTGGAGCCCGGGATGAATTCATCGAAATAATGGTAGTACTTTTTAATGGTGCTGTCCTTGTAGGGAACATGGAGGGAAACCTCACAATCCTCAAAGACCAGCGTGTAGGGATTGGGAAAGGCCTGGAAATAGTTATCGTTGTCTCCGACCGGTGTAATCCCCCATTTTTCAAAATGAGATGCCACCCACCGGGCACTGGCATTGTATGTTTCGGTCCCGGTGAGACGACCTTCGTATTTGTCCGAAGACAGTTCCTTCACATAGTGAAATAGGTCATGACTGGAAATGGAAAACACGGTCTGTAGGATTTTTTGTTCGTCAGTGAGCTCCTGGGATCGTCTTTGGATGGTGTAGACAGATGAAACAAAAAGAAATACAATGGCGAAAAAAGCTAAAAAAAGTCTTTTGTTTTTCATGCGACTCTCCTCTCGTTTTTATCACTCCTATGATAAGATAATTAATGGAAAAGTAAAGGAAAATTTAATTCCGGTGAAAAAACTCCTGATGGCTCCAATGATGATCCTTTGGATCTGGACTGTCTGTTTGGCCGCCTTGCCTCAGCGTCCGGATATTTCTGCCGTAGAAGAGAAACTCCTGGAATGGATCAATAAGGAAAGAACGGCACGCGACCTGAATCCTTTGAGGTTTTCGCCGGGTCTAAGAGCTGCGGCAATAGAGCACAGCAAAGACATGGCCTCCCAACAAAAGCTGACTCATCTTTCATCTTCCGGGAAATCCTACTTGGACCGAGTGGTGGAGGCAGGATTGTTTTTCATCGAAATCGGTGAAAACGTAGCCGTCAGCGATACATTTGACGCGGCATTCATTCATCAAGGATTCATGGAAAGCCCTGAACACAGGGACAATGTCCTCAATCCAAAATATGACATGGTCGGAATCGGCGTTGTCTATTCCAAGGATCAAAAATATTTTGTTACTCAAGATTTTTTCCAATCGCTGAAAAAGCAAGAAACAGATGAAGCTGAAAAACTTATCCAGGATGAGATAACAAAAATTAGGAAAGAAAATGCACTGCCCCCCTTGCCTTTTCATACCAAAGCCGGTAATTTCGCAAGGAGACAGTCACGGAATAGAGCATCAGGGAAGCCGCTTCAAAACATAGCCGGTTTTTTCGGCGAAACCCACATCCATGTCATCACAACACCCATGCTGGTCATACCCGAGAATATTTCACAGAGAATTGCCAGTGAGCTGTACGAAATCGGTGCGGTCGGAGTTTGGTTTGGCCGACTTAAAGATTATCCGGGAGGAACCTACCTAATAACGATCTTTCTTTTCCCAATTAGTCAATATGAGGGTATGACGGAGGAAGATTTTTTAAAGATTGTGCTGGAAACTATGAACTCAAAAAGGGAAAATATGGGGTTTGTCCCCCTTAAACTGGATAGAAGACAATCAAAAAACGCTTCAGGCATATCCAGACAGCTCAAGGTTCAACAGGCGAACTCCTTTGTTTTGCCAGAAAGACCGATGAGACGACAGGTAATGTCCTATGTGACAGAAAATCCCCGTGTGTGGCCGACTAATCTGAACCCGGTGATAACAGATCCCGGCTTGAGGAGGATCGGAATCGGGATAAGCTCCAAAGAAAGCAAGGATACTCAAAGACAAACCTTCTGGATCACCTTGATTTTTTGACAATTGGGTACCGGGATACTTGATTACTTAATTGGGAGATTTCAAACAAGATATTTGGGATGAAAACATCTTTCCTGGAATTAAGGGGTCGGGTATCCCGTCACGAAATTAAAATTGGATTATAGGCGGATGGCGATGCCGCCGCGGATTATGAATCCGTTCCAGATTCCTGCATCAACCATCAAGTGAATATTTTCAGTGATTTTCCCCTTCAATCCCAAATTCAATTGGATAAACGGAAGGAAGGGCAAAGGCAAAAAATCCTCATCATCTGCTTCCAGTTCATCTTGGATCTCTCCGATGGTTTTGGTTTCCCCTCCCGTCTCCGTTTCTGTATCAAAACCTGGCCGTGACAACTCTCCAGAGTAGGAATAGAATACTTCATCATTCTCTATGGATGAAAAAGAAGCTGCCCCAGCGCCCAAAGTGATGTATGGAGTGACACTTGAAGACGGCAAAATATCCCAACGTAAACTCAAATGGAATGAAAGAGGATTTATCAGAAATTCTCCGGTCGTATTACCATGAAAATTGGAATTATCCGAGAATTCAAGATCACTGGTAATCTCTGTAAAACCAACCTTCATGCTTGTTTTTTCCACGCTTAATCCAAGACTGAAAGATCCATAGAGCCCACCAGGATACCAACGAACTTCAAAGCCATAATTATGGCCGCTGGAATCAAAATCGACTGTTTGTGAGTAACTGACCAAATCCAAACCATACTCATTTTTAATGTCTTCCGATATCGTCTCTTCCAATTCACTCTCTATGGCATCAGACACGGCATTTTCAATTATATTGCCCAGAATATCGATACTCCACCTGGAATAATGAAAACTAAGCTCAAAATGGCCGTCTGCCGAAAGGCTAGGGATCAAGGTCAAATAAACCAGAAGAAATGCAGGTATAATCTTTAAAAAGTTTCTGATTTTCATGGTATCCTCCCTTTTTGAGATTCTTCTAACATGTCAGCTTCTTTTTAACATAATCAAAATGCTTATGCCATACCCTTTAGGGATGAATCAAGGGGTGAATCAATAATTGAATTTGTTGATTTGGAAGAGGGATTTTGATATCTTGATTTTTTGCATCCGAGACAGACCAAAGGAGGAATTCATGGCTAAGAACTTTATCTTGGGAATATCCTTGATGGGATTTTTATTCCTTTTGGCCACTTTTACGAATGCAGCAGCAAACAATCCAAAGGTTTTGATGAAGACTACAAAAGGTGATATCATGATTGAGTTGTATCCGGACAAAGCTCCTCTCTCCGTGGAAAATTTTCTTTCCTATGTGGAAGAAAAATTCTATGACGGCACCATTTTTCACAGAGTGATCAAGGGATTTATGATCCAAGGCGGCGGATTGAATGTTGATTTCCAAGAAAAATCTGCTAAAGCACCTATCCAGAACGAAGCCAAAAACGGGCTGAAAAACAAAAGAGGAACGCTCGCCATGGCCCGGATGGCTGAGCCTCACACAGCTTCCTGCCAGTTCTTCATCAACCACAAGGACAATCCTGGCTTGGACTACGGGCAGTGCGCGGACGGATGGGGATACTGTGTGTTCGGAAAAGTAACCCAGGGTCTGGATGTAGTGGATGTTATCGCCAATTCCCCGGTGATGACCAAGTCCGGTATGAGGGACGTTCCTCGCGAAACCATCCAAATCCTCTCTATTACGCTGCTAGAATAACAAAGAAAGAATCACGATAACTGGTTTGTCTCCTAGGTTATTCACGAGTTGAGATTGCCGTAGCGGAAGGCAGCAGCTCATGAGTAGTAGATGACTACTTCGATTGGGCTGCAACGAAGTCGATGCGGTAAGATCGACTCGTCCGAAGGATAAAAAATGGCGATGCGTATCATTGATTGATCTATAATTTTTATTTTTGAAGATATTTGGTGGCATAGTCAGTTTTTATGAATAACCTAGGAAATAATGTTTGATTATTTATTCGCATTTTTCCACCTCTTCCTGCTCATCGGTCTTCTCGGTTATGCCTTCTACTCTTTTATCCAAGGCAATACCCTCAGGTTTGCGTTGATCATCGTCTGTTTGGTTTGTTACTATTTTCTTGCCCTCCATAAAAATGTTATAGCAGAAATAAAACGAAAGAAAAAAAGCAAAAAATAAATGGATATTTTTGAGCGAGTCATTCGCTTCTTGGCCTCGATCGTTTGGGGGCCCCAAACACTCGTTATGCTCCTCGGGGTGGGATTTTTTCTGACCATTCGACTTCGGTTCGTTCAGGTCCGGCGCTTTCGACTCTCCCTCCGTCTTCTGTTGGGCTCAAAAGATTTTGGCGAACGCCAGACTGAACGAAAGGGAGACATTTCTCCTTTCCAAGCCTTGATGACCTCTCTGGCCGCTGTGATCGGAAACGGAAACATCGCCGGCGTGTGCACGGCCATCGCCATGGGTGGACCTGGATCGGTTTTCTGGATGTGGCTGGGAGCCATCGTGGGTATGGCTACCAAACTGGTGGAGACCGTCCTGGGCCAGAAGTTCAAAAAGATCATGCCAGATGGAATGATAGCCGGGGGACCGATGTATTACATCAAATACGGATTGAAACTGCCCTGGTTGGCCGGGATTTTTGCCTTCTTCATGGGATGCAAGCCTCTTTTTTCCACCTCTTCCGTTCAATCCAATTCCATAGCTTTAGTCCTCAAGACAGAACTGGGACTCGCCCCATGGATTTCTGGTCTAGGATTGGCCATCTTGACCTGGTTGGTCATCATAGGCGGCATCAAATCCATCGCCAGGATGGCAGAAATTCTCAGCCCGATCATGGTTGTCCTGTACATCCTAGGGGCCTTGGTCACAATCGCCATCTTCGCCTCCAACATTCCCCAAGCCTTCTCCTTGATTTTTGTCGGAGCCTTCAAACCCTCGGCCATCACAGGAGGAGTGGCCGGCATGACCGTGGCTCGAGCCATTCGCTACGGACTCTCCAGGGGAGCTTACTCCAATGAAGCTGGAACCGGAACAGCGGCAGTCTTCCACGCTTCGGCAAAAACCAGCGAACCTGTCCGGCAAGGATTGCTCGCGTCTTTGGATGTGTTCGTGGACACTCTCATCATCTGCACCCTGACGGCAATGACCGTGTTGATAACCGGAGTTTGGACACAAGGAACAAGCACCGAAATGACGGCTGCCGCCTTCAACGCCGCCATGCCAGGATTCGGCGGATATATCGTTGCTGCAAGTGCTCTCCTTTTCGGTTATTCCAGCCTTATCGCAGTTCCTTATTACGGGGAAATCTCGTTCAGCTATTTGTTCGGCATGTGGATCAAAAAACCCTTCCGCTGGATATTCTGTTGTGTCATCTTCATCGGGGCAACTTTGGAAGTGGAAGAAGCCTGGGCCATCGGAGATCTGTTCAATGGGGGAATGGCATTTACCAACATGTTCGGGGTCCTGGGACTGTCAGCACTGGCTGTTACGACCATAAAAACGTATCTGAAAGATATGGACAAACAAAAATTTGTTTGAATTTTATTTTTTAACGACGCCGGAGAGTATGAGAATCAAAGCTTTATCCCCGCCGTTGAGCTTGGAAACACCAACCACACTTCGATCGCCACTTTGCAGAGAGAGCGTGGTATTAATCAAGGTCAGCGAGAGAGGACTTCCATCTTTCTTGTATTGCCTGCTGGAAAGACTCAGTTCCACACGGATAGAATCACCTTTTTCCTCTTTAATGTACCGGGGCTGCAGGTCAAGCCTGAAACTCATTCCCTCTCCCCCTAACATCTGCGTAGAACGACTGTTGTCCTGGACATTGATCAGGGTAGAATCCAGCCTTTTGAATGATTCATAGGTCAACAGCTTTCTCAATTCTTTTATCAGCGGATCAGACTTTAAGTCTTTTAACGATCTTTCATGCAAAGGGTCTGCCTCCCAGTCTCCAGACATGGATCCCAAAATCAAGTCTACAGTAAACTGCAAATCAAGCGGTTTGACATCTATTTCTTTCAATATCGAAAGGATTTTTTCGACTATTTCCGGAATATCCTCGATGATCAGCATGTTGCTCTCACGCACCAATTGAAGCTTGCCGTTGCGGCTCATATAGGGCATTAGAATGCTGTAGGCCGAACGCGCCTCGATGTAATTAACCTTGACAATTTCTTTTCTTGTTTTGTGTTTCACAGCATCCTGTGATGCATCCAACACGGGGATCATACCCATCAGAAGGAATAAGACCACAAAAAATATCGCTGTTTTTTTCATTCATTTTCCTCCAAATTGAAATTTTTGT